>JAFKKO010000049.1 GCA_017305455.1 Hyphomicrobiales bacterium | reverse complement strand
GCTGCTCCCTCTCCCCGCCGGGGAGAGGGTTGGGGTGAGGGGAAATAGAATTCTCGATAGATCGTAACCCCTCACCCGGCTTGCCATCGCGCGTCGTCGACGCACGACGGCAATCCGACCTCTCCCCATGGGAGAGGTGAACCAAGCTCCACGCTCGCCCCAAGATCAGACCGCCACCAGGCCCCGCTCGACGAACCTGTAGCCCGCCTCCCAGCGGCGATATGCCTCGGTGTCCTTGGGATAGGGATTGGCGTTCGGTTCGCGATTGAAGCAGGCGCGCTTGCCCTGCTCGAACGGATCGTTGTCGTCCATGACCTTGCCTCCCCAAAAAGCAGTCAATCGAAACGCCATACCTTGAAGCGGATTCAACGCATCCGGCGGCAAAGATTTCCCGCCGCGCGAAGATGTCGCACGCCCAAACAAAAACGCCCGCGGCATGCCGCGGGCGTTTTCGTCAAATGCGAGGGAAATCAGTGAGCGAGGATCGCCAGCAGCAGCAACGCTACGATGTTGGTGATCTTGATCATCGGATTCACTGCAGGACCAGCCGTATCCTTGTAGGGGTCGCCGACGGTGTCGCCGGTCACCGCCGCCTTGTGGGCGTCGGAGCCTTTACCGCCGAAATGGCCGTCCTCGATATACTTCTTGGCGTTGTCCCATGCGCCGCCGCCCGAGGTCATCGAGATCGCGACGAACAGGCCGGTGACGATCACGCCGAGCAGCATGGCGCCGACCGCGGAGAACGCCGCCGACTTGCCGGCAACACCGCCACCCGCGATGAAGTAGATCGCGAAGTAGACGAAGATCGGCGACAGCACCGGCAGCAGCGAGGGGATGATCATTTCCTTGATCGCCGCCTTGGTCAGCAGGTCAACCGCCTTGCCGTAGTCCGGCTTGTCGGTGCCCTTCATGATGCCCGGCTTCTCGCGGAACTGGCGACGCACTTCCTCGACGATCGCGCCGGCGGCGCGGCCGACCGCGGTCATGCCCATCGCGCCGAACAGATACGGCAAGAGGCCGCCGAACAAGAGGCCGACCACGACGTACGGGTTGTTGAGCGAGAAGTCGGGATTGACGCCGGCGAAGTACTTGTGGGTCGCCGAATTCGCCACGAAGAACTTGAGGTCTTCGTTGTAGGCCGCGAACAGCACCAGCGCGCCGAGGCCGGCCGAGCCGATGGCGTAGCCCTTGGTCACCGCCTTGGTGGTGTTGCCGACCGCGTCGAGCGCGTCGGTCGCCTTGCGGACTTCCTTGGGCAGGCCCGCCATCTCGGCGATGCCGCCGGCGTTGTCGGTCACCGGGCCGAAGGCGTCGAGCGCGACGATCATGCCGGCCAGCGCCAGCATGGTGGTGGTGGCGATCGCGATGCCGAACAGGCCGGCGAGGCTGTAGGTGATCAGGATGCCGGCGATGATGACGATGGCGGGAAGCGCGGTCGCCTCCATCGAGATCGCCAGACCCTGGATCACGTTGGTGCCGTGGCCGGTCACCGAGGACTGCGCGATCGACTTCACCGGGCGATAGTCGGTGCCGGTGTAGTATTCGGTGATCCAGATGATCAGGCCGGTGACGCCCAGACCCACCACGCCGCACAGGAACAGCGACATGCCGGTGAACTTGACGCCTTCCAGCGGGCCGAAGCCGATGAGCTGGTGGATCACGATGGCAAGACCCGCGAGCGAGAGCACGCCGGTGGCGATCAGGCCCTTGTAGAGCGCGCCCATGATCGACTGGCTGACGCCGAGCTTGACGAAGAAGGTGCCGGCGATCGAGGTCAGGATGCAGATGCCGCCGATGGCGAGCGGCAGGGTCATCATGTTCGGCAGCAGCGTGGGCGCGCCGGCGAAGAAGATCGCCGCGAGCACCATGGTCGCCACCGCGGTCACCGCGTAGGTCTCGAACAGGTCGGCGGCCATGCCGGCGCAGTCGCCGACATTGTCGCCGACGTTGTCGGCGATGGTCGCCGGGTTGCGCGGATCGTCCTCCGGAATGCCGGCCTCGACCTTGCCGACGAGATCGCCGCCGACGTCGGCGCCCTTGGTGAAGATGCCGCCGCCGAGACGGGCGAAGATCGAGATCAGCGAGGCGCCGAAGCCGAGCGCCACCAGCGCGTCAATGACGACGCGGTTGTTGGGGGCAAGGCCCGCGAAGTGGGTCAGATAGATGTAATAGAGGCTGACGCCGAGCAGCGCGAGACCGGCCACCAGGAGGCCGGTGATCGCGCCCGCCTTGAAGGCGAGTTCGAGGCCGCCGGCCAGCGACTTGGTCGCCGCCTGCGCGGTGCGGACGTTGGCGCGGACCGAGACGTTCATGCCGATAAAGCCCGCGACGCCCGAGAGCACCGCGCCGATCAGGAAGCCGACCGCCACCAGCACGCCCAGGAAATACGCGAGCAGCACGAAAATCACGATGCCGACGAAACCGATGGTGGTGTATTGCCGCCGCAGATAGGCCTGCGCGCCTTCACGCACCGCGCCTGCGATTTCCTGCATGCGCGCGTTGCCGGCGTCCGCGCCGAGCACCGACGAGGTTGCCCATACCGCGTACACGATCGAGAGCACGCCGCAGAGCACGATCAACCATAATGCTGTCATCTGACTTGCCTTTGTTTCCCGGAATATCCGTATCCCCGCGAGCGCGGACGGAAAGAAGAAAAACGGAGGTTTTTCCAGCCGCCGCCGGGTTGCCTCAATTTGGCGCGGACAATGCCAAAATCGCTCCCGCGGCGCAATGAGCGGAGGGCTCCCAAAACCCCGTTTTTAGGCTAATTCAACCAACGTCGAACAGCGCGCGCACTCAAAAATGGCTGTAGGACAAACGTTGCAGCGCCATCGCCTGCCCGCGCGAATCGACCAGCACCGGTGGCTCCGCGCCCGCCGTGATTCGCCCGATTGTCGTCACCGCGACCCCGACCTCGCGCGCGGCGGCCTCGAAGGCGGCCCAGCGATTCTCCGCCACGCTCGCCAGCACCTCGTAATCGTCGCCGCCCGAGACCAGCGTCTCGAAGGCCACCGCGCCGGAGGCGAGCAGCCGCGCCGCCACCGGCGACAGCGGCACGGCGCCGGCCTCGATCCGTGCCGAGACGCCAGAGGCGGCGCACAGCTTGGCGAGATCGCCAACGAGGCCGTCCGAGACGTCCATCGCCGCATCGGCGTGATCGCGCAGCGTTTTCGCCAGCGCAAGGCGGGGCTGCGGCACGCGGTAGCGCCCGGTGAGGAAATCGCGGGCCGCGGCGTCGCCCGCCAGCGCGGCGGCGGCCTTGCCGCCCTTGAGCACGTCGAGGCCGAGCGCGGCATCGCCAATGCTGCCGGACACCACGACCCGGTCGCCCTCTTGCGCGCCGTCGCGGCGGACCATCCGGCCCGGCGGCACCCTGCCGAAGGCGGTGATGGAAATGGTCAGCGGCCCCGGCGTCGAGACGGTGTCGCCGCCGAGCAGCGGGCAGTGGAACGCGGCGGCGTCCTCCCCCAGCGCGCGCGCGAACGGCGCGAGCCAGTCGTCGGCCGCCTGCCGCAACGCCAGCGTCAGCACGAAACCGGCCGGAACCGCGCCCTTGGCGGCGAGATCGGACAGGTTCACCCGCAGCGCCTTGCGCGCCAGCGTGTCCGGCGGATCGGCGGCGAGGAAATGCACGCCCTCCACCACCGCATCGACGGTGACGACGAGGTCGTCGCCGGAGGCGGCGAGCACCGCGGCATCGTCGATCAGGCCGAGCGCGCCGGCATCGCTGGCGAGCGGGCGGAAATAGCGCGCGATCAGGTCATGTTCGGCGGAGGCCATCCTGTTGAACCCTCGTCATTGCGAGCGTAGCGATGAGTGTGTCCCGGGCGCGATGCAGCGTGCAACGCTGCTTCGCAGAACCGGGACCATTCCACATATGGAGTTCGGAACGGCCCCGGATCAGCAGCGCACCGCTTCGCGCTGCGCGGCATCCGGGGCACCATGGTCCTATGGTTCGAGACGTCGCTCCGCTCCTCGCAATGACGGCTCTATCCTTGCGTGAACTCACCGCTGCGGAACTGGCGCGCGATCTGGTCGAGCACGGCGTTGACAAGGCCGGTCTCGTCGCGATCGACAAAGGCGTGGGCGACGTCGACATATTCCTTGATGACGACGCGCGCCGGCACGTCCTTGCGATGGTCGAGCTCATAGGCCCCGGCGCGCAGCACCGCGCGCAGGATGGCGTCGATCCGCTTTAGCGGCCAGCCTTTGGTGAGCGCGTCGTCAAGCAGCGGGTCGAGCCTGCCTTGCTCGCGCACCACGCCGGACACCACGTCGCGGAAGAACGCCGCCTCGGCCGGCAGATATTTGTCGCCCTCGACCTCATTGCCGAGCCAGTGGCTCTCGAACTCGGCGAAGATGTCGTTGATGCCGGCGCCGGCGATGTCCATCTGGTAGAGCGCCTGCACCGCGGCGAGCCGCGCCGCGCCGCGCCGGTTGGCTTTCTTCTCGACGGATTTCGGAGCGTCGGCCATTACGGTTTTGCCAGCCTGCGGCGGATGCGGATCATCGCGAGCGCCGCCCGCGCGGCATCGCCGCCCTTGTTGAGTTCGTCGGCGCGGGCACGCGCCCAGGCCTGTTCCTCGGTGTTGACGGTGATGATGCCGTTGCCGAGCGGCAGGCTGCGCGCCACCGCGAGATCCATCAACCCGCGCGCGGATTCCATCGACACGATCTCGAAATGGATGGTCTCGCCGCGAATGACGCAGCCGAGCGCGATCGCGCCGTCATAGGGCTTGCCGTTCTTCTTGGCGGCGTCGAGCGCGATCGAGATCGCCGCCGGAATCTCCAGCGCGCCGGGAACGCTCAAGACGTCGTATTTGACGCAGGCCGCGTCCAGTTCCTTCAACGCGCCGGCCAGCAGCGCGGATTGAATCTCGTCATAGAAGCGAGCCTCGACGATCACCACGCGGGCGCCGGTGATATCGGTGTCGTCATTCAGTTGCGCGCGGCGCGGTTCAGCCATCGGTCGTCCCATCAGTCAAAATCGACTTACGTTGCGCGCCTTGTAGTCGCTAAGCCACGCAATTCCAAGCCGGAATTCCTGTCATGGCCGGCCCTCGGCAGAGCATGACGGACACATTCATTTCATCTGCGTCAGCCGCGCCGCATAGCGCGCCATCAAATCGACTTCGAGATTGACCGGCGTGCCCGCCTGCCAGGTGTTCAGGGTGGTCGCCTGCAGCGTGTGCGGGATGATCAGCACCGAGAAGGCGTCATCTACCGCGCTGTTGACGGTGAGCGAGACGCCGTCGAGCGTCACCGATCCCTTGGTCGCGATGAAGCGGGCGAGTTCGCGCGGCGCGCGCAGATCGAACCGCGCCATGTCGGGCAGATCGTCGCGGACAAGAATGGCGGCGATGCCATCGACATGGCCGGTGACGATGTGGCCGCCGAGTTCGTCGCCGATCTTGAGCGCGCGCTCCAGATTGAGCCGGGTGCCGGCGCGCCAGTGTTGCGCCGTGGTCAGCCGCAGCGTCTCGGCGGCGGCATCGACCTCGAACCAGGTGCGACCCTGCTCCGTGCCGGAGCGCACCACCGTCAGACACACGCCGTTGCAGGCGATCGACGCGCCATCGGCGATGCCGGCCTGATCGTAGCGGCAGGCGATGCGCAGGCGATGCAACTGGCCCTGCGCGGTCGGCGTCAGGTCCGTGATCTCGCCGATGTCGGTGACGATGCCGGTGAACATGAAGCTCCGATTATAATTTTGGTGTTGCGCGGAAACACAATGAACCCCCTCTCCCATAGGGAGAGGGTTGGGGTGAGGGGTTACAATCCATCGAGAGAGCGTACCCCCTCACCCGGATCGCTAACGCGATCCGACCTCTCTCCATGGGAGAGGTGGAAAACCCGTCTCTGGCAAACATCGTCTTCAAGCCGTGCGCTCGTAGATGGTCAAGGTGTCCTGTCCCAGCGTCTCGGTAGCACGCGCGCGCCAGCGAGGCGACTGCGTGATTGCGTGAAGGGGTTGCGTCTCCAGCGCAGGTACGCCGTCCTCGCCGATCCGGCCGGGACCGCGCAGCAGCCAGATCTCATCGACAAGGCCGGCAGTGAGGAACGACGACGCCACCCGCGCGCCGCCCTCGACCATGAGGCGGGTGATGCCCTTGTCGGCCAGCGCATGCAGCACCTCGGGCAACGCGAGGCCCGGCGGCGAACTGGTCAGATTGGCGACGCGCAGCAGATGCGCGCCGGCCCCGCCGAGCTTGGCCGCCGCCTTGGCTTCCGCAAGCTCCGAGGTCATGACCCAGAGCGGCACCAGTCGCGCCGAATGCACCAGACGGCTGTCGCCGGGCAGCCGCAGCGCACGGTCCAGCACCACCCGCACCGGCGAACGCTTTTCCATGCCTGGCAAACGGCAGGTCAACAGCGGATCGTCCGCCAGCACGGTGCCGATGCCGACCAGAATGGCATCGCTTTGCGCGCGCAAGAGATGCACCCGCGACTGCGCCTCCGCGCCGGTGATCGCGACCGGGCGGTGCCCCGCCGCCGCGATCTTGTCGTCGGCCGACACCGCAAGCTTGAGGACGACATGCGGGCGATGTTCGCGCACCCGCATGAAATGCCCGGCGTGATCGCGCGCGGCGTCCTCGGCGCAGAGCCCGACATCGACGGCAATGCCGGCGGCGCGCAGCCGCGCATGGCCCTGCCCCGCAACCTCCGGATTCGGATCCTCGATAGCGGAGACGACGCGCGCGATGCCGGCGGCGACGATGGCGTCGGCGCAAGGCGGCGACTTGCCGTGATGCGAACACGGCTCCAGCGTCACATACATCGTCGCGCCGCGCGCCGCGGCCCCCGCTCGCGCCAGCGCTTCCGGCTCGGCATGAGGCCGCCCGCCCGGCGCGGTCCAGCCGCGCCCGACAATGATGCCGTCCTTCACGATCACCGCGCCAACTGCGGGATTGGGCCAGGTACGCCCCTGCCCGCGCCGGCCGAGCGCAAGCGCCAGTTGCATGTAGCGATGATCAGACATCGAACGAGGAGCGGCGGAGCGCCGTCATTTCGGCGCGGCCGCCGGGGGCGCATCGTCCTCGCTCGACAATTCGCCCAGCACGGTCTCGAAATCCTTGGCCTCCCGGAAATCGCGATAGACCGAGGCAAAGCGCACATAGGCAACGTCGTCGAGCTTGCGCAGGTGCTCCATCACGATCTCGCCGATGGTCTCCGATGAAATCTCCGACTCGCCGCCGCTCTCCAGTTCGCGGACGATGGCGGACACCATCCGCTCGAGCTGCTCGGAATCCACCGGGCGCTTGCGCAGCGAGATCTGCAGCGAGCGCACCAGCTTGTCGCGGTCGAACGGCACGCGGCGGCCGCTGCGCTTGATCACGGTAAGCTCGCGCAGTTGCACGCGCTCGAAGGTGGTGAAGCGGAAATTGCACGCCATGCAGACGCGCCGCCGCCGGATCACGGCCGAGTCCTCGGTCGGCCGTGAATCCTTCACCTGGGTATCGAGACTGCCGCAGCTTGGACAACGCATGAGCGCACAGCCTTCCGGTTGGCCTTACGGATAGATCGGGAAACGATCGGTGAGTTCGCGCACCCGCTGCTTCACCGACGCCTCGACGCCCGGCGCCGAGCCGTCCGGCGACTGCGCCACCGCGTTCAGCACTTCGGCGATCAGCGCACCGACCTGCTTGAATTCGGCGACGCCGAACCCGCGCGTGGTCGCCGCCGGGGTGCCGAGACGCAGACCCGAGGTGACGAACGGCTTTTCAGGATCGAACGGAATGCCGTTCTTGTTGCAGGTGATGGCCGAGCGCACCAGCGCGCGCTCCGAGATGTTGCCCTTGAGGCCCTTGGGTCGCAGGTCGACCAGCATCAGATGGTTGTCGGTGCCGCCCGAGACGATCTCAAAACCATGGCCGCGCAGCGACTCGGCCAGCGCCCGGGCGTTCTCGACGATGTTCCTGGCATAGACCTTGAAGTCGGGGCTCAGCGCTTCCTTGAACGCCACCGCCTTGGCGGCGATCACATGCATCAGCGGGCCGCCCTGCAGGCCGGGGAAGATCGCCGAGTTGATCTTCTTGGCGATTTCCTCGTCGTTGGAGAGGATCAGGCCGCCGCGCGGGCCGCGCAGCGACTTGTGCGTGGTGGTGGTGGTGACGTGGGCATACGGTACCGGCGAGGCATGCGCGCCGCCGGCGACCAGACCCGCGAAATGCGCCATGTCCACCAGGAAATAGGCGCCGACGCTGTCGGCGATCTCGCGGAAGCGCTTGAAGTCCCACGGCCGCGAATAGGCCGAGCCGCCGGCGATGATCAGCTTCGGCTTCACCTGCTCGGCCTGCTTCGCCACCTCATCCATGTCGATGATCTGGTCCTCGCGGCGCACGGTGTAGTGCGACGCCTTGAACCACTTGCCGGACATGTTGACCGGCGAGCCGTGGGTGAGATGGCCACCGGCGGCAAGGTCGAGACCCATGAAGGTGTCGCCGGGCTGCAGCAGCGCCAGGAACACGGCCTGGTTCATCTGGCTGCCGGAGTTCGGCTGCACGTTGGCGAAGTTCGCGCCGAACAGTTTCTTGGCGCGCTCGATCGCCAGCGTCTCGGCGACGTCGACCCATTCGCAGCCGCCATAGTAGCGCTTGCCCGGATAGCCTTCGGCGTACTTGTTGGTCATCACCGAGCCCTGCGCCTCCAGCACGGCGCGGCTGACGATGTTCTCGGACGCGATCAGCTCGATCTCATGCTGCTGGCGACCGAGTTCGCCCTTGATCGCATCGGCGATCTCGGGATCGGCCTGCGCCAGCGACGCAGTGAAAAAGGTGTCCGGGGCAGACGCGGTCTTGGCGGAAGAACTGGACGAGCTCATTGGGTACATCTCCACCGCCGCAGCTTGCGATGGCGCGGACGGTCATTGGGCTTGGGCGGAAACAGCGCGAGCCAGATACCATATGTGGCACTGATGGCCAAGCTGAGGCGGCAAAAGGTGATATTTAGTGTGCCAGCGCCAACTGCCGGTTTTTGGCACTCGCATCTGGACCTTGCGACGTCGGCGGCCTTTTTCCCGAAGTCTGGCCCAAACTGCTGGAGGCCGGCTCCAAAATGTCGCCCCGGCGCGGCCGGGACGACCGGGGAAATTTCCAGCAATGGCAGAAACATCCTGAATGCGGCCTGCATTCCGGTCAGAGACACAGGAATAATATCCTGACAACTCTGGCAGCCCGGTGCAGCGGGAATAATCGGTCTGGCAGGGCTTATCGGCAAAACCGAACCGCGATTCGAACGCAGGCCCGCCTACAGACGGGCAAACAGCAACGCCATGTTCAGCAGACAGCCCGCCGCGAGGACGAGCAGCAACGCAAGCTGAACACGGGCGCGGCTTGTCGGAGGAATCGCTTTCATCATGGCCCGATGATGGAAAGAGTCGGACAAGGAGTCCCGGCCTTTATTTTTCGCTTGGACAGCCCCGGATTCAGGACTCGTTTACGAGTCGATTCTCTGTTCCGGGGCCCGTCCACCGCCCCGCTCCGCGACCCAAGGGTTGAGAAAGCCGGCCAGACATGGTGATTTGCCCCTCCACAGAGGAAGGGATCAGATGTCCGAAGCCAAGAGTAACGCCACGATCAAGATCGTCATTCTGTCCGGCGCGGTGATCATCGCGCTGTTTGCCTACAAGGCGATGATCGGCGGCGCGCGGCAGGACGTTTTCGGTTTCTCGCCGGGCATGCCGCGCGAGGACGCCGACAAGATCGTCACCAAGCGGCAATGGGTCTGCGAGACGCCGGACGAGAATTCGCTCGACTGCAAGACCGAAGCCGGCCGGGTGCGGCTGGCCTTCGCCGGCGGTCTTAAGGGCAAGCCGGTCTATACCGTGCACGCCTCGCTGAACCGGCGCGATTTGTCGCCGGAGGAAATCGCCAAATCCGTATCCAAGCAGTTCGGCCGCGAGCCGACCACCGGCAGCGCCGACAATAGCGGGCACTATGTGTGGGAGTTGCCGAACGGCAGCACGCTCAAGCTCGACGGCACCGAACTGCAGATGACCAATAAGGCGCTCGCCGACCGGAGCGGAGCGGCCACCACCGGATCGCTTCCCGCAACGCCGGCGAAATAATTCCTTCGGCGCGTCGTCGCCGGCGATGGCGCAGCCCGCCGCATCGCATCACATCACACACGAAAAAGCGCGCCGCACCCGCAAAGGATGCGACGCGCGCGGGAAGTGTTCGCGGCGAAATGGCGGGCCGCCGCTCTTGCGCCGGCTTGGCCCGGATCATCGCTTGCGCGGCAACCGCGCGAGCGAGGACATGTCTCAGAGACGATACAGGATCTGGTCGGTCCAGAAGCGCTCGAGGCGGTGCAGCGACTTGTTGAGGGTCGCGAACTCCTCGTTGGAGATGCCGCCGACCTGCTCCACCGTCTTGACGTGCTTCTGATACAGCGCATCGACGATGTGGCGGACTTCCTGGCCCTGTGCGGTCAGGCGGATGCGGACCGAGCGACGATCGACGCGCGAGCGCTGATGATCGAGATAGCCCATCTCGACGAGCTTCTTCAGATTGTAGGAGACGTTGGAGCCGAGATAGTAACCGCGCGTGCGCAGCTCGCCCGCGGTCAGCTCCTTGTCGCCGATGTTGTAGAGCAGCAGCGCCTGCACCGAATTGATGTCGGAGCGGCCGCGGCGATCGAACTCGTCCTTGATGACGTCGAGCAGACGGCGATGCAGCCGCTCGACAAGAGTCAGAGCTTCGAGATAGAGCGGCTGAACCGGCGCGGCAATGGTCTGAGCGGCGGGTTCAACCGCCTTCATTGCGGATTTCATCATGACACTTCCCTGTTGTCGTTTTTACGACTTATTCGACGAAACTTTTGCTTCGTCTGATGAGCCCAACGTAAGGGAAGCGGTTGAAGACGAGCTTAAACAACAGCATAAAGATAAGGTTTATTTGAATCAGTAAACGATTGATTTAGCCCGCATTTTCAGGGGCTTTCGTTACTTCTCGTTCACGACGCCGCGCCGTTCGTTCACGCTTCGTCGCCCGATCTGTCGCATTCCAGAACAAAGACGCTTCAAATTTGAAAGATTTCGTTGAGGATGGTGGCGCGCTATGGCGGCCGCTCGCGCGCCGCCATCCACGCCAGCGCGAGATAGGTGACCAGCATGATCGCCGCGAACACGACGACCATGATATTGCCGCCATAGATCGCCGGAAACATCAGCTCGATCACCGCCATCGACACCACGGTGGTGAGCCACACCACCGCGCCCCATGGCGTCGCCAGCCACAGCCCGACCGCGGCGACGAGTTCGATCACCGCGAAATACACCGTCGCGGACCGCCACTGCGCGCTCTGCACCTCGAACGCGGTGTCCTCGTTGCCGATGAAGCCGGTGATCTGCGCCCAGTTGTAGAGACCGAGCATCATCGCGATCACCGCCATCGCGCGCAGGAACAGCACGAGCCGCCGCGTCCACACGGTGCCACCGGTCTCCGCATCCTGCGGCAACGCGGGGCCGCCGATCACCGGCTCGCGCGGCGTCACGTCATGATGATCGGCCGTACGGCCTCTGCGTCTTTTCATCGTCCTGCCGGATTCGTCCCCGTTCGCGGCGGAGTCTTGGTCGTTTGACCGCGCAAAATCAATCACGATCTATGAAAAACCACGCGGTGACGCGCCGCGGCGGGAATGCTAGATTGCCATGCAGCCGGCAGACCCTGCCGCAAAACAATCCAGTTCCTCATGGTGAGGAGGAGCCACCAGCGCGTCACCGCGCGTCTTCCGGCGCGCTATGGCGACGTCTCGAACCACGAGGCCACCAGCCTCTTCGGGACGCAACGCTTGCGGCGATGCTCCTCAGGATGAGGATCAAGTTTCAGGAAGAAGCAATGGCGATCAAATTCGGGCGGCCGATCGAAATGCGTGATGGTCCCGGCAGCGCGGCCCCGGATCGCAGCCCCGCCTCCTCCGCGCTCGATCTGCCGGTCCGGCTGCGCCGCAACCGCAAATCGGAATGGACGCGCCGTCTGGTGCGCGAACACACGCTGACCACCGACGACCTGATCTGGCCGTTGTTCGTCGCCGACGGCGACAACAGCCGCGTGCCGGTCGCCTCGATGCCCGGCGTCGAGCGCCTCAGCGTCGATCAATGCGTGCGCGACGCCGAACGCGCGATGAAGCTGGACATTCCGTGCATCGCGCTGTTTCCCTACACCGAGGCCTCGCTGCGCGACGAGATCGGCAGCGAGGCGCTCAACGTCAACAACCTCGTGTGCCGTACGGTGCGCGCCATCAAGCATGAGTTTCCCGATCTCGGCGTATTGTGCGACGTGGCGCTCGATCCGTTCACCAGCCATGGCCATGACGGCCTGCTGCGCGACGGCGTCATCCTCAATGACGAGACGGTCGCAACGCTGGTGCAGCAGGCGCTGGTGCAGGCGGAAGCCGGCTGCGACATCATCGCGCCGTCCGACATGATGGACGGCCGCGTCGGCGCGATCCGCGCCGCGCTCGATCATGCCGGCTTCACCGACGTGCAGATCATGGCCTATGCGGCGAAATACGCCTCCGCGTTCTACGGCCCGTTCCGCGACGCGATCGGTTCGGCCAAGGCGCTGCAGGGCGACAAGCGCACCTACCAGATGGACCCCGGCAATTCCAACGAGGCGCTGCGCGAAGTCGAACTCGACATCGCCGAGGGCGCCGACATGGTGATGGTGAAACCCGGCCTGCCCTATCTCGATATCGTGCGGCGAGTGAAGGACACCTTTGCGGTGCCGACCTTCGCCTATCAAGTGTCGGGCGAATACGCGATGATCGCGGGCGCCGCCAATGCCGGCTGGATCGACGGCGAGCGCGCCATGATGGAAAGCCTGCTGGCGTTCAAGCGCGCCGGCGCCGACGGCGTGCTGACCTATTTCGCCCCGCAGGCTGCGGAGAGGCTGAAAGCGGGACGCGGCTGATTTTTCATCTCACGGCACCTCGCAGCCGTCAGATGTCTCCCTCTCCCATAGGGAGAGGGTTGGGGTGAGGGGTTATAATTCATCGAGAGACCGTACTCCCTCACCCGGATAGCTAACGCGATCCGACCTCTCCCCACGGGAGAGGTGAAGGACGCGGCTGATCTCTCTCCGTCGCGGCGCGTGACTGCCGCGCCGTCATGGCCGGATTTATGCCGGCCATCCACGTCTTTCCTGCTGATCTTTCGTTAAGACGTGCATCACCGGGACAAGCCGGGCGATGACGAGATTTGCTCGGGTCGAGGGTTACGATGCCCAACGAGACAATCGATCTCCCTCACCCGGATCGCTGACGCGATCCGAGCTCTCCCCATGGGAGAGGTGGACGCCGCGCCCGGCCCCTTCCCTGCGACATCATTTCTTTTCGTTCATGTCCGCGGCCATCTTGCGCCGCCAAAATCGTATCGCCATGTCCCTGCCATGTGCCCGCACGGGCGCACAGGAGGAGCACGATGTCCGATACCCGAAACAATGGCGGCGCGACCTGGCGGAACGACCCCTATTCGGGCTCGGAGCAGGCCTATGATGCGAGCTACGACGACGCGCTCTATCGCGGCGTTCTGACCAAGCGCTTCATCGCCTTCCTGATCGATCTCGTGGTGCTGTCGGTGCCGATCATCCTCGCCACCATCTTCATCGCGCTGTTCGGCATCGTGACGCTCGGCCTCGGCTGGATGCTGTTCTGGCTGCTCTCGCCGCTGTCGGTGCTGTGGGCGCTGATCTATTACGGCTCCTCGCTCGGCGGCCGCCATGCCGCCACCGTGGGCATGCGCACCATGGATATCCACATGCGCACCCGGACCGGCGAGCGGCCCTATTTCCTGCTCGGCGTGGTCCATGCCGTGCTGTACTGGCTCTCGGTGTCGCTGCTGACGCCGTTCGTCGTGATCGTCGGCTTCTTCAACCGCCGCGCGCAGTTGCTGCACGACCTGCTGCTCGGAACCACGATCGTCAATTCGTCGGCCGACCTGCCGGCCACACGCCCGTTCTGAACCCGCAGGGCATGGCCTCGCTGCGGCCGGCGCCGGTTGACGGCCTCCGGCCGCGGCGCGATGCTGGCACGGCAGCCGAATCCTGCGCGAAGCGACGACAGGCAGGGGTTGCGACGGGATGATGCCGGAGCGCGGACCGCAAGGCCGCGTTCCTTTCGGAGGCTGACGGCGATACGTGACACAGCACTCGCGCAATACCCCGCAATTCTATCTTACCGCGCCTTCGCCCTGCCCGTATCTGGAGGGCCGGCAGGAACGTAAGGTCTTCACGCACCTCGTCGGCGAGAAGGCGGGCGAACTCAACGACCTTCTGACCCATGGCGGCTTCCGCCGCAGCCAGTCGATCGCCTACCGCCCGGCCTGCGACCAGTGCCGCGCCTGCGTCTCGGTGCGGGTGATCGCGGGCGAATTCCGTCCCTCGCGCAATTTCCGCAAGGTGCTGGCGCGCAATGCCGACATCGTCGGCGAGATGCGCAGCGCGGTGCCGACCTCCGAGCAGTATTCGATCTTCCGCGCCTATCTCGACGCCCGCCATCATGACGGCGGCATGGCCGACATGACCGTGCTCGACTACGCGATGATGGTGGAGGACAGCCACGTCGCGACGCGGGTGATCGAATATCGCCGCCGCAAGACGCCGGCCGGGCCCACCGACAAAGGCGAACTGATCGCGGTGGCGCTGACCGACATCCTCAATGACGGGCTGTCGATGGTCTATTCCTTCTTCGAGCCCACCGACCACGACCGCTCGCTCGGCACTTTCATGATCCTCGATCATATCGCGCGGGCGCGGCGGCTCGGCCTGCCTTACGTCTATCTCGGCTACTGGATCGAGGGCTCCGCCAAGATGGACTACAAGGCGCGCTTTCATCCGCAGCAGCGTCTTGCCCCCAGCGGCTGGCTGCGCGTCGATGCCAGCGGCACCACGGCGCCGGAGCCGCAGGACTGAGTTTTCATAACGGCATGATCCGTCATGGCCGGATTTATTCCGGCCATCCATGTCTTTCCTTAGCCAAAATGCCCTGAAGACGTGGATGCCCGGCACAAGGCCGGGCATGACAAAGGTCTTCGCGACGGCGCCATAGCGCGTCGAAAGACACGCGGTGACGCGCTGTTGACGCCTCCTCACCACGAGGACCGGCTGTTTACTCCATTACGAAATCGATCACCAACTTGACGTTCAGCGCGATCACGATCGCGGCGGTGAGAGCGGCGGCGGCGGTGAGCCAGCGCGGCGCGACGAAGCTGCCCATCTTCCGGCGGCTCGCGGTGAACATCACCAGCGGCACGATGGCGAACGGCAGTTGCAGGCTGAGCACCACCTGACTGAGGATCAGGAGCTCGGCAGTGCCTTTCTCGCCATACCAGATCGTCACCAGCGCCGCCGGCACGATGGCGATGGCGCGGGTCATCAGGCGGCGCAGCCACGGCGCGACGCGGATGTTGATAAAGCCTTCCATCACGATCTGGCCCGACAGCGTCGCGGTAACGGTCGAGTTCAGGCCGCAGCACAGAAGCGCGATGCCGAACAGCGTCGGCGCGAGGCTGGAGCCCAGCATCGGCGAGAGCAGCGCGTGCGCCTTGTCCAGCTCGGCGATCTCGGTCTTGCCGGTGGCATGAAACGCGGCGGCGGCCAGGATCAGGATTGAGGCGTTGATGGTCAGCGCAAGGCACAGCGCGATGGTGGAATCGATGGTGGCGAACTTGATCGCCTCGCGCTTTTCCGGCGCGGTGTGGCCGTAGCCGCGGGTCTGCACCAGCCCGGAATGCAGATAGAGGTTATGCGGCATCACCGTCGCGCCGAGAATGCCGAGCGCGAGATAGAGCATCTCCGGATTGCGCACGATCTCCACCGTCGGCGCGAAGCCGCGGATCACCTGGCCCCAGTCGGGATCGGCCATGCCGATCTGCAACGCGAAGCATGCGGCGATGACGCCGAGCAGCGTCACCACGAACGCTTCGATCCAGCGGAAGCCGAGTGCCTGCAGCGCCAGAATCAAAAATACGTCGAGCGCGGTGATCAAGACGCCGATCTCGAGCGGGATGCCGAACAGCAGATTGAGGCCGATCGCGGTGCCGATGATTTCGGCAAGGTCGGTGGCGCTGATGGCGATTTCCGCCAGCAGCCACAGCGGCCATGACGCCCATTTCGGAAAGGCGTCGCGGCAGGCCTGCGCCAGATCGCGCCCCGCGCCGATGCCGAGCCGCGCGCACAATGCCTGCAGGATGATGGCCATGATGTTGGAGATCAGCGCCACCGCGAGCAGCGCGTAGCCGAACTTCGAGCCGCCGGCGAGCGAGGTCGCCCAGTTGCCCGGATCCATGTAGCCGACCGCAACCAGATAGCCGGGGCCGAGAAACGCCGACAGCTTGCGCCAGAACGAAGCGCTTTTCGCCACGCCGATGGTGGCGAACATGTCCGACAGCGACGGCTCGCCGCGCGCCGTGCGCCAGCCTTCGTCCGAGGCATGCGCGGGCTGCGCGGCGTCGGCCGCGGCCTGTGCGCCTTGCATCCCAGCCTGCGCGCGTTGCCCCGCCGGCGATTCGCCCTCCCGGACATCCGGCCGGAGCTTGGAATTGGAAATGTCATCCATACTGCAACTATGGCAATGTTTCGATCTAGTTGCAAGTGACTTGCAATAGCGGGAGTATCGGGACCAGCCGGCCATTCCTGTGAGGGCTGCGGGCCCTCTCCACGGGACTTTCCGCACCAGATTAAGCGGCGGATATCGCCGCCGTCATTGCCATGAGCGCAATGCGACAAAGCAATTGGGTCTTTTCGCGCGGCACAGGCAGGCCGGATGGCTTCGCGAAGCTCGCGGCTAGCCCGGTTCTCAAAATCGCTGGGCTCCGGCGAAAAATCAGAGGTCGTCATGGCCGGCCTTGTGCCGGGCATCCACGCCTTTGCGAAGGACCAGCGGAAAGGCGTGGATGGCGGAATAAATCCGGCCATGACGGTGCGGTCACTGGCGGGCTTTATGAGGTGGCCTCATGGTTCGAGACGCGAGGCTCCGCCTCGCTCCTCACCATGAGGGGCGATAGTCGCCGGATGTGCTCCTCATCCGGAGGAGCATCGCTGCAAGCGATGGGTCTCGAAGGATAAGGCCGATGATGTTGGGTCAGGTAGCTCAACAGCCTTTGCGTGCCTAACCCTGCTTCTCGAAATCGCCGGGCTGCGGCGGGGCGATCGGGGTGAACTTGCAGCGGTCCGGCTTGAGATCGAGCAGCGGCGTGCCGTCGAGACAATCGAGGCCCTGCACGCTGACGATGTTGCCCTCGACCGACACCAGTTTCGCCACCGAGGTACCGAGCGGATTGGGCCGCACCGGCGAGCGCAGCGCGAACGTGCCGTGCAGATTGGTGTCGCTGGCCGGGCTTTGCAGCACCAGATCGCGCCGCGATTCATGCAGCCAGTAGATCACCTCGACCTGGCTGAACTTCTCCAGCCCCTTCAGCGCGATCACCCACGGCTCGAAAATCTCGATCTGGCACACCGGACCATCGTGGCGACCCTGACGCGGCGTCATCATCCGGTCGGTCCACGGGGTATGGATGCGGCCGATAAACGTCAGTCCCGCATCGGTCGGCGGCGGCGGCGTGACAGCGACCTCGCCTTCGCGGATTTCGTTACGACGGACCATTCGATCTTCCTCAAGACAATTCCGTCTCAAGATACCCAAGACGCAGCAGAACGTCACCCGCTCATGGGAATACTTTCGCGAAAGCCAGCCTGTCCACGCTTCGTCATTGCGAGGAGCGATAGCTCCGAAGCACTCCAGTTCTTTTGCGCTGCGCAGTCGGGCTGGATTGCTTCGCTTCGCTCGCAATGACGATGAGACAAGATCCTTAGCCGATGATCTTGCCGAATTTGTTCGACTTCGGGAAACCCTTCGGCGGCAGGCGACCGGCATCGCCGCGATTGCCGCGCCAGTCGGCCAATTCCTTCCAGCTCGCAGAGAACTCGCGGCCGGCGGAATCCTTCCAGGTCAGACCGTCCTTGGCGACGAAGGTGGTGACATCCGACAGCCCGCCATCCTTGTAGCGCTGCAGCCGCACGCCGCGGCCGCGCGCCATCTCCGGCACCTGCTCCAGCGGGAAGATCACCATCTTGCGGTTCTCGCCGATCACCGCGACGGTATCGCCCGTGACCTGCGCCAGCGCCGCCGCTTCGTTCGGCATGGCGACGTTGATGACCTGCTTGCCCTTGCGGGTGTTGCCGACGCAATCGTCCTCGTTGACGACGAAGCCCTGTCCGTCATGGCTCGCGATCAGGAATTTGCGGCCGCCGGTGTTGACGAACATCGCCACGATGTTGGCGTCGCCCTCCATGTCGATGAAGCTGCGGATCGGATCGCCATGGCCGCGGCCGCCCGGCAGCTTCTGCGCATCCAGCGTGTAGAACCGCCCATGGGTGCCGAGCAGCAGCAATTTCGAAGTGGTTTCGGCGAAGAACGAAATCCGCAGACGATCGTCGGTCTTGAAGGTGAGGTTCGACAGATCCTCGACATGGCCCTTCAGCGTGCGCACCCAGCCCTTGTCGGAGACCACGACGGTGATCGGCTCGCGCTCGACCAGCGCTTCCTCGATGGCGGCGAGATCGTGCTCGGGTGCATCGGCGAACTGGGTGCGGCGCTTGCCGAGCGGCGTCTTCGGCCCGAAGGTGTCGCGCACCTTCTTGATCTGCTCGCCGACCTTCTTCCACTGCTCGGGCTCGGAAGCGAGCACCGCGTTGATGCCCTTGAGCTCGGTGCGCAGATCCTTGTCCTCGCGCCGGATCTCCATTTCCTCCAGCTTGCGCAGACTGCGCAGGCGCATGTTGAGGATGGCGTCGGCCTGCACCTCGGTGAGCTTGAACGTCTTGATCAAGACCGGCTTGGGCTCGTCCTCGGTGCGGATGATCTTGATCACCTTGTCGAGGTTGAGATACGCGATCAAATAGCCGCCGAGCACTTCGAGGCGGTTCTCGATCTGGGTCTTGCGATAGTTCGAGCGACGCAGCAGCACGTCGCGCAGATGGTCGAGCCATTCGCGCAAGACTTCGGCGAGGCCGAGCACCTTGGGGATGCGGCCCTTCACCAGCACGTTGAGGTTGAGCGAGATGCGGCTTTCAAGCTCGGTCTGCTTGAACAGCGTCTCCATCAGCACTTCGGGATCGACGTTGCGCGTCTTCGGCTCGATGACGATGCGCACGTCCTC
>JAFKKO010000048.1 GCA_017305455.1 Hyphomicrobiales bacterium | reverse complement strand
GACTCGATGAAGCCGACCTATCGCGACGGCGACGTCATCGTGGTCTCGCCCGGCGCGCCGATCCGGCGCGGCGACCGCGTGGTGGTGAAGACCCGCGACGGCGAGGTGATGGTGAAGGAATTGCGCCGCCGCACCCAGAAGGTGATCGAACTGCAATCGCTCAATCCGGCGCATGCCGACCGCACCCTCTCCACCGCCGAGGTGGAATGGATCGCGCGCATCGTCTGGGCGAGTCAGTGATCCGGTCGCCTTCGCCGGTCGCCGGCGACCGCTGAATCCGATTTGATTTCCACATCACTCACAGGGGGGCTGAAAGACATGCATCGCCGTCATTTACTGAAAACGCTTGCGGGGCTCGCGCTGTGTCCGCTGTGTGCACCCGCCGGCTTCGCCGCCGACGCGCACTGGAGCTACGAGGGCACGACGGGACCGGAAAAATGGGGCGACCTCGACGCCGCCAGCAAGGTCTGCTCGGCCGGCGCGCAGCAGTCGCCGGTCGATATCGGTCCGGTGATCCGCGCACAATTGCCGCGTCTCAACATCAAATGGCCCTTGCAAGCCGATACCATCGTCAACAACGGCCATACCATCCAGCTCAATTTCGCGCCGGGCGGCCGGCTTGGTCTCGGCAACGACAACTACGAGCTGCTGCAACTGCATTTCCACCGGCCGAGCGAACATCTGATCGGCGGCAGAAATTTCCCGATGGAGGGGCATTTCGTGCATCGGAACGCCGCGGGCCATCTCGCCGTGGTCGGCGTGCTGATGGAAGCGGGCCGGCGCAACGCCGCCTTCGCGCGCATCACCGCCACCATGCCCGGCAAGGAAGGCCCCGCGGTGAAGGCCGATCCGGCATTCAACCCGCGCAAATTGCTGCCGGGCAAGCTCGGCTATTATCGCTATCCCGGCTCGCTGACGACGCCGCCCTGTTCGGAGACCGTCGAATGGCTGGTGCTGGCGTCTCCGATCACCGTCGCGGCGGAGGATATCGCAGCCTTTGCGAAACTTTATCCGATGAACGCGCGCCCGGTGCAGCAAGCCAACCGCCGTGCGGTGCTGCGTTCGGAATAAAGGTTGGCAGGAATCGCCCGACATCGTCATGGCCGGGCTTGTCCCGGCCATCCACGCTCTTCATCATGCCAGGATGGCAGGGGGCTACGTCTATATTCTGGCGAGCAAGCCGAACGGCGTTCTGTATGTCGGCGTCACCAATGATCTTGTGCGACGACTGCATGAACATCGAAGCGGAGTCGTACCCGGATTCACGCGCCAATACGGCATCAAGCGTCTGGTCTATTTCGAGCGATACGATACCATCGAGACAGCCATCCAGCGCGAGCACAACATGAAGCATTGGCCGCGAACCTGGAAGGTGCGACTCATTCTGGCAAAAATCCGGAATGGGATGATCTTTACGAAACGATTATCTGAAAGGCGTCCAAGCAAGGACGTGGATGGCCGGGCTTGTCCCGGCCATGACGAGATTTACGTTTGATCAAAGAATCTACACTCAATCGCAATCTACTCGGGTCGTATCGGAAGGGATGCTCAATCGAGCAACAATCGTCATGGCCGGGCATAGCCGTTCAAAAAACGGCGTCGCTCCGCTCGCCTATGTCCCGGCCATCCACGTCTTAAGCACGAGCAAGAAAAACCGTTACCGAGAGGCACTGCCTCTCACGCCACCAGCGGCGCGACGATGGCGTGCAGGACTTTCGCGGCGTCCTGCGGGTTGAGCCGCACCTGCAGGCCGCGCTGCCCGCCATTGATGTAGACAAGATCCTGCGCCATCGCCTGCTGCTCGATGGCGGCGCGCGGGGCGCGCATCTGGCCGAACGGGCTGATGCCGCCGACCTTGTAGCCCGACAACCGCTCGGCGTCGGCCGGCTTCATCATCTGCGCAGATTTTCCGCCAAAGGCAGATGCGAGTTTCTTCATCGACACCTCGCAGTCCGACGGCACGATGACGCAGACCGGCTTGCTATCGACCAGCGCCATCAGCGATTTCAGCACGCGCGACGGCAGCTCGCCGATCGCCTCCGCCGCCTGCAGGCCGATGCGGTCGGCGTTGCTGTCGTAATCGTAAGTGTGCACCGAGAACGCGACGCCCGCCTGCTCCAGCATTTTCGTCGCGCGCGTCACTTTCGACATGGAGGAAGCCTAGCGCGTCAGCGCGGCGTCGATCATCGCGATCGCGTTGGTCACGCCGTAGACCGCGACGAACGAGCCGAAGCGCGGCCCTTTCTCCTGCCCGAGCAGCACCTGATAGAGCATGTTGAACCAGTCGAGCGAAACGCCCGGCCGGCCGTCCTTGCCGGTCTTCTTGTGATCGAGGAACGGCTCGCGCCGGCCGATCTCGTAGACCAGGTTCTGGATGTCCTCGGCGAAGGCCTCCGGCGGCAGTTGCGCCAGCGCGTTACGCAGATCGGTCAGCGCCGCACGCTCGCCGTCGGTCGGGGCGCGGAACTGCTTGGTCGGCGCGACGAAGTCGCGATAATAGTTGATGGCGTAGCCGACCAGCGCGTCGAGCCGCGGATGGCTCTGCGGCGTCACGCCCGGACGATAGCGCTGGATGAAGCCCCACAGCGTTCCGGCGTTCTCCGCGTTCGACGACGACACCAGCGTCAGCAGGAGCTGAAACGTCACCGGCATGTCGGAGGCCTGCGGGTTGCCGGCATGGATGTGCCACACCGGATTGCCGAGCCGCTGCCTGATGTCCTGGCGCGCATAGCCGTCGAGGAACTGCTGATACTCGTCGACATTGCGCGGGATCACATCGAAATACAGCCGCTTGGCGGATTTCGGCTCGCGATACATGAACAGCGACAGCGATTCCGGCGAGGCGTAGCGCAGCCACTCGTCGATGGTGAGGCCGTTGCCCTTCGACTTGGAGATCTTCTGACCCTTGTCGTCGAGGAACAGTTCGTAGTTGAAGCCCTCCGGCGGCGTGCCGCCGAGCGCGCGGCAGATCTTGCCCGACAGCTTCACCGAATCGATCAGGTCCTTGCCCGCCATTTCATAATCGACGCCGAGCGCGACCCAGCGCATCGCCCAGTCCGGCTTCCATTGCAGCTTGCAGTGGCCGCCGGTGACCGGAACGGTGACGCGCTCGCGGGTGTCCGGATCATCGTAGGACACCGTGCCGGCCTTCTTGTCATGCTCGACGATCGGTACCTGCAGCACCACGCCGGTGCGCGGACAGACCGGCAGGAACGGCGAATAGCTCGCGGCGCGCTCCTCGCGCAGCGACGGCAGCATGATCGCCATCACCTCCTCGATCTTCTCCAGCACCTTGAGCAGCGTCGCGTCGAACCGGCCCGAGGTGTAGTAGTCGGTCGAGGAGGCGAATTCGTAATCGAAGCCGAAGGTGTCGAGGAAGGCGCGCAGCCGCGCATTGTTGTGCGCGCCGAAGCTGTCATGGGTGCCGAACGGATCGCGCACCTTGGTCAGCGGCTTGCCGAGATCCTGCGCCAGCATCTCCTTGTTCGGCACGTTGTCCGGCACCTTGCGCAGGCCGTCCATGTCGTCGGAGAAGGCGAGCAGCCGCGTTTTGATCCTGTCCTCGGTCAGCACGCGGAAGGCATGACGCACCATGGTGGTGCGCGCGACCTCGCCGAAGGTGCCGATATGCGGCAGGCCGGAGGGGCCGTAGCCGGTCTCGAACAGCACCTCGTCCTTCGGTTTTTTCTTCAGCCGCGCCACGATCTGCTTCGCCTGCTCGAACGGCCAGGCGTTGGATTGTTCGGCGACCGCGCGCAGGTCGCTCGCGGTCATCTCGGTGAGGCTCGGCAACGGTTCAGACATCATGTTTCCCGGACGATTTCAGACGGTCATGCGCGAAGGCTGGAGAAAGGGAAGGCGGCGCGTGGAGAATAGACTTAAAACGGGCTGACGGAAAAATAGCGCAGCCACAGGTCGGTGTAGCGGCCTTTTTCCCAGAGCCGGAACATCGCCCAGTTCAGCGCCTGGCGCAGCACGTCGTTGCCCTTCTTCACGCCGATGCCGACGCCCTCGCCGAAATAGCGGCTTTCGACAAATGGCCCGCCGGAGAAAGCGCAACAATCCCCCGAATCGGTGCCGTTGATCCAGAAGGCGAACGCAATCGCATCGCCGAAGATCATGTCGACCTCGTTCCGGCGCAGCGCGAGGCGCAGCGCCTCGTCATTGGCAAAGCCGACGACCAGAGCATCGGTGAACAGCGACTTCAGATAGGCTTCATGCGCCGAGCCGGAAATCGCGCCGATCTTCTTGCCGGCGAGATATTCCGGCCGCACATCCGCCATCACCTCGTCGCGGCGCGAGACGAAGCGCGCCGGAGCGCGATAATACGGATCGGAGAAATCGAGCCGCGCGCGCACCTGCGGCGTCACCGCGATCGAGGCGATGATGGCGTCGCCGCGATTGGCGTTGACCGCGTCGATCAAAGTCTCGAACCGCCGCATCTGGATCGTGCACGGCACCTTGATCTCCTCGCAGATCGCGCGGGCAAGATCGACATTGAAGCCGGCGGGATTGCCGTCCGGCCCGGTGAAATTGAACGGCGGATAATCGGTCTCGGTCAGAAAGCGGATCACGGCGATGCGCGTGAGATCGGGCCGGTCGGGACGCCGCCGCGGATCCCAGAAGCCCGGCACCGCCTGCGGCGCCGCGGCCTGCGCGGCGGCGGGCGGCGGCGTCACCGGCTGCGGCACCTGCGCCGCCGGATCGGCAGACTGGGCCCCGGCCGGCAGGACGCCAAGCAGCAGCGCCGCAAAACAGGCCGGTACCATCCGTCGCAGCGCACGGGATGATCTTGCGTTGATGATGACCGCTACCTGTGATTGCATATCAATGGCTTCCGCGAGCGTCTTATAGACCATCCGGCGAGCGACGCGAGGGCGTTTAAGTGCTTGGGACGGGTTGGCATATGGCCTCGAACCGTGCCGCTTTGGTTTGGAAGCCGCAGCCCGGACGGCAGGAACGGCGCACAATCGCGTTCCCGCGCCGTCTCACCGGGCTGATCGGCCGGTTGTGGCACCGTCCTTCCCGGCCCTCGCCACCACCGCCTTCCGCCACCGCTTTCGATGCGCCCGAACTCGACTGCCTGCGCGGCGTCCTTGCGCCCGAGGCGCTGCAGGCGGCGGCCCGGCGCAGCTCCGCCATCGGGGTCGGCGCGGATCAGGTGCTGATCCAGTGCGGCGCGATCGACGAAGACGCCTATCTGCATCATCTCGCCGCGCATTGCGGCATCCGGATCGAAACCTTCAGCGCACTGCGCCGCGAGGACTGTCCGCTCAGCGACGCGCAACTGCATTACGCCGGCCGCTACGGCCTGGTGCCGGTCCTGCGCGAGGGCCGGCACGATTACATCCAGATTCTGGTCGGCCTCAGCGCGCGGCGGATCAGCGAGCTTGCATTGAAATATCCCGCCGCCTGCGCGCAATTGCGGCTGGCGAGCCGGCGCGACTTCGACCGTTTCGTCACCCGCCATGCCGGCTCCGCGATCGCGCAGGAAGCCGCGGAAGGCCTGTCCTCGCGCTGGCCGGAATTGTCGGCCGCGCCCGCCGCGGTGACGCGGCTGCGCAGGCCGGTCCGCCGCGCGGCCTGGACGCTGGCATGGGCGGCGATCTTCACGTTGATGCCGCTGCTGGCGATCCAGCTTGCCGGCGCGGCGCTGGCGGTCTGGTTCCTGCTGTTCAACGGACTGCGGCTCGCCGGCTCCTTTGCGCCGCGAACGAAAGAGCCGCAGCGCCGGCGCCTTTCCGACGACTGTCTGCCGGTCTACACCGTGATGGTCGCGCTCTATCACGAAGCCACATCGGTCGCGCCGCTGCTGCGCGCGCTGGAAGCGCTCGACTATCCGCGCGAGAAGCTCGACATCAAGCTGGTGATCGAGCCGGACGATACGGCAACGCGCGAGGCCATCGCAGCACTCGGCCCGCTGCCGCATGTCCATGTCATCACCGCGCCGGATTTCGGCCCGCGCACCAAGCCGAAGGCGCTGAACTACGCGCTCGCCTTCGCGCGCGGCACATTCCTCGCGGTGTTCGACGCCGAGGACCGGCCCGATCCCGGCCAGTTGCGTTCCGCGCTCGACGTGTTCAGCGTGGGCGAAAAGGAGATCGCCTGCGCTCAGGCCAGCCTGTGCATCGACAACAGCGCCGATAGCTGGCTGACGCGGATGTTCACCGCCGAATATGCCGGGCAGTTCGACGTGTTCCTGCAGGGATTCTCGGCCTTCCGCATGCCGCTGCCGCTCGGCGGCTCGTCCAATCATTTTCGCACCGCCCTGCTGCGCGAGGTCGGCGGCTGGGACGCCTACAACGTCACCGAGGACGCCGATCTCGGCTTCCGCCTCGCCCGTTTCGGCTATCGCTCGGTGATGTTTGCCTTCACCACCTATGAGGAAGCCCCGGCGAGGCTCAAGGCTTGGCTGCGCCAGCGCTCGCGCTGGATGAAAGGCTGGATGCAGACCTGGCTGGTGCATATGCGCGCGCCGCGCGAATTATGGCGCGATGCCGGCCCGAGCGGCTTCTTCACCCTCAACATCATCGTCGGCGGCAATGTGCTGACCGCGCTGGCGCATCCGCTGATGCTGGCGGAAATCCTCATTCCGATGACGCTGCGCGCTTTCGACAGCACCGTCGCGACTTTCCTTGCCAGCGAATTCGCCGGACTGCATGTCGCGACCATCGCCACCGGCTATCTCTCCACCGTGCTGATCGGACTGATCGGCCTGTCGCGACGCGGGCTGCTGCGCCACGCCTGGGTGCTGGCGCTGACGCCGCTGTACTGGGTGCTTTTGTCGCTCGCGGCATGGCGGGCGCTGATCCAGCTCATGCACGATCCCTACCGCTGGGAGAAGACCGAGCATGGCCTGGCGCGGCATTCGCGGCTGCGCTCGCACAGGCCGCAACGGCGGCGCGCGACCGGCGAGATGACGCCGGCGATGGCGCGTCAGAGATAGCGCTTGAGATCGGCCGCCGCTTCCTCGGGCGTGCGCTTGAGATTGAACGGGGCGACGAAGCGGCCGTCGCGATCCATCAGATAGATCAGCGCGGTGTGGTCCATGGTGTAGTCGCCATCCTTCAGCGGCACCTTCTTGGCGTAGACCCGATAGGCCGAGGTGATCTTCGTCACCTCCTTCGCATCGCCGGTGAGGCCCTTGAGATGCGGATCGAAGCTCGACAGGTAATCCTTCATCGCGGCCGGCGTGTCGCGCTCGGGGTCCACCGAGACGAAGAATGCGTTGACGCGGTCGGCATCCTTGCCCATCGCGCGCAGCACCTCCGACATCTCGAACAGCGAGGTCGGGCAGACATCGGGGCAATGGGTGAAGCCGAAGAAGATGATGCTCGGCCGCCCCTGCAGGTTCTTTTCGGTGACGGTCTGCCCGCTCTGGTCGACGAGCTGGAACGGGCCGCCGATCGCCGCCGGCGGCGCCGCATTGCGCAGACCGCCGAGCAGCCACAGCGTCGCCAGCAGGCCGACGGCGAGACTGACGGTGAAGGCCGCGACGATCGTAAGAGGGCGTTTGATCCGGTTTGCCATGACAGTTCTGGGTTAAAGCTCCGGGTTGGGGCTGAGCCGGCGCGAGGCCGGTCGGGAACAGGCGCGCCAAGCGCGGCGCGGACGAAAAGCGCGCCGCGCCGGGAGCGCGGAACGACACCATCGGCATAGACGCAGACAGCCCGCCGGGCAAGGCGTTGCCGCCCTGCTCACGGCATCATGAACGCATGGGAAAAATTGCGCTGGATCAGCGCGTGGTGGAAGCCGAGGCCCGGGCGTCGAGATAACAGGGCCGGTACATCGCCATCAGTTGCTGGCCGCGCAGAAAGATCATGTGCGGGGTGAGGCCGCCGTGCTTCTTGATCCAGCGCCGGATCGAGACCGGATACATCTCGTAGAGCATGTGGGTGGCCTCGGCATTGGTCACCGGCCGCCCGCCGGCGCCGGGATCCCACGCCGCATGGAAGCCGAGACTGGCGCGCGAGGTCACGCAAATCTTGTCGTGCGGCACCGCGCCGAGCACGATGGTGCAGGCCGAGGCGCACAGGCCGTCGATCACCACGGTTTCGCCGGAAGTGCGCAGCGCCTGATATTTGTCGACGTAGGTTCCGATCCGGCCGCCGCGGTCGTCGGCGATCCGCATCACCGCATGGCTTGCCCCGATTCCCAGCCCGAGAAAGACCGCCGCCAGAATACCGGTCAAGACCCTCATCGCCAGCCCCATCCCCACCAGCGCCGAACGTCGTCACCGGATCGATGCAGCGTGTTGTGAGTCCGGTTTTTTGTCCAGCGGCGCGCGGGCCCCACCCAGCAATTTCGCCGTAGTGTTGCAGTGCGGATGCACCTGGCGTGTCGTGCCGGAACGGCAACGCGCAAGCGAGCATCGCGGCGGGAACAACGTCAGCAAAAATGGCGAAGGGGAAACCGCAGGCTATCCGACTTTCTAACCAATTATCCTCGGCTCGCGCATTTAACACCGTCACCTATTGGTCAAATTAGCCCTGCGGTGACGCTTGACGGCGACTCGGCTGGGTCAAACTGCCCGCTAGTTTTGTTTGGAGGCGGGTATGAAAATTGATTTAGACGTCAAAATCCTACGGCCATCCGACACCGGATTCGGTTGTTTTGGATGGCAAATCTACCAATGGGTCTATTATCGGGACGCTTCTAGGAGATTCCAGCGCATCATCAAGCAATCACCTGATATCGGATGTTTTTATTATTCCGGATCTGACGCAAACCGGGCTGGTCGGCGGGCGTTGGCTGCATACATTTCGGAGATTTTGAGAAAAAAATCTACGCCATAGACGCAATCCGATTAGTAGCGCTGGAGCGGGCGAAGGGAATCGAACCCTCGTATGCAGCTTGGGAAGCTGCCGTTCTACCATTGAACTACGCCCGCGAAGCGCCGTGCACACACCGCCGAAAACTGGCGAATGGACGGTCGTGACGGAACCGACCATCGCGCAGTCCGGCGCAATTTGCAACGAAGCCGCGCGCTTTCCGCCGGGCCCTGTTAACCAGACCCGCCATTAACGGATGCCGCGCCGGAACCAACCTGCGACATTGCGCCTGTTCCGGCGGCGCGGCGCGCACGCGATCCTGCATGACACCGCCGGCCGGATGATCCGGCGAAGGAGCACGACGATGACACGGACCGTTCTTGCCCTGCTCGGCCTTGTGGCGCTCTGCGCCAGCGCCGCCGCGCAATCCTTCTGGGTGGTCGGCAACCAGAGCACCGGCCGCTGCGACATCGTCACCCGCAATCCGACCATCGGCGGCGGCAGCCCGTATTTTTTCGGCGACGGGCCGTACAAATCCAAGGATGACGCGAAGCTGGCGATGACCACCATCAGCGTCTGCCCGCCCTATCAGGACCCTGACGAAAAGAAGGCTCCCGAGAAGAAGCCCGACACGAAATAGCGATCAGACGCGAAAGTGCTTGGAGAGTTTCAGGCCCTGGCCCTGATAGTTCGACGCGATCCGCGTGCCATAGAGCACGTCGGGCGGCGCCAGCATCTTCTCATAGACCAGACGGCCGACGATCTGGCCGTGTTCGAGAATGAACGGCACCTCGCGCGAACGCACTTCCAGCACCGCGCGCGAACCCTGCCCGCCGGCGCCGGCATAGCCGAAGCCCGGATCGAAGAAGCCGGCATAGTGCACCCGGAATTCGCCGACCAAGGGATCGAACGGCACCATCTCGGCGGCGTAGTCCGGCGGCACCTGCACCGCTTCCTTCGAGGCCAGAATGTAGAACTCGCCCGGATCGAGGATCAGGCTGCGGTCGGCCCGCGCGCGGATCGGCTCCCAGAACTCGCCGACCGTGTAGCCGGCGCGGCGATCGATATCGATCACGCCGGTGTGGCGCTTGGCGCGGTAGCCGACAAAACCGTCGGAGCCCTCGCCGGACAGATCGACGCTGAGCGCGACGCCGCCGGCCAGATCAGGCGCGTCGCTATCGACCAAACGCTCGCGCGCATGCAGCTCCTGCAACTGTTCCTCGCCGAGCAGCGGATGGCCGCAACGGAATCGGATCTGCGAGAGCCGCGAGCCTTCGCGCAGCAGGATCGGAAAGGTCTTCGGGCTGATCTCGGCATAAAGCGGGCCGTGATAGCCGGCATCGATCATGTCGAAGCGGCGGGTGCCATCGGCGATCACGCGGGTGAACACGTCGAGCCGGCCGGTCGAGCTTTTCGGATTGGCGGCGGCGAGAATGTGCGCGGGCAGCGCGAGACTTTCCAGGAGCGGCACGATGTAGACGCAGTTGGTCTCCAGCACCGCGCCGTCGGACAGATCGATCTCGTGCAGCTTCAGTTCATCGATGCGCTCGGCCACCGTGGTGTCCGGTCCCGGCAGGAAACTGGCGCGGACGCGGAACGCGATCTCGCCGAGCCGCAAATCGAGGCTGGCGGGCTGGATCTGGCTTTCCACGAACGGATAGGCCGGCAGGATCAGGCCGGCATCGGCCATCGCCGCGATCATGCGGTCGGGCAGAATTCCCTGTGCGTCCGGGGCGATCGAGAAGGGCATGTTCCGGTCCGATATCTTCCGGGCTCATGACCCGCGCATGGCGGTCATGCTTACCGGTTATCCGATGGGTTGCTTGACGGAAAGAGTGGGCGGGACTAAGGGTGCGACTTATCCCGTGGTGATTTGAGCCGGCCGGCTTGCAGCCACGTAAAACAAGTCGCTAAACAGGCCGGGGACGTTAGCTCCCGGCTTTGTGGCTTCGGCTTGTGGCATCCGGCCTGTGGAATTTTCCCGGCCGGTTTTTTCATGCCGGTTTTGCGGCCGTCTTGATGGCCGCGATTGGAGGTCAGATGTCCGCGCAGCCGCCCCGCAATTATCGCCCCGAAACCCGCCTCGTCCATTCCGGCGCGCTGCGCTCGCAATTCGGCGAGACCTCGGAATCGCTGTTCCTGACCCAGGGCTTCATCTACGACAGCGCCGAGCAGTGCGAGGCCCGCTTCAAGGGCGAGGATCCGGGCTTTCTCTATTCGCGCTTCTCCAATCCCACCGTGGCGATGTTCGAGCGGCGGATGGCCGACCTCGAAGGCGCCGAAGCGGCGCGCGCCACCGCCACCGGCATGGCGGCCGTCACCACCGCGATCCTGGCGCCGCTGAAGGCCGGCGATCATCTGGTCGCCTCCAAGCAGATGTTCGGCTCGTGCCGCTATGTGGTGGAAGATTTATTGCCGCGCTACGGCATCGCCTCGACGCTGGTCGATGGTCTCGATCTCGATCAGTGGCGCAAGGCGATGCGGCCCAACACCAGAAGCTGTTTCCTCGAAAGCCCGACCAACCCGACGCTCGACGTGCTCGACATCGGCGCGATTGCCGAAATCGCGCATCAGGCCGGCGCGCGGCTGATCGTGGACAATGTGTTCGCCACCCCGATCTGGCAGAGCCCGCTGACACTCGGTGCCGACGTCGTGGTTTATTCCGCGACCAAGCATATCGACGGTCAGGGCCGCTGCCTCGGCGGCGTCATCCTCTCCACGAACGATTTCATCCAGGAGCACATCCACACCTTCCTGCGCCAGACCGGACCGGCGATGTCGCCGTTCAACGCCTGGGTGCTGCTGAAAGCGCTGGAGACGCTCGGCGTCCGCGTCAAGGCGCAAACCGAGAGTGCCGCGAAGATCGCGGACGCGCTGGCGCAGCATCCGAAGATTGCGCGGCTGATCTATCCCGGCCGCGCCGACCATCCGCAGGCCGCGGTGGTGAAGAAGCAGATGCGGGCCGGCTCGACGCTGATCGGCTTCGAGGTCAAGGGCGGCAAGGCGGCGGCGTTCCGCACTTTGAACGGCTGCAGGATCGCGCGCATCTCCAACAATCTCGGCGACGCCAAGAGCATCGTCACCCATCCGGCGACCACGACGCATCAGCGCCTCGCGCCCGAAGCGCGCGCTGAACTCGGCATCAGCGACGGCTTCATCCGCTATTCGGTCGGGCTCGAGCATCCCGACGATCTGATCGAGGATCTGGTGGCCGCGCTGGAGACGGCGTGAGGGCAATAATGATGCCCCTCTCCGTCATGGCCGGGCATAGCCGTTCGAAGAACGGCGTCGCTTCGCTCACCTATGCCCCGGCCATCCACGTCTTTTCCTGCCGATGCTCTTAAGACGTGGATGCCCGGCACAAGGCCGGGCATGACGACACTCCCGTGATGATGGGTCCCGGCCTGCGCCGGGACGACCTTGTGCTTGTTTCTCGCTCCTCAGGATGAGGACAGCACACGCTCACATCGGCCGGTAGCTCATCACATAGCCCGGCATGTCGGCGCCGGTCTTGAGCTGGCCGACCGAACGGATGATGGTATCGCCGAGCAACTGGGCGAAGCAGGCATAGCCCCAGTCGTTCATGTGCAGGCCGTCGGCGGTGACGAAGGTGTCGAACGGCATCTTCTCTTCTTCATGCCAATGCCGCATCACCTCGAAGCGCGGGAACACCGCGATCTTCTTCAGCTTGGCGATGTCGCCGATCAGCTTCACCATGCGACTCGCGCCTTCCTTCTTCGCGGTCACCGCGGGCGCGTATTGCGGATCGATCAGCACCACGTCGGCGCCCGCCGCCTGAATGCGCGAGACGCCGTCCTCAACCAGCGCGGCGGTGTTCGGATTGTCAGTGCCGCGCACCACGCTGTTGGTGCCGAGCTGCCAGATCACCAGATCGGGATGGACGTCGAGCACGCTCGATTGCAGCCGCGCCACCATCTCCGGCACTTCCTGACCGCCGATGCCGCGATTGATCACGCTGATCTCGGAAAAAGGATATTTGCGGCGAAGCTGGGCGGCGAGCCGGTTCGGATAATTGTAGGCCGGCGAACTGGAGCCATAGCCCTGCGTCGAGGACGAGCCGAGCGCGACGATGATGACCGGCGCGCGGGCGTTGAGCTTGCGCGCGACACGCGGCAGCACCGCCGTTGTCGCCGCCGCGCCCTTGGCGGACAGGCAGGGCACGCGGGTGAGAATGTCGCCGGCGCGCCTCGCGGCGGTCCTCGCCGCATCGAGCGTTTTGCCGGCGATGCCTTTTTGCGGCGGCTGCGAGGGATCTGCGGCATCAGGGCCGACGGACGGCGCGGCGGCGGACGGCTCCGCGCCCTGCGCGGCGGCCAGCGCCGGCACGGCCAGCAACGCCGCCAGCACCAGGCCGCACGCGGCCCTCACGCTCCATCGTCTTGGTGTCATCGCTGGATTCCGAGCTCGGCCGGATTGATGTGGGCGGTCTCGATCACCAGTTTCGAGAGCGCCCGGCCGATACAGTCATGAACACGTTTCGCCATTCCCAGCCCGTGGGTCGCGCCGAACAGATCGAAATCGCCGACCTCGCTCCAGTGCCGCATGATCGCAAACCGGTCGAACAGCGGCACGCCGCGCTCCTGCGCGACCACGCGCATGGTGTCGTTATAGGCGGCGACCGAGAGCATCGTCTCCATACGTGGACTGTATTGCAGATTCATCAAGATCACGTCGGCATTAAGCTTTTGCAATGCGGCAACGCCGTCTTCGACCCCGGCGCGGAAATCGTCGGCATCGACCGAACGCACCGCGTCGGTGGTTCCGGTCTGCCAGATCACCAGCGCCGGCTTGCCTTCGAGGCTGCCGAGTTCCTCGGCGACCTCGGCCGCTGTTCGTTTCGGCCGCAGCGCCAGCGCCACGCGAACCTCGATGCCCGGCAGCTTGTCGCGCAGCGCCGCCTCCAGCCGCGCCGGATAGGCCATGCTCCTGCCGTCGGGCCCCGACAGCGACGACGAGCCGCTGCCGACCACGGTGATATCGAGCGGCTGGCGCGCCTTCACCGCCGCCGCGACATGGCTCAGCACGCTCTCGCTGGTCAGCAGATAGGCCGGCACCGCGCAGGTCTCGGGATCGAGCGCCCGCGCCGGCGCCGCCGCCAGCAGGCCGACCGCCGCGACGACGCCAAAGATCATCCCGAGCGCCCTGCTGCGAAAGACCATCCTCATGGTTTACCCCCGGCAAGGTCGGCGTCATCCCCGGCGGCCCTCGCCTGCCGTCCGCCCTTGCCCGCCTCGCGCTTGTACCACGACAGCATCCAGGCCGCCGCCGACATGACAATAATCCCGCTCATACTAATGGCGAAATGCACCCAGGCGCCGCCGCCGACCTCAGCCATGACGAAGTGGCCGGCGAAAGCGAGGAAGACGCCGAGGCAGAAAATCTCCAGCGAGTGCTGGCCGCACAGGATCACCGGCCGCAGCCAGCGCGAGGACAGGCCGGGCCAGTCCTTCGGCAGGAACCAGACCGTCACCGCCGCCAGCGCCAGGAAATGGGCGAAGCGCAGCACGTCGAGATCGGTCTTGTTGATCGGATACATCCAGCTTTCCAGCCAGCGCGGCATGTAGCCGGAAAGCTGCGGCACGTGCCAGGTCAGGGTGACGCAGAACGCGAAGATCAGATAGGCGATCGACAGGCCGAGCGTGATGCGCGAGGACAGGATGCGGGACATGCGCCGCGCGCCGCCCAGCGCGCACCAGGCGCCGAACACGAACAGAAGCTGCCAGGCGAACGGATTGAAGTACCACGCTCCATTCGGATAGGCCGGCAGATAGAGATCGAACCGCCAGGTCAGCGCATAGAGCAGCACCGACAGCAGCAGCGTGAGGTCCGCCTTGCGCAGCATCAGCCACAGGATCGGCGTCAGGAACAGCATCAGCACGATGTAGAGCGGCAGCACGTCCATGTTGACCGGACGGAACTTGAGCAGCAGCGCCTGCACGATGGTGACGTCCGGCTGCTTGAGGAAATCGAGAATGCCCATTTCCTCGGCGTAAAGCGGGTTGTCGAAGCTGGTCGCGACGTAGGAAATCTCGGCAAGATAGATCGTGAACAGGAAGACGTGCGCGACATAGATCTGCCACACCCGCTTGAGGATGCGCGCGCCCGCCACCACGGTGCCGCGATCGAGCATGGCGCGGCCATAGACGAAGGCGGCGGTGTAGCCGGAGATGAAGATGAAAATCTCGGTGGCGTCGGAGAAGCCGTAATTGCGGATGGTGAACCAGGTGACGATGCTGGGCGGCAGATGATCGATGAAGATCAGCCACAGCGCGAGGCCGCGGAACAGATCGAGCCGCAATTCGCGCTCGCCGGCGGCGACCGGCAGCGCGACGGTCCGGGCCGCCGCCTTGTCCGCCGCCGTTTCCGTCGTCCTGGCGGCAGCGCGATCCGGCATTTCGGTGGTGATGGACGTCATGCAAATCCGGCTATCAGGGAAACACGCCCGCCCCGGGGCGGAGCAGCGCAGGCGCGGTCTATTATAGACGGCCGCGGCCGCGACCCGATGTCACGCGCGCGATCACGCCCATCACAGTTACGGGAATTCCCGCGAGGCGGCAAATCGCCCGCATGCGCGCGCCACGGTTTTATCAGACCGCGGCTTCCCAGTTAAAATAAGGCCGCCCCGGCCGCCCGGCCTTCATTTGCCCGCCCGATGGGCAAGCGGCGCGGGTTTCGGCTATGATCGCGGCCACCCGTTCGTGAGTCGCCTGCATGTACCGCGCCGTCACCCGCCAGATCGAGGTCATCGTCGAGCCGCAGTTCCTGCCGGAGCGCTCCGCGCCCGAGCGGCAGCAATTCTTCTGGACCTACACCATCGCCATCATCAATCAGGGAACCGAGACGGTGCAGCTCAAGACGCGGCACTGGATCATCACCGACGCGCTCGGCCAGCGCCAGGAGGTGCGTGGCGAGGGCGTGGTCGGCGAGCAGCCGGTGCTGGGGCCCGGCGAACGGTTCGAATACACCAGCGGCGTGCCGCTGACGACGACCTCCGGCTTCATGACCGGCAGCTACCAGATGATCAACGACCGCGGCGAGCCGTTCGAGATCGACATTCCGCTGTTCTCGCTCGACAGCCCGGACGTGAAGCGGACGCTGAACTGAGCGGCGATATCCGAGCATCTCAAATCAACGCACTCACTCAAATCCGTCATGCCCGGCCATAGCCGTTCGAAGAACGGCGTCGCTTCGCTCGCCTATGTGCCGGGCATCCACGTCTTTGGGAGTAGCGACGCGAAAAACCTGGATGGCCGGGACGAGCCCGGCCATGACGAGTTCTGATGGATGGTTCGAGACGCGAGACTTCGTCTCGCTGCTCACCATGAGGGCGCAATCCGGCGCGCTATTCGACGCCGGCTTCCTGCGGGGTGAATTCGTAGGACGAGGAGCAGAACTCGCAGGTCACCACCACCTTGCCGTTCTCCACCATGTCGGCGCGGTCCTTCGCCTCGAAGCTCGCCAGCATGCCGGCCACCGCCTCGCGCGAGCAGGTGCATTGCGCCCTGACCGGCTGCACCGGATAGACCCGCACGCCGCGCTCGTGAAACAGGCGGAACAAGAGCCGCTCGCCCGACAGATCGGGATCGAGCAATTCGACGTCCTGCGTGGTGGCGAACAGCGACTGGCTTTCGGCCCAGGCGTCGTCCTCTTCCATGGTGTGCGGCACGCTGCCTTCCGGCGCGTCGCCGGGATGCAGATCGGCCTGCCGCGCCCGCTCCGGCGCTTTCGGCAGGAACTGCATCAGCATGCCGCCGCCGCGCCAGCGATGCTTGGGACCATCGCCGCCGCGGAATTCCTCGCCGACCGCGAGCCGCACGCGGGTCGGGATCTGTTCGGAGCGCAGGAAGTATTCATGCGCGGCGTCTTCGAGATTGCCGCCGCCCAGCGCGACCAGACCCTGATAGCGGCTCATGTCGGGGCCCTGATCGATGGTCATCGCCAGATGGCCGTGGCCGAGCAGCGCCGCCGAATCCATTCCCGGCTTGATGCGCGAGGCATCGTGACGCGCATAGGCGCGCAGGCGGTCGGGCGCGATGAAATCCACCACGATCAGCGACACCGGGCCGTCGGTCTGGGTCTGCAAAATGAAGCGGCCGTCGAATTTCAGCGAGGAGCCGAGCAGCGTGGTGAGCACGATGGCCTCGCCGAGCAATTTGCCGACCGGCGCGGGATAATCGTGCCGGGTGAGGATCTCGTCGAGCGCCGGACCCATGCGCGTCAGGCGGCCGCGCACATCGAGCGCGCTGACCTCGAACGGCAGAATGATGTCATCGAGAGCGACAGCCGAGGGCGCGCGCACGGAACCTTGATCCGTCATACCAGCATAGTCTCCTTGCAGGGATGCCCCGGATGTAAGGCCGCTGACCGCACAGTTCAAGCGCGCGGCGCGGCGAGCGCTTCGCGCGAAACCCTTAAAGCCTGTTTGAAAACTTTGAAAACCTCATTCTGAGGAGCCGTTTCGTCGGAAACGGCGTCTCGAAGGGCGAGGTTTTCAAACAGTCTCTTAACCGACCGCGCCGAGGCACCAGGCGAGAATGCCCTTGTGGGCATGCAGCCGGTTCTCGGCCTCGTCGAACACCACCGATTGCGGCCCGTCGATCACCTCGTCGGTGACCTCCTCGCCGCGATGCGCCGGCAGGCAATGCATGAAGATCGCGCCGGGCTTAGCCAGCGCCATCAGTTGCGCGTTGACCTGATAGGGCTTGAGCAGGTTGTGGCGCTGCTCGGCGTCCTTGTCGCCCATCGACATCCAGGTATCGGTGACGACGCAATCGGCGCCGCGCACCGCCTCGTGCGGATCGGTGCCGATCACGATCGGCGCGCCGCTCGCCTTGATCCAGTCCTTCAGCACCTTCTTCGGCGCCAGCTCCGGCGGGGTCGCGACCCGCACGGTGAAGTCGAAGCGCTGCGCCGCGTGCATCCACGACGCCAGCACGTTGTTGTCGTCGCCGACCCACGCCACAACGCGGCCCTTGATCGGCCCGCGATGCTCCTCGAAGGTCATCACGTCCGCCATCACCTGGGTCGGATGCGAGCGCCGCGTCAGGCCGTTGATCACCGGCACGCTGGCGTGCTCGACCATCTCGGTCAGCGCGTCATGGCTGAGGATGCGGATCATGATGATATCGACGAAGCGCGACAGCACCCGCGCGGTATCGGCGAAGGTCTCGCCGCGGCCGAGCTGCATCTCCTGGCCGGTCAGCATGATCGCGTCGCCGCCGAGCTGGCGCATGCCGACCTCGAACGACACCCGCGTGCGGGTCGAAGGGCGCTCGAAGATCATCGCCAGCGTCTTGTCCTTGAGTGGACGGTCCGGCTTGCCGGCCTTGAGATTCTTCTTCATCGCCACCGAGGCGTCGAGAATGGCCCGCAGGTCGGCGACCGGCAGGACCGAGATATCGAGGAAGTGCCGCAGTTCGGTATTCATCAGACGGCCTTCCGTTCAGCCTTTTTGGGACACAACCGCAGGCACGCCTGCTCGACGCGGTTGATGGCGTCGTCGATTTCCGCGTCGGAGACGATCAAAGGCGGCAGCAGCCGCACGACATTGTCGCCGGCGCCGACGGTCAGAAGCTTTTCCTCGCGCAGCGCGGCGACCAGATCGCCGGCCGGCACCACCGCCTTGAGGCCGATCAGCAGCCCCTCGCCGCGCACCTGCGCCAGCACGTCGGGATAGCGGTCGACCACCGAGGCGAGTTTCTGCTTGAGCAACACCGAGGCGCGTTGCACCCGCTCCATGAACTGCGGCTCCAGCATCACGTCGAGCACCGCGCCGGCCGCCGCCATCGCCAGCGGATTGCCGCCGAAGGTCGAGCCATGCGTGCCGGGCGTCATGCCGCTCGCCGCCTCGCTGGTGGCGAGGCACGCGCCGATCGGAAAACCGCCGCCGAGCGCTTTCGCCAGCGCCATCACATCCGGCGTCACGCCGACGCGCTGATAGGCGAACAATTCGCCGGTGCGGCCCATGCCGGTCTGCACCTCGTCGAAGATCAGCAGCAGACCGCGATCGTCGCAAAGCTGGCGCAGCGCCTTGAGGAACGCATGCGAGGGCTCGCGCACCCCGCCCTCGCCCTGCAGCGGCTCGATCAGGATGCCGGCGGTTTGCGGCCCGATTGCCTTCCTGGTCGCCTCCAGATCGCCGAACGGCACCTGGTCGAAACCCTCGACCTTGGGGCCGAAGCCGTCGAGATACTTTTCCTGACCGCCTGCGGCCAGCGTCGCCAGCGTGCGGCCGTGGAAGGCGCCCTCGAAGGTGACGATGCGATAGCGCTCCGGATTGCCGCGCGCGGCGTGATATTTGCGCGTGATCTTGATCGCGCACTCCATCGCCTCGGCGCCGGAATTGGCGAAGAACACCGTGTCGGCGAAGCTTGCCGCGCACAGCCGCGCGGCGACGCGCTCGCCGTCCGGACTCGCGAACAGATTGGACATGTGCCAGAGCCTGGCCGCCTGCGCCTGCAGCGCGGCGACCAGATGCGGATGGGCGTGGCCGAGCGCGTTGACCGCGACGCCGCTGGTAAAATCGAGATAGCGATCGCCATTGGTGGCGATCAGCCAGGCGCCTTCGCCGCGCTCAAAAGCAAGATCTGCCCGGGCGAAGACCGGGAGGAGATGGGACCCAACGGAGTTGTTCAT
>JAFKKO010000091.1 GCA_017305455.1 Hyphomicrobiales bacterium | reverse complement strand
ATGCCCTTGGCATAGGCGCTCATATGGCCGTAGGCGGTCTCGTAGCCGTTGGGATGCTTGATGCGGATGTATTTGCCGTAGCCGCCTTCCCACTGCGCCTTCTCGATCACGCCGTTGCCGGAGGCGAAGATCGGCGTGCCGTAGGCGGTCGCCCAGTCCACGCCGGTGTGCATCTTGGTGTAGCCGAGGATCGGATGGCGGCGTCCACCGAAGCCGGAGCGCATGATCGCGGTGTTGACCGGCTTGCGCACCAGGAACTTCTTCGCGCTCTTTCCGGTCTCGTCGTAGTAGTCGACCACGGCATCGTCCGGGGTCTGGAAGCGATAGTATTTCTTGGTCTCGCCGCCGACGGTGAGGGCCGCAAACAACACCTCGTTCTTTTCGTTGGCGGCAGCGGAGGCGTTCTCGTCGTCGGAGCCGGCGAAGAACACCTCGAAGGAATCGCCGGGCTGCACCCGGCGCTGGAAGTCCACGTCATAGGAATAGACGCGGATCAAATCCTCGATGACGCTTTGCGGCACCTTATCGCGCAGCGCGGTCTCGTAGATGCTCTGGTAGAGCCGCACGCCGCTGCCGTCATCCTCGTCGTCGTCATCGTCGTCTTTCGACGCGGTTTCGGTGACGTTGTTGAAGCTCTGCGCATCGACGGCGACGTAGCGGCCGAGATCGGACAGCGCGGCCACGGCCTCGATGGTGGCTTCGTTGGCGACGATCACACGTACCGGCTGCAGCGGCAGGCCGGGGCCGATCGGCGCCATCAGGATCCGGATCTTCTGGCCCTCGCGCAGCCCGCCATTGCGGCCACGCGCGCCGAGATTGGCGGCGATGGCGCGGATTTCCTCAGGGGACGCGCCTTGCTCGCGCAGGATCGACTGGATGGTGTCGCCTTTCTTGACGACATGGACGCGCTCGCCGGTCGGGTTGCCGCCGGTGACCTGATCCTTGGTCTTGGCGAGCAGCGTGACGTTTTCGGGAATGAGCCGCGCCGCGAAACCCGCATAGGGGTCGAGGCCGCCTTCGCCGGCATAGGCCATCTTGATGTCGGTTCCGGAAGTGGCGGCGTATTTGACCCCGGTCGCGCCGCGCCAGTTGGTGGCGTCGCGCACCCGCATCAGGACCTCATCGATGGCGACGCTGGCGGCGATCCTGGCGCGCGGCAGCACGGCGTTGAGGTCGCGGGTGACGAAGGAGACCTCGGCGTCGGGCTCGCCGGCATTGGGATTCTGGGCATCGCTGCCGTCGGCGGGCGAGGGCGTGCCGACATCGGTCAAAAGGCGCTGCGGGTTGAAGGGGGGGACTTTCGCGGACAGTTCGCTGGTGGTCATCGCCAGGTTGCCGGCGATTCGGACGAAGGGGCGGACGCGGACCACGTCGCGGTTGCCGAACCGGGTGACGGTGGAGACCCGAATCATCTGCCTTGTTCCGGCATTCTCGCTGGGTGGCGGCAGGCGGTCGCTCTTGTGGGCCACGGCGGCTTTATCGACACCGCTGAAGGCGCCGCGCAGCGCGCTTTCCATCCGCTCGGGGACGCGGGCGAAGGTCATTTCGCCGTCGAGGGACGCAAAAACGGCGCCGCCGATCAGAGCTGCGCCGCAAAGACCCGTCAGGATCGTGCCGCTGAACCATTGCACCGAGACGCGGCGGCGGTCGATGACCGCGGCTTCCGTTCCGTCGACCGAGAGCGGGGGCTCGTGGCCGAGATCGATGATCCCGGTGCGGCCGTCATATCCGCGTGGCGTTCTATGGTTCAAAACCGCCGTCCCCAACGTCGTTGCCTAAGCCGGATAAGCGCCGCGAGATGAGCGCCATGATGGCTTTTCAGGTCCGAGATCCGCCGCCCCCGCGGGGAACGAATGTGTTAGCCGAAAAAAACCCGGTCCGAAACCGCCTCGGCAGACCGCGGCGGCGACGCAAGATTGTTCTGCGCTGTGCAGAACGTCGCAGGAATGTGGCTCAAGTACGGCGCGAATCCCTGATAAATCAGCACTTCTCGAGGGTTGTCGATTTCTTTGTGCAGGATGACAATTTCTCGACAAGGGCGTTGACAACCCCGGTAAGGGGGGCCTATAACCCGGCCACTGAGCGCGGCGGCGCCGGGGCGAACTGCCCAGGCAAGCTTATGTGTCTCTTTGCTCCTCACTTCGATGAGTGAAAAACAGCCGATAGTTGTCGGTTGTCATTCGGCGTCGGATGAGATTGCGAAAGTCTCTCTAAAGGTAGAGACTGTAAGTTTCGCCGCTCGGCTACGAGCGGATGGGGCCTCCGGCTCCGGGCTGTTTGACAAGTAAAGATGAAGAAAGAGAAACGTGGACGGCGGAGTCCTTGCGGGTCTCGATAACTGGAAAGCTTAGGCTTTTTAGGAATTGGGACCGGACGAAAGACTTCGGCGGTACACGTTTCAAAGGTTACACCATCGTTGTCAGCGATGTGAATCGCAGACAGCAGGTTGGCTTCGGCCAACAATGGTGGGACCTCGTCAAACGTTGTGATCAGCCGGTTCAAAGTTCAAGTCCAACTTGAGAGTTTGATCCTGGCTCAGAGCGAACGCTGGCGGCAGGCTTAACACATGCAAGTCGAACGGGCGTAGCAATACGTCAGTGGCAGAC
>JAFKKO010000047.1 GCA_017305455.1 Hyphomicrobiales bacterium | reverse complement strand
CGCGGTGCAGATGCCGGTGCTGTCGTGGTGGGCGCTGGTCGCGGTGATGACGCGCGCCTCCACCACCATCACCATCCTCGCGATCTTCGTGGTCGGCATCATTCTCAACGGACAGGGCGTCGCCTCGATCGGCGAGATCGTGATGTTCGTCTCCTTCGCCACCATGCTGATCCAGAAGCTGGAGCAGGTGGTCGGCTTCATCAACAGCGTGTTCATGGAGGCGCCGCGGCTGCAGGAATTCTTCGACGTGCTCGACGCGGTGCCGGCGGTGCGCGACCGCCCCGACGCGATCGATCCCGGCCGCCTGCAGGGCCTCGTCGAATTCAATGACGTGTCGTTCTCCTACGACGGCAAGCGGCCGGCGGTGGCCGATCTCTCCTTCACCGCGCTGCCGGGCCAGACCATTGCGCTGGTCGGCGAGACCGGCGCGGGCAAGTCCACCGCGATCGCGCTGCTGCACCGCGCGTTCGATCCGCAATCGGGCATCATCAAGATCGACGGCATGGATGTGCGCGGCATGACGCTCGCCGCGCTCCGCCGCAACATCGGCGTGGTGTTTCAGGAGGCGCTGCTGTTCAACCGCTCGATCGCGGAGAATTTGCGCGTCGGCAAGCCGGATGCGACCGACGCCGAACTGCGCGCCGCCGCCGAAGGCGCGCAAGCCATCGATTTCATCGAACGCAACGAACAGAAATTCGAGACCAGCGCCGGCGAGCGCGGCCGTCTGCTCTCGGGCGGCGAACGCCAGCGGCTCTCCATCGCCCGCGCGCTGTTGAAGAATCCGCCGATTCTCATTCTCGACGAAGCCACCAGCGCGCTCGATGCCGTCACCGAAGCCAAGGTCAACGCCGCGCTCGACGCCGTGATGAAGGGCCGCACCAGTTTCGTGATCGCGCATCGGCTCTCGACCATCCGCAACGCCACCACCATCCTGGTGTTCGACCAGGGCCGCATCATCGAGAGCGGCACCTTTGACGAACTGGTGGCGCGCGGCGGGTATTTCGCCGAACTCGCCCGTGCCCAGTTCATGGTGCAGGAATCGGGGCGCGCCGGCACGCCCGCCGCAGCCGATAGTCCTGCAATCACCAAGCCTTAGCCGCGCATCAGGGGGCGCGTCGAAATTTGGCCCATTTAATGCGGGATGGAAATGCCGGACGGCTGTTCTCGCTCGCCCGGCCGGTATAGGTTTGCGGACGCGGCAACATTCCGACCCGGCGATATGTCCCGCGCGACTCGCGGAGCATTCACGGCTTCACCACTCATGTCGCCATCAGGCGCTGCTCAAAAACCGGATTTACGCGTGGCTTTTGTTGCATCATCCCGGCTGTCGATTATGTCTCGCGCGGCTGTTGTCGGGCTTGCGCTGATCCTGACGACGCTGACCGGCCAGCGCGCCGCCAACGCCGAGGCGCTGCTCCTGATCGAGGCCGACACCGGCAAGGTGTTGCAGGCCGAGAATGCGACCTATCCGTGGTATCCCGCCTCGCTCACCAAGCTGATGACGGCATATGTGACGCTGAAGGCGGTGAAGGACGGCCGCGTCTCTCTCGACACGGTGCTGACGGTGTCGCCGACCGCGGCGGCGCAGGCGCCCTCGAAGATGGGGTTCCGTCCCGGCACGCAGGTCACCGTCGATAACGCGCTCAAGATGATGATGGTGAAGTCGGCAAACGACATGGCGGTCGTGCTCGCCGAAGGCGTCGGCGGTTCGATCGACGGCTTCTCCGCCGAAATGAACAAGACCGCGCAGCGCCTCGGGATGACGCAGACCAGCTACGTCAACCCGAACGGTCTGCCCGCCGACGGCCAGATCAGCTCGGCACGCGACATGGGCATTCTGGCGCGCGCCATCATCCGCGACCTGCCGGAATACGAATATTTTGTCCACATCCCCGCGATCAAATTCGGCCGCCGCATCACCGGCAATTTCAACAAGCTGATCGGCCGCTATCCCGGCGCCGACGGCATGAAGACCGGCTTCATCTGCGCTTCCGGTTTCAATCTCGTGGCCAGCGCGACGCGCAACAACAAACGGCTGATCGCTGTGGTGCTCGGCGCGCAATCCTCCGCGCAGCGCGCGATCAAGGCGGCGCAACTGCTCGAGAAAGGCTTCCACGGCAACCGCCTCGCCTGGCTGCGGCCCTCGCTCGGCAACGTCGACATGCTGGCGCCGATCGACGCCTCGCCGCCGAACCTGCGCGAGGAAATGTGCGGCCCGCGCCGCAAGCGGCCCGCCGCCGACGAAGACGACGATGTCGAGATCACGATGGACGGCGACAGCAATGGCACGGCCAGCTCGTTCGCCTTCGCCGCCGCCGGCCTGCAGGCGCCGAACATGAAGGCGTCTGATCTGCTGGCTGCGGCGCCGACGCCGGCCGCGCCGGTGATCGTCTACACCGGGCCCGCGCGCACCGGCGCGGATCTCCTTGCGGCGGACGCGGCAGAGACCGAGCGGCAGGCCGCCAACGTCAAGAACCGCAAGAAAGGCGCAAAGCCGAAGGTCGCGGCGAAACCCGACGCCGCCAAGCCTGGCTCTGCCAAGCCCGACGCCAAGCCGGCCGCGAGCGCCGCTGCAAAGCCGGCAGCGAAACCAGCCGCGAAACCCGTGGCCGATGCCAAGCCTGCGGTGAAACCGGCAGCGGCAAAACCGGCGGCACATGCGGCATCTGCAACCGCGAAGCCCGCCGCCAAACCGCCGGCAAAGCCCGCGGCGAATGCCGCTCCCGCCAAGCCGAAGGCTAGCACCAAACCCGCAGCGGCGGCGAAGCCAGCCGCCAAGCCGGCCGCTGAGTCCAAGAGCGCCAGCGCTCCGCGCAGCTAACGCTTCCATCTGGAATAAGCCATCGCGTCGCTTCCTTACCTCTCCCGTGGGGAGAGGCCGGCTTGCCGAAAGCGAAATCGGGTGAGAGCGTAGAATCTGTCGATAGATTGAGATCCCCTCACCCAACCCTCTCCCGCGGGGAGAGGGAGCATATCTCCAATGAAGCGGCATTTCGTTAAAAGCAGCGCGTCGCTAAAAACATGAAGCACTCCTAACATGTTGAGATGCACATCTTGTGATTCAGCTGGCTCCTGAAACCACCCCACGCGCGTTTCGTCGCGCATGGCTTGCTATGACTTGCAACTGGCTCGATACTTCACAGATCGCAGCCCTTCCCCTCGAAACGATTCCCGTTTCGGCCACCGAGGACATGATGGATCGCATCTGGCTCAAGCACTATCCGCCCGGAGTGCCCGCCGATATCGACCTTGGTCACTACGCCTCCCTCGTCGATCTGTTCGAGGAAAGCTTTGGCAAATTCAGCGACCGCGACGCCTTCATCTGCATGGGCAAGGCGATCACCTACCGGCAGTTCGACGAATTGTCGGCGCAGCTTGCCGCCTATCTGCAAACGCTCGGCCTTGCCAAGGGCGCGCGCGTCGCGGTGATGCTGCCCAACGTGCTGCAGAATCCGGTGACGCTCGCTGCGGTGCTGCGCGCCGGCTTCAGTGTGGTCAACGTCAATCCGCTCTACACCGCGCCGGAGCTCGAGCACCAGATCAAGGATTCCGGCGCCGAAGCCATCGTCGTGCTGGAGAATTTCGCCGCCACGCTGCAGAAGGCGATCAGTCACACCGACATCAAACACGTGATCGTCGCCACCATGGGCGACCTGCTCGGCCTCAAGGGTGCGCTGGTGAATTTCGTCGTGCGCCGCGTCAGGAAGATGGTGCCGCACTTCGCGCTGCCGGGCGCGGTGGCGTTCAACGACGCGCTCGCGCAGGGCCGCGCGCGCACTTTCACCCGTCCCGCCATCGGCCGCGACGACATCGCCTTCCTGCAATACACCGGCGGCACCACCGGCGTGTCGAAGGGCGCGACGCTGCTCCATCGCAACATCCTCGCCAACGTGCTGCAGAACGACGCCTGGCTGCAGCCGGCATTGCAGAAGCCGCCGAAGACCAGCGGCTTCATGATCGTCTGCGCGTTGCCGCTCTATCATATCTTCGCGCTGACAGCCTGTTTCCTGCTGGCGATGCGCAGCGGCGGCGCCAATCTCCTGATCCCCAATCCGCGCGACATGAAAGGCTTCGTCAAGGAGCTGCGCAAATATCGCGTCAACAGCTTCCCCGCCGTCAACACGCTTTATAACGGCCTGCTGCATGCGCCGGGGTTCGACGAGATCGATTTCTCCGCGCTCAAGGTCTCGGTCGGCGGCGGCATGGCGGTGCAGGCCTCCGTCGCGGAACGCTGGCTCAAGGTGACGGGTTGCGCCATCCTCGAAGGCTACGGGCTGTCGGAAACCTCGCCGGTGCTGACCTGCAATCCGTCCGACGCCGACACCTTCAACGGCACCATCGGCCTGCCGGTGTCTTCGACCGACATCGCGATCCGCGACGACCAGAACCGCGACGTGCCGCTCGGCGAGCCCGGCGAAATCTGCGCCAAGGGCCCGCAGGTGATGGCGGGCTACTGGAACAGGCCCGACGAGACCGCGAAGGTGATGACGCCCGACGGCTTCCTGCGCACCGGCGATATCGGCGTGATGTCGCCGGACGGCTACATCCGCATCGTCGATCGCAAGAAGGACATGATCCTGGTCTCGGGCTTCAACGTCTATCCCAACGAGATCGAGAGCGTGATCGCGAGCCATCCCGGCGTGATCGAATGCGCGGTGATCGGCGTGCCGGACGAGAAATCCACCGAAGCGGTGAAAGCGTTCGTGGTGCGCAAGGACCCGAACCTGACCGCGCAGGATCTGATCGCCTATGCCCACGAGCAGTTGACGCATTATAAGATCCCCAAGCAAATCGAATTCCGCACCGAATTGCCGAAAAGCAATGTCGGCAAGATTTTGCGCCGCGCCTTGCGCGAGGAGACGCCGCGCGCCGCGGCCGTCAATTGAGAAACGCCATGACCGGACATTCTTTCACCGCGCAGGACGTGCTCGCCTTCTGGCGCGAGGCCGGCGAAGAGCGCTGGTTCACCAAGGATGCCGCGTTCGACACTCAAGTGAACGAGCGCTTCGCGCAGTTGCTCGATGATGCGAAAGAGGGTCGGCTCGACTCATGGAAAGACAGCGACGACGGCCTGCTCGCGCTGCTCCTCGTGCTCGACCAGTTTCCGCGCAACATCTACCGCAACGACGCGCGGGCGTTCGCGACCGACGCGCTGGCGCGGCAACTTACCCAGGAGACGATCGCACGCGGCGCCGACCAGCGGATCGAGCGCAGCCTGCGCGCCTTCGTCTACATGCCGCTGATGCACTCGGAGAGTCTCGCCGATCAGGAACGCAGCGTCGCGCTCTATCGCGCGCTCGGCAACGCCAACAATTTGAAATTCGCCGAACTGCACGCCGATATCATCCGCAAGTTCGGCCGCTTCCCGCACCGGAACGCGGCGCTCGGCCGCTCGACCACGCCGGAGGAAGCCACCTTCCTCGCCGAGGGCGGCTTCGCGGGTTAATTCAATAGACTGTCCCGCACTTTCCCGTCATCGCCGGGTATAGCCGCTCAAAGAACGGCGTCGCTCACCCTCGCCTATGCCCGGCCATCCACGTCTTGGCTGCAATAGAAGAAAGGCGTGGATCACCGGAACAAGCCCGGTGATGACGGATGGAGAACTCCGCGCCCTGATCACCCTTGGCTCGTATCGCTGCACACCTCTGACATTGCCAGAATGCAGACGGCGTTCACCCAACCGAATGTTAACGAATCCTTGCTAGGCCCGGCATGACAAGCCGGCGGATTGACTGCGGCCGGCGTTCAGGAACACTGCGTTAGCGATGACGGAAACACAGGGCGCAAGCGAGGCACGGCCCGCCGGTCTGATCGCGCGGCTGCGCGGCATGCTCGGCGGCAGCAGCGAAGCCTCGCTGACCAAGCGGCTCGCCGGCACCGTATTCCTGATCCGCGTGCTCAGCGCCGGCCTTGCCTACCTGTCGCAAATCCTGCTGGCGCGCTGGATGGGCGGCTCGGATTACGGCGTCTATGTCTATGTCTGGACCTGGGTGCTGCTGCTCGGCAGCATGCTCGATTTCGGCATCGCCGTCTCGGCGCAGAAAATCATTCCCGAATATCGCGGCAGCGGCGATTTCGCTTTGCTGCGCGGCTTTCTCTCCGGCAGCCGCTGGATCACCCTCGCTGCCTCGAGCGTGGTGGCGGCGCTGCTCGCCGGCATCGTGAAGCTGCTCGAACCCTCGCTCGATCCGGCGATGACGATGCCGCTTTATCTCGGTTGCCTCACACTGCCCGCTTTCGTCGTCGCCAACACCCAGGACGGCATCGCCCGATCGCACGACTGGATGCGGCTCGGCCTGATGCCGCAATTCATCGTGCGCCAGGCGCTGATCATCGGCTTCACCGCCGGCGCGGTGGTGCTCGGCCTCAAGCTCGGCGCGGCGGCGGCGATGCTGGCCAGCGCCGCAGCGGTGTGGATCGCGATGATCGGGCAGATGCTGGTGCTCAACCGCCGCCTGCGCACCCATATCGAACGCGGCCCGCGCGCCTATGATTTTGCGAGCTGGCTGAAAGTCTCGCTGCCGATCATGATGGTGGAGGGCTTCTATCTGCTGCTGTCCTACACCGACATTCTGGTGCTGCAGCACTTCCGCTCCTCGGAAGAGGTCGGCGTCTATTTCGCCGTGGTCAAGACGCTGGCGCTGGTGTCGTTCATCCATTACGCGATGTCGGCGACCACCGCGCACCGCTTCACCGAATATCATGCCTCGGGCGACACCGAGCGGCTGTCGGCCTATGTCGCGCATGCGATCAAGTGGACGTTCTGGCCCTCGCTCGCCGCCACCGCGGTCCTGCTGGCGTTCGGCAAGCCGCTGCTGTGGCTGTTCGGCTCGCAGTTCACCGGCGGCTACGGCATCATGTTCGTCGCCGCGATCGGCCTGATCGTGCGCTCCGCCGTGGGGCCGGTCGAGCGGCTGCTCAACATGAGCGGCAACCAGAACAGTTGCGCGCTGGCCTATGCGCTGGCCTTCGTGATGAATCTAGTGCTTTGCATCGCGCTGGTGCCGTCCTATGGCGGCTACGGCGCCGCCGCCGCGACTTCGCTGTCGCTGACCTTCGAGACCGTGCTGCTATTCGCGCTGACCAAGCGGCGGCTCGGCCTGCACGTCTTCGCGTTCGGGAAGAAGGCCTGAGAGCCTGACCGGGAACGAAGCGCGACCTTTCAACGCCTCGTACGACATCTCTCCCCGTCATGGCCGGGCATAGCCGTTCAAAGAACGGCGTCGCTTTCGCTCGCCTATGCCCGGCCATCCACGTCTTGACCGCAATGGAAGAAAGGCGTGGATCACCGGGACAGGCCCGGTGATGACGAGTTCAGATATGAACTGCGAAGAGAGCTACTCCGCCGTCCAGCCGCCATCGATCGACAAATTTGCGCCGGTGATCTGGCTCGCCTCGTCGCTGCACAGATACAGCGCCAACGCCGCCACCTGCTCCACGGTGACGAATTCCTTGGTCGGTTGCGCCTCCAGCATCACGTCGCGAATGACCTGCTCCTTGGTCATGTTGCGCGCCTTCATGGTGTCGGGAATCTGGCGCTCGACCAGCGGCGTCCAGACATAGCCGGGGCTGATCGCGTTGCAGGTGATCTTGTGGGTGGCAAGCTCCAGCGCCACGGTCTTGGTCAGGCCGGCGATGCCGTGCTTGGCCGCGACATAGGCCGACTTGAACGGCGAGGCCACCAGCGAATGCGCCGAGGCGGTGTTGATGATGCGGCCCCAGCCGCGCTGCTTCATGCCGGGCACCGCGGCGCGGATGGCATGAAACGCCGATGACAGATTGATGGCGATGATCGCATCCCATTTGTCGAGCGGGAATTCCTCGACCGGAGAAACGAACTGGATGCCGGCATTGTTGACCAGAATGTCGACCGAGCCGAAGCTCGTCTCGCCGAGCGCCACCATCTGCGCGATCTCGGCGGGCTTCGACATATCAGCCGGCGAGTGCACCGCCTTGACCTTGAAGTCGCTCTCGATGCCGGCGCGCTCTTTCTCGATCTCGGCCGGCGTGCCCATGCCGTTGAGCACGATATTGGCGCCCGCTTTCGCCATCGCGCGCGCATACGCAAGACCGATGCCGCTGGTCGATCCGGTGATAACCGCCGTCTTTCCCGCCAATGATACCATAGCTCGCTCCTTCTCAATCCGCGCGCGTCAACCCACGCACGTGGCGTCAGTTCACCACGGCATCAATGACAATGCTTTGATCGAGGTTCAAGGGGGACCCATAGCGTTTTCGAGCGAAGTGGGTACCGGTTCGCGTGAAGAAAACGCGTTAAAATAAAAAGCTGGAGCCCGGCTTTGATTCCATCAAAGCCGACAGGCTCTAGGAGTGATCCGGCGCGGCGAGGATCATGGTCCAGAACACCTTGTATTTGGAGTTCGGCGCATAGACCGCGGCAATGCCCATTTTCGTGACACCGCTCGCCAGCATGTTGGCGCGGTGCGAGGGCGAATCGCGCCAGCCGGAGAAGGCTTCCGCCATGGTGTGATAGCCCGCCGAGATGTTTTCGACGCCCTTGGAGGCGGCGAAACCCGACGCCTGCAGCCGCTTGGTGAAGGGACCCGCGACATCGTGATCGAGCTTGTTGCGGCTTGCCATCGCGCGCGACTGCGCCTCCGCCGCCTTCATCAGCTCGGGATCGATGGTGACGGCACCGAGGCCGTTGTTCCGGCGATAACCGGAAATCATCGATGCCGCGCCCGCGGCATCGAGCTTGGCGTTCGCATTCGCCATGCTGTTATAGAAAGACGGCTGTTCGGTTCCCGGGCCGCGCTCGCCCGAGCAGCCGGTCAGCAACACCACCGCGAAACACAGCCCCGCCCGCCGGATCATTCGTTCCATCCCGTTCACCCGCGCCGTTGTTGCACACCAACAGTGGCTGAAAGGTGAACAGGGAGCGATTTTGGGAAGAAACCGCGCGGCGAATGCAATGCGCGCCCTCTCCCCGTCAGTCCGGGAAAGGTGAAGGACTCACGCCCCGGCGAAAATCCGGTAGCGACGCGGTTGCAGGCTGATGATCTCGCCGGGCTTGAGATCGCGGTCGCGCGGCGCATCGATCTCGATCAGGGTCTCCGCGCCGCCGACGTGCAGCGCGATATCGGCGCGCTGGGTCGGGCCGAAGGCGCGCACCCGCTTGACGTCGCCGTCGATCACGCCGCCGCCCGGCGGCAGCACCGCGACATCGTGGCGGCGGATGAACAGATGCGACGGGCCGGTCAGCGCGTCGCGCAGATCGAGATTGAGCACCTTGTCGCCGAGCAGCACCTGCCCGCCGCTGACCTGCACCGGCAGCACGATCGACTCGCCGATAAAGCCGTGCACGAACGGCGTCGCCGGATTGTCATAGACCTCGGCGGGCGTGCCGATCTGTTCGATCCGCCCCTTGTCCATCACCACCACGCGGTTGGCGACTTCCAGCGCCTCCTCCTGATCGTGGGTAACAAAGATCGAGGTGACGTGAATTTCCTCATGAAGCTGCCGCAGCCAGCGCCGCAATTCCTTGCGCACCTTGGCGTCGAGCGCGCCGAACGGCTCGTCCAGCAGCAGAATGCGGGGCTCGATGGCAAGCGCGCGGGCCAGCGCGATGCGTTGGCGCTGGCCGCCCGACAACTGGCTCGGATAGCGATCCGCCAGCCAGTCGAGCTGCACCAGTTCGAGCAATTCCATCACCCGCTTGCGGATGCGCTCCTCGTTCGGCCGCACCGCGCGCGGCTGCACCCGCAGGCCGAACGCGACATTCTCGAACACGCTCATATGGCGAAACAGCGCGTAATGCTGAAACACGAAGCCGACATGGCGCTCGCCGGCGCCGCGCGCCAGCGCGTTCTCGCCATCGAACCACACTTCGCCGGCGTCGGGCCAGTCGAGCCCGGCGATGATGCGCAGCAGTGAGGTCTTGCCGGAGCCGGACGGGCCGAGCAGCGCGACCAGTTCGCCGGTCTCCACCTTGAGATCGACATTGTCGAGCGCGGTGAAGGTGCCGAACCGCTTGATGAGATGACGCACTTCAATCGTCACGAGCCGTTTGTCCTTCTTCGAGGCGACTTTCGAGGATCGTTTTCACGATCAGCGTCACCAGCGCCAGCATGGCCAGCAGCGAGGCGATCGCGAACGAGGTCACGAATTGATATTCATTGTAGAGGATTTCCACCAGCAGCGGCATGGTGTTTGTCTCGCCGCGGATGTGACCCGATACCACAGAGACCGCGCCGAATTCGCCCATCGCGCGCGCGTTGCAGAGCAGGACGCCGTAAAGCACACCCCATTTGATGTTGGGGATGGTGACGCGCAGGAAAGTGCGCAGACCGGAGGCACCGAGCGAGATCGCCGCTTCCTCTTCCTGAGTGCCCTGCTCCTGCATCAGCGGAATGAGTTCGCGCGCCACGAACGGGAACGTCACAAACGTCGTCGCTAGCACGATGCCGGGCACCGCGAACAGGATGCGGATATCATGCGCCGCGAGCCATGAGCCGAAATAGCCCTGCGCGCCGAACAGCAGCACGAACACCAGACCCGAGATCACCGGGCTGACCGAGAACGGCAGGTCGATCAGCGACACCAGCAGCGTCTTGCCGGGGAAATCGAACTTGGCGACGGCCCAGGCCGCGATCACGCCGAACACAAGGTTGAGCGTCACCGAGATCGCCGCCACCAGCAATGTCAGGCGGATCGCCGACAGCGCCTCGGGCTCGGCCAGCGCCGCAAGATAGGCGTCAACGCCCTTGGCGAACGCGCCGGCGAACACCACCACGAGCGGCAGCACCACGAACACGGTAAGGAACGTCACCGCGATCGCGATCAACACGATGCGCACGAGCAGCGGTTCGGTGCGGCCGTGCGGCACAGGAGGGGCGTGAGATTTTGAGATGATCGTCATCGCCGGCACTCACAGCACGGCCGCGGCGCCGCGCTTCTGCGCCCAGCACTGAATGCGGTTGATGGCGAAGATGATCAGGAACGAGACCACCAGCATGATCACCGCGATCGCGGTGGCGTCGGCATAGCGGAATTCGGAGAGCCGGATCACGATCAGCAGCGGCGCGATCTCCGAGACGTTCGGCAGATTGCCGGCGATGAAGATCACCGAGCCGTATTCGCCGACCGCGCGGGCGAAGGCGAGCGCGAAGCCGGTGAGAATCGCCGGAACGAGGCTCGGCATGATGACGCGGCGGATGATGCTCCAGCGACTGGCGCCGAGGCTGGCGGCCGCCTCCTCGACCTCGACTTCGAGATCGAGCAGCACCGGCTGCACCGTGCGCACCACGAACGGAAAGCCGATGAAGATCATCGCCACGAAAATGCCGAGCGGCGTGAAGGCGACCTTGATGCCGAGTTCGGCGAGCGGCGCGCCGAGCCAGCCCTTCTGCGCGAACAGCGCGGTCAGCGCGACACCGGCCACCGCGGTCGGCAGCGCGAATGGAATATCGACGATGGCGTCGAAGATGCGGCGGCCGGGAAAACGATAGCGCACCAGCACCCAGACGATGATCATGCCCATCACCAGGTTGACCAGCGCCGCCGCGAAGGCGAGGCCGAAGGAAATCCGCAGCGCGCTCAGCGTGCGGCGGCTGGTCAGGATGGCCCAGAACTGATCGAGACTGAGCTCGAAGGTTTTCAGGAAGAGGCCCGCGAGCGGGATCAGCACAATGATCGACAGCCATGTCAACGTCAGCCCCATGGTGAGGCCGAAACCCGGCAAGGTCCGTCGTCGTCCCGATTCTTCGCTCACGGTGTCCCCCACGTCAGCCTCTTGAATCAGTCCTCGTGAATCAGTCGCGGCGATCAGTTCTTGTAGATCTGGTCGAAAACGCCGCCCTCGGCGAAGTGTTGCTTCTGCGCCTTGGTCCAGCCGCCGAACACCTCGTCGATCGTGAACAGATCGACCTTGGCGAAATTGGCTTCGTATGTCTTCGCTACCTCCGCATCGCGGGGCCGATAGAAATTGCGCGCCGCGATCTCCTGCCCTTCCTTGCTATACCAGTATTTTAGATACGCCTCCGCAACAGCGCGCGTGCCCTTCTTGTCGGCGACGCGATCGACAATGGCGACCGGCGGCTCCGCCAGAATGGAAATCGACGGCACCACGATCTCGAACTTATCCGCTCCGAACTCCTTGACCGCGAGATAAGCCTCGTTCTCCCAGGCCAGCAACACGTCGCCGACACCGCGCTCCACGAACGTCACCGTCGAGCCGCGCGCGCCAGTGTCGAGAACCGGCACGTTCTTGTAAATATCGCCGACGAATTTTTTGGCCTTGTCTTCGGCACCGAATTTCTTCAGCGCGTAGCCCCACGCCGCGAGATAGTTCCAGCGCGCGCCGCCGGAGGTTTTCGGATTCGGCGTGATGACCTGCACGTTGCTCTTGAGCAGATCGTTCCAGTCCTTGATCGCCTTCGGATTGCCCTTGCGCACCAGAAACACGATGGTCGAGGTATAGGGCGAGGAGTTCTCCGGCAGCCGCTTCTGCCATTCCTTGTCGAGGAAACCCTTGTCCGCGATCGCATCGATGTCATAGGCGAGCGCCAGCGTCACCACATCGGCCTGCAGGCCATCGATCACTGAACGCGCCTGCGAACCGGAGCCGCCATGCGACTGCTTGATCTCGACGCTCTTGCCGGCGTCCTTCTGATACGCGGCAATGAACGCCTTGTTGAAATCAACATAAAGTTCGCGCGTCGGATCGTACGACACGTTGAGCAACGACACGTCGGCAGCGAACGCAGAGCCCGCCCACATAACGGCGGCAAGAACTGCGAGAGTACGGCGGATCATCTCAATCTCCATTGCAAGTGACAGCTTGAGCGCTATCGATGGAGGCGCAACCCTCTGGAATTTGAGCTGTTAAGTCAACGAAACGCGGTTTCGTTGTTTGCGTGCTACCGGCGTAAACGTGCTACGAAATCTTCGTCACATGAATGCCGCATTCCGTTTTGCCTTTTCCGCGCCAGCGGCCGGCGCGCGAATCTTCTCCCGGCGCGGTTCGGCTGGTGCACGGCATGCAGCCGACCGAAGTGAACCCCGACGCCGCCAGAGGATGCGGCGGCAGATGCGATGTCGCATAGAGCGCCTGCAACTCCTGCGGCGTGATGTTGGCGAGCGGATTGAACTTCAGCCGCTCGCCGTCCGCCTCGACGACAGGAATTGTGGCGCGGTCGCCGCCCTGAAATCGCTTGCGGCCATTGAGCCACGCGCCGAACGGCGTCAGCGCGCGCGCCAGCGGCTCGACCTTGCGGATGAAGCAGCAGCGGTCGGGATCGGAGAACCACAATTCGCGATCTTTATCCTCCCCCGCGAGACTGTCCTCGCGCGGATGAATGGTGCGCACATCGGTGAGGCCGAGCAGACGCACCAGCGTGTCGCGGTAAGCCAGCGTCTCCTCGAACAGCCAGCCGGTATCGAGAAACACCACCGGAATGGCGGGATCGACGTCGGCGGCGAATTTGAGCAGCGCGGCCGCCTCGGTACCGAACGACGACACCAGCGCGAGCCGCTCGCGCCCGACTTCGTTCAGCGCCGCGCGGATGATCTCGCCGGGCGAGGCCTGCCCCAGCGCGGTATCGAGCGCGGCGGCGCGCGCCGCGCTCGCCTGCGTCACATGATCAACCTCAATGCCGGGCGCACTCATTCGGCGGCCGTCAGCATGGGTGCGGCGAAGCGAGCCAGATCCGCCGCATGCCATGGCGCCGAATGCGCCACCACATCGCCGATGATCAGGATCGCGGGGCCGGTCTCCACCTGCGTCACGAGGTCGGGAAGCTGCTCCAGCGTGCCGACCACCGCCTTGGCATCGGGCCGTGTCGCGCGCGCGAACACGCCGACCGGCGTTCGCGGCGAGCGGCCGGCGTCAAGCAGGCCCTCGCGAATGCTCTGTGCCGCAGTGATGCCCATATAGACCACCACGGTCATTTTCGTGTCGGTCAGTGCGCGCCAGTCGACGGTCTCGGCATCGCGCGCCTTGTGGGCGGTGAGAAAGGTGATGCGCGTCGCCTGCTGGCGATAGGTCAGCGGCACTTCGGATTCTGCCGCCGCGCCGACGCCGGCAGTGATGCCGGGAATAACGGCATAGGCAACGCCCGCCTCGCGCAGCGCCGCGACTTCCTCGCCGCCGCGACCGAAGATGAAAGGATCGCCGCCCTTGAGCCGCACCGCGCGCTTGCCGGCGCGCGCCGCTTCGATCAGCAATGCGTTGGTCGCGTCCTGTCCGATGCCGGGCTTGCCGATACGGCGGCCGACCGAAACACGCGCCGCATCGCGCCGCGCGCGATCGAGAATCTCCGGCGAGACCAGATCGTCATAGAACACCACGTCGGCGTCCTGCAGCGCGCGCAGCGCCTTCACCGTCAGCAGATCGGGATCGCCCGGCCCCGCGCCGACCAGCGTGACGAAGCCCGCGCCGTCAGCACCGGCGAATTGCGCTGGATCATGGATGCTTTCCAGCGCGGCGTTAGCTTCCGCGGCCCGGCCGGCCAGCACCAGCGCGCCGATCGAACCATCCACCACGCGCTCCCAGAAGCGGCGGCGCAACGCGAATTCCGGCATCCGCTCATGAATGTGTCTGCGCCAGCGTCCGATGAAGCCGGCGAGATCGCCGATCCGCGCCGGCAGCAGCGCCTCGATGCGTTCGCGCACGCGCCGCGCCACCACCGGCGAGGCGCCGCCGGTGCCGATCGCGACCACGACGTCGCCGCGATCGACGATCGCGGGAAAGATGAAAGTGGAATGCACCAGATCGTCCATCACATTGACCGGAAGACCGAACGCGCGCGCGCGAGCCGACATCCGCTCGCCCGCCTGCCCCGCGCCCGCGCACAGCACCGCGATCACACCGGCGAGATCGATGCTTTCGACATCGCCGGCGATGTGTTCGATCTGCTGCGCGGCCGCGCCGCCGAATTCGCCGGTGTCGCGCGCGCCATCAAGCGCCAGCCAGCGCACGCGCGCGCCCGCCGCCAGCAGCAGCCGCAACTTGGCGCGCACCAGTTCGCCTGCCCCGATCAGCAGAACAGGACCGGCACGCAAATCGAGAAACACGGGCAGAAACTGCATCAACGACTCCGGATTCCCGAATTCGGGGATTGACGGGAATTATTTTCTATATATGTATCTCGCTGCGGCGACAAAGAGAAATAAATTTCTTCTTTCTGCGCTGCATCGCTAGAAAATTCGCACCACGGATCCAAGTGCAAGAGATGCATCTTCTCGTCGTCGATCATCAGGGTCAGGAACATCGTCTGGAGGCGCTGGAAGGCTGGCGCGTGATGGAGGTGATCCGCGACTGGGGCCTCGCCATCAAAGCCGAATGCGGCGGCGCCTGCGCCTGCGCCACCTGCCACGTCTATGTCGATCCGGAATGGGTGTCGCGCCTCGCGCCGCCGACCGATGAAGAGATCGACCAGCTCGACAGCGCGTTCTTCGTCGAATCCAACTCGCGTCTCGCCTGCCAGATCCTGATGTCGCCGCAGACCGACGGCCTGCGCGTCACGCTCGCGCCCGAAGGCGAATGATCATGAGTGCGCGGCATTCGAACGATCATCTCGACGAACTCGAGGCGCAGAGCATCTACATTCTGCGCGAGGGCTTCGCGCGACTGAAGAAACTCGCGCTGCTCTGGTCGCTCGGCAAAGACTCCAATGTGATGATCTGGCTGGCGCGCAAGGCGTTCTTCGGCAAGGTGCCGTTCCCCTGCCTGCACGTCGACACCGGCAAGAAATTTCCCGAGATGTACGCCTTCCGCGACCGCTACTCGAAAGAGTGGGGTCTCGATCTGCGCGTCGATCCCTGCCCGCCGATCGATGCGGTCGATCCGACGCTGCCGCCGGCGGCGCGCTCGGCCGCGCGCAAGACCGAAGGCCTGAAGATGGCACTCGCCAAATACGGCTTCGACGGACTGATCGCCGGCATCCGCCGCGACGAGGAAGCCACCCGCGCCAAGGAGCGCGTGTTTTCGCCGCGCGGTCTTGAAGGCGGATGGGACGTGCGCGACCAGCCGCCGGAATTCTGGGATCACTTCAACGCCGCGGTGCCGGCCGGCGCGCATTTGCGCATCCACCCGATCCTGCATTGGACCGAGACCGACATCTGGGCCTACACGGCGCGCGAGAACATTCCGATCATCCCGCTTTATCTGACCAAAAACGGCAAGCGCTATCGCTCGCTCGGCGATGCCGACATCACCTTTCCGGTGGCGTCCAACGCTTCCACCATCGCCGAGATCCTGACCGAACTGCAGGAGACCAAGGTGCCGGAGCGCTCGGGCCGCGCACTCGATCATGAGACCGAAGACGCCTTCGAGCGTCTCCGCGTCGCCGGATATCTCTGAGCATGATCCGGAAAAGTGGCAACCGGTTTTCCGAAAAGATCATGCTCAAACAAGCAAAGCGATCATGATCCGATCCCTTCTCATCGGATCATGATCTAAGAGTATCAACCGCGAGTGCGCCGATGAACATGGCCGTCTCCAAACCTGATCTTCCGCCGCCGGACAGCAAGACGCGGCCGCAAGTCAGCATCGTCATCGTCGGCCATGTCGATCACGGCAAGTCCACGCTGGTCGGCCGCCTGCTGCACGAGACCGGCAGCCTGCCTGACGGCAAGCTCGAGATGCTCAAGGCAGTGAGCGAGCGGCGCGGCATGCCGTTCGAATGGTCGTTCCTGCTCGACGCGCTGCAGACCGAGCGCGACCAGGGCATCACCATCGACACCACGCAAATCCGTTTCCGCACTGCCTCGCGCGACATCGTGCTGATCGACGCGCCCGGCCATGCCGAATTCCTGCGCAACATGATCACCGGCGCATCGCAGGCCGACGCCGCAGTGCTGATCATCGACGCGCTGGAAGGCGTGCGCGACCAGACCCGCCGCCACGGCTATCTGCTGCATCTGCTCGGCGTGAAGCAGGTCGCCGTCGTGGTCAACAAAATGGACCGCGTCGATTTCAGCGAGGCGCGCTTCAACGACATCCGCGCGGAGATCTCCGCCCATCTCGTCAGCGTCGGCGTCACGCCGGTCGCGGTCATTCCGGTGTCCGCGCGCGAGGGCGACGGCGTCGCCGAACTCACGTCGCGCATCGGCTGGTACAACGGTCCCACCGTGGTCGGCGCGCTCGATACCTTGGCGCCGAGCCGCGCGCTGACCGACCTGCCGCTGCGCCTGCCGGTGCAGGCGATCTACAAATTCGACGACCGCCGCATCGTCGCCGGCCGCATCGAGTCCGGCCATCTCGCCGCCGGCGACGAGATCGTCATCATGCCCGCCGGCAAGGTCGCGAAGATCAGGACGGTGGAAAGCTGGCCGGTGACGCCGCTCACCACGCGGCAGAGCGCCGGACGCTCGGTCGGCATCACCCTCGACCGCGAATTGTTCATCGAGCGCGGCGACATCATCGGCCGCGGCGCCTCCGCGCCGCGCGACACCCGCCGCCTGCGCGCCCGCATCTTCTGGCTGCACGAGACGCCGCTGCAGCCGGGCGCCTCGATCCTGATCCGGCTCGGCACCATGGAGAGCCGCGCCAGCGTGGTCGCGATCGAGAAGGCGGTCGATCCCGGCGATCTCGCCAGCGTCGCCACCTCGGCGATCGCGCGCAACCATGTCGGCGAGATCGACCTTGCGCTGGCGCGGCCCGTCGCCGCCGACGCCCACACCGACAATCCGCGCACCGGCCGCCTCGTCATCGAAGTGGGTGGCCGCATCGCCGGCGGCGGCCTTGTGCTCAGCGTCGATGCCGGCCAGCGCGCACTGCCGGTCGATATCGTGCCGGTGGAATCGGCCCTGCAGCCGGCCGAGCGCGCCGCGCGGTATCATCACAATGGCGCCGTGGTCTGGTTCACCGGCCTGCCGGGCGCAGGAAAATCCACTCTCGCCCGCGCGCTGGAGCGCACGCTGTTCAGCCGCGGCGGCTCGCCGATCCTGCTCGACGGCGATACGCTGCGCGCCGGCCTCAACGGCGATCTCGGCTTCTCGCCGCAGGACCGCCGCGAGAACATCCGCCGCCTCGCCGAGATCGCGACGCATCTGGCGCGCAACGGCCACATCGCCATCGTCGCCGCGGTGTCGCCCGCCGCCGAGGATCGCACCCAGGCCCGCCGCATCGCCGACGATAGCTTCCGCGAAATCTATGTCGCGACGCCGGCCTCGATCTGCGAGCGCCGCGATCCCAAGGGCCATTACGCCAAGGCGCGCGCCGGGCAATTGCCGGGCTTCACCGGCATCGGGCAGGACTATCAGCCGCCGACCGACGCCGAACTGACGATCGACACCTCGCAGCGCTCGATCGCGGATGCCACCGGCGCGATCGAGCAGATGCTGATCGCAAGCCACGTCCTGTTCGACGAGCCGGCCGATCTCGCCGCGCACATCTGATCGCTTCACACCCCGACGACATCGCATCCTGACGGCATCGCAGTCGCGCGCGTTCGCGCGTTTCGCGCTGCGTGTTTCAAAACCATGCGCGCAAGCCGCCGGTTTAGTGCGATTTGTCACGCGCGCGGGACGCTCTTACCCACGCTGTCATGAGTTGTCACGTTGTGACAATTATGACTAACAACTTTCACCTCAAATACTTGGAACTAAAGCGAACTTTTTTCCTGTCACAAGTTGTGGAATCAGCTTTGGGATAACCCCGCAATGCAGTAAAGGGCTTCTCATCGCGACACTTTTGACGTTAAAACGCTTTTCAGCGTTCAAAATTTCAGCTGCATGCGTTCCATTTTCTGGAATGGCATGCCGAACAATCTGCGAGACACTCAGTGATGAAACGTATCGATATCGGCGGTCTGAAGATCGCCCCTGTCCTGTTCGACTTCGTCGAGCGTGAAGCGGCGCCGGGCACCGGCATTTCGTCGGAAACATTCTGGAGCGGCCTCGCCGCGGTGATCCGCGATCTGGCACCGGCCAATCGCACGCTGCTCGACAAGCGCGACACGCTGCAGGCGCAGATCGACGCCTGGCACCACGAGCACAAGGGCAAGCCGTTCGACGTCGAGCGCTATACCGCCTTCCTCAAGGAGATCGGCTATCTGCTGCCGGAGCCCGCCACCGAGCAGGTGCGGACGCAGAATGTCGATGACGAGATCGCGCGTCTGTTCGGCCCGCAACTCGTCGTGCCGCTGAGCAACGCGCGCTATGCGCTGAACGCCGCGAATGCGCGCTGGGGCAGCCTGTACGACGCCTTCTACGGTACCGACGCCATTCCGTTCGACCCGAAGGAGCGCGGTCCCGGCTACAACAAGGCGCGCGGCGAGCGCGTCATCGCCAAGGCCAAGGCGTTTCTCGACGACACCGCGCCGCTCGCCACCGGCAGCCATGCCGATGCGGCGGCCTATAGCGTCGCGGATGGCGCGCTGGCGGTGAAGCTGACTGACGGCACCACTGCCGCATTGAAGAACCCGCAGCAGTTCGCCGGCTATCAGGGCGAGGCTGCGGCGCCTTCGGCGATTTTGCTGGCCAATCACGGCCTGCACATCGACATCCAGATCGACCGCACGACCGCGATCGGCAAGGACGATGCCGCCGGCGTCTCCGACATCATCATCGAGGCCGCGCTCTCGACCATTCTCGACATGGAAGACAGCGTCGCCGCGGTCGATGCCGAGGACAAGGTGCTGCTCTATCGCAACACGCTCGGCCTTTTCAAGGGCACGCTGTCGGCGCAGTTCGAGAAGGGCGGCCGGATGCTGACCCGCTCGCTCAACCCCGACCGCGCCTACACCGCGCCGGACGGCAAGCCGGTGGTGCTGAACGGCCGCAGCCTGCTGCTGATCCGCAATGTCGGCATTCACATGTACACCGACGCCGTGCTCGACGCGAGCGGCCGCGAGATTCCCGAAGGCATGCTCGATGCCGCGATCACCGCGCTGCTCGGCATGCATGACCTGCGGCACAAGCGCAACAGCCGCAAGGGCTCGATCTACATCGTCAAGCCGAAGCTGCACGGGCCCGAAGAGATCGCGCTGGTCGGCGAACTGTTCGGCCGCATCGAGGCGATGCTGTCGATCCCGCGCAACACGCTGAAGATCGGCATCATGGACGAGGAGCGCCGCACCACGGTCAACCTCAAGGCCGGCATCCAGCAGGTGCCGGACCGCGTGTTCTTCATCAA
>JAFKKO010000046.1 GCA_017305455.1 Hyphomicrobiales bacterium | reverse complement strand
CTTGGACTCATGGATTGCGCGCAGGATGTTGCGGCCGATGCGGCCAAATCCATTGATTGCGACCCGGACTGCCATTCAACTTCTCCTCAACTTCGCAAAGACGATTTTCGAGGGCGGTTTTGCCCCGAATGACGCGACGATGCAATCATTCGAAATGCGCAAGGCCGGAATGGTTTACCGGGCCTTGAGGCGTGCCTCGGCGGCCTGCGCCACCGCCTCCGCCGTAATTCCGAAATGGTTGTACAATTCCTTGTAGGGCGCGCTGGCACCGAAACTGCTCATGCCGACGAAAATGCCGTCGGCGCCGATGATCGCGTCCCAGCCCTGGCGCACCGCGGCCTCGACCGCGACCTTGACCGGCGCGTTGCCGATGATCGCGGCGCGTGTGGCGGCGTCGCTCTCCAGCAGGATATCCATGCACGGCACCGACACCACCCGCGTCGCGATGCCGCGCCCGGCAAGCTGCTTTTGCGCGGCGACGGCGAGCGAGACCTCGGAGCCGGAGGCGAAGATCGAGACCTTGGCCTCGCCCTCGGCCGGGGCGATTTCATAGGCGCCGGCGGCGCATTTGTTGGTGGCGTCGTTGGCGAGGCGAAGCTGCGGCAGGTTCTGGCGGGTCAGCGCCAGCACGCTCGGGCGGTTCTTCGATTCCAGCGCGAGCTGCCAGCACTCCAGCGTCTCCACGGTGTCCGCGGGGCGGAACACGTTGAGGTTGGGCATGGCGCGCAGCGCGGCAAGGTGTTCGACCGGTTGGTGGGTCGGGCCGTCTTCGCCCAGACCAATGGAGTCGTGGGTCAGGACGTGGATCACCCGCGTCCCCATCAGCGCCGCGAGACGCAGCGCCGGACGCATGTAGTCGGAGAACACCAGAAAGGTTCCGGAATACGGAATGAGGCCGCCATGCAGCGCGATGCCGTTCATCGCCGCCGCCATGCCGTGCTCGCGGATGCCGTAATTGATATAGCGGCCGCCGTAATTGCCGGGCGAGATCGCGACCATGCCCTTGACGCGGGTGTTGTTGGAGCCGGTGAGGTCGGCGGAGCCGCCGATCATCTCCGGCACCGCTGGGATCAGCACATCGAGCGCGTGCTCGGAGGCGATACGGGTGGCGATCTCCTTCGGCGCGGCAGCGAGCTGCGCCTTCATGGTCGCGACCGCGTCATGCAGCGCCTTGACCGGCAGGTCGCCCTTGATGCGGCGCTCGAACTCGCTGCGCACGCCGGCGGCCTTGTCCGCCAGCCGTTTGTGCCAGTCGTCGCGGGCGCTCTTGCCGCGGGCGCCGGCGGCGCGCCAGGCATCGAGAACGTCCTTTGGAATTTCAAACGGCGGAGCATCCCAGCCGAGCTTTTTGCGGGCGCCGGCGATTTCCTCGGCGCCGAGCGGCGAGCCGTGGGACTTCTCCGAGCCCGCCTTGGTCGGAGCGCCGAACGCGATCACGGTCTTGCAGGCGAGCATGGTCGGACGGTCGGAGGTCTGGGCGCGCTTGATGGCGTCGGCGATGGCCTGCGGATTGTGGCCGTCAACGTGTTCGGAGGCCCAGCCGGCGGACTGGAACCGCTTGACCTGATCGACCGAGTCAGACAGCGAAATCGAGCCGTCGATCGAGATGCCGTTGTCGTCATAGAGCACGATCAGGCGATTGAGCTTGAGGTGGCCGGCGAAGGCGATCGCCTCCTGGCTGATGCCTTCCATCAAATCGCCATCGGAGGCGAGCACGTAAGTGTGATGATCGACGATGTCGCCGCCGAATTCCGCCTCGAGGCGGCGCTCGGCGAGCGCCATGCCGACCGCGGTGGCGATGCCCTGGCCGAGCGGGCCGGTGGTGGTCTCGACGCCGGAGGTGAGGAAATTCTCCGGATGTCCCGGAGTGTGCGAGTCAAGCTGGCGGAAGCGCTTGATCTCGTCGATCGTCATGTCCGGATTGCCGGTGAGATAGAGCAGCGCATAGAGCAGCATCGAGCCGTGGCCGGCGGACAGCACGAAGCGGTCGCGATCCGGCCAGGTCGGGTCGGTGGCATCGAATTTCAGGAACTGGGTGAACAGGACGGTGGCGACGTCGGCGGCACCCATCGGCAGGCCCGGATGGCCCGATTTCGCCTTTTCGACGGCGTCCATCGCCAGAGCGCGGATGGCATTGGCCATACGGGAGGAATCGACGTGCGGAGTTGCGGCCTGGGACGTCATGAATTCTCGCTGGATAGGGGATGAAAAGCCGTCACGGCGGGCTGGATAGCACCCCAAAACGGCCGAGTCCAAGGAAGTTGGGTCCCGTTCGGCGCGGCCCTTTCGCTTAACGGTGCATAGCTCGGCGAGCGGGGCGCGTTGGCTGTTTTCGACACGGCATTTTCACGGCTAAATGCCTGTCAGCGGCAGATTTTCCGTCTGATTCGGGGCCGTGTTTCCTCCCTGGGACGCCGCAAGGCGTCCCATCGAACAGAAAGTATGGTGCGCGCATGCCCGAACGTGCTTCCCATGGCCTTGCGGCCCGCGAGACGGCGCATGACGCCGCCGCGGCGTCCGGCCCCAGCGACATCGAGCTGGCGACCCGGCGTCTGGCCGCCGCGCTCGACGCGCTGGAGAGCGCGGTAGATCGCCGCCGCGAATCCGATCGCAGCGGCGACGAGCTTGCCGCCCGGATCCAGTCGCTGGGGGCGGACCGCTCGCGCCTGGCTCATGAACTCGACGGGTCGCTGGTTCGTTCCCGCGAAATGGAGCGAGCCAACCGGGAGATCGCGCAGCGGCTCGACGTTGCCATCGACACCATCCGTTCAGTCATCTCTGCGGGAGAGGTTTCATGAATCACATCAACGTCACCATCAACGGCCGGCAATACCGCATGGCCTGCGAGGCCGGACAGGAAACCCGGCTGCTGCGGCTCGCCGAGACGCTGGAAGCGCGGGTCGCCAATCTGCGGGGCAAGTTCGGCGAGATCGGCGACCAGCGCCTTACCGTGATGGCCTCGCTGATGATCGCCGACGAGTTGATCGACGCCGAGCGGCGGATTCGCGGGTTGCAGGAGGAGGTCGAGGCGCTGCGCGAGGTCCGCGTGGCGGCGACCGACCGGGCGCGCGCCACCCAGACCGCGGTCGCCAACGCGCTCAACGCGGCGTCCGACCGCATCGAGCGGATGACGCGCGAACTCAACCGTCCGCTCGGTCACGGCGTGGCGCTCGGCTGATCCATGGCTGATCCATGGCAATTTCATCCCCGCCGCCGCTGGCGGGAGCGCAGGATCGTCGCTACATTGGCCCGGCGAGGCTGTGGCGCGCGTCAGGAGCCATAATTCCCCGGGGCCTTATCGATCTCAAGGGAACTGTCCCTGGCCGGGTCCGTGGACCCGGTCACATGGTGCCCACCTACTTAGGTAGGTCTCCGGGATCGAGCGCTTCAACGGCGTCTGCGGCTTCGCACTTGATGGGGCATGGGCTGATCCCGGACATCGCAAGGAGGCATGCGGCGCATCGGCACGCGCGGTCTCGCTCTTGCGGCCGGGATGGCGCTGATCGGGAAGGCGGCGGCACGGGCGATGCTGGACAGCGACAGGATTTCCTCCTCCGACAAGAACGATTTGCGGCAGGCCGCGCTGGCGCGGCGCGATGCGCTGGGCGTGGCGGAGCGCATCGGCGCGGCGCGCCGTCTGTCGGAGTTGAATGTGCCGGTCGCCGTCGCGCGCGGCGTCATCGTCTCCGGCTTCTTTCCGATCCGCGGCGAGATCGATCCGATGCCGCTGATGCATGTGCTGTCCGATGCGGGCGCGACGCTGGCGCTGCCGGTGGTGAACGGGCGCGACAGGCCGCTCGCGTTCCGGGAATGGGCGCCCGACGCGCCGCTGGTGCGCGGACCCCATGGCACGCGCGAGCCGGTGCTGACCGCGCCCGAAGTCGAGCCGGATATCCTGCTGGTGCCGTTCGCCGCGTTCGATCGCGACGGCCACCGCATCGGCTATGGCGCGGGCTATTATGACCGCACGCTTGAACGTTTGCGATCCTCAAAGCCGATCATCGCGATCGGCGTCGGCTTTGCCGTGCAGGAAATCGAGCGTGTGCCGTCGTCGGAGCACGACGCGCGGCTCGATCTTGTGCTAACGGACAAAGAGGTGATCGATTTGCGGAGGCCTTCGTAGCGTGCGGATTCTGTTCGTCGGAGATGTGGTCGGGCGCAGCGGCCGCATCGTGGTCAACGACACGCTGCCCGGCCTGATCCGCGACTGGATGCTCGATCTCGTCGTGGTCAATGGCGAGAATGCCGCCGGCGGCTTCGGCATCACCGAGGCGATCTATCAGGACCTGCTCGACGCCGGTGCCGATGTCGTCACCCTCGGCAATCATTCCTGGGACCAGCGCGAGGCGCTGGTGTTCATCGAACGCGCGCCGCGCCTGATCCGGCCGGCGAATTTCGCGCCCGGCACGCCGGGGCGCGGCTCCGCGCTGGTCGAGACCCGCACCGGCAAGCGCGTGCTGGTCATCAACGGCATCGGCCGCATCTTCATGCAGCCCTGCGACGACCCCTTCGCCGTGATCGAGCGCGAGCTCGGCGCCTGTCCGCTGGGGGAGGCGGTCGATGCGATCGTGATCGACTTCCATGGCGAGGCGACCAGCGAGAAGCAGGCGATGGGCTATTTCTGCGACGGCCGCGCCAGCCTGGTGGTCGGCACCCATACCCATGTGCCGACCTCCGATTACCGCATTTTGCCGAATGGCACCGCCTATATGAGCGACGCCGGCATGACCGGCGATTATGAATCGATCATCGGCATGGACCGCGAGGAGCCGCTGGGACGCTTCCTGCGCGGCTATCCGGCGGCGCGCTATGTGGCGGCCGATGGCCCCGGCGCGCTGAGCGGGCTCGCGGTGGAAACCGACGACGCCACCGGCCTTGCCGTGCGTGTGGCGCCGGTCCGCATCGGCCCGGGGCTGGACCCGGCGCTGCCGGAATTCTGGACAACGGCCTGACCTTCACGCGCTGGGCGCTTTAATTTTGCATGGTCCGGGCCTATAAGGCCCGACGCCCATTTTCATATCCAGAATAGCGCCCCGAGAGAGACCTTCCGCATGGCCGGCCATTCCCAATTCAAGAACATCATGCACCGCAAGGGCAAGCAGGATGCGGTGCGCTCCAAGATGTTCTCCAAGCTCGCGCGCGAAATCACCGTGGCGGCCAAGCTCGGCACGCCGGATCCCGCGATGAACCCGCGCTTGCGCGCCGCCGTGGTCGCGGCCCGCGCCGAGAACATGCCCAAGGACAATATCGAGCGCGCCATCAAGAAGGCGATCGGCGGCGATGCCGAGAACTATGACGAGATCCGCTACGAGGGCTACGGCCCCGGCGGCGTCGCGGTGATCGTCGAGGCGCTGACCGACAACCGCAACCGCGCCGCCTCCGACATCCGCTCCTATTTCACCAAGGCCGGCGGCAATCTCGGTGAAACCGGCTCGGTCTCGTTCATGTTCGACCATGTCGGCGTGATCGAATACGACGCCGACAAGGCCTCCGCCGATGACATGCTGGAAGCCGCGATCGAGGCCGGCGCGGACGACGTGGTGTCGTCCGAGAGCGGCCATGAAGTCTACGCCTCGCAGGAGACCTTCCGCGAGGTCGCCAAGGCGCTGGAGGCGAAGTTCGGCGAACCGCGCAAGGCGGCGCTGACCTGGAAGCCGCAGAACAACATCGCGGTCAGCGATGAGGTCGGCGAAAAGCTGATCAAGCTGCTCGACCTGCTCAACGAGCATGATGACGTGCAGAACGTCTACGCCAATTTCGAGATCTCCGACGCCCTTGCCGCCAGGATGGCGGGCTGAGCGCGGCTCTCGCGCCACGCTGTTCTCACGCTTTCGTTTCAGATTGCGATTTTTCTTGACGGGGGCAGGGCAAGAGCCCATGTCAGCGCCAAGTGGCGCACGGCTCTGTGGCCGTGCCCCATGTCACTGGAAACCTCTAATCATGCCAAGCGACAGTCAACGTACTTTGCCGACAAAGGCCTGTGCGGTCTGAGCGCTTGAGGCTCACCGCCTGCCGTTGTCGGCAGTTCTCGAAGGTGAGTCATGACGGATATCCACACGATCTCCGAGGGTGGTTTTAACGCGGCCGTCGTCGCCGCCGGCCTGATCGGCGAGCATACCGCCGACACGGTCGACGTCCTCAACAAACTGACGCCCGAAGAATCGGCGGAGGTGCTGCGGCTGGTGCCGCGCGAGACCGCCATCGAGATTCTCGACAAGCCCGAACTCGATTTCGGCGCCGAGATCATCGAGGCGTTGCCGCGCGAGCTCGCCGTCGCGCTGCTCGCCGGCATGTCGGCGGACATGGCCGCGGACCTGATCCAGCAATTGCGGGATCCGCTGCGCGGCGAACTGATGCGAGGCCTCGACGAGGCCTCGCGGACGACCATCACCAGCCTGCTGTCCTATCCGGACAACACCGCCGGCGCGATGATGACGACCGAATTCGTCAGCGTGCCGAGCAACTGGACGGTGGAGCGCACCCTGCAGCACATCCGCCAGGTCGAGCGCACCCGCGAGACGGTCTATGCGATCTATCTGCTCGACCTTTACACCCGCCGTCTGGTCGGGGCGTTTTACCTGCGCCGCCTGATTCTCGGCGAGCCGTCCGCGAGCGTCGGATCGCTCGCGGTGGCGCCGATCACCACGCTGCCGCTGGCGGACCGCGAGGACGTGGCGCGACTGATCGCCCGTCACGATCTTCTCGCCGTGCCGGTGGTGGACAAGACCGGCCATCTGCTCGGTATCGTCACCTTCGACGACGTGATCGATGCGATCATCGAAGAGAATACCGAGGACGTGCAGAAGTTCGGCGGCATGGAGGCGATCGAGGAGCCTTATCTGCAGATCGGCCTCGGCGACATGATCCGCAAGCGCGGCGTCTGGCTGGCCGTGCTGTTCGTCAGCGAGATGCTGACCGCAAGCGTGATGCAGCATTTCGAGGGCGAGCTGGAAAAGGCGCTGGTGCTGACGCTGTTCATTCCATTGATCATGAGTTCGGGCGGCAATTCCGGATCACAGGCGACCTCTCTCCTGATCCGTGCGCTGGCGCTGCACGATGTCAGGCTGTCCGACTGGTGGCGGGTGATGCTGCGCGAACTGCCGACCGGGCTGCTGCTGGGAACGGGACTCGGCATCATCGGCCTGATGCGGGTCGTGGCGTGGCAGAAGCTCGGCATCTACGATTATGGCGAGCATTGGCTGCTGGTCGGCCTCACCGTTGCCGCGGCGCTGATCGGCGTGGTGACTTTCGGATCGGTGGTCGGCTCGATGCTGCCCTTTGCGTTGCAACGGGTCGGGTTCGACCCCGCCAGCGCCTCTGCCCCCTTCGTCGCCACGCTGGTCGATGTCACCGGCCTGATGATCTATTTCAGCGCGGCGCTGCTGATCCTGCGCGGCACTTTGCTGTAGCACCGGACCTTTGCGGCGGTTTGCGCTATCATGGAACGATGACTTCGCGCGCGATTCGTATTCTGGGGATCGATCCGGGCCTGCGCCGTACCGGCTGGGGCGTGATCGATGTTGACGGCAACCGGCTGATCTATGTCGGCTGCGGCTCGGTGGAGTCGCGCGACGCGCTGCCGCTGTCGGAGCGGCTGCGCGCACTGCATGACGGGCTCGCCCGCGTGCTGGGCGATTTCCAGCCGGGCGAGGCGGCGGTGGAACAAACTTTCGTCAACAAGGACGGCGCGTCGACGCTCAAGCTCGGCCAGGCGCGCGGCATCGCCATGCTGGCGCCGGCGCTGTTCGGGATTTCGGTCGCCGAATACGCGCCGAACCAGATCAAGAAGACCGTGGTCGGCGCCGGCCATGCCGACAAGAATCAGATCCGCGTCATGCTCGGCGTGCTGCTGCCCAAGGCCGATCCGTCGACGCCGGATGCCGCCGACGCGCTCGCCATCGCGATTACGCATGCGCATCACCGGCAGAGCGCGATGCTGATGCGGAAGGTGGTCGGATGATCGGTAAGCTCAAGGGCCTGATCGATTCCTACGGCGAGGATTACGTGATCCTCGACGTGCAGGGCGTCGGCTATCAGGTGCATTGCGCGGCGCGCACGCTGCAGGCGCTGCCTGCGCCCGGCGAAGCGGCGGTGCTGTCGATCGAGACGCATGTGCGCGAGGACCAGATCCGGCTGTTCGGCTTTCGCAGCGATGTCGAGCGCGAATGGTTTCGTCTGTTGCAGACCGTGCAGGGCGTCGGTGCGAAAGTGGCGCTCGCCGTGCTCTCGACATTGCCGCCGGCTGATCTTGCCAATGCCATCGCGCTGCGCGACAAGGCCGCGGTGGCGCGCACGCCGGGCGTCGGTCCGAAAGTCGCCGAGCGCATCGTCACCGAATTGAAAGACAAGGCGCCGGCCTTCGCCAGTGTCGATCCGGCGGTGGTGCATCTGTCCGGCGCGGTGGACGACAATAATGCGCCGCGTCCGGTCAGCGATGCGATCTCCGCGCTGATCAATCTCGGCTACGGTCAGCCGCAGGCCGCCGCCGCCATCGCCAGCGCCGCGCGCGCCGCCGGAGAGAGCGCCGAGACCGCGCAGCTCATCCGGCTTGGATTGAAGGAACTGGCGAAGTGAGCGCGTCCCGTCTCGTCACGCCCGAGCGCCGCACCGACGACATCGGCGATACCTCGCTGCGGCCGCAGAACCTGTCGGAGTTCGTCGGCCAGCAGCAGGCGCGCGCCAACCTCTCGGTGTTCATCGAGGCCGCGCGCAAGCGGGGCGAGGCGCTCGATCATGTGCTGTTTGTCGGCCCGCCCGGCCTCGGCAAGACCACGCTGGCGCAGATCGTGGCGAAGGAACTGGGCGTCGGCTTTCGCGCCACCTCGGGCCCGGTGATCGCCAAGGCCGGCGATCTCGCCGCGCTCTTGACCAATCTCGAAGAACGCGACGTGCTATTCATCGACGAGATTCACCGTCTCAATCCGCAGGTGGAGGAAGTGCTCTATCCGGCGATGGAGGATTTCCAGCTCGACCTGATCATCGGCGAGGGGCCGGCGGCGCGCTCGGTCAAGATCGATCTCGCCAAATTCACGTTGGTCGGCGCCACCACGCGCGCGGGGCTGCTGACCAATCCGCTGCGCGACCGCTTCGGCATTCCGGTGCGGCTGAATTTCTATACCGAGGACGAACTGGAGAAGATCGTCACCCGCGGCGCGCGGGTGCTGGGCATCGGCATGACCGCGGACGGCGCCGGCGAGATCGCGCGGCGCTCGCGTGGCACCCCGCGCATTGCCGGTCGCCTCTTGCGGCGGGTGCGCGATTTCGCGTCCGCCGCCGATGCCGCAGCGATCGATCGCAATATCGCCGATCACGCGCTCGGCGCGCTTGAGGTGGACAAAGCGGGCCTCGATGCGATGGACCGCCGCTATCTCTCAACCATCGCGCTGAACTACGGCGGCGGCCCGGTGGGGGTGGAGACGATGGCCGCCGCGCTGTCGGAACCGCGCGACGCCATCGAGGACATCATCGAGCCGTTTCTGATCCAGTGCGGCTATCTGCAGCGCACGCCGCGCGGGCGGCTGCTCACCGCGCATGCGTTCCGGCATCTCGGCCTCGCCGAGCCCTCGCGCGATCCGGCGCAGTTCGGCATGTTCGGCACCAACGGTGACGACGAGGCTTAAGGCCGCCGCGTTGCGCCGCGCTCCAGCAGCGCGAAGAACACCAGCGCCACCGCGGCGAGCACGGCGAAGATCACCGGCGCGCTGACGCCGAGCAGCGCCGGCAGTTGCATCTTGCCCATCCCGCCGACCGGCAGGATGTTGGCCTTCACCCAGTCGAACGACAGCGCGTAGGCGATGCCGCCCACCAGCATGCCGGCCGCGCCGATCAGCGCGTGCAGGCTGCCGCCGCCGATCGCCGCGAGCGCGGTGCCAGGGCAATAGCCGTAAAGCACCATGCCGATGCCGAACAGCGCGGCGCCGAGGCTGATCGCCAGCATGTCCGCCGGCTTGATGTGAAACTGGGCGTAGCCGAGCTGAACCAGCGCGAACACGCCGACACCGCCGACGATGATCGCGGTCAGCATGATCTTGAGGACGGTGAAGTCCCTGAGCAGGAACTGGCCGATGATGGTGTTGTAATCGGCGACGCGGCCGCGATGCAGCAGGAAGCCGAACGCTGCGCCGAACACGACCGCGAGGATGAGGAGGCTTGTGCCGGTGACGGGAAGCATGGTGTGTCTCCTTGAAATCAGCGCCGGCCGAACAGCGCGAACGCCGTGACGATGCCCACGGGAAACATGACGGCGAGAAACAGCCAGCCGCTCAGCGCAAGCTGCAATCCGCCGGAGATGCCGTTGCCGCTGGTGCAGCCGTTGGCGAGGCGGGCGCCGTACATCGCGACGATGCCGCCGAGGAAGGCCACGACGTAGCGCCGCAGCGCCGACGGGCCGAAGCGGTCCGCCCAGATCGTCGGCACCGCTTCGAGCTTCCAGGTTCCGGCCAGCACCGCCGACAGAAAGCCGCCGAGCAGCGTGCCCACCAGGAACAGCATGCCGTAGTCGAACTTGAAGGCGTTCTTGGCCCAGTAGGCGTTGCGCGCGACGAAATCGCTGCCCCAGACGGTGGCGGCGACGCCGCCGGAGGCCTGCGACAGCGCCGTGGTGATGCCGAGCGGGTTGTTGACGACCACGAAGACGACCCAGCTCAGGACGCCGATGCCGGCGCCGATCAGGTAGGGCGTCCAGTCGATGCGCGCGGCGCGCGCCGCCGGACGAAGCTCGGTGATGGTGGTCATGGGTGTCTCCGTGGATCGAGGGACCGGCTATTTGCGCGGGCAGGTCGCGATGCCGAACAGCGCGTAAGCCGGGCAGATGCGTAGCGCGGCGGTCACCACCATGACGATGCCGACGGCGAGCACCGCCCAGTTCCAGTTGTCGAGCGGGGCGAACCAGGATGCAGTTGGCGGAATGAGGGGAAGCACGATAAGCAGGAGACCGACGATGAATCGAATCGTGCGGTCGGCGGACCCGATATTGGTCATGACGCTCTCGCGATTTGATGCCGAAATCATTATGGATATAAGTATATTCGAAAGTTCGAATATGTCAAGAAAACCTGCCCGTGCCGCCTCTGGCGGTCTCCAAGATCCTGCGGCGATGGCCGAGCAGGCGGCGAAGCTGCTCGAGGCGATGGCGAATCCCAAGCGCATGCTGGTGCTTTGCAAGCTGCTGGAGGGCGAGCGCTCGGTCGGCGACCTCGCCGCCATCGTCGGGCTGAGCCAGGGCGCCCTGTCGCAGCACCTTGGCAAGATGCGCGCGCTGGATTTCGTGGCGACGCGGCGCGAGGCGCAGACGGTATATTACCGCATCGCTTCCGACCACGTCCGTGCCGTGCTGAAAACGCTTTACGCCATTTATTGCAAACCGGCGGCGGCGAAATCACGGCGGACGGCATGAGCGGATCGATTGAGGCGGGCGCGCCGCTGCCATATCTCGACGGCGAAATCCGCGATGGCCGGCACGTCATGCAGATTCGCGTCTATTACGAGGACACGGATTTTTCCGGCATCGTCTATCACGCCAATTTCCTGCGTTTTGCGGCCTTTTTCGGGAGAAAGCTTCTTGCCATCTTCATGCGCGCTTGACTGACATCGACCGCGGCTCTGCCCGACACAGCCCAGACCGCCGCCTGCGCCAAGGGTGGGGAGCGCTACGATAGATTCCCAGAAGCGCTCGACCGGTGGCTCGCCAAGGGACCGCGGTTCAGGCAGGCCGGAATTCCTGAAAAGCACGGCATTCGTGATTGCCGCCGACAACAAGAATGCCGCGCAGGGATATTTGAAGGCAGACCATCTTCTCGCCAACTATTTGACAAGTTGGTCAAGTACCGATCCGCATTCCGCCATTCGAAATGGCGAAAGAGGTTTGCGTCAGGCTGCGGGCTGGCCGTTGCGATTCTTTTGTTCTTCCCGCTTCACTTCGGGGAAGAGCCACATCGCGAATACCATGAACAGCCCAAGGAAAGCGATCAGGTACTGTTCGCGCTGATGGCCGATCTGGCCCTGTAAGTAGAAGGCAATCGCTGCGACGATCAGGGTTACGATCGACAGTGCGAATTTGATCTTGAAGGGCATTGGCTTTGTTCCTTGGTCAGTTAATCACGATACGAATGGTAGAACGGCACCGCCGACCCGGTTGAGTACCAAGAGCGCCACTACCTGGACCCCGACCAGGATTAAAAGTTGCGTCTTGATGCCTCCGATCGACCAGCGCCACTCCTCGAACAGGCCCGGCGCGAACAGCACGATCAGGCCGGTGACAACCACGAGAGTGCTCCAGCGTAGTTCACTGTAGCCGTAGAAGCCGGTGCCGATCACCAGCGCCGCCAGCAGAGCCGCGTTGCCCAGGACCAGCAGCATCGTCAGTCCGGATCGGCGGCGCCCTTCCGGATCGTGCCCGAGGGGGAACATCCCGCTGACGATCAGCAGCGAGACGCCGCAGATCGTCGCAAAGAGGATGAACCAGAGCAAAGACAACCAGTTTGGTTCGATTGTGCTCATGCATATCGTCCTTACGTGCTGATTCCGCTCACTCGGCGGGAGCGGCAAGCTGCTTGTCGCTATCGTTGACCTTCGGCACCGGCGTGCGCGAGGTTTTACGTAGGTCTTTGCGCAGATACTTGGTGCTGTAGCCGTTGAACAGATGCCCGAGCAGACCGCGATCGAGGTCTGAGGTGCCGAGCAGCCAGTCCATAATCGGGAAGGTCAGGTTCATGTTGAGCTCCATCATGATCGACTGATCGTGATGGGCGGTGTGATGCCGCCGGATCGTGTTGATGAACGGGATGTTGCGCATGAACCAGTTGTCGCCGACGTGGCAGCAGAAGTGCATGAATTCGTAGATTAGGTACATCGACGTCGTGGTGGTGATGAGCAGCCAACCGACGTTCGGCGATACTAGCCAGCCGAGCACCAGTGACGGCGGGATCGACATCAGCGTGAAGGTCACGAGCGCGTAGGGCGGGAAGAAGGTCACGCGCCAGTCGTGATGGTCGGCGAATCGCATCTCCGTTTCAGTGAAGAACTGGTGATGCATCAGGGTGTGGCGATTGTAGATCGCGCGGAACGCCTTGATCTTGGACGGGCGGTGCATGACGACGGCATGAATCCACCATTCGAAGAAATTCGCGCACAGGAACGTCACCGGCACGATCAGCCATTCCCACCACACGACATTGTGGATGTTGCCGATATAGACCGACAGTGCAGAGGCGCCGATGATCGAGATAACCGCAACGTGCAGCCAGCCATTGTACCAACCCGCGATTCTGTCGCGGTATGTCGCACGATATTTACGCTGTTTGTCCGGCATTGGACTGGATACGAGTTCCATCTGACTCTCCTTATTCTTGGAAAATGAAGTCCAGGCGAGTTCCGCCAATCTTGTTCTACGTCTAACATATCAGTAGTCTATTAGACCGGTAATTGCTAGTCGTTTTTTGATCCGTGTCAAAAACCCGCTTGCTAGAACGCATCTAATATACTTATGGCTTGCTAGAATGCGCCTGATATACGTATGATACGGCGCTAATGCGAACCTGATAAGCATTATTCACATAACAAATTGCGACATGGGGAGAAAACGCATGAAAATAACCCGACGTGCCTTTGGCAAACTCGCCGGCGCAGGCGTTACCGCTGCGGCGCTACCTGCTGTTTTTAGCCCTGCGATCGCTCAGACCGGACCGCTTAAGATCGGCATTCTCGCGCCGCGCTCCGGCGTGGCAGGAACTGCGGGCGAGTGCGGAATCCGCGCTGTGCAGTGGGCTGCCGAACGCATGAATAAAAACGGCGGGATCGCGGGGCGTCCGATTCAACTCGTCATTGAAGAAGAAACCAATCCCAAGGACACCATTGAGCGTTTCCGCCGCCTGATTCTCCAGGAGAAGGTGGAAAGTGTTCACGGACTTATTTCGACAGGCGTCAGCCTGGGTGTCGCGCCGGTGGCCGAGGAGGAGCGGGCGCTGTTCGTGATGTGGGACGGAACGACGCAGGACGGCGTCAAGGAAACCATGCCGAACCCGAAGTTTGTCTTCCGCTCCACTGATAACGAATGCGAGGCCGTAATGGGCTCGCTTCTCGCGGTGAAATATTTCAAGGGCAAGTTCAAGCGCGTCGCTGGCATCAACCCGGATTATTCCTACGGCCGCAATAACTGGGAAGCCTTCAAGCAGATTCTGACGCGCTTTGGCGTGCAGGCCGAATTCGTCGCCGAGCAGTGGCCGAAGGTCGGCACGCTCGATCTCACCTCGCATGTCGCCGCGCTCAAGGCGGAAAAGCCCGATCTCATTTTCTCGTCGATGCTGTTCGCCGATTTGCCGGTGTTCATGAAGCAGGGTGCCGCTGCTGGCCTGTTCGATGGCGTCAAGGTCGTGCTGCCGGCCGCCGGCTGGCAGATTAATCAGCTCAAGAAGGAGTTCATGCCTGATGGTGTGATCTTTGGCCACAATACCCTTTACTTCGATTATGCTCAGGGCTCTGCTCTGCAGAAGTCCTTCGTTGCGGACTACATGGGGCGCTACAAGGAAGCTCCGCACTGGGAGGCTGACCGCGCTTACTTCGCGCTTGCCGCCTACAAAGCGGGTGTCGAAGCGGCACAGAAGGCGGGTGGCAAGTGGCCGACGCCGGATGCTGTGGCGCAGGCCATCCCGGGCATCGAGATTGAAAGCCTTGGTGGCAAGGGCCGTTTCCGCAAGGACAAGATCGCCGAGCAGGTGTTCTATCAGGGGCCATCGACCAACAATAACAAATACGATTTCCCGACGCTCTCTGCTGTGGACGTGTTCCAGGCCGAGCAGCTTCAGAAACCGGCTGGTGTCGATTTCTGGGATTGGATCAAGACAGGCAAGATGCCGGTCTGACCATGCAGGGGGTCATCGACGTCATCCTCGGAGGGACGTTCCATGCCGCTGTCCTTTTTCTGGTGGCGGCAGGACTTCAGCTCGTGTTCGGGGTTCAGAAGATCATCAATCTTGCCTGCGGCTCGTTTTACGCCCTTGGAGCGTATTTCGGAATCACCGCAGTCGGGGTTGCGATGAGCTTCGGCCTTCCGGCGGCCTCCTTCTTTCCGGTATTGATCGTGGCGGGTCTCTTGATCGGGCTGGTCGGTTTTCCGATCGAACGCGTACTGCGCGCAGTTTATCGGCGTGATGAGAGCTATCAGCTTCTCATCACGTTCGGTCTGCTGCTGATGTTTCAGGACGTGTTTCGGTTTACCTGGGGCGCGACGCCGCGCACCATGGATAACGCCTATCTGGTTTACGGTGTCGCGGACGTTCTCGGCGTTCGCGTACCGACCTATAATCTTCTGGTGATTGCCGCGAGTATCGGCATTGCCCTTTTGCTTGGCTTGTTTCTCCAGCGAACGCGGACTGGCCGCATCGTACGTGCAACCGCTGAAAATCGCGATATGGCGGAGGGTCTCGGTGTCAATGTCTCCAGGATCTTCGCGCTGGTATTCACGGTTGGTTGCATGCTTGGCACTGTCGGCGGCGCGCTCGTGGTGCCCTCGAGTGCCGCGTCGCTGGAAATGGCAGTCGAACTGGTTGTCGAAGCATTTGCCGTCGTCGTGATCGGCGGTCTCGGCAGCATGAGTGGTGCGTTGGTCGGCGCTCTCATCGTCGGTCTGATGCGTGCGGTATCGATCTCCGTCATGCCCGAAATGGAATTGCTGTCGGTCTATCTCGTTGTGGTCGCGATCCTCATTTTCAAGCCTGCCGGGTTGTTTGGAAAGGTGGCGGCATGAGCGAGCAATCCCTGAGTGTATCTTTGACAGGAGCGAAGCGTCGCATGTTGCCGCGTATTTCGGGGCTGTGGGTTTTTACGGGATTGATCGCCGTCATGGCGATGATGCCGCTCTTCGCATCGTCCTACATGTTGCTGATGCTGCTGCCGTTTCTTGCTTATGCAATCACGCTGTTGGGATTCAATCTTCTGTTCGGCACGACCGGCTTGTTGTCGTTCGGGCATGCGCTGTTTCTCGGCGTCGGCGCCTACACGGCTTCGACGTTGACGTCGAAGTTCGGCATTCTGAGCTATGAGGTCATTCTCGTTGTCAGCATGCTTGTGTCTGCATTGGTCGCACTTGTGATCGGTGCGTTATGCGTGCGTTACACCAAGATCTTCTTTGGGATGCTGACGCTTGCGTTTGGCATGCTGTTCCATTCCTTCCTGTTCAAATTCTATTTTGTTACCGGTGGCGACCAGGGCATGCGCGTGTTGCGTCCGCTGCTTTTGGGAATGGATTTTGGGGGCGGCAAGACCGGCTTTCTGATCGGTCCCTTCTACTATTATGTGCTGGGACTGGTTGCGGTGTTCGGCGCGGTGATGTGGCGGATTACCGAGTCTCCGTTTGGCCTGCATCTCAAGGCCATTCGCGAGAATGCGAACAAGGCGGCTTATGTCGGCGTGCAGATCTTCCGCATGCGCCTTGCCGCATTCGTCATTTCGGCAATCTACGGCGGCGTTGGCGGTACGATTCTGGCCATCACCACCGGTCTGGCCGACCCTGAACTCGCCTACTGGACGCATTCCGGCAATCTCGTCTTCATGGCGGTGCTGGGTGGCAGCGGTACCTTTGTCGGTCCGGTGGTCGGCGCGCTAGCTTTCGTTACCTTGCAGGACATCGTGATGACTGTGACGCAGTACTGGCGCTTCGCAATGGGCGCCGTGCTGGTGCTACTCGTGATTTTCCTGCCGCAGGGCATTTCCGGAGTATTCAAGATGCTGTTCTGCCGTCAGAGTGGAGGCAGGTGATGCAAATCCAGACGACTCCGATCAAGGATGATGCGCCACTGTTCGAGACGGTGAATGTGTCGAAATACTATGGCGCGTATCGTGCGCTGCATGACGTTTCGTTCCGGCTCAGCGATGGCGAGTTCATCTCCATCGTTGGTCCCAACGGGGCAGGCAAGACCACCATCGTCAATGTGGTGACGGGTTTGCTCAAACCGACCATGGGCGAGGTGCGATTTCTCGGCAGCGACATCGCTGGGGTTGGCCCGGTGGAGCTTGGCCGGCGCGGCATGGCGCGCGCATTCCAGCTCGTCAATGTATTTCCAGCCCTGACGGTGCGTGAGACGCTCGCTGTCGCGATAGCTTCGAGACTGAAGCGCGTCGCCAATCCGTTTCGTTCGCTTCGCCAAGATACCGAACTGCAGGCGGAAGCCGAGCGCGTCGCCGAGGTTCTTGGCCTTCGTTCTCGACTCGATGTCGTGACATCGACCTTGTCACAGGGCGAAAAGAAGCTGCTCGATATCGCCAGCGCATTCGCCCTCAACCCGCAGGTGATTCTTCTCGACGAGCCGACCAGCGGTGTCTCCACGGGCGACAAGCATGCCATCATGGAGGTGCTGGTGCGCGCAGCCAAAGAAGCCGGCGTGCGTGGCATTGTCCAGGTCGAGCACGATATGGATCTGGTTGCGCGTTACTCGCACCGCATTGTCGCGCTGCAAGCCGGCCAGGTATTGGCCGACATGCCGCCTGACCAGTTCTTCTCTGATCCGGAAATGATCTCGGCGGTGGTTGGCACCCGGCCGCCAAAACTGAAGAGGGTTTCGTGATGCTCGGTCTTTCCAATGTGAAGGTCGATATTCAGGGGAGCTGCATTCTCAATGGCGTCACCCTGAATGTCGGTGCGGGCGAGTTGGTGTGTCTTGTTGGCCGCAACGGCGCCGGCAAGACCACCACGTTCCGCAGCATCATGGGCTATCGCCGCATTCGCTCCGGTGAGATCAATTTTGACAGCCTTGATCTGACCGCGATGCCGACCTGGAAGATTGCGCAAAGCGGGATTGGCTTCTCGCCGGAAGAATCGGAAGTCTACGCCGGCCTCACCGTGGCGGAGAATATCGAGTTGTCGACTTGGACACGGCCGACCGGGCGCGATTCCGGGATCCGTATCGAGGAAGCCTACAACGTGTTTCCGAAATTGCGGCAGTATCTCGCACGCGGCGGAGCGGAGCTGTCCGGCGGCGAGCGCAAGATGGTGTCGATTGCGCGTGCCCTGACGCTCGACCCAAAACTTCTGCTGCTCGACGAGCCGTTCGAGGGTTTGTCGCCTGCGATAATCCCGCTGATCGCCGAAGGCGTCGCCTCGATCCGCGCCATGGGCAAGGGCGTCCTGATGGCGGAATCCAACGTCCATCATATTCCAGACTATGTCGACCGGCTTTATGTGCTGGAGCGGGGGGAGTTGATGTTTACCGGTACCCTTGCGGACGCACATCGCGATCGGGACGTCATGCGAGTGATCGCTGGCGAAGTCGAGATGGCGTCGTAGCGGTTGCGTTGAAAATCTTTGAAATCTGAAAGGGCACTCAAATGAAACATTATGCTGGCGATCGAACCATCGATGGAGTTCAGGTCTATGTCGATGGTGTGCTGCTGCCGCAGCGCACGGATATCGCGCAGTACACGGAAAATGGCTTCGAATGGAGTTATGAAGGCGAGTCGCCGCTTCAATTGGCATTTGCGTTGCTCATGGACCATCTCGGCGATGCGAAAGCCGCCAAGGCATCGGCAAAGCCGTTCATGAAGGCTGTCGTCGCCAATTTTAACAATGAATGGGAAATGACCTCGTCGGATATCGACCTGGCGCTGACCGCGCTTGAAACCGGCGGCAAGGCTGCCTGATGCCGCTCAGCTATCGTGCGGCGGTTCTGCACGCAGCGAAGACGCCATTGACGATCGAAGCCGTGACGGCAACGCCGCTCAAACCGGCCGATGTTGTGGTGAAAATACGCGCGGCGGGGCTTTGCCATACCGACCTCGAAGTGATCGAAGGCGGCCTGCGTTTCCCAATGCCGATCATTCTCGGCCATGAGGCGGCTGGGGTGGTAGAAGAGGTCGGATCGGAGGCGCGTGGCATCCGTAAAGGTGACCACGTCGTGCTATCGTGGAATCCACATTGCGGCCATTGCTTCTATTGCGACCGGGATGCGCCGATCCTGTGCGAGACTTATCTCGGGGAAGGAGCTAAAGCGCGGGGCTTCGACGGCGACAGCCGCGCGACGCTTAGTGATGGCCGCAGCCTGCAGCATCTGATGTATCTGGGCGCGTTCGGTGAATATTGCATCGTGCCGGACCAGCAGGCCATCGTGGTGCCAAAGGAAATTCCGTTTGATAGGGCGTGTCTGATTGGCTGCGGGGTGATGACCGGAGCAGGAGCCGCGCTCAATCTCAACGCCATCGCTCAGGGCGATACCGTCATGGTGATTGGCTGTGGTGCGGTTGGCCTTGCCGCCGTGCAGGGCGCTCGGCTTGCTGGCGCAGGCGCGGTGGTGGTGGTTGATCTGGATCCTGCCAAGTTGAAGCTAGCGCAACAACTTGGAGCTACGCACGGCATCAATGCGAAGGAGCAGGACGTTGCTGCCGCGGGCCGCGAACTGACTAATGGTCGCGGCGTAGATGTCGTGATCGAGTCGGCAGGAAGTCCTGCCGCGTTTCGTGTCACCACCGAGGCTGTCAGGCCCGGCGGGCAGGTGATCTGGCTTGGCAAGGTCAACGTGCAGCAGGACGTCTCATTCCGGTGGGGCTCGCTGATGCAGGAAAAACGCATCCGGCGCGTCAGTTATGGTAATGCCCGGCCGCGTCGTGATTTCCCGCTGCTGGCGCGAGCTTACCTTGACGGTAAACTGGATCTCGACTCACTCGTTTCGCGGCGGATCAAGCTCGAAGAGATCAATGCCGGCTTTGACGCTCTTAACCGCGGCGAAACCATCCGCAGCGTGGTGATGCTCGATTGATAACGGAGTACCCGATCGTTCAATGACAATGCAATTGTTAGACGGAATGGTCCCGACCTTTGCGACTTTAATCGGACTTAGAGTGTCCACGTCTACGTCAGACAGGGACAATATCTCATTGAGAGAACTCCGCGCATCGGTTTGAGATCAAATATTGCGCTCAACGCAACTATTCTTCGCACGTTCGAATTTTGAGCTGCGATTGTAGCCAAATGACCGCTGGCCGACCATTCTCCAACGATGAACATGCTGCGATCGAAAGGGAGAGACCGATTAGTCAATATGTGTACGAAGGCATCGCTTATCTCGTTCACGATTTCGCGCAACGAGGCCGCTGGCGCAAGAGTATACCGCGTTCGCGTTATCGTAGGCCGCATCAAGCGCGGTCCGGTCCATGCTAGGATGTACCAAGGTTTTTTCCCAAGAATCACGATATTAAAGCGTGGAACGAGCAAAGCTCTCTATATAGTCGACCAGCCTGTCTGACGCCTCGGCAGCGGCACTCGCATTTCGAGCTGCCACAGCTTCG
>JAFKKO010000045.1 GCA_017305455.1 Hyphomicrobiales bacterium | reverse complement strand
GCGCCGCCGACCACCTTGCGCCGTTCCACGACCTTCACCCGCAGCCCGTTCATCGCGAGATAGGCCGCGCAGGTGAGGCCGTTATGGCCGGCGCCGATGATCAGTGCGTCGTAATCCATCATGCACTTTTAGTCGGACCGGGTTTTTCGCGCGAGCGATTTCTGACATCGGCGTGTCTTCACACGCATGTTATTGCCGCCGCAGCGGCGCTGTGATCCAATCGCTTTCGCGCCCCTGTGCCGGCATTGCCGGTCATCCGGAGTTTTCATGACATCCGTGCCGCTGACCGAGGCGAGTTCGACTTCCGGCTCGCGCAACAGGCTTGTTCTTGCGGTCTATACCGCCGCCATCTTCACCAGCGCGCTGCTGCTGTTTTCCGTGCAGCCGCTGTTTACGAAAATGGTGCTGCCGCGGCTCGGCGGCTCGCCGGCGGTATGGTCGGTGGCGATGGTGTTCTTCCAGTCGCTGCTGCTCGCCGGCTATGCCTATGCGCATTATCTGATGACCCTGCGCAGCCGGATCGCGCCGGTCGTGATCCATCTGGCGTTGCTGCTGCTGGCGCTGCTGACCTTGCCGCTGTCGATTGCGGGCGGGTGGGGAGAGCCGCCCTCCAGCGGCTATGCGTTCTGGCTGCTCGGCCTGTTCGCGGTCTCGATCGGCCTGCCGTTTTTCGCGCTCGCCGCCAACAACCCGATGCTGCAGGCCTGGTTCGTCCGCACCGGCCATCCCGATGGGCCGGACCCGTATTTTCTCTATGCGTCCTCGAATATCGGCAGCTTTCTGGCGCTGCTGTCCTATCCGGTGCTGGTCGAGCCGATCATGACGCTGCATGCGCAGAACCTGATCTGGACCGCCGGCTATGGCGTGCTGATCCTGCTGATCGCGGCCTGCGGTGTATTGCTGCTGCGCTCGCCACCAGTGACTGCCGCAACCGTTGCGGCCAGCGGGGGCGCGGCGCCCGCACCGAACTGGCTATTGCGTGCGCGCTGGATTTTTCTGGCTGCGGTGCCGTCCGGCCTGCTGATCGCGGTGACGGCTCATATCTCGACCGATGTGGCGGCGGCGCCGCTGCTCTGGGTGCTGCCGCTGTCGCTTTATCTTCTGACCTGGGTGCTGGTGTTCCAGTCGCGGCCGTTGCTGCCGCATGCCTGGATGCTGCGGCTGCAGCCGTTGGCGATTGCCGGCGTGATGGTGCTGCTGGCGATCGGCGGCGAGCAGAACCTGCTGCTCACGCTCGGCGGGCATCAACTGTGCTTCTTCGTGATCGCGATGGCCTGCCATGGCGAGCTGGCGCGGACGCGGCCCGCCGCATCACACCTCACCGGGTTCTATGTCGCGCTGTCGTTCGGCGGCATGGTTGGCGGTCTGTTTGCTGGCCTCGTCGCCCCATACACCTTTTCGTGGATTGCCGAATACCCGATCCTGCTGGCGCTGGCTGCGTTGTGTCGCCCGCGCGACGGCTCGGCGATTGCGGGCAGCAACTGGCTCTGGCTTGCGGTGGTGGCGGTGATTTGCGTCGTCATGGCGCTGTCGTTCCGCGAAGGCGAGGCCCAGACGTTTTTCGAGGAATGGCGGGTCTGGCTGGTCGGTGCCGTCGCGGCGTCCGCCGCGCTGCAGGCGGTGGTGCTCCGGATCGATCGCTGGCGGCTTGCGGTGATGGTGGCGCTTGGCCTTGCGTTGATCCGGCTTTATCCGGCCGACGAGGGACGGGTCGAGACCGTCCGCAGCTTCTTCGGGGTCCACAAGATCGTGGTGACGCCGCATGGGCAATACCATGTGCTGATGCACGGCACGACCATCCACGGCGCCGAGAAATTCCAGAACGATGACGGCACGCCGATCAGCGGACGGCCGGAGCCGATCAGCTACTATCACAAGGATGGCGGCATCGGTCAGGCGATCCAGGCGATCCGCGCTCGCAAAAGCGGGCCGCTGCGCGTGGCGGTGATCGGGCTCGGCGCGGGCACGTTGGCTTGCGCGTCGCAGCCGGGCGAGGCCTGGAAATTCTTTGAGATCGACCAGACCATGGTCGATACCGCGCGCGACCCGAAATACTTCACCTATGTGCAGGCCTGCCAGCCCGACATGCAGCCGGTGATCGGCGATGCGCGGTTGACCTTCGCCAAGGAGCCCGATGGTGCTTACGATCTGATCATCGTCGATGCCTATTCGTCCGATGCGATCCCGATTCATCTGGCGACCGAGGAGGCGATGGCGATCTACAAGGACAAGCTCGCCCCGCAGGGCGCGGTGCTGATGCATGTCTCCAACCGGCATCTCGAACTCGCCAGCGTCGTGGTCGGCATCGCCGAAGAGAACGATCTGAAGAGCTGGGTCTACAACGAGGATTCAGGCCGTGATGGCGAATACATCTTCACCACCAATGTCGTGATCTCGGCCCGCGAGGAGGCCGATGTCGGCCGGCTGGCCTCGGACGGAAAGTGGGTATTGACCGAAGCCACCGAAGGCCAGCGCGTCTGGACCGACGACTATTCCAACGTGCTCGGTGCGGTCTTGAGGCGGCTGCGCGATGGCGATCAGTAACGCTGTGCGATGACGCGCGTCAGTCGTAGCTGTAGTAACCATAGCCGCGGCGGGGCTGGGGCTGATAGCCCGGATAATATTGCTGATAGCCGGGATAGCTGTCGCCACGCTCCTCGATGTAGCGGCCGGGCACGCGCGGATCGGGATAAAGCCGGCGCTGTTGCGACTGCGGATAACGCTGGTCGCTGGCATCGGCGGAGTTGCTGTAATAGGGCCGGCGGGTCTGATAGATGCGATTCTGCGAAGCGCTGTTGCTGTAGGAATCATCGGCGCCGGGATTGTCGTACATGCTGTCGGGCGCGAGGGTGAGCGGTTCGCGCTCCTGAGCCGCAACCGCGGTGCGCGATTTGGGATTGCGCGCCAGCGCCACCCGCGACGAACCGGTCAGCCGTACGGTGGTGTTGAGCAAGCCTTCCCGCTTCACGAGATTCCACAGCGTCAGCGCATTGGCGCGCGACAGCCGCACGCAGCCATGCGAGACCGGTGAGCCGAGGCGGCTTACCGAGTCGGTGCCGTGAATGGCGTGGCCCTGCTTGGTGAAGAAGATCGCGTGCGGCATCGGCGCGTCGTCGAACTCCTTCGAGTAATGGTCCTCCTCCATCCGGAAGGTCCGGAAGCTGCCGTTCGGGGTCTCGTGGCTTGGATTGCCGCTGGAGATCGGCCATGTGTAGCGTGGCACGTTGTCGACGGAGACCGTCATCTGCTGGAGATCTTTGTTGACATCGACTTGGACGGCGGCCTGCGCGGCAGGAACGCTTGCCATCACGGCAAGGATGGCAATCCAGAGCGAACGCATCTGACCACTCTCCACGATATCTATATCCCGGCCGACCGGGGATTTTGTAGTTAAACACCGAACGTGGCTTTTTCCAGCGAGCGCCGGATCACAGATCGGGCATCGAAATCGTTAATGCAGCGAGCGCGCTCACCATGAACAGCGTTTCTTTCCGCCCAGATGAATGAAGCCGCTGCCGGAACCTTTTCGCCAGCTGCGGCGTTAAGGCTTGCATTTGTTTGTCACGACAAAAGGATACAAAATGAAATCAGCTCTTTCGGCGACGGCGCTGCCGGGCCTCGGCAGCAGGGCGTGGTTGTTCGCGCTGGCTTTCCTGACCCTGATGGCAATCCCGTTCGCAGCTCATGCGCAAGGCCTCATCGGCGGTGCCGAAGAGGGGGCGCGCCGGGGCAATCGGGCGGCCGGCCCGGTGGGTGCCGTGGTCGGCGGCGCGGTCGGCGCAGGCGTGGGCGGTGTGGTCGGCGGTGTTCGCGGCGTGGTCGGCGCGCCCCGCAGCCATCGGCACCGTCATTACCGCCGGCATCACTATCACCGGCGCCATTATTAAGAATTTGGATATATCGGAAAACGCGGAGACCATCGGCCTCCGCGTTTTGTTTTGATCCGTGCTTAGCGCTTGAGCTTGTAGCCGGTGCGGAAAATCCACCAGACCGCGATCAGGCACGCCAGCATGAATGCGAAGGTCATGCCGACCGAAAGGTGAATGCTGACGTCGGCGATCTCGGTGAAGCTCCAGCGGAAGCCGGAGACGAGGTAGACTACCGGATTGAACAGCGTGATCAGCCGCCAGGTCGGCGGCAGCATGTCGATCGAATAGAAGCTGCCGCCGAGGAAGGTCAGCGGCGTGACGATCAATAGCGGCACCACCTGCAACTGCTCGAAGCCGTCCGCCCAGATGCCGATGATGAAGCCGAACAGGCTGAAGGTGATCGCCGTCAGCGCGAGGAAGGACAGCATCCAGATCGGATGGGCGATCTTGAGCGGTACGAACAGGCCGGCGGTCGCAAGGATGATGAGGCCGAGCACGAAGGATTTCGTCGCCGCCGCGCCGACATACCCGATCACCGCCTCCAGCGCCGAGACGGGAGCGGACAGCAATTCGTAGATCGTGCCGGTGAATTTGGGGAAATAGATGCCGAACGAGGCGTTGGCGATGCTCTGGGTCAGCACAGAAAGCATGATCAGGCCGGGCACGATGAAGGTGCCGTAGCTGACGCCCTGGATGTCGCTGATGCGCGAGCCGATCGCCGAGCCGAACACCACGAAATAGAGCGAGGTCGAGATCACCGGCGACACCACGCTTTGCAGCAAAGTGCGGAAGGTGCGGGCCATCTCGAATTTGTAGATTGAAGCGATGGCGTGGATGTTCATCGACATGTTCTCATGTAGTGCGGTCGGAGAGGGGCTGCGGGGCCGTGGATCAGGCCCGATGGACGAGATTGACGAAAATCTCTTCCAGCGAGCTTTGCGTAGTGTTGAGGTCGTTGAACCGGATCCCGGCCGTGGACAGGTCGTTCAGCAACGTGGTGATGCCGGTGCGCTCGCCTTTGGCGTCGTAGGTGTAAACCAGTTCGCGGCCGTCTTCGCTGAGTTCGAGATTGTAGGCGCTGAGCGAGGCGGGAATTGCAGCAAGGGTGTCCTGCAGATGCAATGTCATCTGCTTATTGCCGAGCTTGCGCATCAGCGTGGTCTTGTCCTCCACGAGAACGATCTCGCCTTTGTTGATGACGCCGACGCGGTCGGCCATCTCCTCAGCTTCCTCGATGTAGTGCGTGGTCAGGATGATGGTGACGCCGGCGGCGCGCAATTCGCGCACCACCTGCCACATCGACTTGCGCAGTTCGACGTCGACGCCCGCGGTCGGCTCATCCAGAAACAGGATCTGCGGCTCATGCGCCAGCGCCTTGGCGATCATGACGCGGCGCTTCATGCCGCCGGATAGCGTGATGATCTGGTTCTTGCGCTTGTCCCACAGCGACAGGTCCTTCAGCACCTTCTCAACCCGGGCGGTGTCTTTCGGCTTGCCGAACAGGCCGCGGCTGAACGCGGCGGTGGCCAACGGCGTCTCCCAGGCATCGGTGTGCAATTCCTGCGGCACCAGACCAATCAGCTCGCGCGCGGCGCGGTAGTCGGTGACGTTGTCGTGACCGCCGATCGTGACCTTGCCTTCGCTCGCCATTGCAAGGCCGCAGATGATGCTGATCAGCGTGGTCTTGCCCGCGCCGTTCGGGCCCAGCAGCGCGAAAATCTCGCCCTTGCGGATCTCGAGGTTGATGTTCTTCAGCGCGGTGAAGCCGGACTTGTAAGTCTTGGAAAGATTGGTGACGGAGATGATGGACATGGTTGGATTCGATCGCGAGGTGGGGAGCCTACATAGGTGTGCGAGGTCTGTCGCGGAATGTTCTGTTGACTTTCTGTGAAGTGCAACTTCAAATTGCATTATTGGGCGGAGGATGTTTATGGCCAAAAAGGTAAAGCGTGTTGCGAAGGGACGCAGATATCAAAAGGCACACAAGGACGGAGCAATCAAAACGCTCATAAGAAATATCTTGAAAACATTTGATCTTCCGAAAGGTTCGGTTCAAATCGTAAAACCTGATCGTCGACGCATGCGAGGAGACGCAAAAGTTAGTCGTTTACGCGAGGCTTGGAGTAAGTAAGTTCAGGACTTGCTCACAAAACTGTCGACCACTTTCTTTTCGCCGGCCTTGTCGAAGGCGATGGTGAGCTTGTTGCCGTCGATGCGGGCGACGCGGCCGTAGCCGAACTTCTCATGGAAAACCCGGTCGCCAATCGAGAAGTCCGACACGGTGCCGGTGGATTTCGCGATCAGTTCGCCTTCGATCGTCAGCGGCTTGCGACCGCGCGATGTGCCGTAAGACGACGTGTCGAACCGCGTTGTGCTCTCCTCGAAGCCGCCTTTGCGGGCGCGATTAGCCTGCGCGCGCTGCCAGCCCGGCGTCGCGTAGCTCGAACCAAAAGTCTCGAGATTGTCGAAGCGCGAGGAGCCGAAGCCACCCGCGCCGCCCCAGCCGGACCCGCCCTTGGATTCGGTAATCTCGACGTTGTCGGCCGGCAGTTCGTCGAGGAAGCGCGAGGGGATGGTGGTGGTCCACGATCCATGGATGCGCCGGTTGGTGGCGAAATAGAGCATGGCGCGGCGGCGCGCGCGGGTGATGCCGACATGGGCGAGGCGGCGTTCCTCCTCAAGCCCGGCACGGCCCTGCTCGTCGAGAGCGCGCTGATGCGGAAACAGTCCTTCCTCCCAGCCGGGCAGAAAGACATTGTTGAATTCGAGGCCCTTCGCCGAATGCAGCGTCATCAGGGAGACCGCATCCTCGTTGCCGTCGCCTTCGCGGTCCATCACCAGCGAGATGTGTTCGAGGAAGCCATGCAGGTTCTCGAACTCCTCCATCGAGCGCACGAGTTCTTTGAGGTTTTCAAGACGGCCCGCGGCGTCGGCGGAACGGTCCTTCTGCCACATCTCGGTGTAGCCGCTCTCGTCGAGCACGATTTCGGCCAGCTCGGTATGCGGGATCGCATCGTGCTGCGCCCGCCAGCGGTCAAAATTCGCCAGTACGTCGCGCAGGCTGCCGCGCGCCTTCGGCTTCAATTCGTCGGTCTCGATCACCGCGCGGGCCGCCTCGGTCAAGGGAACGCGGCGCTTGCGCGCGATGTCATGCAGAAGCTGCACGGTGGCGTCGCCGATGCCGCGCTTGGGCACGTTGACGATGCGCTCGAAGGCGAGGTCGTCGGCCGGCGAATTGATGACGCGCAGATAGGCCAGCGCATCGCGGATTTCGGCGCGTTCGTAGAAGCGCGGGCCGCCGATCACCCGATAGGGCAGGCCGAGGGTGACGAAGCGGTCTTCGAACTCGCGCATCTGGAACGAGGCGCGCACCAGAATTGCGATCTCGTTGAGCTTCTGCCCGGAGCGTTGCAACTGCTCGATCTCTTCGCCGATGCTGCGCGCTTCTTCTTCCGAATCCCATGCGCCGGTGACGGTGACCTTTTCGCCGGCGATGTCCTCGGTGCGCAGCGTCTTGCCGAGCCGGCCCTCATTGTGGGCGATGAGGTGCGAGGCGGCGGCGAGGATGTGGCCGGTCGAGCGATAGTTGCGTTCGAGGCGGATCACCTTGGCGCCGGGGAAATCGTGCTCGAAGCGCAGGATGTTGTCGACCTCCGCGCCGCGCCAGCCGTAGATCGACTGATCGTCGTCGCCGACGCAGCAGATGTTTCTGGGGGCGGCAACGGATGGGGGCGTGGCCTCACCCTTCGAGACGCTTGGGCTTTGCCCTCGCTCCTCAGGGTGAGGTGAGAGAGTGGTATCGTCGGGAATGGTTAGTCCCTCATCCTGAGGAGCCGCGCTTTGCGCGGCGTCTCGAAGGACGGGGACGGATTTTGACATCGTGGGCGCCTGCGCCAGCAGTCGCAGCCACAGATACTGCGCGACGTTGGTGTCCTGATATTCGTCCACCAGGATGAATTTAAAGCGGCTCTGATATTGCCGCAGCACGTCGGGGTGCTCGCGGAACAGCCGGATATTCTCCAGCAGCAGATCGCCGAAATCGGCGGCGTTGAGGATCTTCAGTCGCTCCTGATAGGCGGTATAGATTTTGCCGCCCTTGCCGTTGCCGAAAACGGCGGCCTCGCCGGCCGGCACCTGCGCGGGCGTCAGGCCCCGGTTCTTCCAGCCATCGATCAGCCCGGCCAGCATACGGGCGGGCCAGCGTTTGTCGTCGATGCCCTCGGCCTGCAGAAGCTGCTTCAACAGACGAATCTGATCGTCGGTGTCGAGCACGGTGAAGTTGGATTTCAACTGCACGAGTTCGGCGTGATAGCGCAAAATACGTCCGCCGATGGAATGGAAGGTGCCGAGCCACGGCATGCCTTCCACCGCCTGCCCCAGCATTTCGCCGAGGCGGTGCTTCATCTCGCGCGCCGCCTTGTTGGTGAAGGTGACCGACAGGATCTCCGAAGGCCGGGCGCGGCCCTGGCTGAGAATGTGGGCGATGCGCGAGGTCAGCACCCGCGTCTTGCCGGTTCCGGCGCCTGCAAGCACCAGCACCGGGCCGTCCAGCGTCTCCACCGCGGCCCGCTGCTCCGGATTGAGCGTCGCGAGATATTGCGGAGCGGAGACAGCCCTGGCGCGGGCGGCAATTCCGCCCGCGGCGGGCTGATAGGGAGCGACATTCAGAGGCGGCAATTTACGGGGCTCGGTCATGCGATTCGGTTTCATCCCCACGATGGCACCATGGGGTGGCGAAAGGGAGCCTTCATAGCAGGGTTGTGCTCCATATAGGGATTTGCGGACGCTTTCGACAGCCCGAAATCGGCGGAGTCGCGGAAGAGGCCTGAGGCTGTCCTACATCCCTTCAGAGCCGGTTTGTTCCCGCTAAATCGCCGATTTTGTCGCGGTTTAGCCGGTTTCAGCCCAGGAACTTCCTTCCTCGCTCCGGATTGGTTTTCCAGGAGGGGGCGCCCGCAGCGTCCTCGTAAGAGACATCCTGAGGAGCCTGTCATGTTGAGCTGGGTTGTGACTTTCCTGATTATCGCGCTGGTCGCGGGCCTTCTGGGCTTTGGCGGCATCGCCGGCGCATCGATCGAGATCGCCAAGATCGTGTTTTTCATCGCCGTGATTCTGTTCGTGGTCTCGGCTCTGGTCGGACTGTTTCGCGGTCGATCGAACGTTTGACGCCTCTCAATTCGTACAACTCATGACACGGCCGGCCAGCTTGACCGGCCGTGTTTCATGAGCCACGGTCCGTGACCTCCGATAATGAGCGAGCGGCCGTGGCTTTTTCCGATTCCTCTTCTCCGCAGATTTCGCAGGCGTCGTCCGGACGCGATGTCTCCAGCGCGATCGAGGCCCTGGCGGCGCGTTTCGGCAATCATCTGATCACCTCGCAGGCAGTGCGCGATCAGCACGCCCACACCACGTCATGGATCAAGCCGCAGCCGCCGGATGCGGTGGTGATGGCGCAATCGACTGTCGATATCCAGGATACGGTGCGAATCTGCGCCCGATATCGGGTGCCGGTGATCGCATTCGGGACCGGCACCTCCCTTGAGGGACAGGTCAACGCTCCCATGGGCGGCGTCTCGATCGATTTGCGCGAGATGAACCGCATTCTTGCGGTGAATGCTGAAGATCTCGATTGCGTGATCGAGCCCGGTGTGACGCGCAAGGCGCTGAACGAGCATCTGCGCGATCAGGGCCTGTTTTTCCCGATCGATCCGGGGGCCGACGCCTCGCTCGGCGGCATGGCGTCCACCCGCGCGTCGGGCACCAATGCGGTGCGTTACGGCACCATTCGCGACAACGTGCTGGCTCTGAAAGTCGTACGCGCCGATGGCGAGATCATCACCACGGGCACGCGCGCGCGTAAATCGTCCGCCGGCTACGACCTGACGCATCTGTTCATTGGTGCGGAGGGCACGCTCGGCATTATCTGCGAACTGACCATGCGCCTGCGCGGCATTCCGCAAAGCATCGCCGGTGGCTCGTGCTCGTTCGCAACCCTGCGCGGGGCCTGCGACGCCACCATCCTTGCGATCCAGACCGGCATTCCGCTGGCGCGGATCGAATTGTTGAACGTGGCGCAGGTCCGCGCCTGCAACATCTATTCGAAGCTGACGTTGCCGGAGACGCCGCTGCTGCTGCTCGAATTCCACGGCACCGAGGCGGACGTCGCCGAGCAGTCGCGGATGTTTGCGGACATCGCCAGGGAATGTGGCGGCGGCGACTTCGCCTGGGCCACGCGCCCGGAAGATCGGACCCGGCTGTGGCAGGCAAGGCACGACGCCTATTGGGCGGCGAGCGCGCTGCGTCCCGGCATCAAGGCGATGTCCACCGATGTGTGCGTGCCGATCTCGCGTCTCGCCGAGTGTCTGGTCGCGACCGAGGAGGATATCGCGCGCTCCGCTCTGCTGGCTCCGATCGTCGGGCATGTCGGCGACGGCAATTTTCACTGCCTCATGCTGTGCGACACCGACAACCCCGCGGAGGTGGAGCGGTCGGAGGACTTCCTGCACCGTCTGGTCGAGCGTGCGCATGCGATGGGCGGCACCTGCACCGGCGAGCACGGGATCGGGCAGGGCAAGCAGAAATATCTGACGCCCGAGCTTGGTCCCGAGGCGGTCGAGGCGATGCGGGCGCTGAAGACGGCGCTCGATCCCATGGGCATTTTCAATCCCGGCAAGATTGTTCCCGCATCGCTCTAGCCCCGGGGTCTGTCGCTGTGTGACCTCGACACGCTGCGCCGCGCGGCACAAGGCGTTGTGACTTCGCCATACTTCTTACTATGATGGCGGCACATGCGCGCCGGGGCCTGATCGCGCGCGGAATGTCCGGGGACAGGTTTTGCAGACGACGCTGCTTGGACTGGCGATTGCTTTCATCGTTGCGCTGATCGCGGCGCTGGTCGGTCCGTTCTTCATCGACTGGAATCAGTACAAGCCGCAGTTCGAGGCGGAGGCCTCGCGGATCATCGGCGCGCCGGTGCGCGTTTCGGGCGCGCTGGATGCGCGTCTGCTGCCCGCGCCGGTGTTGCGGTTGCGTTCGCTGTCGGTTGGAGCAAAGGCCGATGCCAGCCGGATGAGCGCGGACAAGCTGGATGTCGAATTCAGCCTCGGCTCGCTGCTGCGCGGCGAATGGCGCGCCAGCGAATTGTCGCTGGACGGCGTGGCGCTGGATATCGGGCTCGACAGACAAGGCCGGATCGACTGGCCTTCGGCAAAAAGCGGCTTCAACTTCGGCGCGCTGACCGTTGACCGGCTCAATCTCACCGGCCGCATCAGCCTGCACGATGCCGGCAGCGGCGCGCATGTCGATCTGGACGATCTGACTTTTAAAGGTGATGTGCGCGGGCTCACCGCCAGCCTGCGCGGCGAGGGGGCGGTGCGGATCGCCGGCGCGCTCACGCCATTTCGGCTGTCGACCGGGCAGGCCGCCGACGGCAAGGGGACGCGGCTGCGCCTCATGCTCGATCAGGCCGAGCGCAACCCCGGAGCCGATCTCGATGGCGTTCTGACGCTGGATGCGCGCCGTCCAGGTTTCGACGGTGCGGTGACGCTTGCCGGCACGGCCGGCCATCCCTGGAAACTCAACGCCAAGGGCAAGGCGGATCCCGCCGGTGCTGCATTCGATCAGGTCGAACTGACCTATGGCGCGGACGATGTCGGCCTGAAACTCGCGGGCAGGATCGATGCGCCGTTTGGCGCCGCGCCGCGCATGCAGGTGAAACTGTCGGCGTCGCAACTTGATGCCGACCGGCTGGAGACGAGAAGCGACACGCCGGAAACCGCGCCCCGGCTGATTCCGAAACTGCGCGCGCTGGTCGCTGCCGTGCCTTCGGCTCCGTTGCCGACGCAGATCGCGATCGATGTCGAGCAGATCGTGCTCGGCGGGCGGCCGCTCCGCAATCTTGCCGTGCGATTGCACAGCGACGCGCGCAACTGGACGGTGGACGGAATCGAATTGCAGGCACCCGGCAACACCCGTGTGACGGCACGCGGAGCGGTCGCGATATCGGAAAGAAGTTCAACCTTCTCCGGCCCGCTCGATGTGAGATCAGGCGACGTCATGATTCTTGCGGAGTGGCTGGCGGGACGGGCCGCGCCTGTCTCACACCGCGAACTGCCATTCCAGCTTGCTGGCGCGTTGATGGTTGCCGCTGATCTGGTGGCGGTCGATGCCAAGCAGGCCAGACTCGGCGGCAATTCCATTCAAGGGCGGGTCGCAATGGCAGGATCGGTTCTGCAGGCCGATCTGACGTCACCGGCGTTCAATGCCGATGAGGTGCATGATCTGGCGCGTCTCTTGACCCGGCAGCAGGGTCTGCTGCCCCCCGAGGCGCAACTGTCGCTGAACATCACGGATGCTACTCTCGGCGGTGAAAATCTTGGGCCGGTCAACCTTCAGTTTGCGTACAGCCCGCAGGCGATTTCGTTGGACCGGCTGGAGATCGGCGGTGCAGGGGAGCTTGCCGTCAGCGGTTATGGCCTGTTCGACCGTGTCGGTGCGCTTGGCTCGCTCAGCCTGAATGCAACCGCGCCGTCCTTCGACCGGTTCAAGCGCTTCATTCCGCATGACGCGCCCGCGATCGTTGAACGGCTGCGTGCGCTGAGCGTTCCACCCGGAGACGCGCATGCCAGCCTGTCCGTCGAGATGGGCAAGTCGCAGCAGCGCGCGGGCCAGGTCGATGCGCGCGCCACGCTTGCGATTAACGCCCCGCAGATCAAGGTGGAGGCAAGCGTCGCCACAGCATCGGCTTTTCATGCCGAGACGGGTCTCGATCTGGGTGCGCTGCCCAAGAGCCCGGTGACTCTCAAGACGAAAATCGAGATGGAGCAGGGTAGTGGCCTGCTTGGATGGCTCGCGCTCGATCGCATGATCGCCAGCCCTGGATCGCTGCGTCTTGAAGGCAGCGCCAGCGGCATGTGGCGCTCGCCGCTGCAATTCGACGTCAAGCTTGTTGGTGATGACATCGATGCCGATGTTCAGGGCACCGGCGATCCGTGGGCGGACCCGCCCGCCGCGACCGCCACTTTGAAGGCGCGCCGTCTTGATATTGCTCCGCTGTTCGATCTCAAGTCGGCTGTCGTCGCGGGGCTGTCATCCCGCCTTGCGACGACGGATAACGCGCTGACCTTCGACGATCTCGATGCGACGGTTGGAGCGACCCGTGCACGAGGCCGCCTCAAGATTTCGCGAGAGCCTGCGACGATCGACGGCGCATTGACAATGAACGCGTTGGATCTCGGCGCGGTGGCGGGCGTGGTGCTTGGCGCATCTGGGCGGGGAGCCGATGAGCCGCTGGGGCCGGGCTGGCTGCAAGGCTGGCGCGGGACCCTTGCGCTTGAGGCCGCCCGCGCAGCGTTGCCGGGTGGCGCAGAGATCAAGGATCTCGCGGGCGTTCTGCGCGCTGACGGCTCGTCGCTGTCGGTCGATCCGTTCAAAGGCCGTATCGGCGAAGGCGCCGTCAACGCGCAGATCACGAGCAGACGCGAGGCCGCCAACACCTCGCTGAATGCGCAATTGCAACTGACGGACGCGGACGGCGCCGCCCTGAAATATCGCAACCTGACGGTGCCGGACGGAAAAGTCTCGCTGCGGATGACGCTGACGAGCGAAGGCCGCAGCGCCGCGGCGCTGTCCAATGCGTTGTCGGGCGGCGGCGTGCTGACGCTTGAGCATGCGCAGATCGACGGGCTCGATCCGGCCGCGTTCGATGCCGCGGTTCAGGCCAGCGATGCCGGCCTTGCGGCTGATGATGCACGGCTGGCCGCAATTGCCGGCCCCGCGCTGATGAAAAGGGGCTTTCCGATCAGCTCCGCGCAGGTCTCTTTCGGAATTCGGGACGGACGTTTGCGGATCGATCCGACCACCGTGCAAACGGATCGAGCGCGCGTGGTACTGTCGGGCGGGTATGACATTCCGGCTGATCAGGTCGACCTTCGCGCCAGTCTTGCATCGCTGACGCTGGGCACGGCGGCGGTTCGGCCTGAGATCCAGCTTTTTCTGCACGGCACGCCCGATGGCCTGAATAAACAGGTCGATGTTGCCGCGCTGTCGTCGTGGCTGGCGTTACGCGCGGTCGATCGCGAAACTCGGCGGCTCGATCAACTCGAAGGCAGGAAGGACGCCACGCCGGCGCTGGTCACGCCGAACGAGCCGCCCGCAGGTGAACCATCACCGCAAAGCGAGGCGCCGCAGCCGGGCGCGCCGCTAGCTCCGGCGCAGGTGCGGCTGCCGCCGCGCGATCCGCGCAAGCACGTCGCGCCCAAACCTGATGTATCCAAGCCTGCCGCGCCGAAGCCAGCTGTGCTGCCCCGGACTCCCAATGTTGAGGCCACCGGTCAACACGTCGCGCCGCTGCCGCCGCCCATCAATATTCGTCCTTTGCCCGGTGACTTGCATTCGCAGAGGCCGCGCCAGCCCGCACCGGGTGCTGCGTTCTGATCGGACGATTACGGAACGAGGCTCGGCGCGCCTTGCCGCTCGCCGATGTAGAGCGGTCGATTGGCCAGAGTGCGGAAATGCTCCAGCACAAAAAGTCGGATCGCGGAGGAGAGATTGCCCGTCTGACGCATTTGGTCGATTGAGGAGATTTGCATCGACAGCGTGATACCCTGATGCAAGGCGATGTCCTTCAGGCTGATCCAGAAGGCGTCTTCCAGACTGACGCTGGTCTTGTGACCGTCGATGACCACCGACCGCTTCACCACCGCGAACTCCTTGGCCACGTTGTGATGAGTTTCGGTCGAGTGCAGGGTGTCGCTAAACATAGTTTTGCTCCTTCACCATTTTCGGCGCGCAAGACAACGGGCGGCGAGCGCAGGCGCGTCGCGACGTTGCCAAACGGCAGTTCAAAATTGTGTGGACATGGACGGCGGAGTCGAAAGATCACCATGTCGTGCAAGAGCATCTTGCACGACATGACGATTTCGGCCCGCATGAACGCGAACGCTATCGAAGCAGGTACATAATGGCCGAGCGCCGTCGCTGCCGATATTCGGTCAACAACCTAGGTAGAAATCACGATGATGCGGAGCATCTGCGCGATTTCACGGATCGACAGACGGACTTGCCTGATTCGCGTGATGAGAGTTCTGCGCCCCGTCCAACTTCGGCTGATCCGTTGCGCGCGACCGGAAGTAGTCGAGCACGAACAGCCGAATCGCAGACGAGAGGTTGCCCTGCTGTCGTCCGCCGTCGATCTCGCCGACGAGTTCGGACAATGTCATGTCGCGCACCGACGAGATTTCCTTCATCCCGCTCCAGAACGCTTCTTCGAGGCTGACGCTGGTCTTGTGACCTGCGACGACGATGGATCGTTTGACGACAGGCGACTTCATGATTTCTTCCCGTCATCAAGATAATGCTGATCAAGGAAATGTTCGGCGCGACGGGCATTATGCTCGTCGGCGTTCTTCTGGGCCTTGGTGCGGCCAAACCGGACGCGATTGGCTTCGGCTGCCACGGCAGCTTTGTTTCGCTCGGCTCGTTTTTTAATTTTTTTAAGGTTGATCAGGTCCGCCATTACGCTCCCCTGATCTTCGACAAGGCAACCAAGACCGGCATCTTTGGTGCGTCTTCTCTACGAAATTAAAATAGGAACGTCGTTCCTGTGTATGGAAATGTTCACTTAGTCTTATGTGTAACATATCACACCGAAACGCTGTTTGCGCAACACTCTCGATTCTTATGAATGCATTTGAACCGACACATTCAAATGTATTCGCCAAATGTATTTGGCTCGTTCATGTTGGAATGCGCAAAACAGAACGGAACGCGTAAAACAGAGAATTTTTTGCTATCCCGGCTGTGTCATCTTGGTGGGCTGAACGAGTGCATCGAACTCGTCGCTGGTAACATAGCCCAGCCGGACAGCCTCTTCCCGAAGTGTTGTTCCATTGTGGTGTGCGGTTTTTGCAACTTTTGCAGCGTTATCATAGCCGATCTTCGGCGCCAGCGCGGTGACCAGCATCAGCGAACGCTGCATCAACTCATTGATACGCTTCTCATCGGCGCGGATTCCGGTGACGCAATGCGCCGTGAATGACCGCGCCGAATCCGACAACAAGCGGATCGATTGCAGCATGCAGTATGCCAATACCGGCTTGTACACATTCAACTCGAAATGACCCTGACTGCCGGCGACGCTCACTGTGGTGTGGTTGCCAAATACCTGACAGCACACCATGGTCATCGCTTCGCACTGGGTCGGATTGACCTTGCCTGGCATGATCGAGGAGCCGGGCTCGTTTTCCGGCAAAATCAATTCGCCGAGTCCGGAGCGAGGGCCCGAACCCAGCAGGCGAATGTCGTTGGCGATTTTGAATAGTCCGGTCGCGGCGGCGTTGATCGCGCCGTGCGCGAACACATACGCATCGTTGGATGCCAGGGCTTCGAATTTGTTGGGCGCCGTGACAAACGGCAGAGCGGTGATCGCGGCGACGTGCTTGGCAAACAGCGCGGCGAATTCCGGCCTGGCATTGAGGCCGGTGCCGACCGCGGTGCCGCCCTGCGCGAGAGGATAAAGATCGTTCAGCGCAACGCGCAGCCGCGCGATCGCGCTTTCGACCTGCGCGGCATAGCCGGAGAATTCCTGCCCGAGCGTGAGGGGCGTCGCGTCCTGGGTATGAGTGCGCCCGATCTTGACGATGGAGGCAAACGCCTTCTCCTTGTCACGCAGTGCGCCGAGAAGTTCCTCCAGCGCCGGAATCAGATCGTGGGTGATGCGTTCCGCCGCTGCGATATGCATCGCCGTCGGGAAGGAATCGTTCGACGACTGACTCATATTGACGTGGTCGTTCGGATGCACCGGCTTCTTGGCGCCGCGCACGCCGCCCAGCGCTTCGTTGGCGCGGTTGGCGATGACCTCGTTCAGATTCATGTTGGTCTGCGTGCCTGATCCGGTCTGCCAGACCACCAGCGGAAAATGATCGTCGAGCTTGCCCTCGAGAATGTCGCGCGCCGCCTGGATGATGGCATCCGCCAGCCGCCGATCGAGCAAACCAATTTCGACATTGGTTTGCGCCGCCGCGAGCTTGACGATGCCGAGAGCGCGGATCAGCGGCAGCGGCATGCGTTCCGTACCGATCTTGAAATTCTGCCGCGAGCGTTCGGTTTGCGCGCCCCAATAGCGGTCGCTCTCGACCTCAATGGGGCCGAACGTGTCGGTTTCGGTACGGGTGGATTTGCCGGAACTGCCCACGATGCCTCCTGTCACGCAGAGCGCGATTGAATTACATCCGGGCCGGCGCGGGAGCGACGGTGATCTGTCGCCTCCGATGAAGTTTTGGTGGCCGGCCTATTTCTTCCGGAACCGATCCAGTCGGACAACTTCCGCGCCACCGCCCGAATGCGGCGGCTCGTCCGGACCTTCCTGCGTGTCGGTGGCCGTGGCCGTGGCCGGCGTGTCCGGGCTCGCGGCGGTGACCTCGGATGCGGCCGCGGGTTCCACGGCGGCGTCTTCGCCGGTTTCAAACTGCAGTCCGAACTGCACCGACGGATCGAAGAAGCGCGTGATCGCGCTGAATGGCACCACGAGACGTTCGGGAATTCCGCTGAAGGAGAGGCCGACCTCGAAGTGATCCTCGGCCACCACCAGATCCCAGAACTGGTGCTGAAGGATGATCGTCATTTCCTTCGGATACTGCGACAACAGGCGCGGCGAGATCTTGACGCCATCGGCGGTCGACAGAAACGTGATATAGAAATGATGATCGCCCGGCAGGCCGTGCGCGGCGGCATCGGTCAGGACCTGCCGCAACACGCTTCGCAAGGCGTCGCGCGTGAGGACGTCGTAGCGGATCAGGTCGGTTGCCATCGTTCGATTCCGTTATTGGCCAATCCGCCCGGCACCGGACGATTCGCTCATCTGCATTCATGCTAGCCTGCCGCGATCCCGAGGTCAGTAATCTTGACGCAATGCGGCAGGGTTTTTCAAAGACCGGACCCGGTTCCTGAACAGGTGCCGGACAGGCGCTAGGCGCCCGACGAGAGTTGAAAGCGAGCCGCTCTTAAAGCGTCTAAGAGATAGCGCCCAAAGAGACAGCGATTGAAGAAATGAAGTGGAGGCTTCTGTTGCCAGGTGCCTCCGAACCCCGCCTAGCGGGGCTTATTCCGCTAGGACTTTAAGTCGGCATTTCAAACCGCGTTACGCAGCCTGAGCAACCGGAGCATAGTTGTCGTTTGCAACTATTGTAGAGCCCGATAACGGCGGAACAATACCGGGAAAAAGCGAGTCCTTTACGCCCTCGTCGATCCTGTTTCGCCCCCGCCAAAGCCTGCCCGTGGATCGCAGGTTCGGGCTTTGGTGGAGGCGCCGGGTGCTGCCCCCGGGTCCGAATGGTTTATTACGACGGCCATTTATTTCCATAGCCGGCGAACCGGCTCCCTCAATATAGGCGGCAACCGATCAGGAAAAAAGAGGCGTGCGCGTTATTGTCCGTGCAGAGCCCGGCAGTCCGTCCGATGGATGTGGATGACGGCAAAATGAATTGTGCGCCGGACGGCGCCGCACTCTAAATCGGCGCCATGATCGCGCCGCCAGATTCGTTTCCCCCCGGTTCCCGCTCCGCCCGTCTGCCGGCGTCGCCGCCGGGTCTGTTCACGCTGTTTGTCTCATTCGCCAAGATGTCGCTGGCCGGTTTCGGCGGCGTGCTGGTCTGGGCACGGCGCGCCATTGTCGATCAGCATCGCTGGATGACGGCCGATCAGTTCAACGAGACCTTCGCGCTGTGCCATTTCCTGCCGGGCCCCAACATCGTCAATCTTGCGGTGGTGTTCGGAGCGCGGTTCCGCGGCATCGCGGGCAGCATCGCCGCGCTCGCCGGTCTGCTGGGACCGCCGGTCCTGATCGTCACCTCGCTCGCGGTTCTGTATTCGACTTATGGCGCGATCCCTGCGCTGCAACGCACGCTGAGCGGGGTGTCGTGCGCGGCCGTGGGGCTGTTCATCGGCGTCACCGTGCGGATGATGATGCCGTTGCTGAAGCGCCGCGATCCGGTGGCGCTGCTCCTGATGGCGGCGGTGTTCGTCGCGATCGGCTTGATGCGCTGGCCCCTGCCGCCGGTGCTGCTGGTGGCCGTGCCGTTCGGCATCGCCTTCACTTATCTGTCGTGGCGGCGAAGCGCGGCATGAGCGGTCTGATCGAGACGCTGGTTGGTCTTGCCGTCGCGTTCGGCTTGATGTCGCTTCTCGCGGTCGGTGGGGCCAACTCCACCATTCCCGAAATGCATCGCATCGCGGTCGAAGTCCAACACTGGATGAACGATGCGCAATTCGCCGACATGTTTGCGATCGCGCAATTGTCGCCCGGTCCGAACGTGCTGATTGTCACGTTGATCGGCTATCACGTCGCGGGTTTTGCCGGCGCCATCGTGGCGACGCTGGCGATGTGCGGGCCATCGGCGATGTTCGCTTATTTTGTCGGCAATATGTTCGAGCGGGCCAGCCATTCGCCATGGCCGGCGTTGCTGCAGGCGGCGCTTGTTCCAGTGGCCATCGGGCTCATGTGTGCGAGTGCGTACATTCTGGTGCTGACCGTCGATCAGACGTGGATCGGCATGGCGATCACGGCCGCGGCGGCGGTGGTCGCTATATGGACTAATTTGAATCCGCTTTGGGCTCTTGCTATTGGAGGATGTCTGGGGTTTGCTGGCCTCGTCTCATAAAAACATTAATCGAGAGACCGGCACGGGTCACCTTGTGCGACAAATAACAACGGGCAAAAAGCCCTTCGATAACAACGGGCAAAAAAGCCTTCGAGAGTGGGGAGACGTCCATGAGTGAAGCGCCGGGCAGCGCTACCGATCCAACTGTATCTTCGAGCCGTATCAAGGGGCCGCAGGATTTCTGGGGCGGCATCGTCCTGATGGGCGTTGCATTGTTCGCGCTGTGGGCGTCGAGCACTCTGCCCGGGATGCGCGGTTTCTCGTTTGGCCCCGGCACCGCGCCGCGCATGTTCGCGGTGCTGCTGCTGGTGATGGGCGCCGGCGTCGCGCTCACCGGCCTGTTCATGAAGGGCGAGCCGCTGCAGCGTTACGGGATTCGCGGGCTGTTCTTTGTCACGCTCGCCATCCTGTCGTTTGCGGTCACGATTAGGCCGCTGGGTTTGGTGATCTCGGCGATGCTGAGCTTTGTGGTCGCCGCGTACGGCACACCCGAGATGAAGTGGAAAGAAACCCTCATCGTCGGCGGCCTGCTGACCCTCGGGTGCAGCCTGCTGTTCCCGTATGCGCTCGGGCTGCCGCTCGATCTGTATCCCAGCATCCTGCGGTGAGGCTCCGATGTCTGACGTGATTGCAAACCTCGCGCTGGGATTCGGCGTCGCATTTTCCACAACCAATCTTCTGCTCTGCCTGACCGGCGCGCTGGTCGGCACGCTGGTCGGCGTGCTGCCGGGCGTCGGCACCATCGCCA
>JAFKKO010000044.1 GCA_017305455.1 Hyphomicrobiales bacterium | reverse complement strand
AGAGCCGCGTCTGGCGAGGGCAGCCTCGCCGACGCGCTTTTGCCCGTTGAGACCGCGCTGGACGACATCCCGGCACTGGCCGTCACACGGGCTGATGCCGCAAGGCTCCACAGGGGCCAGGCGGTTTTGTTGCGCGGACGGGATGCGCCCAATTCAAGCGGCACAGTCTATGTCACTGTCGGAGGACGGCTTCTGGCCCTCGCCGAGCTTGGCAATGGCGAACTCATCCCCAAGCGCGTGTTCAACCTCACCGGGCTGACTGCCAGTCCGGACCGCAACTAAGGATATGTGACGATGTCGATTACCGCGGAACGCAAAGCGGAAGTCATCAAGAGCAACGCCAAGAAGGCCGGCGACACCGGCTCGCCCGAGGTCCAGGTCGCGATCCTCTCGGAGCGCATCGCCAACCTCACCGAGCACTTCAAGACCCACGGCAAGGACAACCATTCGCGCCGCGGTCTTCTGAAGCTCGTCTCCACGCGCCGTTCGCTTCTCGATTACGTGAAGAAGAAGGACGAGGCGCGCTACCGGGCGTTGCTCGAGAAGCACAACATCCGCCGCTGACGAATTCACGCGCGCATCCTGCGCGCGTTTTCGCATGATCCGGCGTTTGGTTTTTACATCCTGATCATGCTCTACCAGCGCGTGGCCTCTCAAAGAGCCCACGCGGCGTGTCCAGCAGCAATCCGGCTTCTGGGCGATGACGGGTCAGATGCCCGTACCATCGAAAGGATGGACGCCATTCGAATTGCAGAAACCATGGCAGGATCGCCGGACGCTGACGCCGCAACAGGCGTGCGATCAGCGTCTCGCAATCTTGCGCATGGTTTTTGTTTTTCGGCGTCCATGCTTTCGTGAAACCATGAAAGACAGACACAATGTTCAATACCCATTCCGTTGAGATCGATTGGGGCGGGCGTCCGCTCAAGCTGGAAACCGGCAAGGTCGCGCGCCAGGCCGATGGCGCGGTGATCGCGAGCTACGGCGAGACCGTGGTGATCGCCACCGTCGTCTCCGCCAAGTCGCCGAAGGAAGGCATCGACTTCCTGCCGCTCACCGTGAACTACCAGGAAAAGACCTTCGCGGCCGGCCGCATTCCCGGCGGCTACTTCAAGCGCGAGGGCCGTCCGTCCGAGAAGGAAACGCTGGTTTCCCGCCTGATCGACCGTCCGATCCGCCCGCTGTTCGCCAAGGGCTATCGCTGCGATACTCAGGTGATCGTCACCACGCTGTCGCACGACATGGAAAACGATCCCGACATCGTCGCGATGGTCGCCGCTTCCGCCGCGCTGACGCTGTCCGGCGCGCCCTTCATGGGCCCGATCGGCGCCGCCCGCGTCGCTTTCGTCAACAACGAGTTCATTCTCAATCCGACGCTTGACGAGATGACCGACACCCAGCTCGACCTCGTGGTCGCCGGCACCGCCGACGCCGTGCTGATGGTCGAGTCGGAAGCCAAGGAGTTGCCGGAAGAGGTGATGCTCGGCGCCGTGATGTTCGGCCACCGTCACTTCCAGCCGGTCATCAAGGCGATCATCGATCTTGCCGAGAAGGCCGCCAAGGAGCCGCGTGAAGTCACCACCATCGACAACTCCGCGATCGAGAGCGACATGCTCGGCCTGATCGAGAAGGAGCTGCGCGCCGCTTACGCCATCCCGGTGAAGCAGGACCGCTACAACGCGGTCGGCGCCGCCAAGGACAAGGTCGTGGCGCACTTCTTCCCCGAGGGGCAGGAGCCGAAATACGACAAGCTGCGCGTCGCCGGCGTGTTCAAGGAGCTGGAAGCCAAGATCGTCCGCTGGAACATTCTCGACACCGGCCGCCGCATCGACGGCCGCGACGTCAAGACCGTGCGTCCGATCGTGGCGGAAGTCGGCGTGCTGCCGCGCGCCCACGGCTCGGCGCTGTTCACCCGCGGCGAAACCCAGGCGCTGGTGGTGACCACGCTCGGCACCGCCGAGGACGAGCAGTACATCGACGCGCTGTCGGGCACCTACAAGGAAACCTTCCTGCTGCACTACAACTTCCCGCCCTTCTCGGTCGGTGAGACTGGCCGCATCGGCTCGCCGGGCCGTCGCGAGATCGGCCACGGCAAGCTCGCTTGGCGCGCGATCCATCCGGTGCTGCCGGCGCATCACGAGTTTCCGTACACGCTGCGCGTCGTCTCGGAGATCACCGAGTCGAACGGCTCCTCGTCGATGGCGACCGTCTGCGGCTCCTCGTTGGCGCTGATGGATGCCGGCGTGCCGCTGCGGCGGCCGACCGCGGGCATCGCGATGGGCCTCATTCTCGAGGACCAGCGCTACGCCGTGCTCTCCGACATTCTCGGCGACGAGGATCATCTCGGCGACATGGACTTCAAGGTGGCGGGCACCGAAAAGGGCGTCACCTCGCTGCAGATGGACATCAAGATCGCCGGCATCACCGAAGAGATCATGAAGGTGGCGCTGACGCAGGCCAAGGACGGCCGCATGCACATTCTCGGCGAGATGGCCAAGGCTCTCACCGCCGCGCGCGCCGAACTCGGCGAGCATGCGCCGCGCATCGAGGTGCTGCAGATCCCGACCGACAAGATCCGCGACGTGATCGGCACCGGCGGCAAGGTGATCCGCGAGATCGTCGAGAAGACCGGCGCCAAGATCAACATCGAGGACGACGGCACCGTGAAGGTCGCCTCCGCCAATGGCGAGTCGATCCGCGCGGCGATCAAGTGGATCAAGTCGATCACCTCCGAACCGGAAGTCGGCCACATCTACGACGGCACCGTGGTCAAGGTGATGGAGTTCGGCGCGTTCGTGAACTTCTTCGGACCGAAGGACGGTCTCGTTCACATCAGCCAGCTCGCCGCCAGCCGCGTGCAGAAGAGCTCGGACGTGGTGAAGGAAGGCGACAAGGTCAAGGTGAAGCTGCTCGGTCTCGACGATCGCGGCAAGGTCCGCCTGTCGATGAAGGTGGTCGATCAGCAGACCGGCGAGGACCTCGAGGCCAAGCAGAAGGCTGAGAACGCACCGGCCGCTGAATAAAGGCCTTCTTGAAAGCGTTTTCTTCACGCGAACTGGTTTCCACTTCGCTTGAAAACGCTCTCCCGATCACAAGTTTGCGAAGGGGCGGCATTTAGCCGCCCTTTTTCGTTTTCGGATGCCGCAAACGGCCTGTGCAGTGCTGGTGTAGTCTCGAAAACTGCGCAACGATGGTGATACACGACCAATCAGGGAGACGTTCGTATGATCAGCCTTTCCCGCCGCCACCTGTTTACCGGTGCCGCCGGTCTTGTTGCTTCGACCGCACTGCCGCGCATCACGCTTGCACAGGCGCCTGCCACGCCTCCCGCCGCGCCGGCGGCCCCGACTGCGGAGGGACCGTTCAAGCTGCCGCCGCTGCCTTACGCGGCCAACGCGCTCGAGCCGCACATCGATGCCAGGACCATGGAAATCCACCATGACAAGCATCACGGCGCCTATGTCGCCAACATGAACAATTTCGCCAAGACCGCGCCGCAGCTTGGCCAGACACCGATCGAGACCATCCTCGCCAATCTGGTGAATCTGCCCGACAGCATCCGCGTCGGCGTCCGCAACAATCTCGGCGGCCACGCCAACCACACGATGTTCTGGGAGATCATGGGCCCGAACGGCGGCCAGCCGGAAGGCGAAGTGCTGGCGGCGATCGATCGCGACCTCGGCGGCCTCGACAAGATGAAGACGGCCTTCAACACCGCAGGCGCCGGCCAGTTCGGCTCCGGCTGGGTGTTCGTCACCGTGACCAAGGACGGCAAGCTCGCCATCGAGGCGACGCCGAACCAGGACACGCCGCTGATGTACGGCAAGCGCGTGCTGCTCGGTAACGACGTGTGGGAGCATGCCTACTATCTGAACTACCAGAACCGCCGCGCCGATTATCTCAAGGCATGGTGGAACGTGGTGAACTGGCAGAAGATCGGCGAGCGCTACGCCGCCGCCAAGGCCGGTACGCTGACGCTCTGAACAATACGCATGGACAACACAAAGGGCGGCCTTCGGGCCGCCCTTTCCTTTGGGAGGCGCGCCGCATCGTGCCTGTCGCCCTCGGCGCGCATGACCGCCCGCGCATCTCTCGACCAAGCCGCGCTATTTTTCGATAATATACGCTTATCGATACCACCAAATGATCTGATTAGACCTTATCGAAACTAACGGTCATAATCGAGAAAGCGACCGACATGCGCTTTTCACGAGAGGATCTCCCATGGCTCAAAAAACCAGCAATCCGCCTTCGACCACCGGCGCCGGTGCGCCCGCCGTCAGCGACCGCAACTCCCTCACACTCGGCGCCAACGGGCCGGTGCTGCTGCACGATGTCCACTTCCTGGAGCAGATGGCGCACTTCAACCGAGAGAAGGTGCCGGAGCGTCAGCCCCACGCCAAGGGCGCCGGCGCCTTCGGCGTGTTCGAGACCACCGAGGATCTCTCGGCCTTCACCAAGGCTGCGATGTTCCAGAAGGGCGCCGCCACCGAGATGCTGGCGCGCTTCTCGACCGTCGCCGGCGAGATGGGCAGCCCCGACACCTGGCGCGACGTGCGCGGCTTCTCGCTCAAGTTCTATACCAGCGAGGGCAATTACGACCTCGTCGGCAACAACACGCCGGTGTTCTTCCTGCGCGACCCGATGAAGTTTCCGCACTTCATCCGCAGCCAGAAGCGGCTTCCCGATTCCGGCCTGCGCGACAACCACATGCAGTGGGACTTCTGGACGCTGAATCCGGAATCCGCGCATCAGGTGACCTATGTGATGGGCGACCGCGGCCTGCCGCGCACCTGGCGTCACATGAACGGTTACGGCTCGCACACCTACATGTGGGTGAACAAGGGCGGCGAGAAGTTCTGGGTGAAGTATCACTTCCACACCAACCAGGGCATGCAGTTCTTCAACAACGACGAAGCCGCCGCGATGTCCGGCAGCGATGCGGACTATCACCGCCGCGACCTGTTCGAGGCGATCGCCGCCGGCAAGCATCCGAGCTGGACGCTGTCGGTGCAGATCATGCCTTACGATGATGCGAAGTCGTATCGCTTCAACCCGTTCGACCTGACCAAGACCTGGTCGCACAAGGACTATCCGCTGAAGAAGGTCGGCATCATGCGGCTGAACCGCAACCCGGAGAACTTCTTCGCCCAGATCGAGCAGGCGGCGTTCTCTCCCGGCAACACCGTGCCCGGCATCGGCCTGTCGCCCGACAAGATGCTGCTCGGCCGCGCCTTCGCCTATAACGACGCGCAGCGCAACCGGATCGGCGCCAACTTCCACCAGCTCCCGGTGAACCGCCCGAAGGTGCCGGTGCACACCTACATGTTCGACGGCCACATGGCTTTCGAGCACAGCGGCAACAAACCGGTCTATGCGCCGAACAGCGGCGGCCGCCCCTGGTCCGACGAAACCGGTCCGGTCGACAATGGCTGGGAGGCCGATGGCGAGATGGTGCGCGCGGCCTACACGCTGCACGCCGAGGATGACGATTTCAGCCAGCCCGGCGCGCTGGTGCGCAATGTGATGGACGACGCCCAGCGCGGTCGTCTCGTCGATCAGGTGAGCGGCAGCCTGCTCGGCGGTGTCAAGGGCGAAGTCCTCGCCCGCGCGCTCGACTATTGGAAGAAGATCGACGCCAAGGTCGGCAAGCGCATCGAGGACAAGGTGCACGCCAAAGCCGCGCCGCAGCCGGCGGAAGGCATGGGCGAGCGCTAAGCGCCCTTTACGATCGTCGACAAAACAAATCCCCGGCGGGCCGCGCTCGCCGGGGATTTTCTTTGGAGAGAATGGAACGGCAAGACCGCTCGGTTTTTCGAAGTCGCCCGCGCTCTTGCCGTTTTTCGATGATTGCCTCAAAACACTCGCGATATTCCCGCTTCGAAAGGTTCGGATAATGAAGCTCTATTGGTCGCCGCGCTCGCGTTCATTCACCACGCTGTGGCTGATGGAAGAAACCGGCCAGCCTTATGAGCGCGTCCTGACCGACATCTCGACCGGCGCGAACAAGACGCCGGAGTTTCTCGCCATCAATCCGATGGGCAAGGTGCCGGCACTGACGGACGGCGATATGTCGATGGCCGAGGCCGCCGCGATCTGCGCCTATGTCGCGGATCGCTATCCGCAGGCGAAGCTCGCACCACCGATCGGCGATCCGCGTCGCGGCAAATATCTGCAATGGCTGTTCTTCGCGCCGAGTTGCATCGAGCCTGCGATCCTGCAGGCGTATTTGAAGCTCGATATTCCCGCCACGAATGCAGCCTGGGGCAGCACCACGCAGACCTTCGACGCTCTCGATCAGGCTCTGGAGACAGGGCCGTGGCTGCTCGGCGATGACTTTACGGCCGCCGACGTCGCCATTGGGGCAGGCATCAACTATGCGATCCGCATGTTCAACATGGTTCCGACGCGGCCGAATTTCGACCGCTATCTCGACGCCTGCGCCGCGCGGCCCGCGTTCCAGCGCGCGGCGCAGCTTGCTGCGGGGTGAATTAGTCGCCCTGCTTCTCGGCGGCTTCCGCCTTCAGCGCGTCGGGATGCGGCATTGAAATGATATTGTAGCCGGAATCGACGAAATGCGTTTCACCGGTGACGCCGCCCGACAGGTCCGACAACAGATAGACCGCCGTGCCGCCCAGTTCCTCCAGCGTCACGCCACGGCCGAGCGGCGAATGCTTCTGCTGGAACGCGAACATCGCGCGCGAGTCGCCGATGCCGGCGCCGGCCAGCGTGCGCACCGGCCCGGCCGAAATCGAATTGACGCGAATTTTGTCGCGGCCGAAATCGGCGGCGAGGTAGCGCACCGAGGCTTCCAGCGCCGCCTTGGCGACACCCATCACATTGTAGTTCGGCATCACCCGCGTCGAGCCGCCGAAAGTCAGCGTCACCATCGCGCCGCCATCAGGCATCAGCTTCGCCGCGCGCGTCGCCACCTCGGTGAAGGAGAAGCAGGAGATCACCATGGTACGCGAGAAGTTCGCCCGCGTGGTGTCGGCGTAGCGGCCCTTGAGTTCGTTCTTGTCGGAGAAGCCTATGGCGTGGACAAGGAAATCCATCTTGCCCCAGGCCTGTTTGATTGCATCGAAGGTTGCATCGACGCTGGCGATGTCCTCGACATCGCACGACAAAACCAGCTTGGCGCCGAGCGATTCGGCGAGCGGCCGCACCCGCTTGCCAAGCGCCTCGCCCTGGTAGGTGAAGGCCAGCTCCGCGCCCTGCGCCGCGAGCGCCTTGGCGATGCCCCACGCGATCGAGTGATCGTTGGCGACGCCCATGATGAGCCCGCGCTTGCCCTGCATCAGTTGAGTCATGTTAGCTCCGTCATGCCCGGCCTCGTGCCGGACATCCACGTCTTTGAACGTGGATTCGATTGAAGGCATGGATGGCCGGCACGAGCCCGGCCATGACGAGATGAATTCCTAGTCCGCCCCGCCCGGCGCTTCGACGAACGGGCTGAAAAATCACGCATCCAGCCGCTTGAACACCAGCGTGGCGTTGGTGCCGCCGAAGCCGAACGAGTTCGACAGCACGGTGCCGACCTTGGCGTTGTCGATGCGCTTGCGCACGATCGGCATGTCGGCGAACACCGGATCGAGCTCCTGAATATTCGCGCTCTCGCAGATGAAGCCGTTGTTCATCATCAGCAGCGAATAGATCGCCTCCTGCACGCCGGTCGCGCCGAGCGAATGTCCGGTCAGCGATTTGGTGGCGGAGATCGGCGGGCATTTGTCGCCGGCGCCGAACACGTTGCGGATCGCGTTGATCTCCGGCGGATCGCCCGCCGGTGTCGAGGTTGCGTGCGGGTTGATGTAGTCGATCGGCCCCTTCACGGTGGACAGCGCCATGCGCATGCAGCGCTCGGCACCCTCGCCAGAGGGCGCCACCATGTCATAGCCGTCCGAGGTCGCACCGTAGCCAACCACCTCGCCATAGATCCGCGCGCCGCGCGCCTTGGCGTGCTCGAGCTCTTCCAGCACGACGACGCCGGCGCCGCCGGCGATCACGAAGCCGTCGCGATTGACGTCATAGGCGCGCGAGGCGGTGGCCGGCGTGTCGTTATATTTCGACGACATCGCGCCCATCGCGTCGAACAGCACCGAGAGCGACCAGTCGAGCTCCTCGCAGCCGCCGGCGAACACCACGTCCTGCTTGCCGTACTGGATGGTCTCGTAGGCGTTGCCGATGCAGTGGTTCGAGGTCGCGCAGGCCGAGGAGATCGAATAGTTCACGCCCTTGATCTTGAACCAGGTGGCGAGCGTCGCCGAGGCGGTAGAGGACATCGCTTTCGGCACCGCGAACGGACCGACCCGCTTGGGTCCCTTGGTACGGGTGATGTCGGCCGCTTCGACGATGGTGCGCGCGGACGGTCCGCCCGATCCCATGATGATGCCGGTGCGAATGTTGGACACCTCCGACGGATCCAGACCGGAATCCTGGATCGCCTGCTCCATCGCGACGTGATTCCAGGCCGCGCCCTGCGCAAGGAAGCGCATCGCACGGCGATCGACCACCTCGGACGGATCGAGACTCGGCGCGCCGTGCACCTGCGAGCGGAAACCGAGCTTGGCATAATCTTCCGCGCGCGAAATACCGGACCGCGCCTCGAACAGACTCCCCAGCACTTCCTGAGTGTTGTTTCCGATGGACGAGACGATCCCCATCCCGGTAACCACAACCCGCCTCATGATGGCCTCACCTTTGCTCGTTCGTATTGCTGCTTGTTGGTTGTTATTGGCCGCCTTGCACCGAATGGGAATGCGACGCAGTCGACAGTCAGCCTTGCATCACGTTCCGGGCTGCAATGGGGCGTCCTGCTGGAATAGCCCGACCTTCAGATCCTTGGCGCGGTAGATAATCTCGCCGTCGGTCGAAAGCCATCCATCACCGATGCCCAGAACGAGCTTCGAGCGCATCACGCGCTTGATGTCGATATGATAGGCGACCCTGGTGATGTTCGGCAAAACCTGCCCGGAGAATTTCAGCTCGCCGAGACCGAGCGCGCGGCCGCGGCCAGCGCCGCCGCTCCAGCCCAGGAAGAAGCCGATCATCTGCCACAGGGCGTCGAGGCCGAGACAGCCCGGCATTACCGGATCGCCCTTGAAGTGGCAGCCGAAAAACCAGAGGTCGGGCTTCACGTCGAGCTCGGCCCGGATCACGCCCTTGCCGAATTCGCCGCCATCCTCGGTAATCTCGACAATGCGGTCGAACATCAGCATCGGCGGCAGCGGCAACTGGGCATTGCCCGGCCCGAACAGCTCGCCGCGGCCGCAGGCCAGCAGTTCCTCATAATCGTAGCTGTTCTGACGTTCGCGCATGCGGCCTGTTCCTTATGTCCCTTGCCGCATCACGCAGCCCATGGCCGACCTCTAACATAGGGATTTCCGCCGTCAAAGCACCGGAAACCGGCCTTTTAACCATGAATCAGCCAGCCCCGACCCCACCAGGGTAGTGATCCGGTCCGCAATCCGGTCATTGCCAGTTGCGAAAAACTTGCATCTGTTTGCCATCTTTTCTATATTTTCCTGAGATCCTGCAAGCCGTCGCCAGCGGGAGATCGTGTCGTGGCGATGTTGGCCCGGCACCCCAGTTTTGCGTCAGGCCGGATCAGACCAGAAATGAGCACGATGGATACCACCGATCAGCGTCATCTCGACCCGCGGAATGCCCAGGACGGCGCCGGCGAGGCCACCCATCGCGCCCATCATCCGCCGACCCTGACCGGCTGTCCGTGGCACGACGTCAACGAGATGCTGCAGTCGGTCGGCCTGCGTCCGACCCGCCAGCGCATGGCGCTGGGCTGGCTGCTGTTCGGCAAGGGCGACCGCCACCTGACCGCCGAAATGCTCTACGAGGAAGCCACCCTCGCCAAGGTTCCGGTGTCGCTCGCCACCGTTTACAACACGCTGAACCAGCTTACCGAAGTGGGTCTGCTGCGTCAGGTCAGCGTTGACGGCACCAAGACCTATTTCGACACCAACGTCACCTCGCATCATCACTTCTATCTCGAGAGCAATCACGAACTGGTCGACATTCCCGACCAGAACCTGATGCTGCAGAAGATGCCGGACGTGCCGGAAGGCTACGAGGTCAGCCGCGTCGACATGGTGGTGCGTCTGCGCAAGAAGCGCTGAGCCTCAGCCGTTTCCGGTCGGATCAATTTCTCAAGGTCGATCTTGCGCCATGGCGCGCGTGCTGGCGCGCGTCAGTTCACGACCTCGTCGGCATAGACGCCCCACAGCCGCTGCTGCTCGATCCAGCCGTCGAAACCCTTGCCGAGAATGCGGCACCAGCCGCCGCTGCAGCGCTTGACCTGCGCCACCACACCGGCCTGCAGCCGCGCCGCCACCGCGCTCTCCGGATCGGGACGATCGTAGAGCGAGGCCAGCTCGTCCTTCTGCTTCATGGTGACGACGGCGGTGCGACGGCCCGATAACAGCGAGTGGTAAACCCAACCCTCGGAGCCTTCGGAATCGCGCACCCGCCGCCAGTTCTCGAACTCCGCCGTGACCTCCACCGGCAGACCCGCGCGCGTGTAGATCCAGCTCACGTCCTGATCCTTGGTCGGACCGGCGCGAACATTGACGTGGTCGGACTTCAGGCTGACATAACGCGGAACCGGCAAACCGCTGGTGATGGCGGCATCCTTCGCCGCCGCGACTGTTCCAGCCATGCCGAGCAGCGCCCCGGCCAGAAGAAGCGCCCCGAGATATGCCTGCACCGCCATGTTCCGTCCTTGGTCTTGCATCTTTCGTCGAAACCCCGACAGGGCGCCGGCCAGCGCCCGCATCGCCGTCAACCTCACCCACCAGGTTGTTCCGCTGGGTTCTTGTCTTGGGCCGGTCTTCTGCTAGAGAGGACCGAAGTCCCGTGCCCGGAGGCTGCAGAAGCCGGCTCCGACATCGTACATTCGAACAGGCAGGTTAATGGGGACTGAACAAGCGGCGGAAGCGTCCTGAAGAGCGAGCAATGTCGGTCAAGAAAAAACCTCTGGTCGTTGTCACCCGCAAGCTGCCGGACAGCACCGAGACGCGCATGCGCGAACTGTTCGACACCCGTCTCAACCTCGACGACAAGCCGCTGACGCCGCACCAGCTCGCCGAGGCCGTCCGCGTCGCCGACGTTCTGGTGCCGACCGTGACCGACGAGATCACCGCGGAGATCCTCAACCAGCCTGAGAGCAGGCTGCGGCTGATCGCCCATTTCGGCAACGGCGTCGACAATCTCGACGTCGCCGCCGCCGCCGCGCGCGGCATCACCGTCACCAACACGCCGAAGGTGCTGACCGAGGACACCGCCGACATGACCATGGCGCTGATCCTCGCGGTGCCGCGCCGCCTGATCGAGGGCGCCTCGATTCTCACCGACGGCAAGGACTGGAGCGGCTGGTCGCCGACCTGGATGCTCGGCCACCGCGTCGGCGGCAAGCGCCTCGGCATCATCGGCATGGGCCGGATCGGCCAGGCGCTGGCGCGCCGCGCGCAGGCCTTCGGCATGCAGATCCACTATCACAACCGCCGCCCGGTCGCCGCCCAGATCGAGGCGGAGCTCAACGCCACCTACTGGGACAGCCTCGACCAGATGCTGGCGCGGATGGACATCATCTCGATCAACTGCCCGCATACGCCGGCCACCTTCCATCTGCTCTCGGCGCGGCGGCTGAAGCTGATCCGCAAGGACGCCTATGTGGTCAACACCGCGCGCGGCGAGGTGATCGACGAAGCCACGCTGACCAGGCTGATCGAGGACGGCGAAATCGCCGGCGCGGCGCTCGACGTCTTCGAGCATGAGCCTGCCGTCAATCCGAAACTGCTGCGCCTCGCCAAGGCCGGCAAGGTGGTGCTGCTGCCGCATATGGGATCGGCCACCATCGAAGGCCGTGTCGACATGGGCGAGAAGGTGATCATCAACATCCGCACCTTCCTCGACGGCCACAAGCCGCCGGACCGCGTGCTGCCGAGCATGCTCTGAGCCGGCACGGCATTTCAGACAACATCGGTTTTAGAGGCTGTTTGAAAAGTCCTCATCCTGAGGAGGCGTCAACAGCGCGTTCATACGCGTCTTCCGACGCGCGATGGCGCCGTCTCGAAGGATCGAGGACTTTTCCTTTCTAAGATAATTTCGCGCTATTTGTGCGCGCCAAGATCCGTGATCGTCGGATGGTCGCCGTTCAGCGGATTCGACGGATCGCGCGCATAGCGCAACGTCTCGAACCGCATCGCCCGCGCATCGATCATCACCAGACGCCCGACCAGGCTCTCGCCGAAACCGACGATCTCGCGGATCGTCTCCAGCGCCATCATCGAACCGAGCACGCCGGCCAGCGCGCCGAGCACGCCCGCCTCCTCGCAGGTCGGCGTGGTGCCGGGCGGCGGCGCTTCCGGAAACAGGCAGCGATAGGTCGGATTGAACTCGCCCGCCGCGTTCTTCTCATGGGCGCGGATCGTGGTCAGCGAGGCGTCGAATACGCCAAGCGCGCCGGCGACCAGCGTGACACCGGCCAGATAGCAGGCATCCGACACCAGATAGCGCGTGGTGAAATTGTCCGAACCATCGACCACGATATCGTAGCCGCCGATCATCTCCAGCGCGTTGGCCGCGGTGAGCCGCACATAATGGGCCTGAAACGCGACATGCGGATTGAGCGCCTTGATCCGCTCCGCGGCGCTCTCGACCTTGGGCCGCCCGACATCCGACGTGGCATGGACGATCTGACGCTGCAGGTTCGACAGCGAGACGGTATCGTGATCGACCACGCCGAGGGTGCCGACGCCGGCCGCCGCGAGATACATCAGCACCGGCGCGCCGAGCCCGCCGGCGCCGATCACCAGCACGCGCGCGGCCTTCAGCGCCGCCTGTCCGGGCCCGCCGACTTCGCGCAACACGATATGGCGGGCATAGCGCTCGAGTTCTTCACCTGTCAGCATGGCAAGACATATGGGCCATCGGCGGCGGCGCGGCAACATGGTTCTCGCATCATCGCAGCGACCGACCTCCGGCCGGCTTTTGCCGACCCGGCAGGTGTGGTTAGCTTGACCAGATGTCTGGCGTGGGATCGATCATGAAAATGCCGTTGCTATCCGTTGTGGCCGCCGGGGCCGCGATGATCGCCGCCTCCGGCCCGCTCGCCGCGCAAGGCCCATCGCCCGCTTCCACGGTCAAGCCCAGGCCGGCGCCGACGCTGCCGGTGCGCTCCGACAGCGCGACGGCAGCGCGGCCCAAGCTGCAAACGCCCGCCGATACCGCGAAGGCGATGACGCAGGCCGACCGGCTGGCGATCCAGTCCGACCTCGCCTGGACCAGCCACTACAACGGCGCGATCAACGGCGAGGTCGGCGAACGCATGATCGCCGCGATCAAGACGTTCCAGAAGGATCACGGCGGCAAGGAAACCGGCGTGCTCAATCCGCAGGAACGCGGTGCGCTCGCCGAGGCGGCGAAAAAGGCGCAGCACAATGTCGGCTGGAAAGTCATTACCGAAATGACCACCGGCGCGCGGATCGGCCTGCCGGCGAAACTGGTGCCCAACACCGCCGCGGACCAGAACGGCTCACGCTGGTCGTCGCCCACCGGCATGATCCAGATCACGTTCACGAAACGCAAGGACGCCGGCACCACGACGACGGCGGCCGTCGCCGAGCACGAACGCAAGGTCGCGGCACGCAAGATCGAATACAGCGCGGTGAAGCCGGATTTCTTCGTACTGTCCGGCACCCAGAACCTGAAGAAATTCTATATCCGCGGCCAGATCGGCAACAGCGAGGCGCGCATCCTCACCATCCTGTACGATCAGGCCACCGAAGGCACCATGGTCCCGGTCACGGTGGCGATGTCGAGCGCGTTCAACCCATTTCCCTCGTCGAAGGATTTCCCGCCGCCGCGCAGCAAGGTGGAATATTCCAGCGGCATCGTGGTCAGTCCGGACGGCGTGATCCTCGCCGACCGTCACGCGATCGATGGCTGCGCGACCATCACCATCGCCGGCTTCGGCAATGCGGACCAGATCGCGCAGGACGAGCTTCACGATCTCGCCCTGCTGCGGCTTTATGGCGTGCAGGGTTTGCCATCATTAGCGATTGGCGATGCAGCCCCCGCCAAATCATCCGTCACCATCACCGGCATCGCCGATCCGCAGATGCAGAATGGCGGCCATGCGGTGAGCAGCATCGCCGCGACCGCCGGTCAGACCGCGGAGAATACGCTCTCGCCCGCGCCCGCCAGCGGCTTTTCCGGCGCGGCGGTGACGGACAGTGATGGAAAATTTCTGGGCGCCGCGCATCTGCGCCCGGCGCAGGTTGCCGGGCCGGCCGCGCCAGCGGGTCAGGCGTCCTATGTCAGCGCATCAACGGTGCGCGACTTTCTGCGGGCCAACAAGATCACACCATCAAGTACTGGAGCGGATGCAAAGGCTGCGCTGGTGCGGGTGATCTGCGTGCGCAAATAATCGCAATCTCACTTCTGACATTTCGGGCACCAGAAGGTCGAGCGGCCGTTCTGGGTGAAGCGCTTCACGGTGCCGCCGCAGCGCGGCGTCCTGCACGGCTCGCCCTCGCGGTCATAGACCTGAAACGAATGCTGGAAATAGCCGAGTTCGCCGGAGGTCTGGCGATGATCGCGCAGCGACGAGCCGCCGGCCTCGATCGCGGCGTTGAGCACGCTGTGGATCGAGCCGACCAGCCGTTTGGCATGATCGGTCGGCGTGCCGTTGCGTGCGGCGAGCGTCGAGGCTTCGCGCTTGGGCGACAGATGGGAGCGAAACAGCGCTTCGCAGACATAGATGTTGCCGAGTCCTGCCACCACGCGCTGGTCCAGCAGCGCCGCCTTCAATGACGTCTTCTTGCCGGCGCAGGCCGCCGCCAGCATCGCGGCGTCGAATTCGTTGCCGAGCGGCTCGGGGCCGAGCCCGCGCAGCAGCGGCTCGATCGCAAGATCACGCCGCGGCACGATCTTCATGTAACCGAAGCGCCGCGGATCGTTGAACGCAATCACCGCGCCGGAGGCCATGTGAAATACCACATGATCGTGGGTGCGATCCTCGCTGCGCGGATAGTGGAATTCGCCGGGCGTCTGCTCGCTCTGATCCTGCGTTACCCGGAACGAGCCGGACATGCCCAGATGCATCAGCAGCACGTCGCCCGACGCCAGATCGGCGAGCAGATATTTGGCGCGGCGGCCGAGGCCGATCACCTTTTGCCCTTCCAGCCGGGCGACAAAATCTGTCTGCAGCGGAAAGCGCAGATCGCCGCGCCGTGTCTCGACCTGCCGGATGATCCGCCCCTCCATCACCGGCTGCAGGCCGCGGCGGACGGTTTCAACCTCTGGCAGTTCGGGCATCGGACAGGTCCTGTGGAATCAGCTCGGCGAAGGCTCGCTGAAAATAATCCAGTTGGAGAAGGGATCGTATACGGTCAGCGTGGTCGCGCCCCAGGGTTGCTCCACAAGACCGGGCCGCATGTAACTGTAGTTCTTCGCGGCAAGCTCGGCATGATAGGCGGCGACGCCGCGCATCTCGATGGTGACATGGGTGCCGGGCGTGCCGTCGCCATGGTGCTCGCTGAGATAGAGCCGGGCCTCGCCGCGGGACACCTGCATGAACAGCGGCAACTCCGGCTCGAACCGGTGCTCGAAATCGACGGTAAAGCCGAGATAGCCGAGATAGAACTCTCGCGCCTTGGCGATATCAAATATCCTCAGGGTCGGTATGACGCGGCCAAATCGGATCGGCATCGGGACTCACTCGCAACATCCGCGCCTGCGGCGCGTTAACCTTGACATCAATCCATGACGGGCCGGCCGCAGGCAAGTTATGTAGCGCGGCCGATCCTGACAGGCTATGGTCCCGGCGACAAAACCCTCCAGAGACGACGACAGATGGAACGCCCCGACGGACAGACCCATTTTGGCTACAGGGATGTGCCCCTGGGCGACAAGCAGGCGCTGGTCAACGACGTCTTTCACAGCGTGGCGCGCCGCTACGACCTGATGAACGACCTGATGTCCGGCGGCCTGCACCGGGTCTGGAAGGACGTGATGATCACGGCGCTCAACCCGCCGCGCGACAGCGCACCGTTCGCGCTGCTCGACGTCGCCGGCGGCACCGGCGACATCTCGTTCCGCGCCGCCAGGGCGGCCGGCCCGAATTTCCGGGCCACGGTGTGCGATATCAACACCGACATGCTCGCGGTCGGCCGCGAGCGCGCCGAGGCGCAGCGGCTCGACGACCGCGTCCGCTTCGTCGAGGGCAACGCCGAGGCGCTGCCGTTCGGCGACGGCGAGTTCGACGCCTACACCATCGCTTTCGGCATTCGCAACGTGCCGCGGATTCCGCTGGCGCTGAAGGAAGCCTATCGGACGCTGCGGCCCGGTTCGCGTTTTCTGTGCCTGGAATTTTCCAGCGTCACCGTGCCCGGTCTCGACAAGCTCTACGACATGTTCTCGTTCAACGTCATTCCGCGGATCGGACAGGCCGTCACCGGCGATGCGGAGTCCTACCGCTATCTGGTCGAATCGATCCGCCGCTTTCCCAAGCCCGACACTTTCGCCGGCATGATCCGCGACGCCGGCTTCTCGCGGGTCAAATACGACATCATGTCCGGCGGCATCGTCGCACTGCATTCGGGCTGGCGTTTGTGATTTCATCGCTGTCCCATATTCTGCGGCTCGCGCGCGCCGGCTTCGTGTTCGCGCGCGAAGGCGTGTTCGGATTGGTCGATCCCTCGCCGCTGCCGCCGCCGGCACAGGCGGCGATCCGCATCGCGCGGCTGATCGAACGCCGCGACGCCAAGTCCGGCGCGCGGCTGTCGCGGGCGCTGACCCGGCTCGGTCCCACTTACGTCAAGCTCGGCCAGTTTCTCGCCACCCGCCCCGACGTGGTCGGCGTTGCGATGGCGCGCGACCTCGAAAGCCTGCAGGACCGGCTGCCGCCGTTTCCGCAGACTGAAGCCGTCGCGACGATCGAGACCGCGTTCGAGAAACCTCTGTCCGCGATCTTCGCGCAGTTCGGCGAAGCCGTCGCCGCTGCCTCGATCGCGCAGGTGCACCGCGCCGAGATCGAGAGCGATGGCGTCCGCAAACCGGTCGCGGTGAAAGTGCTGCGCCCCCATGTCGGCGCGCGTTTCAACGAAGACCTCAATGCCTTCCGCTACGCCGCGCAGAAAATGGAGAGCCTGTCCTCCGAGGCGCGGCGGTTGCGCCTCGTCGAGATTGTCGAGACGCTGGCGCGCTCGGTGGCGATGGAGATGGACCTGCGGCTGGAAGCCGCCGCGCTGTCGGAGATGGCGGAGAACACGCGGGACGATCCCGACTTCCGTACGCCAACGGTGGACTGGGACCGCACCAGCCACAATGTGCTGACGATGGAATGGATCGACGGCATCGCGCTGAACGATCGCGCGCGACTGGAGGCTTCCGGCATCGATCTGCCCGCGCTCGGCCGCAACGTGATCCAGAGCTTTCTGCGCCACGCGCTGCGCGACGGCTTCTTCCACGCCGACATGCATCCGGGCAATCTGTTCGTCGATCATGCCGGCCATCTGATCGCGGTCGATTTCGGCATCATGGGCCGGCTCGGCATGAAGGAGCGGCAATTCCTCGCCGAGATCCTGCTCGGCTTCATCACCCGCGACTATCGCCGCGTCGCCGAAGTGCATTTCGAGGCCGGCTATGTGCCGGCGCATCATTCGGTGGAGAATTTCGCGCAGGCGATCCGCGCCATCGGCGAGCCGATCCACAACCGCGCCGCCGACGAAATCTCGATGGCGAAACTGCTGACGCTGCTGCTCGAGGTCACCGGCCTGTTCGACATGCGTACGCGGCCCGAGCTGATCATGCTGCAGAAGACCATGGTGGTGGTGGAAGGCGTGGCGCGCTCCTTCGATCCCAAGCTCGACATCTGGACCACGGCCGACCCGGTGGTGCGCGACTGGATCGAGCGCAATCTCGGCCCGGTCGGCCGCATCCAGGCCGCCGCCAGCGGCGCGGGCGATCTTGGCCGCATCCTGCTCGGCCTGCCGGCGATGGCCTCGCGCGGCCTCGCGGTGCTCGAGCAGTTCGAGGCTGTGACCCGCGACGGCCTGGTGCTGGCGCCGCAGACGGTCGCCGCTCTGGGCGAGCAGCAGGCCCGCAAGAGCCGCTGGCAGAGCGCGGCGCTCTGGGTGATCGCCCTTGCCTTGCTGGCGCTGCTCTGGTCGGCCTGACCACAACGCAATCATTTCTTATTTGAATTTGATTGCATCGCAATCATTTGCTAGCCTTGCCGGCAGGGAAACGCCATGGCCAGCCTGACCGTTCGCAAGCTCGACGACGACATCAAGACCGCGCTCAAGCTGCGCGCCGCCCGCAGCGGCCGCTCGGTGGAGGATGAGGTCCGGGTGATCCTGCGCGAGGCCGCCGGGGCGTCCGCCGCAGCGTCCGGGGTATCGGTCCCTCCGGCCGCAAGTCCCCTCCCAGCCGCTCCGCGCCGCGCTGGAACGGCGGCGGGCGGCAGGCCTCGCGTCACTTTGATCATCGGCGGCGGCATCGCCGCCTACAAGGCGCTGGACCTGATCCGGCGGCTCAAGGATCGCGGCTGTCATGTCCGCTGTGTCCTGACCCGCGCCGCGCAGCAATTCGTCACCCCGCTCGCCGCCGGGGCGCTGGCCGACGAGCGCTGCTACACCGACCTGTTCGACGCCCAGAGCGAGTTCGACGCCGGGCACATCCGCCTCGCCCGCGACTGCGATCTGATCGTGGTCGCGCCCGCCACCGCCGATCTGATGGCGAAGATGGCGAACGGCCACGCCGACGATCTGGCCAGCGCCATCCTGCTCGCCAGCAACCGGCCGATCCTGCTGGCGCCGGCGATGAACCCGGCGATGTGGTCCAACGCCGCCACAAGACGCAACGCCGCCCAGCTCGCCAGGGACGGCGCCACCTTCATCGGTCCCAATGCCGGCGAGATGGCCGAGGCCGGCGAAGCCGGGATCGGCCGCATGGCCGAGCCGACCGAGATCGCGGCGCGCGCCGATGCGCTGCTGCGTCCGCCTCAAACGCAAATCCTCAAAGGCCGCAAACTGCTGATCACCGCGGGACCGACCCACGAGCCGATCGATCCGGTGCGCTACATCGCCAACCGTTCCTCCGGCAAGCAGGGTTATGCGATCGCCGCGGCCGCCGCGGCGGGGGGCGCGGACGTCATGCTGGTCTCTGGCCCGGTCAACCTGCCGGATCCTGCGGGCGTCACCGTGATCCGCGTCGATTCCGCCCGCGCCATGCTGGCGCAGGTGGAGAAGGCTTTGCCGGTCGATGTCGCCATCTTCGCCGCCGCTGTCGCCGACTGGCGTGTCGCCAATGCCGGCGCACAGAAGATCAAGAAAACGAAAGGCGGCATGCCGCCGCTGCAGCTTGTCGAGAATCCCGACATTCTCGCCACTATCTCGAAGCTCACGCACAACAGGCCGCGCCTCGTGGTCGGCTTCGCCGCCGAGACCGAGCATCTGATCGCCAATGCCCGCGCCAAGCTGGCGCGCAAGGGCTGCGACTGGATCGTCGCCAACGACGTCTCGCCCGGCAGCGGCGTGATGGGCGGCGACCGCAACACCATCCATCTCATCACCCGCGACGATCCGCCGGATCATCAGCCTGATTCATGGCCGGTGATGACCAAGGACGACGTCGCCACCGCACTCATCGCGCGCATCGCGCAGGCGCTGGGTGCCACGGAGCCGACGACATCATGACCAAGCCGATCCGTCTCGAAGTGCTGCGCCTGCCGCATGGCGAGGGCCTTGCCCTGCCCGCCTATCAGACCGCCCATGCCGCCGGCCTCGATCTGCTGGCCGCGGTTCCGCAAGATCAGCCGCTGACGCTGGCGCGCGGGGCCTATGCGCTGGTGCCGACCGGGCTTGCGATCGCATTGCCGCCGGGCTTCGAGGCGCAGGTGCGCCCGCGCTCCGGCCTTGCCGCCAAACACGGCGTCACCGTGCTGAACGCGCCGGGAACCATCGACGCCGACTATCGCGGCGAGATTCTGGTCGCGCTGATCAATCACGGCGCCAACGACTTCATCATCCAGCGCGGCGAGCGGATCGCGCAGATGGTGATCGCGCCGGTCGCGCAGGCGGAACTCGTGCCGGTCGCCGCGCTCACACCGACCGCGCGAGGCAGCGGCGGCTTCGGCTCCACCGGACGGTAATTATCGGCCGATCGTGACGGTTTTTCGCGTCAACGTTCACGGTCTGGACTCTTACCCACCGACTCCCGTTGGGGATATTGTCTTTCGATTCGCGGGTGGTTGGGATTTTTCATGCCGGGCGTCCTTGGGACGATGCGTCGAGCCGTCTTGTCATGCACAGCGATCGTGCATGGCGGCATCGCCAGCGTGGCTGCCGGAATCGCGCCGGCGCATGCGGCCGAGAGCAGCGTGCTGGGCAATATCGGCACCGTGCTCGGAAGTCTCGAACGGCAGGAGATCGCCGCGCTGATGGTCGCCGCCTCGGTGCTCGGCTTCTCGGTGGTCGCCGCGATTCTGCTGATGCGCACCCGCATCCGCGCCGCGACGATTGAAAACGGCCTGCGCGCCGAGAACCAGACGCTGCAGAACGAGGCCGACCGGCTGCGCGCGCTGTTGTTCGCCGAGCCGCAGGTGCTGATCTCATGGTCCGCGGGCGAGGATCGTCCCGAGATCGGCGGCGATGTCGCGCTGCTGATGCCGCCGGGCCAATCGGCACAACCGCAGCAGCGCATCCTCGCCTTCGGCACCTGGCTGCATCCCGAACAGGCGCTGCAGATGGATCACGCGGTCGATGCGCTGCGCGAGGCCGGCGAGAGCTTCCTGCTCAACCTCACCGCCGCCAACGGCCGCGCGTTCGAGGTGATAGGCCGCGCCATCGGCGGCCAGGCCATCATCCGGATCCGCGAATTGTCCGGCGTGCGCATGGAACTGGCGGAAATGACGCTGCGCCATCGCGCGCTGCTCGAAGAGACCGAGGCGCTGCGCGCTTTCGCCGCCGCGATGCCGCAGCCGATGTGGGCGCGGCGCAGCGACGGCACGCTGACATTCGCCAACGCGGCCTATGCGCAGGCGGCGGAGGCCGCGACCCCGCAGGACGCCATCGAACGCAATGTCGAACTGCTCGACAGCGCCGACCGCGCCGAGATGGCGCGCGCGCTGGCGCAAGGCCAAGCCTACAACGCCCGCGTGCCGGTGGCGATCGGCGGCCAGCGCCGTATCTTCGACGTCCACGCGCTCAACGTCAAAGACGGCAGCGCCGGGGTCGCGATCGATGCCAGCGAGGCGGCCGAACTCACCGCCGCTTTGGTGCGGATGGCGGACGCGCATCGCCGCATGCTCGACCAGCTCTCGTCCGGCGTCGCGGTGTTCGACGCCGGCAAGCGCCTTGCCTTCTACAACGATTCCTACCGGCGGCTGTGGGACCTCGATCCGGCCTTCCTCGATTCCAGTCCCGACGATTCCAGCGTGCTGGAGAAACTGCGCGCGATGCGCAAGATCTCCGAGCAGCCGGATTTTCGCGGCTGGAAAGCCAAGCTGCACGAGGCCTATCGCGCGGTCGAGCCGGCCAAGGACACCTGGTATCTGCCCGACGGCCGCGCCATCAGCATCGTGACCGCGCCGAACCCCGAAGGCGGCGTCACCTATCTGTTCGACGACGTCACCGAGAGCCTGAAGCTGCAGCGCCAGCATGACGGCCTCCTGCGGGTCCAGCGCGAGACGCTCGACAATCTCGCCGAAGCGGTCGCGGTGTTCGGCGGCAACGGCCGCGCGCAACTGTTCAACCCCTCCTTCGCGCAGATGTGGAAACTGTCAGCGGACGCGCTGGCGCAGCAGCCGCATATCGAGGCGATCGAGCAATGGTGCCGGCCGCTGCTCGACGACGATGCCGCCTGGCAGACGATGCGCGCCGCCATCACCGGCATCGACAACCGCAAGGCCGTGCAATTGCGGCTGGAGCGGCGCGACGGCAGCGTGCTCGACTGCATGACCACGCCGCTGCCCGACGGCGCCACCATGCTGACCTTCCAGGACGTAACCGACAGCGTCAATGTCGAGCGCGCGCTGCGCGAGCGCAACGAAGCGCTGGAGGCCGCCGACCAGATGAAGGTCGATTTCGTCCATCACGTCTCCTACGAGCTGCGCTCGCCGCTCACCACCATCATCGGCTTCGCGCATTTCCTCAACGATCCGGCCACCGGGCCGATGACGCAGAAGCAGAACGAATATCTCGGCTACATCACCACCTCGACCAACGCGCTGCTCGCCATCATCAACAACATCCTCGATCTCGCCACTATCGACGCCGGGGCGATGACGCTCGATCTTGGCCCGGTCGATCTGCGCAAGACCGTGGCGGAAGCCACGGCCGGCCTGCAGGACCGGCTCGAGCGCGAGGGCATCGCGCTGCGTATCGAGATCGATCCCTCGCTCGGCAGCTTCATGGCCGACGAACGCCGCCTCGTGCAGGTGCTCTACAATCTGCTCGCCAACGCCATCGGCTTCTCGCCGCCGAGCAGCACCGTCGCCATCAACGCCTGGCGCAGCGAGGGCAGCGTGATGTTCTCGGTGTCCGATTCGGGTCCCGGCATTCCCGCCGAGGTCAAGGACAAGGTGTTCGACTGGTTCGAAAGCCATGCCAACGGCTCGCGCCATCGCGGCGCCGGGCTCGGCCTGTCGCTGGTGCGCTCGTTCGTCGAGCTGCACGGCGGCAAGGTGCGGGTGGATTCCGCGGCCGGGCGCGGCACCACCGTGACCTGCGAATTCCCCGCCGATCACACTTTGCATCGCAACGCCGCCGAATGAACGCGCCCACGACCTTCTCGGTTGCCCTGGCCAACGAGACGGCCACCGCGCAATTGATGGCCGATCTCGCTCTGCTGATCGGGCCCGGCGACACCATCACGCTCTCCGGCGATCTCGGCGCCGGCAAGACCGCCGCGGCGCGCGCGCTGATCCGCTATCTCGCCGGCGATGACGAGCTTGAAGTGCCGAGCCCGAGCTTCACGTTGACGCAAACCTACGACCTTGCGGCGTATTCCGTGCTGCATGCCGATCTCTATCGGATCAGCGACCCGGGCGAGCTTGAGGAGATCGGCCTTGCGCCGCTGCCCGAAGCGACGCTGTCACTGATCGAATGGCCGGAGCGCGCGCCCGATCTGATGCCGGCCGACCGCATCGACATCCTGCTCAGCCACCGCCCCTCGCTCGGCTCCGCGGCGCGCGCCGCCGAGATCACGGGATACGGCAATGCCGTGGCCAAGGTGGAGCGGCTGCAGGCGCTGCGCCAGTTTCTCGAACTGTCCGGCGCGATCGCCGCGCGCCGCACCCGCATGCCGGGCGATGCCTCGACCCGCTCTTACGCCCGGCTGCTGTCCGACGGCACATCCACCATCCTGATGAACGCGCCGCCGCGCCCCGACGGCCCGGCGCTTTACGACGGCAAGTCCTACAGCGCCGCGGTGCATCTGGCCGAAGATGTCAGTCCGTTTGTCGCGATCGCCAGCGGTCTGCGCGCGCACGGCTTCTCCGCACCCGCGATCCTGCACGCCGATCTCGGCTCCGGTTTTCTGATTACCGAGGATCTCGGCAGCGCGTCCTTCGTCGCCGGCGATCCGCCCGCACCGATTCCCGGGCGCTATCAGGCCGCGGTCGACATGCTGGCGGCCCTGCATGGCGAGAGCCTGCCGCAGGCGCTGCCGCTGGCGCCGCATCTCGACTATACGATTCCGCCGTTCGACCTCGAGGCGATGATGGTCGAGATCGGGTTGATGCTGGAATGGTATCTGCCTGACCGGCACGTCGAACTGACCGGCGCGATGCATGCCGACTTCATCGTGCTGTGGCGCCAGCTTCTCGGCAGGCTCGCCGCCGCGCCCGCCACCTGGGTGCTGCGCGACTTCCATTCGCCCAACCTGATCTGGCTGGAAGCGCGCGAGGGCGTCAAGCGCGTCGGCGTGATCGATTTCCAGGACACCGTGATCGGGCCGACCGCTTACGATCTGGTCTCGCTGCTGCAGGACGCGCGGGTCGACGTGCCGGATACGCTGGAGATCGCGATGCTGGCGCGCTATGTCGGCGCCCGCCGCGCCGCCGATCCGGCTTTCGATCCGGCCGCCTTCGCCGAGCAATACGCCATCATGTCGGCGCAGCGGAACACCCGTCTGCTCGGCACCTTCGCCCGGCTCAACCGCCGCGACGGCAAGCCGCATTACCTGCGCCACCAGCCGCGGATCTGGACCTATCTCAACCGCGCCTTCGCTCACCCCGCGCTCGCCGGCGTACGGGATTGGTGCGTCGCCCACATCCCGCCGCCGGCGGGCTATCGCTGAGAATAGCGGTTTACCGCTTGTTAGCCGGCGGCCGTTAATTTGGCGGCCATGTCCGGAAGGGCGCGCCGGCGGACGCGCTCGTGGAGATACGATCGTGGCGGAGCGGAAAAGCGGCGAGCGCGTCATCTTCGAACGCGGTTTTGCGGCCCATATGATGGGAATTGACGGCACCTGGCGGCGCAATTGCCTGATCGAGGACATCTCCGAGACCGGCGCCAAGCTGACCGTCGAGGGCACCGTCACCGGTCTTGCCCTGAAGGAATTCTTCCTGCTGCTCTCCTCCACCGGCCTTGCCTATCGCCGCTGCGAACTGTCCTGGGTCAATGGCGAGCAGATCGGCGTCGCCTTCCTCAAGCCAGACGCCAAGAAGCGCCTTCATCGCAAGAGCATGTCGTCCGACATCGTGGAAGTCTGAGCGCCACCCGACCGGCCTGTCGCACCGCTGTCATATTGAACCGCTAAAGCCTGCCGGACGGCTGCGCGCGCCAGCGCCGGCTGCTAGTTTGCTGTTTGCGATTCGCCGCAAGCGGCGCCGAGGAAATGCATGCCGACCAAGCCTCATACCGCCATGGTTCTTGCCGCCGGTTTCGGCACCCGGATGCGGCCGCTGACCGACCACAGGCCCAAGCCTCTGGTGGCCGTCGCCGGCAAACCGCTGCTCGATCATGTGCTCGACCGGCTCGCCGACGCCGGCGTCGCCAAGGCCGTGGTCAACGTCCATTATCTCGGCGAACAGATCATCGCCCATGTCACGGATCGCGCGCGCCCGCGCGTGACAATTTCCGACGAGCGCGACATGGTGCTCGGTACCGGCGGCGGCGTGGTCAAGGCGCTGCCGCTGCTCGGCGAGGACCCATTCTTCCATCTCAACGCCGACACCATATGGATCGACGGCGTGCAGCCCAATCTCGACCGGCTCGCGGCGACCTTTGATCTTGCGCAAATGGATATCCTGCTGTTGATGGCGCCGACCGCGAGCAGCATCGGCTATGACGGCACCGGCGACTACGCCATGACCCCCGACGGGCGACTGCACAAGCGCAAGGAGCAGCAGATCGCGCCCTTCGTTTATGCCGGCGTCGCCATCCTCTCGCCCGCGATCTTCAAGGACGCGCCGCAGGGCGAATTCTCGCTGACCCGCCTGTTCGACGCCGCCGCCGCGCGGGGCCGGCTGTTCGGGCTGCGGCTCGAGGGCATCTGGATGCATGTCGGCACGCCGGACGCGGTGCAGGCCGCCGAAAACGCCGTGCTTGCCAGCGTCGCCTGATTGCTGTCGCGGCGGTCCTTGACCGTGCCATGATGGGTCCGTATCGAATCGGATCTCCATGCGCGTTTTCAACATTCCCGCCTCATTGCCGTTTCTGCGCACGGTCATCGCCGCCCTGATCGACGGCGATCTGATTCCGGGCTTTGCGGCGCGCGCGCATCCCGAGCGCCTCGCCGACGCGGCGCTGTATCTGCCGACCCAGCGCGCCTGCCGCATGGCGCGCGAGGTGTTCCTCGACGTGCTCGGCACCGACGCCGTGCTGTTGCCGCGCATTGCCGCGCTCGGCGGCATCGACGAGGACGAACTCGAATTCGCGCAGACCGGGGCCGGCGGCGAATTCGCCGCGCTGGACATTCCGCCCGCGCTGGGATCGCTGGAACGGCGGCTGGCGCTGGCGCAGCTGGTGGCGCAATGGACCAAACAGCTCGCCCCCGGCGATCCCGCCGCCGCGCCGCTGGTGACGGGCGGTCCCGCCGCCAGCCTTGCGCTGGCCGACGATCTCGCGCGTCTGATGGACGACATGGCGACGCGCGACATCGCCTGGAATGCGCTTGACGGGCTGGTGCCCGACGATCTCGACCGCTACTGGCAACTGACGCTGAAATTTTTGCGCATCGCCAAGGACACCTGGCCCACGGTGCTTGCCGCTACCGGCACCATCGAGCCGGCGCTGCGCCGCGATCATCTGATCGAGGCCGAAGCCGCGCGGCTGACCGCGCATCATAAAGGTCCGGTTATCGCCGCCGGCTCGACCGGCTCGATGCCGGCCACCGCGAAATTTCTCCACGCCATCGCAAGGCTGCAACACGGCGCGGTGGTGCTGCCCGGCCTCGACACCGATCTCGACGAGGACGCATGGAACGCAATCGGCGGCGATGCGGGCAAGGATGGCAACGGCGCGCCGCTGCCGAGCCATCCGCAATTCGCTCTGCATAGCCTGCTGGCGCGCTTTGGCATCCTGCGCCGCGATGTCGTCACGCTCGCGCCGCCCGCGCCGCAAGGCCGCGATATCCTGACCTCGGAATTGATGCGGCCGGCGAGCGCCAGCGCGCGCTGGCGCGAACGCCTGGCCGAGCCAGTCGTCGAGGCGGCGATCGCAACGGCCGGTCAGAATCTTACCATCGTCGAGGCCGCCAATCCGGAAATGGAAGCGCTGGCGATCGCGGTGGCGATGCGCGAAGCGCGTGAGCATGACATTGCAGCGGCGCTGGTGACGCCGGACCGCGCGCTAGCGCGGCGGGTGATGGCGGCGCTGGAGCGCTGGCAACTGGTCTACGACGATTCCGGCGGCGACTCCCTGATGGACACGCCGGCCGGGCTGTTCGCGCGGCTCGCCGCGCAAGCTGCCGCCGAGGATCTGGCGCCCGCGCCGCTATTGGCGCTGCTCAAGCATCCGCTGTTCCATTTGGGCGCCGCGCAAGGCGCTTACGCGGAGACCATCGCCGATCTCGAGATCGCGCTCTATCGCGGCACCCGCCCATCGGCGGGCTGTGCCGGACTGACGCGCGATCTGGCGCAGTTCTGCGACGAACACGCGAAATTGCGGCGCGGCGAACTGTCCTTGCTGCATCCGTCCGAGCCGCGCGCCGCGCTGCCGCCCGAACGCCTGCCTGTCATGCGGGCTTTCGTCGCCCAATTATGCGAGGCGCTGCAACCGCTCGCCAACATCAAGGCGAACGAGGCGCGTGATTTCAGCACGCTCGCCGAGCAGCATCGCACCGTGCTCGAAGCCTTGTCGCGCGACGAGAGTGGTATCGCACTGGTGTTTGAAGGCACCAGCGGTGAAGCGCTGGTCCAGGCGTTTGACGATCTCGCTGGCATGGACACGGCGAGCGGGCTTGCCGCCGCTCGCACCGATTATCCGGAGACGTTCAAGACCCTGTTCGCCGACCGCATGGTGCGGCGTCCGCAGACCGACGGCGCGAAGCTGCGTATCTACGGCCCGCTTGAAGCGCGCCTCACCCACTGCGATCGCGTCATCCTTGGCGGCCTGGTCGAAGGCGTGTGGCCGCCGGCGCCGCGCATCGATCCGTGGCTCAGCCGCCCGATGCGCCACGATCTCGGCCTCGATCTGCCAGAGCGGCGTATCGGCCTCTCCGCGCACGACTTCGCGCAATTGCTCGGCGCCAAGGAGGTGATCCTGACCCACGCCGCCAAGATCGGCGGCGCGCCGGCGGTCGCCTCGCGTTTCCTGCATCGCCTCGAAGCGGTCGCGGGCGAGACGCGCTGGGCCACGGCAAAAGAGCGCGGCGATGTCTATGTCCGCCACGCCGAAACGCTCGATCATCCCCCGACGGTAACGCCGCAACCGCCGCCAGAGCCGAAACCACCGCGCGCATTGCGGCCGCTGAAGATGTCGGTGACCGAGATCGAGGACTGGCTGCGCGATCCCTACACCATCTACGCCAAACGCATTCTCAAACTCAATCCGCTCGATCCCGTGGACATGCCGCTGTCGGCAGCAGATCGCGGCTCGGCAATCCATGCCGCACTCGGCGAATTCACCGAGACCTTCGCGGACAAGCTGCCGGCCGATCCGGTCGGCGCGCTGATCGCGATCGGCGAGAAGCATTTCGCGCCGCTGATGGAGCGCCCCGAGGCGCGCGCGTTGTGGTGGCCGCGCTTTCTGCGCATCGCGAACTGGTTCGGCGGCTGGGAAACCGGCCGGAGAGAAGACGTTGCGCGCGTCGCGGCGGAGATTCGCGGCGAGATCGCAATTCCGCTGGATGCCGGGCGCGTCTTCACACTGTCGGCGCGCGCCGACCGCATCGAGCATCGCAGCGACCGCACCTTCGCCATTGTCGATTACAAGACCGGTCAGCCGCCCAGCGGCAAGCAGGTCTATCTCGGTCTGTCGCCGCAGCTCACGCTGGAGGCGGCGATCCTGCGCGAGGGCGGCTTTGACGCCATCCCTGCGGGCGGTTCGGTCAGCGAGATTCTCTATGTCAGGCTGAGCGGCAACAATCCGCCGGGCAAGGAACATCCGCTCGAATTGAAACTCAATCGCGGCGATCAGTCCCAGGCGCCGGACGACGCCGCAAGCGAGGCGCGGCGCAAACTCGAAGCGCTGATCCGCAGCTTCGAGAATGAGGCGCAACCGTACAATTCGCTTAATCTCTCGATGTGGTCGAACCGCTACGGCACCTATGACGATCTCGCCCGCATCAAGGAATGGTCCGCGACCGGCGGCGCCGGCGGAGGCGAGGAATGAGCCCGCGCCAGAACATTCCGCAGGCGGTGCGCGAGGCGCAGGCGAAGGCGTCCGATCCGGACGGCTCGGCCTTCGTCACCGCCAATGCGGGCTCGGGCAAGACCCATGTGCTGGCGAGCCGCGTGATCCGCCTGCTGCTCAGCGGCGTGACGCCGGAAAAAATCCTTTGCATCACTTTCACCAAGGCGGCCGCCGCCAACATGGCGGAGCGCGTCTTCACCACGCTGGGCCACTGGGTGACGCTGGACGATGCCGCGCTCGATGCCGCCATTGTCGAAACCGGCGCGCCGCGGCCCAGCGCGCGGCAGCGCCGCCGCGCCCGCGAGTTGTTCGCCTGCGCGCTGGAAACGCCGGGCGGGCTGAAGGTGCAGACCATCCACGCGCTGTGCACGCGGTTGCTGCAACAGTTTCCGTTCGAGGCCAACGTGCCGGCGCGCTTCGCCGTGCTCGACGACCGCGATCAGGCCGACATGATGGAGCGCGCCAACATCGCGGTGCTGCTCGCCGCCTCCGCCGACCCCGGCAGCGCCGAGGGCCGCGCGCTGCAGGTTGCGATGGCCAATGCAGCCGACGCCACCTTCCGCGACGTGGTGCGCGAGGCCTGCCTCAGCCGGCAGAACATGCTGGCCTGGGCCGACCGCGCCGGCGATCCACAAACCGCCTTGGCGCAGCTCGCGCAGACGCTTGGCATCGGCGCTGACGAACGGCTCGAGGATATCGAGCGCGAGATCGCCAACGGCCCGTATCTGCCTTTCTCGGCATGGGACGCGGCGGCAGCGCTGCTCGAGACCGGCAGCAAGACCGACGCCGATCAGGCCATGCGGCTACGGCAGGCGCTGGCCGAAGCCGGCAGCGCGCAGATCGACCGTTATCTTTGCGTGTTCCTGACCGACAAGATGGAGCCGCGCAAATCACTCGTGACCAGAAAGATCAGTGACGCCCGGCCGGACTTCACGCAGCGCCTGGAACGCGAGCGCGACCGCGTGGTCGCTCTGCTGCAAAAGCGCCGCGCCGTTACTGCGCGCGAGCGCACCCATGCGCTGCTGGTGATCGCCAGCGCGGTCGCCGCGCATTACCGGCGTGAGAAGCAGGCCCGCGGCGTGCTCGATTATGACGACCTGATCGACAAGACGCTGGCGATGCTCGACAACGTCTCCGCCGGCTGGGTGCATTTCAAGCTCGACCGCGGCGTCGATCATGTGCTGATCGACGAGGCGCAGGACACCAGCCCGCGGCAATGGGACATCATCGAACGCATCATTGCAGAATTCGCCGCCGGCAAGGGCGCGCGCGACGGCGTCAAGCGCACGGTGTTCGCGGTCGGCGACGAAAAGCAGTCGATCTTCTCGTTCCAGGGCGCCGAGCCGCGCGAATTCGACCTGCGCAAGCGCGACATCGGCGCGCGCTTCAAGGCGGCGCAACTCGCATTCGATTCGGTGTCGTTCAACTATTCGTTCCGCTCCGGCGTCAGCGTGCTGCAATCGGTCTCCGCAACTTTTGCCACGCCCGAGATTTTCCGCAGCGTCACCACCGACAGCGGCGGCATGGCTCCGCACATGGCGCTCGGCGATGCCGCGCCCGCGATGGTCGAACTCTGGGATCTCGAAGTCGCCGATGCGCGGCCGGAGATCGAGGGTTGGCGCGCGCCGTTCGACGCGGTGGCGGAAACCAGTCCCGACGTGCGGCTGGCGAACCGTGTACAGCGCGCGATCAGTGACTTGATTCAACGCCGCGAAATGACGGGCCCCGCCGGCGAGCGGCGGCCGCTGTCCTATGGCGACATTCTCATTCTGGTGCGGCGGCGCGGCACCGCGTTCGATGCGGTGATTCAGGCGTTGAAGCATGCGCGGATTCCGGTGGCCGGCGCCGACCGGCTCAAGCTGACCGAGCATATCGCGATCATCGATCTGATGAATCTTGCCGACGCGCTGCTGCTGCCGCGTGACGACCTTGCGCTCGCGGTGGCCTTGAAGAGTCCATTGTTCGGTCTCGACGACGACGATCTGCTGCTGATCGCGCCCCGGCGCAAGGGAACGCTGCGCGAGGCGCTAGCCCAGCATGCGTCCGAGAATGCAGAGCTGCGCGAGGCGCTGGCGCGGCTGGAGCGCTGCGAGCGCCGCTTTGCGCAGGAGACGCCGTTCGCGTTCTTCTCGTGGCTGCTCGGCGGCGATGGCGGCCGCGCGCGGATTCTCGCAAGACTTGGGCCGGAAGCCAACGACGCGCTCGACGAATTCCTCGAACTCGCGCTGGGCTACGAGCGCAAGGACGCCGCCTCGCTGCAGGGCTTCATAGCCTGGCTGCGCTCGGCCGACATCGAGATCAAGCGCGACATGGAAATCCGCCGCGACGAGGTGCGGGTGATGACCGCACATGGCGCCAAGGGTCTCGAAGCCGCCGTGGTGTTCCTGATCGATACCACACGCTCGCCGGCGGAATCGCAGCGCCTGTCGCTGGTGCGGCTGCCGCAGGGCAACGCCGCGCCCGGCGCGCCGAATGTCGTGGTCTGGACCGGCCGCAAGGCCGACGATCCGCCCGCCGTGGCCGCTGCGCGCGCGGCGATGACCGGCGAGACCGACGACGAGTACCGCCGGCTGCTCTATGTGGCGATGACGCGCGCCGCCGACCGGCTGATTGTCGGCGGCGTACTGCCCGGCAACCGCAAGGAGCCGCTTCCAACGTCTTGGTATTGCCTGATCCGCGATGGCCTCGACCGCTCCGGCCTGCAGATGCAGGCGGTGGAGACAGCTTACGGCCCGGTGCGGCGCTATGCCCGGCCGGAGGATTTCGATCTGCCGACCGCCGATGCGCCCGCAACGCAGACGGCCTTCTCCGAACCCGCGCCAGCCTGGTTGCGCAGCATGGCGGCGCACGAGCCCGGCGCGGACACCGTGCTGCATCCCTCCGATCCGCTCGGCGAGCGCGACACCACACCGCGCTTGCCGCAATCATCCGAGGCGCGGGTTCGCGCCCGGCAGCGCGGCACGCTGGTGCATCGCCTGCTGCAATCGCTGCCGAACTTGCAGGCGGCGCAGCGCCGCGAGGCCGCGACGGCGTTTCTGGCGCGCAACGCACGCGACGCAGGCGGCTGGACGGCGCCGGAGCGCGAGATGCTTGCAGCGCAGGTGCTGGCGCTGATCGACAATCCGCAATTCGCCGCAGTGTTCGCACCCGGCAGCCGCGCCGAGGTGCCGATCATCGGCCGGCTGCAACGGCGGCACGGTTCGCCGCTCCTGATCTCCGGCCAGATCGATCGTCTGGTCGTCACCGAAACCGAAATCCTGATTGTCGATTACAAGACCAATCAGGCACCGCCGCAAAAGCCGGAAGACACCCCGCCCGGCTACCTGCGACAGATGGCGCTGTATCGCGCCGTGCTTGGCAGACTTTATCCCGGCCACGCCATCCGCTGCTGCCTTCTGTGGACCGAACGTCCTGAAATCATGGAACTTTCGTCGGCCGCCCTTGACGCCGAACTGAGGCCGTATCATCTGAGAGTGACCAACCTTGACCCCGCAACCGCCCGTTCATAGGTTGGTATTACCAATTCAAGCGCGATTCTGAATTCAGCGCTTTTCCCGAACAACGAGGCATATCATGAGCGTGGGCAAGGTTTCGGACGCCGACTTCGAGGCAGAGGTTCTCAAGGCGGAAGGTCCGGTCGTCGTCGATTTCTGGGCGGAGTGGTGCGGCCCTTGCCGCATGATCGCGCCCGCCCTCGACGAGATCGCCGGCGCGATGGGCGACAAGGTGAAGATCGTCAAGCTCAATGTCGACGAGAGCCCGCAGACCGCATCGAAGTATGGCGTGATGTCGATCCCGACCCTGATGATCTTCAAGGGCGGTGAGATGGCTTCGCGGCAGGTCGGCGCCGCGCCGAAGCAGAAGTTGCAGCAGTGGATCAGCGCTGCGGTGTGATCGCGATTACATTCTGAGATTCAAAACGGCCGGTGGTCTCGCCGGCCGTTTTTTATCATCCCACACGATGTCGATCGTCATGGCCGGGCTTGTCCCGGCCATTCACGCCTTTGCTCGCCCATCATCAAGCCGTGAATGCCCGGCATAAAGCCGGGCATGGCGGATTGAATCATATCGCAAGATACGGACACCAAAGCGCTACGTCGGCGGCGTGCCGTTGTCCGCCAGCACATGGCCGGCGAGATAGAGCGAGCCTGTGACCAGAATGCGCGGCGGCACCTCATAGGCCAGCGCCGCGATCCGCCGCAGCGCCGCCTCGACGCTGTCCGCAATCTCCACGCGCATATCGAGCGCGCGGGCCGCATCGGCGAGCTTTTCCGGCGGCATCGCATTGGCGTTGTCCGGAATCGGCACCGCAATGATGTGGCGCGTCAACCCGGCGAAATTGGCAAGGAAGCCGGCAGCATCCTTGTTGCCCATCATGCCGGCGACGATCACCAGCGGACGCGGCACGCGCTCCTCAAGATCGCCGAGCGCCGCGGCGACGATACGTCCGCCATCCGGATTGTGCCCGCCATCGAGCCACAATTCCGCATCCTTCGGCGCGATAGCGAGAAGACGACCCGACGTCAGCGGCTGCATCCGCGCCGGCCATTGCGCGCAGGCGATGCCCTGTTCGAACGCGGCAGGCTCCAGTTTCAGCGTCTCGATCGCACGCAGCGCCGCGATCGCAAGCCCGGCATTGTCGAACTGATGGCGGCCGAACAGCCGCGGCGCGGCAAGGTCGAGCAGACCGCGCTCGTCCTGATAGACCAGACGGCCGTGTTCAACATTGACGTGCCAGCCTTCCGTTGCCGCATGCAGCGGCGCGCGCAACCTGCGCGCCGTCGCCTCGATCACCGCCATGGCGTCGGGCAATTGCTCGGCGCAGATCACCGGCACCTGTTTCTTGATGATGCCGGCTTTCTCGCCCGCAATCTGCGCCAGCGTATCGCCGAGAAATTCGGTGTGATCGATGCCGATCGGCGTGATCACACTGGCAAGCGGTGCCTCGATCACGTTGGTGGCGTCGAGACGCCCGCCGAGGCCGACTTCAAGCAGCAGCACATCGGCGGGATGATCGGCGAACAGGCAGAACGCCGCAGCAGTCTCGATCTCGAACACTGTGATCGGCGCGCCGGCATTGGCGCGCTCGCAACGATCCAGCGCCGCGCCAAGCTGCTCGTCGGTCGCGAGCACGCCGCCGCCGGCCTTGCCTAAGCGAAAACGTTCGTTGAAGCGCACCAGATGCGGCGAGGTGTAGACATGGACGCGCAAGCCGGCCGCTTCGAGAATGGCGCGCATGAACGCCACCGTCGAACCCTTGCCATTGGTGCCGGCGACATGGATGACCGGCGGTAGTTTTTTCTCGGGATGACCGAGCGCATCCAGAATGCGCCACATCCGCTCCAGCGTCAGGTCGATGCGCTTGGGATGCAGGCTGGTGAGCCGCGCCAGGAGATCACCCAGCGCGGCCGGGCGCGGGGCGTCAGCACTCACGCGGGCGACGCGCTTGCTGTCATATCGACATCCGGCGGCAGCGACGAGCCCATGGTCTGCGCGACGGCGGATGCAGGCGCCCTGGTCAGGAGGCGGCACAGCCGCGCCAGCGTCGGGCGCAGATCGTGGCGGTGCACCACCATGTCAACCATGCCATGGTCCTTGAGATATTCGGCGCGCTGAAAACCTTCCGGCAGTTTCTCGCGGATGGTCTGCTCGATCACGCGCGCGCCGGCAAAGCCGATCATCGCGCCGGGCTCGGCGATCTGCACGTCGCCCAGCATCGCATAGGAGGCGGTGACGCCGCCGGTGGTCGGGTTGGTCAGCACCACGATGTAGGGCTGCTTCGCCTCGCGCAGCAACTGGATCGCCACCGTGGTGCGCGGCATCTGCATCAGCGACAGGATGCCCTCCTGCATCCGCGCGCCGCCGGAGGCCGCGAACATGATGAACGGCGATTTTTTCTCCACCGCCAGCTCAAGGCCGCGAACGATCGCCTCGCCCGCGGCCATGCCGAGCGAGCCGCCCATGAAATCGAAATCCTGCACCGCGACCACCGCGGGCGTGCCTTCGAGCCGGCCGAAGCCGACCTTGAGGGCGTCGTTCATGCCGGTCTTGGCGCGGGCATCGCGGATGCGGTCGACATATTTGCGCTCGTCGCGAAATTTCAGCGGATCGGCCGTCACGTCCGGCAGCGCGACATCGAACCAGGTCTCATTGTCGAAGATCGACTTGAGCCGCGCGGCCGCGCCCATGCGCATGTGATAGTTCGAGCCGGGGATGACGAACTGGTTCGCCTCGACATCCTTGTAGAACACAAGCTGGCCGGAATCCGGACACTTGATCCACAAATTCTCCGGCGTCTCGCGCTTGAGAAAGCTGCGAATCTTCGGCCGGACGACGCTGTTCAACCAGTTCATGTTTCAAGCTCCGTAACGTCGCGATCTTCGCGCGGCGCTTCAAACCTCTCCTTGAAGAGAGGCCGGCAGGACTCCGAAAACGAAGCGCTTGCCGGTGAGATTTTAGCCAAGACGAGCCTCCCCGCATAGATGCGGTTCGGCCTCCTCTCCCACAAGGGGAGGGGATGAGAACTATTCCGCGGCCTGTTTCGCGCCGTGCACGCCCTGCGCCAGCGCCGCCGCAAGATCGATGACCGCCGGAACGGTCTTGGCCGTGGCGCGACCGTCTGGATCAAGCGTGGCGCGCAAGGCATCGACCAGCGCCGAGCCGACCACCGCGCCGTCGGCCGCCTGCGCGATGCCGCGGGCCGCTTCCGGCGTGCGGATGCCGAAACCAACGCAGACCGGCAGCGGCGTGTGACGCTTGATCCGCGCCACCGCGTCCGACACCGCGTCGGCATTGGCGCTGGCTGAGCCGGTGATGCCGGTGATCGAGACGTAATAGACAAAGCCCGAGGTGTTGGCGAGCACCGCCGGCAGGCGCTTGTCGTCTGTGGTCGGCGTCGCCAGACGAATGAAGTTCAGTCCCGCCTGCAGCGCGGGCAGGCACAATTCGGTGTCTTCCTCCGGCGGCAGGTCGACCACGATCAAGCCATCGACGCCGGCGGCTTTCGCATCGACCAGAAAGCGATCGACGCCGTAAATATAGATCGGGTTGTAATAGCCCATCAGCACGATCGGCGTGGCGTTGTCGTCCTTGCGGAAATCGCGCACCAGCTCGAGCGTCTTTTTCAGCGTCATGCCGGCTTTGAGCGCGCGCAGGCCGGCGGCCTGAATCGCCGGGCCGTCCGCCATCGGATCGGTGAACGGCATGCCGAGTTCGATGACGTCCGCGCCCGCTTTCGGCAATGCCTTGACGATGGCAAGCGAAGTCGCGGGGTCGGGATCGCCGCACATCAGGAAGGTGACGAACGCCGCCCGGCCTTGCTTGGCGAGTTCGGCAAACTTGGTGTCGATGCGCGTGGTCACGTCGTCTTCCTGCTTCTCAAGATATCGCCGACCTGCGGCACGTCCTTGTCGCCGCGGCCCGACAGATTGACCACCATCAGATGATCGCGCGGCCGTTTCGGCGCGAGCTCCATCACCTTGGCGATGGCGTGCGCCGGCTCCAGCGCCGGAATGATGCCCTCGAGCCGCGACAGCAACTGAAATGCCGCGAGCGCTTCCTCGTCGGTGGCCGACAGATAGGTCACGCGGCCGGTCTCGTGCAGCCATGAATGTTCGGGACCGATGCCGGGATAGTCGAGCCCGGCGGAAATCGAATGCGCGTCCTGGATCTGGCCGTCGTCGTCCATCAACAGATAGGTGCGATTGCCATGCAGCACGCCGGGCCGGCCGCCCGCGATCGACGCCGCATGAAGCTGCGTGAGGCCATGGCCCGCCGCCTCGACGCCGAAAATCTCCACCGAGGGATCGTCGAGGAACGGATGGAACAGGCCCATCGCGTTGGAGCCGCCGCCGATGCAGGCGATGAGCGAATCCGGCAGGCGGCCTTCCGCCTCCATCACCTGCGCGCGGGTCTCGACGCCGATCACCGACTGAAAGTCACGCACCATCATCGGATAGGGATGCGGGCCGGCGACGGTGCCGATGCAGTAGAACGTGGTCGCGACATTGGTGACCCAGTCGCGCAGCGCGTCGTTCATCGCATCCTTCAGCGTGCGGGTGCCGGACTGCACCGGCACCACCTTGGCGCCCAGCATCTCCATGCGGATCACGTTGGGCTGCTGCCGCTCGACATCGACCGCGCCCATATAGACGATGCATTCGAGTCCGAAACGCGCGCACAGCGTCGCGGTGGCGACGCCGTGCTGGCCCGCGCCGGTCTCGGCGATGATGCGCTTCTTGCCCATGCGGCGCGCGACCATGATCTGGCCGAGCACGTTGTTGACCTTGTGCGAGCCGGTGTGATTGAGCTCCTCGCGCTTCAGATAGATCTTCGCGCCGCCGAGGTGTTCGGTCAGCCGCTCGGCGAAATACAAGGGCGAGGGCCGGCCGACATAATGCGCGAGGTAGCCGTTCATCTCCTGCTGGAACGCCGGATCGGCCTTGGCTTCCGCATAGGCTTTCTCCAGATCGAGGATCAGCGGCATCAGCGTCTCGGCGACGAAGCGGCCGCCGAAAATGCCGAAATGCCCGCGCTCGTCAGGACCGGAGCGGAACGAATTGGGTTTGGACAGACTCATGCACTCGCAACTTTCGTGTGGGACAGCGCGCTTTCCGCCCCGCGCACGGCGCGGATGAAAGCGTGGATCATTTCGGAATCCTTGATGCCGGGCGCGCGTTCCACGCCGGACGAGACATCGACGCCGCCGGGTCGGGCGATACCGACGGCTTCGGCGACATTGGCGATGGTCAGGCCACCGGACAGCATGAAGGAGCGATCGCTGTCGACCGCATCAAGCAGATGCCAGTCGAACGGCACGCCCAGACCGCCAGGGCGCGTCGCATCCTTCGGCGCGCGGGCGTCGAACAGGAGGCGATCGGCGACCGCCGCATAGCCGGGCACCGCGGCGAGATCGTCGCGGCTTTCCACCGCGATCGCCTTCATCACCGGCAGGCCGAAACGCTGTTTGATATCGCGGACGCGCGCGACGCTCTCGCGGCCATGCAATTGCAGCCAGTCGGGCCGCAACGTCTCGACGATATTGGCAAGCGCGGCCTCGTCGGCATCCACCGTCAGCGCCACCTTCGCCGCACGGCCCGCCGTCAGCCGGCCAAGCTCGCGCGCGCGCTCCAGCGTCAGATGGCGCGGTGAGGCGGGAAAAAACACGAATCCCACCATATCGGCACCCGCGTTCAGAGCCGCTTCAAGCGTCTCGGGCGTGGACAGACCGCAAATTTTCACGACCAGCGACATGGCGTTCCGACGAAAGGACAAGGATCGGGCGGGTTCTACAACGTCACGCCGGGCTTGTCTTGCCCGATGGCCAGCGGCCGGGCCGCTCCACGCGCCTCCGCCGGAGGCAGCCGGGCCGGCGGTACCAGCGTCGCCCCGTAGCCGTCCCGAGAGGCGGCGGTAAAGCTCCCCTGAGCCCGCAGGTCGGCGAGCTGCTGGCGCGCCTCGCGGGCCTCGGCGTCGTGACGGCGCGCGGCGCGGCGCCAGTGGCGCTGGCCGAACCAGGTGGCGATGCTGCCTGCCACCACGCCCAGCATCGCCACCGCGATGATCACGATGAACAGCGGCAGGGTCAGCGCCACCGCGGGATTGCCGGAATTGAACGGATCGAACGACAGCGTCACGAACTGCCGGTTGGCGACCGCGAAGGCCAGGAAGATCAGCGCCAGCGGCACGATCACAATGGCGTTGAGAAGCTTGCGCATCCCGATCCTTCTTCGCTGCGATCAGCGATGCGCGGACCCGGCGGATCAATTCGCGCCGAGATCGCCCTGGCCGTTGTTGTCGCGGTTGAGCCGTTCGCGCATTTCCTTGCCGGTCTTGAAGAACGGCACGCTTTTCTGCTCGACCGGAACATGCGCGCCGGTCCGCGGATTGCGTCCGGCGCGTGCCGGACGGTGCTTGACTGAAAACGCGCCAAAACCACGCAACTCGACCCGATCGCCTCGCGCAAGCGCGGCGACGATTTCATCGAGAATGGCGTTCACAATGTTCTCCACGTCTCTCTGATAGAGGTGGGGATTGTGTTCGGCGATGCGCTGAACCAGCTCGGATTTGATCATCTACCTGGGCGCTCTTGAAATTTGCTGCACCATTTCCTTGAAAAAGCCTTGAACTGTCAAGTCGCTAAATCCAGCGGAAGGGCCCGAAAAGACGCGATAATCGGCGTTTCCGAGCCTCTTGTATTGCGGCAAGACAACTGAAAGCGGATTCAGCCATTCGCAGACCTGCTCTCAGTGGCCCGCCGGCGGCTGCCAGACCGCGAGCATGCCTTCAAGACCGAGCCGATCCGCCGCCGCGACCACACCGTTCTGCTCAAGGCTGCGCGCCAGCGACGACAGCCCCAGCGCATCGAACGCCACGGCGAGACTCGCGCGCAGGAAGGTCATGTCGGAAAAGCGCGGCGACAGCTTGAAATCACGTACCGGCAGCTCCGACTTGATCTTCTTGTTCGCCACCAGCCAGGCCACCGCGGTCTTCTCATCGCCAAGCTGATCGATCAGCTTGAGGCCGATCGCCTGCCGGCCGGTGAACACGCGGCCATCGGCCACAATCTGCAGATTGGCGTCGTCCATGCCGCGCCGGTTTTTCACCAGATCGCGAAACCAGGCGTAGGAATCCTTCACCAGCGCATCGAGCGCGGCGCGCGCTTCCGGCGAGGTCGGCTCGTAGCCGTTCGGCGCGGCCTTCAGCGGCGACGACTTCACCTCCTCGATCTTGACGCCGATGGTCTTCAGCAATTCGGAGACGTTGGGAATCTGGAACAGCACGCCGATCGATCCGACCAGCGAGCTTTGCTGCGCGACGATGTGATCGGAGGCGAGCGCGGCGATATAGCCGCCGGACGCCGCGAGGCCCTCGACCACCACGACCAGCGGCTTCTTCGCCTTGAGGCGCGTCAGCGCGTCGTAAAGCTGCTCGGAGCCCGCCGTGGTGCCGCCGGGCGAATTGATATGGACGATGACGGCGGCGGCGGACGACTTCTCCAGCCGCTCCAGCGCCTCGACGCGCGCCTGATCGCTGCGGATCAGCCCATTGATCTTGACGCGGGCGATGTCGCCCGAGCCCGACAGCGCGTTGCGTCCCGCCGGCGTCGCCAGCACGCCGATCCCGGCGATCGCGACGATCACCGCAAGCGCGGCGACGATCCGCCAGAAGGTGAGCTTGCGCCGGATCCGGCGGCGATCGACGATCAGATCGGAATCAAGCGACATGGAAATTCCCTCGAGAAACTTTTGACCGCCCGGCGCAGCGTGCGACACCATATCGTCCGCACGTCCTTGATAGGAGGTAACTCCAATACATCAAATGCCATGCAATTAGAAGAAGCGGGCGCACACGGGTTCCACACGCGCGCGACAAACAACCATCACAATGCAATTTGTCGATCTGTGCATTTGTCCGCGATACGCGAATCAGTGCGCAGCATGAAAGCCGAAAACAAAAAGGGCTCCGGAAATTCCGGAGCCCTGATCGCGACAACACATCGTGCGACACGATGCGTCGCGTCGTTGCTTACTTCTCGCGCTTCTTGAGCGCGTTGCCGAGAATGTCGCCCAGCGTCGCGCCCGAATCGGACGAGCCGTACTGCGCGATGGCTTCCTTCTCCTCGGCGACTTCCAACGCCTTGATCGACACCTGGACCTTGCGGGCCTTCTTGTCGAACTGGATGACGCGGGCGTCGACCTTCTCACCGACCGCGAAGCGCTCGGCGCGCTGGTCGTTGCGATCGCGCGCAAGTTCCGAACGCTTGATGAAGGTGGTGAAGTCGGTGCCGGTGATCTGCACCTCGATGCCGGTGTCCTTGACCTCGAGAATCTCGCAGGTCACGACCGCGCCCTTCTTGACATCGCCCGGCTCGGCGAAGGGATCGCCTTCGAGCTGCTTGATGCCGAGCGAGATGCGCTCCTTCTCGACATCGACATCGAGGACGATGGCCTTGACCATGTCGCCCTTCTTGAAGTTGTCGATCACCTGCTCGCCCGGCTGCTTCCAGTCGAGGTCGGACAGATGCACCATGCCGTCCACGTCGCCGTCGAGGCCGAGGAACAGACCGAATTCGGTCTTGTTCTTGACTTCGCCTTCGACGGTGGAGCCGACCGGGAACTTCTCGACGAAGACTTCCCACGGATTGCGCATGGTCTGCTTGAGACCCAGCGAAATCCGGCGCTTGACGGAATCGACTTCCAGCACCTGCACTTCGACTTCCTGCGAAGTCGACACGATCTTGCCGGGGTGCATGTTCTTCTTGGTCCACGACATCTCCGAGACGTGGATCAGGCCTTCGATGCCCGGCTCCAGCTCGACGAACGCGCCGTAGTCGGTGATGTTGGTGAC
>JAFKKO010000043.1 GCA_017305455.1 Hyphomicrobiales bacterium | reverse complement strand
ACACCGGCGGACCGGAACCTTCCCAATAAAACGCAACTTGGAGGTTTTATGAGCAAGATTAAGAGCCTTATCCTCGGATCGGCGGCTGGTCTCGTCGCGATCGGTGGGGCACAGGCGGCTGATCTTCCCGTCAAGGCCAAAGCGGTCGAATACGTGAAGGTTTGCTCGCTGTATGGCGCGGGATTCTTCTACATCCCCGGCACCGACACCTGCATCAAGCTCGGCGGCTACGTGCGCGCCGACTACAACTTCAATGGCGCGAACACCGACGCTGCGTTCCTGAACGGCGCCGGCGGTCAGCACAGCCTGTACAACAACGCGAACCAGACCCGTTCGCGCATCATGCTGCAGGTTGATACCCGCACCGCGACCGAGTACGGCGTTGTCCGCACCTTCGCTTCGTTCGGCCCGCAGTGGTCGACCGGTGACGCTCTGGCCGCTGGTGGCATGCGCGTTGAAGCTGCGTTCATCCAGTTCGCCGGCTTCACCTTCGGCCGTTCGGCTTCGGCCTACGCGCTGCCGTGGAACGCCACTCCGGGTGGTCAGCTCAACTCGATCCTCATCGGTGGTCCGAACTACGACGCCGGCGTGAACAACATCCAGTACACCTGGCAGTTCGGCAACGGCGTGTCGGCCAGCCTCGGTCTTGACGAGCAGGGCCCGTCGAACCGCACTGGCGTGTACAACGGCAACGAAGCCATTACCAATCTGGGCGTTTACACCGATCGCTATCAGGGCACCACGACTGCTCCTGACGTCGTCGGCAACATTCGCCTCGACCAGGCTTGGGGTCTGATCCAGTTGTCGGCTGCGGCCCACCAGGTCACTGGCGGCTACTTCAACGGCACCACCGAGACTTCGGGTCATCCGAGCGACAAGTGGGGCTTCGCGATCACCGGCGGCCTGCAGATCAAGAATCTGCCGACCGGCCCCGGCGACGACATCAAGCTGAGCGCCACCTACACCGAGGGTGCTCTGCGCTATGCGCTGGGTAACTCGGGCGCGACCCCGACCAGCTACAGCCTCTTCGGCGGTGGCAACGGCGTTGCGTACAACAACATTGCGACGGCTCCGATTGCCGACGGCGTCTACGGCGACGGTCTCGGTGGCCAGGGCTCGCTCCAGCTCACCAAGGCCTGGGGTGTCAACGGTGCGTTCAACCACAACTGGAACCAGTTCTGGTCGTCCAGCGTGTTCGGTGGCTACGCCAAGGTTGATTACAACAATGTTGCGTCGAGCATGATCTGCACCAAGGCTGGCTATGCTGCCGCTGGCGTGGCCTGCAACCCCGACTTCAACATCGCTCAGGTTGGTTTCGTGACCCGGTGGACCCCGGTCAAGAACCTGACGTTCTCGGGCGAAGTCACCTGGACCAACATCGACAGCGGCATCACCACGCCGGCGTCGAATGTTGTGGCTGTCGGTGGCGTGAAGCCGGCTGCGAGCTACAGCTTCGGCTCGCAGGACGTCTGGTCCGGCGCTCTGCGCGTCCAGCGCAACTTCTGATCGTTTCTACCTTCGGGTAGTGATCTTCAAAAAGCCTCCGGCAGGAAACTGCCGGAGGTTTTTCTTTTCTACGGACTGCCTTTGCCACTTGCGTCATTGCGAGCCAACGGGTCCGCGTGAAACGCGGCCCGATGATAAACTCCGCGAAGCAGTCCGGTCCTGATTCCGCTGTTTGACAAAGGCTGGATCGCTTCGTCGCTGGCGCTCCTCGCAATGACGGGCTGATCTTTGACGCCAGGATGGCGTGCGTCGCCTAGCGATCGCTGGTGGCCGGCACAGCGGCGGCCTGATCGCAGCGCCGGCAGAACGCCTTGATGCGCGCGATGGTGGGCGCATCCGTCAGCAGCGGGGCGTGGCCCTGATCGGCAACTTCCACCAGATCGAGATCCGGCCGTCGTGCCGTCATCTCCTGCACGGTTTGTGGGGAGAGCAGGTCCGACAGCCCGCCGTGGATCAGCATCAGGGGCAGGTTCTGCATCGTATCGAACAGCTCCCATAGCGGCGGCGGCGGGTTTTCCGGATCGATGCCGTCGAATGACCGCGCCAGCGCGAGATCGTAGGTCCGCGCCAGTTTTGCATGAGGCGAGGCGGTTGGCCCCGGTGTCACGCCGTCTTGCTCCGGGCCGGACGGATGGGTGTCGAGCCGGAAGGCCCGATGCGCCCACGCCATCCAGTCGGCGTCGGTGAGGGCAGGGAAGGCATCCGCGAACAGCGCCTTCAGGCCGCTCGCCGCCTGGTCCCAGCCGCGCCGCTCCGGTGGATCGGTGATGTAGCCCTTGATCTTCATGAGACCCGTCATCTCCAGCACCGGGCCGATATCGTTGAGGATCACGCCCGCGGGCAACGGAGATCGCGTTGCGGCGAGCGCCATCGAGATCAGACCGCCGCGCGAGGTGCCGAGCAGGATCGCCCGGCTCACTTCCGCGGTGGCCGCGACCGCGATCACGTCGCCCATTTCCATCGCGACGGTGTAGTTCGCCGGATTGGGATCGCTGTCCGACAGCCCGCGTCCGCGATAATCCACCGCGACGACGCGCCTTGGCGTTTGCGGGTCCGTCGCCAGCGCCTGCGCGATCGTATCGAAATCGGCGGTGGTGCGGGTCAGGCCGGGCAGGCACAGCACGGGCAAATGAGGACTGTCCGGCCCGGTGGAGCGGCCGTGCAGCGTCAGCCCGTCGGCCGACTGGCAGAAGAAATCATGAAAGCGATGCATCGGTCCGCCTCTGTCCCGCGTCGCGCCGTCATGGCCGGGCGCCACGTCTGCGATCAAATAATGATAGCGGATTTCAATCAAGGTGGATCAGCCGGGAAGGGCGGATCGCACGAGCGATCCGGCGGGGCAATGCAATCTCGATAGCAGTCGTCCCGGCAAGCGAAGCGCAAGCCGGGACCCATAGCCACCGGATTCTCAATAGAATGATGAACCTGAGAACGGCGAACTTGTCGTTTTAAAAGTACCGACCGGGATGATGGGTCCCGGCCTGCGCCGGGACGACGCGGAAATCACGGGACGATCCAATTAAGCACAGACGTAAGCTCAACGGAGAGGAGCGCGCGAGTCTCAAGGATGAGGCTGCGATGCGCAGGTTGTGTCAGCCGGTCTATTGCGCCACGGCGCCGCGGCGCAGATCGGCTTCGATCAGAAGCTGCCGGCCGCCGCCGAAACGCGCGCGGTAGACCTGCAGGTTCTCCATGATGCGCTGGACGTAGTTGCGGGTCTCCGAAAACGGAATCTTCTCCACCCAGTCCACCGCATCGACATTCGGATCGCGCGGATCGCCGTAGCGTTCGATCCATTTGCGCACGCTGCCGCGTCCGGCATTGTAGCCGGCGAAGGTCATGATGTAGGAGCCGCGATAGTCCTCGATCAGGCCGCCGAGTTCGGCCGCGCCGAGCGTCGCGTTATAGGACGGGTCGGACTTCAGCCGCGCAAGATCGAAGCTCGCGCCGTATTTCTTGGTGACGTATTTGCCGGCGCCCGGCGTCACCTGCATCAGGCCGTAGGCCTGTGCCGGCGAGACGACGTTGGGATTGAAGGCGCTTTCCTGCCGCGCGATCGCAAAGACGATGGCTTTCTCGACCTGCGGGCCGATGTCCTTGTAGGGCGGAATGCCGCTCACCGGATAGGCGTAGTGATCGAACGGCAGGCCACGGTTGAGCGCGGCCTTGCCGATCAGCAGCATGCCGCGCGCGTCGCTGTGGCGCTGGGTGACTTCGCACAGCGCCGCCAGCGCATCCGGATCGGCATTCTCGCCCATGTCGGCAAGGATCGGAATCGCCAGTTCCTGCTCCTCGAGCGCGTAGAGCAGGTCGAGCGCGCGGACGATCTCAAGCCGCTCGCCGCCGCGCGAGCGCGGCGCGTCGTGCAGCGCCAGTTGCGGCAGGCCGAGCTTTGCCCGCGCAAGCTGGCCGTAATAGGAGGTCGATTGCACGGCGGCGGCCTGATAGGCGCGCTGCGCGTCCTGGTGGCGGCCGGCGGCTTCGGCGGCGCGGCCCTGCCAGTAGCCGGCGCGCGCCAGCGCGGTCGGGTTGGAGGTGTTGACGCCGATGCGGGCGAAATGCTGGGCGGCGGTGTGCGGATCGTTGAGGAAGCGCAGCGCGATCCAGCCGGCGGTAAATTCGTGCTCGGTCTTGTAGATGCCGCGCTCGGGCACGGCGGCGTCGCGCGCCACCAGATAGGCGGTGCGCGGCTCGTTGTTGTCGAGCAGCTTGCGCGCCACGAGACGGCGTTCGATCCACCATTCATTGGTGTTGATAATGCGGGCCGGATCACGCGGCGCGCTCAGCATCAGCCGTCCGGCTTCCGCGATCTTGTCCTCACGGCGCAGGAGCTGGATCTTGTTGAAGATGTAGCCGGGGTCGCCGTGCAGGTCGTGCGGCACGGCCGCGAGCAGCGCTTTGGCGTTGGACGATTTATGATCGACCGCGATATGCGCCTTCGCCAGCGCGACATAGCCCGCGCCGAGGCGCTTGGCGGCGCGCAGCGCGCCGGCATCGTCGCTGCCGTAGAGCATCGTGTCCATGCGGGCCTTGAAGTCGCCGCCGCTCAGCAGCGCGCCGAACTGCGCCAGCGCCTGTTCCTCGACGTCGCCGGAAAAGGAATCGCTGCGCCAGGCGTCACGCACCAGCCGCTGGGCGGTAGCGCGGTCGCCGCGGGCGAGCATGGCGCGCGCCAGCATGAACTTGCCCTTGCCCGAGAGCGGCTGCTCGCCGTTGAAGAAAGCGAGCACGGCCGCATCGTCGCGGCGATCGTCCCACAGCGCGGCCTCGCCGCGCCGGCGGAAGAAGGTCTGGCTCGGCCAGCTCGGATTCTCGGTGATGAAGGCGCGGTAGCGGTCGGACGACGCGCCGTTGTCGTCGCTGCGCAGGATCACCCATTCCGACAGCTTGCGCGCCACCGGATCGCTGATCGAGGCCTGCAATTCGGTGGCGTCGCGCGGCTTGCGGGCGCGCACCAGTTCGATGACCTGTTCGAGCGCCTGCAGATCGGCCTTCGAGGTCGAGGATGTCGCGGCGATGGCGAGCGGGGCGCCGCGCTTTTTCGGTGTGACGAACGCGCGCGGCGCCACCGGCAGGGCCGGGGACGGTTCAACCGGCGGTTTCGGCGCCAGCGAGGGGACCGTGGTCCGCTCGGTCAGCTTCGGATTGGCCGGCAATTGCGACAGCGATTCCGCAGTTTTCGGTATCACGCTACGTGGAATCGGACGCGGTTTAGGCAGCGGGACCGACCAGGCCGGCTGCGCCACCAGCATCAGCGCCGCGCTTGCGCACAGCGCAAGCGCGCTCCGGCGCAGGAGGGGTTTCGTGGCAAGTCGCGTCACGGCGCACCTTCGCAGCGAATCAAGCAATGGCCTTCAATGTCCTGTCTATTTCATTGAATCTGTGGACCAAACGAAAAATGTGCTAATTTGGCGTTTCTACTGCGTCACCGCGGCGAAATCGCGGCCTGATCCTGTTTCCGATGGAACAGGGCTCGGGAACGGCGGTTGCCGGTTGCGGCGGGGATCAAGGTTTGCGCCGCACGCTCTTTCATCGGGGCGCAGGACCCGTTATCAATTTGAGCCCCTGGGCGGACCGGCAGCAACGCCGGTCCCGTTCTGGCAGACCTTTCGCGTTCGGAGCAAGATCATGACAGCCAAGACCAATTTCCGCGGATCCTTTACGGCGCTGGTCACGCCGTTCAAAAACGGCGGGCTCGACGAGGTCGCGTTCCGCGGGCTGGTGAGCTGGCAGATCGCGGAAGGCACCAATGGTCTGGTTCCGGTCGGCACCACCGGCGAGAGCCCGACGGTGAGCCATGACGAGCACAAGCGCATCGTCGAATGGTGCATCGATGAGGCCAAGGGCCGGGTGCCGGTGATCGCGGGTGCGGGGTCGAACTCGACGCGCGAGGCGATCGAGCTTGCGCAGCATGCCGAGAAGGCGGGCGCGGCGGCGGTGCTGGTGGTGACGCCCTATTACAACAAGCCCACCCAGGAAGGCCTCTATCAGCACTACAAGGCGGTGAACGATGCGATCGGAATTCCGATCATCATCTACAACATCCCGGGCCGCTCGATCGTCGACATGTCGGTCGAGACCATGACGCGCCTGTTCGAATTGAAGAACATCGCCGGCGTCAAGGACGCGACTGCCAATCTCGCGCGCGTCTCGCAGCAGCGCGGAGCGATGGGCGAGGACTTCAATCAGCTATCCGGCGAGGACATCACCGCGCTCGGCTACATGGCCCATGGCGGCCATGGCTGCATCTCGGTGACGTCCAACGTCGCGCCGCGCCTGTGCGCCGATTTCCAGGCGGCATGCCTGCGCGGCGATTACGCGACCGCGCTGAAGATCCAGGACAAGCTGACGCCGCTGCACATCAACCTGTTCATCGAGTCCAATCCCGCGCCGGTAAAGTATGCGCTGTCGCTGCTCGGCAAGATGGACGACACACTGCGTCTGCCGATGGTGCCGGTGAGCGAGGCCACCAAGACGGCGGTGCGCGGCGCGATGGTTCATGCCGGTCTGATCAACTGATCCTGAAATCTGAAGGAGGCTGCCGATGCTGAAGGAATTCCGCGAGTTTGCGATGAAAGGAAATGTCGTCGACCTGGCCGTCGGCGTCATCATCGGCGCGGCCTTCGGCGCGATCGTCTCCTCCATGGTCGCCGACATCATTATGCCGATCATCGGTGCGATCACCGGCGGACTCGATTTCTCGAACTACTTCACCGGCCTGTCGAAGTCCGTGACCGCGACCAATCTCGCCGATGCCAAGAAGCAGGGCGCGGTGCTGGCGTGGGGCAATTTCCTGACCATCACGCTGAACTTCATGATTGTCGCCTTCGTGCTGTTCATCGTCATCCGCGTCATCAACAAGCTCAAGCGCACCGAGGAGGCCAAGCCCGCCGAAGCGCCTGCGCCGACGCGGGATCAGGAACTGCTCATGGAAATCCGTGACCTGCTGAAGAGCAAGTAAGCCGGCCGTGCCGGCAGCGTAGCAACGATGGCTGAAAAGAACGAACGTCCGATCAAGGTCGTTGCGGAGAACCGCAAGGCACGTTTCAACTATGCCATCGAGGATACGCTCGAGGCGGGCGTTGCGCTGACCGGCACCGAGGTCAAATCGGCGCGTACCGGCAAGACCAACATCGCCGAATCCTACGCCGATGCGAAGGGCGGCGAGATCTGGCTGGTCAATGCGAATATCCCTGAATATCTTCAGGCCAACCGCTTCAATCACGAACCGCGGCGGCCGCGCAAGCTGCTCTTGCATCGCAAGCAGATCAACAAGCTGATCGGCTCGATCGAGCGCGAGGGCATGACGCTCATTCCGCTCAAGATGTATTTCAACGAGCGCGGCAAGATCAAACTTCAGCTCGCTCTCGCCAAGGGCAAAAAGATGCACGACAAGCGGGAGACCGAGAAGAAGCGCGATTGGGCGCGCGAGAAAGGCCGCCTGTTGCGGGCGAGAGGGTGATCCTCATTCTGAGAAGCCGCGCATTTGCGCGGCGTCTCGAAGGATGAGCGGATATGAACGGGCCATCATTGGCCTCATGATTCGAGACGGCGCGAGCGCCTTCTCACCATGAGGCTCACGGAGGAGAGGATGAACCAGCCGAATCTGCAGGGCGTTGACTGGAGCAAGATTCCCGCGCCGACCGACGATGGCGCTGCGGCGCATCTCGTCGGCGCGATGATTCCGCCGGTGACGCTGACCGCGACCGACGGCACCTCGGTGACGCTGGCGGCGGTGCCCGGCCGCGTGGTGCTGTTCGCCTATCCGCGCACCGGCGAGCCCGGCAAGATCGGATTGACCGAGGACTGGGACGAGATTCCCGGCGCGCGCGGCTGCACGCCGCAGACCTGTTCGTTCCGCGATCTGATTGGAGAACTGAAATCGGCGGGCGCAGCGCAGGTGTTCGGGCTCTCGACGCAGGACACCGATTATCAGCGGGAAATGGTCGGGCGGCTGCATGTGCCGTTTCCGGTCCTGTCCGACCGCGATCTGGCGCTGACGCGCGCGCTCAATCTGCCGACCATGGAGGTGGCGGGCCAGACCCTGCTCAAGCGTCTGGCGCTGATCATCGACGATGCGCGGATCACCCACGTATTTTATCCGGTGTTTCCGCCGGATCGGAACGCGGGTGACGTGCTGGCGTGGCTGAAGGCCAACCCGGCGGGGTAGAACTGCACAGCTCCGCGTCGTCCCGGCGCATGCATGGCTTGCTCCTCATCCTGAGGAGCGCGCTCTTGCGTGCGTCTCGAAGGATGAGGCCATCATCTTCACGGCCTCATGGTTCGAGACGTCGCTGACGCTCCTCCTCACCATGAGGGATAGGATTGCTTGCGCTCCTCGCAATGACGGTGACTAACCGTCCAGATAAGCCCTGATGCTGGCGAACACCGAGCGGAACATCTTGTCGGTCAGCACGCCGGTGTTGGTGTTGTAGCGCGAGCAGTGATAGCTGTCGAAGAGACGGATGTGGCCGGCCTGGGCCTGCGCGCCATGGCCGAACGGAGCCTCGCGCGCGCGCACGTTGAGCGCCTTCAGCGTGGTGTCGTGCGAGACGCGCCCGAGCATGACGATGGCGCGCAGCTTCGGCATGTCGGCGATGGTGGCGGCAAGAAACGAGCGGCAGGTGTTGATCTCGATCGGCAGTGGCTTGTTCTGCGGCGGCACGCAGCGCACCCCGTTGCTGATGCGGCAGTCGATCAGCTTCAGGCCGTCGTCGGGCCGCGCCTGATAGGCGCCGCGCGCGAAACCATAAGTGGTGAGAGTCGGAAACAGCAGATCGCCGGCAAAGTCGCCGGTGAAGGGACGCCCGGTGCGATTGGCGCCTTGCAGCCCCGGCGCGAGGCCGATGACCAGAAGCCGCGCGTCGCGCGGCCCCAGCGTCGGCACCGGTGCGTTGAACCAGTCCGGATGCTGCGCCCGGTTGAGGCTGCGGAATTCCACCAGGCGCGGGCACAGCGGGCAGTCGCGGCCGGGCTCGGCGTCCGGATGGAGCGAATCGGAGAGGATCAGGCTGGAAGGAGAGGGGCCGGCGCCAGAGCGCCGGCTTTGCTTGGTCAGATCGTCAGTCGTCGAAATCTTCGTCATTCACGCTCGGTGCAATCGTGCTTGCGCTACGCTGCAGGAATTGCGGCGTATGCTGGCGCGGCTCGCGCGAGGCCGGGCGTTCTCCCGGATCGCGGCCGAGCTTGGATTGTAGCTGCACCAGATCGGTAAAGACATCCGCTTGACGGCGCAATTCGTCGGCGATCATGGGCGGCTGGCTGGAAATAGTGGAGACCACGGTGACGCGCACGCCGCGGCGCTGCACGGCCTCGACCAGCGAGCGGAAGTCGCCGTCGCCGGAGAACAGCACCATTTGGTCGATATGCTCGGCGAGCTCCATGGCATCGACCGCGAGTTCGATGTCCATGTTGCCCTTGACCTTGCGGCGGCCGCTGGCGTCAATGAATTCCTTGGTCGCCTTGGTGACCACGGTGTAGCCGTTGTAGTCGAGCCAGTCGATCAGAGGCCTGATTGAGGAATACTCCTGATCCTCGATGATGGCGGTGTAGTAGAATGCACGAACCAAGGTGCCCCGGCTCTGAAACTCGAGCAGCAGGCGTTTGTAGTCGATGTCGAATCCCAGAGTTTTTGCGGTGGCGTAGAGATTTGCTCCGTCGATGAAAAGAGCGATCTTGTTGGAAGCAGCAGCCATCTTGTCTCTTCTTGTTTGTTGTTGACGTTTTTGGCGGGTGAAACGGATTCCCGCGTATCGATCAAAAAAGGTGACCTTTGGGGCCGTGCGACGCACCGACCACCCTGAATGCCCGATAACCTACTCGATGCCCGATAACCTACTCGGTAGAAAAGGTATCAATCTACTCGGTAGAAAAGGTATCCTGATCAAGCCTAGAAGAGGTATCCTGATCAAGCAATGAAGCGATTTCTTGTCCATCGGACCTTTTGCCGCCTGCCTGCCATTCATTCGGGAGGGGTTGCAAAGGGTGAGCCAAGACCTTAGTTTCCCGCCGGAATTCGCCTTCGGATCGGGGAAGTTCATGCCATTCGCGTGTAATCCCTATACCAAGTGCGCATATCGGGACATTTGATTTAAATTAAACGGAGCGGCTGCCATGGCGCGCGTCACTGTCGAAGACTGCATTGACAAGGTCGACAATCGATTCGACCTCGTTCTGCTCGCGGCGCATCGGGCGCGGATGATCTCCTCCGGTTCCCAGATCACGGTCGATCGCGACAACGACAAGAATCCGGTGGTTTCGCTGCGCGAGATCGCCGAGACCACCATTTCGCCGGAAGATCTGCGCGAGGAACTGGTGCATTCGCTGCAGAAGTTCGTCGAGGTGGATGAGCCGGAACCGGACACGATCCCGCTGATCGGTTCCACCGGCGCCAGCGTCGATGCCGACGACACCGAAGTCGCGGTCGAGCGCATGACCGAGGAAGAGCTGTTGAAGGGTCTGGAAGGCCTCGCTCCGCCGGAAGAGCAGCCCGAGGAAGACGAATAAACGGTCTGGCGGCGTTTGCGCCGATCCGTTGAACAGGAAAGAGGCCCGAATGCAGGTTCGGGCCTTTTCTTTTGGGTTGGATCTTTTGGGTTGGATCTTTTGGGTTCGATCTTTTGGATTGGATCTTTTTGAGTCGGCCGTTCTTGGGGCGCGCCGTTCTTGGAGCCGGATCACGATCGCCGCATCTGCGGCGTTCACTATGTTTTTTCAAGCGATTCCTTGCGGTCACCGATTTTCGCAGTGATATTGTGCAGAACGTTTCATTTCTTGGGTTTGTCCGTTCAAGGCCGTTCTGAATGCCGATTTGGCGCCGCACCATACGTCAGACGACGGCTCCCCCCGACATGGCGGTGGCCGCGGCGCCCGAGGCTGCGCCCAGACCGGAAGCCAAACCGGCGAGCCGGGAAGCCAAGCCCGACCGTGCCAAGATGATGCGGCAATACGATCTGGTGGACCGGGTCCGCTCCTATAACCCGCGCACCGACGAGGACCTGCTCAACCGCGCCTATGTCTACGCCATGATGGCCCATGGCGAGCAGAAGCGCGCCTCGGGCGATCCCTATTTCTCCCATCCGCTGGAAGTGGCGGCGATCCTGACCGACCTCAAGCTCGACGACGCCACCATCGTCGCGGCGCTGCTCCATGACACCATCGAGGACACCGAATCCACCCGCGCCGAGATCGACCAGTTGTTCGGTTCCGAGATCGGCGCGCTGGTCGATGGCTTGACCAAGCTGAAGCGGCTCGAACTGGTCTCGCGCGAGGCCAAGCAGGCGGAGAACCTGCGCAAGCTGCTGCTGGCGATCTCCAAGGATGTCCGCGTGCTGCTGGTCAAGCTCGCCGACCGCCTGCACAACATGCGCACCCTCGAATTCATGCTGCCGGCCTCGCGCCGCCGCATCGCCGAGGAGACCCTCGACATCTATGCGCCGCTCGCCGGCCGCATGGGCATGCAGGAAATGCGCGAGGAACTCGAGGATTTGTCGTTCCGCGTCCTCGATCCCGATGCGTATGCCGTGGTCGCGCAGCGGCTGGAAGCGCTGGCCGATCGCAACCGCAACCTGATCGGCGAGATCGAGACGCAACTGTCGGCGAACTTCGCCGAGCACGGCATCACCGCGCGGGTGATGGGCCGCCGCAAGCGGCCGTTCTCGATCTGGGTCAAGATGGAGCGCAAATCTGTCGGCTTCGAGCAATTGTCCGACATTTACGGCTTCCGCGTCATCACTCAGTCGCTGGAGGCGTGCTACCGCGCGCTCGGCATCGTCCATACCAACTGGCCGGTCGTGCCCGGACGCTTCAAGGACTACATCTCGACGCCGAAGCAAAACGACTATCGCTCGATCCACACCACCGTGATCGGTCCCGGCAACCAGCGCGTCGAACTGCAGATCCGCACCGAGGAGATGGACCGGATCAACGAATACGGCATCGCCGCGCACGCCTTCTACAAGGACGGCGTCGGCTCGCCGACCGAATTGTTGAAGCGGGAGTCCAACGCCTTCGCCTGGTTGCGGCATACGATCGACGTTTTGTCCGAGAGCGCCAATCCGGAGGAGTTTCTCGAACACACCAAGATGGAGCTGTTCCACGATCAGGTGTTCTGCTTCACCCCGAAGGGCAAGCTGATCGCGCTGCCGCGCTATGCCAACGTCATCGACTTCGCCTATGCCGTGCATACCGACGTCGGCAACAGCGCGGTAGGCTGCAAGATCAACGGCAAGTTCTCGCCGCTGTCGACCGAATTGCAGAACGGCGACGAGGTCCAGGTGCTGACCTCCGAGGCGCAGTCGGCGCCGCCTTCGGCATGGGAAACGCTGGCGGTCACCGGCAAGGCCAAGGCGGCGATCCGGCGCGCCACGCGCGCGGCGATGCGCGACCAGTATGCGGGGCTGGGGCGGCGCATTGTCGAGCGCCTGTTCATGCGGGCGAAGATCGCCTACGCCGACGACAAGCTGAAGGGCGCGCTGCCGCGGCTGGCCCGCACTTCGATCGAAGACGTCATGGCGGCGGTGGGCCGCGGCGAGATCAAGGCGTCCGACGTCGCGCGCGCGATGTATCCCGACTACAAGGAGGAGGCGCGGCAGGCCGGCCTCAAGGGCACGGCGGCGGCGGCCAAGCCCAAGCCGCTCGATCCGGCGCGCGCGGCCTCCGCGATCCCGATTCGCGGCCTCAACGCCGACCTGCCGGTGAAGTTCGCGCCCAATGGCGGCGCGGTGCCGGGCGACCGCATCGTCGGCATCGTCACCAGGGGCGAGGGCATCACCATCTATCCGATCCAGGCGCCGGCGCTGAAGGACTTCGAGGAGGAGCCCGAGCGCTGGGTGGACGTGCGCTGGGACATCGACGAGGCGGCGCCGCCGCAGCGTTTCCCGGCGCGGCTTCTGGTGCAGAACGTCAACGAGCCGGGCAGCCTTGCGCAGGTCGCCGGCGTGATCGCCGAGCATGACGGCAACATCGACAACATCAGCATGAGCCGCCGCTCGCCGGATTTCACAGAGCTCACCATCGATCTTGAGGTCTATGATCTCAAGCATCTCAACGGTATCATCGCGCAATTGCGCGCCAAGGACGTGGTCGCCAGCGTCGAGCGCGTCAATGGATAGCGTTTTCAAGCGAAGTGGAAGCCACCGGTTCGCGTGAAGAACACGCGTCTTAAAAATAGTTCAAGAGATTTTCATGTCTGCTGCTGCCTTGCGTCTCGGGGTCAACGTCGATCATGTCGCCACATTGCGCAACGCGCGCGGAGGTCTGGTGCCGGACCCGGTCCGCGCCGCGCTCATGGCGATCGAGGCGGGGGCGGACGGCATCACCGCGCATCTGCGCGAGGATCGCCGCCACATCCGCGACGAGGACATGGCGCGGCTCAAGCGCGAACTGTCGCGTCCTGAGATCGCCAAGCCGCTGAATTTCGAGATGGCGGCGACCGCCGAGATGCTCGGCATCGCGCTCGCGACCAAGCCGCACGCGGTCTGCGTGGTGCCGGAGCGGCGCACCGAGGTGACGACCGAAGGTGGCCTCGACGTGGTCGGCCAGCAGGTCGCGCTGGCGCCGTTCGTGGCGCGGCTGAACGATGCCGGCATCCGCGTCTCGCTGTTTATCGCCGCCGATCCGCAGCAGATCGACGCTGCTGCGCGGCTGAAAGCTCCGGTGATCGAGATTCATGTCGGGGCGTGGTGCGATGCCGTGATCGAGGGCCGCGCCGCGCAGGCCGGGGAGGAGTGGCAGCGCATCCTCGCGGGCGTGGCGCAGGCGCAATCGCTCGGCCTCGAAGTCCATGCCGGCCACGGCCTCGACTACGCCACCGCCGAGACCATCGCGGCGCTGCCGCAGATCGTCGAACTCAACATCGGTCACTTCATGATGGGCGAGGCGATCTTCGTCGGCCTCGCGGAATCGGTGCGGACGATGCGGGCGGCGATGGACCGTGGCCGCGCCCGGATCGGGATTTCCGCATGATCATCGGCATCGGCTCGGACCTGATCGACATCCGCCGGGTCGAGAAGGTGATTGAACGCCATGGCGAGCGGTTTCTGTCCCGCATCTTTACCGATGTCGAGCGCGCCAAGGCCGAGCGCCGCGCCAAGGCGCCGCGATCGCTGGTCGCGACCTACGCCAAGCGCTTCGCCGCCAAGGAGGCCTGCTCCAAGGCGCTCGGCACCGGCATGCATCGCGGCGTGTGGTGGCGCGACATGGGGGTGGTGAACCTGCCGGGCGGCCGGCCGACCATGAAACTGACCGGCGGGGCGCTGGTCCGGCTCGAATCGCTGCTGCCCCCCGGCCATCAGGCGAGGATCGACCTCACCATCACCGACGACTGGCCGCTGGCGCAGGCTTTCGTCATCATTTCGGCGATTCCGCCGGGCATGCAGCCCGTGGGCGCCTGATCGCCCGATCCGTTCGCTTTCGCGGAACGAAAGAAATTCTCCTTATCTATCAAATAATTGTGGGTTTATTGGGGGGCGCTTCATTGCGCCGCCGGCCACAAACGTCTAAAACCCGCGCGAGTGATTTGGGGCCGCCGCGCCCGTAAGACATCAGGTAGCAATGAGCGTGACATCCGGCACCAAATCCGAAGGCGGCGTTGGCGAGACCGTCCGCGTTATCATTCATGCGCTGATCATTGCGCTGGTGATCCGCACCTTCCTGTTTCAGCCCTTCAACATCCCGTCCGGCTCGATGAAGGCGACGCTGCTGGTGGGCGACTACCTGTTCGTCTCCAAATATTCCTATGGTTACAGCCACTACTCATTCCCGCTGTCGCCGCCGATCTTCTCCGGCCGCATTTTCGGCTCGGAGCCGGCGCGCGGCGATGTCGTGGTGTTCCGCCTGCCCAAGGACGACACCACCGACTACATCAAGCGCGTGATCGGGCTGCCGGGCGACCGCATCCAGATGAAAGAGGGGCTGCTCTACATCAACGAGACGCCGGTGAAGCGCGAGCGGCTACAGGATTTCGTCGGCGAGGACCCGTGCGGGTCGGACGCCACTGCGCGCGTCAAACAGTGGCAGGAGACGCTGCCCAACGGCGTCATCTACAAGACGCTCGATTGCGTCGATAACGGCTTCTACGACAACACCAGCGTCTACACCGTGCCGCCCGGTCATTTCTTCATGATGGGCGACAATCGCGACAACTCGACCGACAGCCGCGTCTTGTCGGCGGTCGGCTATGTGCCGGAGGAAAATCTGATCGGCCGCGCGCAGATGATCTTCTTCTCCGTGGCCGAGGGCGAGCAGGCGTGGCAATTCTGGCGCTGGCCGGTCTCGGTGCGCTGGAATCGAATCTTTTCCATTGTGCGATGATCGACGAGGGCACGATCGCGGACTCTCCGGTAAACACGACTTCCGACGCGACCTCGCCGGAAGCCCGTCCGGCTGAGCAGACCACGGCCGGGACGCAGGCGGACGTCGTGTCCGCGTCGCCGGCCAAAGCCGACGAGCCGTCCGCCGAGACGGCGAAACCGAAAAAGCCGCGCAAGCCGAGCGCCAAGGCCATCGCCAAGGCCATCGAGCAGCGCATCGGCTACAGCTTCAGCGATCCGTCGCTGCTGACCACCTCGCTCACCCACGTCTCCGCGCTGAAACCCTCGCGCTCCCGCAGCGAGAGCTACCAGCGCCTCGAATTCCTCGGCGACCATGTGCTCGGCCTGATCGTCTCCGACATGCTCTACCGCGCCTTCCCGAAGGCGGATGAAGGGGAGATGTCGAAGCGTCTTGCGGATCTCGTGCGCAAGGAAGCCTGCGCCGATGTGGCGAAGTCGCTCGGCCTGCATGAAGGCATCAAGCTCGGCACCGTCGGGCCGGGGGCGAGCGCGCGGCTGCGCAATTCGGTGGTCGGCGACATCTGCGAGGCGGTGATCGGCGCGATCTTCCTCGATGGCGGCTATCCGGCGGCGGTGAAGTTCGTCGAGTCCAACTGGACCGAGCGGATGCGCAAGCCGGTGCGGCCGCTGCGCGATCCCAAGACCATCCTGCAGGAATGGGCGCAGGGCCATGGCCTGCCGACGCCGGTCTATCGCGAAATGGAGCGCACCGGCCCGCATCACGATCCGCGCTTCCGCGTCGCTGTCGAACTGCCGGGCCTTGCGCCGGCGGACGGCGTCGGCGGTAGCAAGCGTGCGGCCGAGAAGGCGGCGGCGATGGCGCTGCTCAACCGCGAAGGCGTGTCCGGTGGAAAAGATGCCTGAAACTGTCGGCAGCGACGCAGCGGCCACGCGCTGCGGCTTCGTTGCGCTGATTGGCGCGCCCAATGTCGGCAAATCGACATTGGTCAATGCGCTGGTCGGCTCCAAGGTCACCATCGTCTCGCGCAAGGTGCAGACTACCCGCGCGCTGATCCGTGGCATCGTGGTCGAGGACAACGCCCAGATCGTGCTGGTCGATACCCCCGGCATTTTCGCGCCGAAGCGGCGGCTCGATCGCGCCATGGTCTCCACCGCCTGGAGCGGGGCGCATGACGCCGATCTCGTCTGCGTGCTGCTCGATGCGCGCGCCGGCATCGACGAGGAGGCCGACGCCATTTTGAAAAAGCTCGAAGGCGTCAGGCACCCGAAATTCCTGGTGATCAACAAGATCGACGTGGTGGCACGCGAGAAACTGCTGGCGCTGGCGCAAGCGGCCAATGGGCGGCTCGCCTTCGAGCAGACCTTCATGATCTCGGCGCTGTCGGGCGACGGCGTCGATGACCTGCGCCGCGCGCTGGCGGCGGCGGTGCCGGCGGGGCCGTTCCACTATCCCGAGGACCAGATGTCGGATGCGCCGCTGCGGCATCTGGCGGCGGAGATCACCCGCGAGAAAATCTACCGCTATCTGCATCAGGAACTGCCGTACCAGTCCACCGTCGAGACCGAGTCCTGGACCGAGCGCAAAGACAAATCGGTGCGGATCGAGCAGACGATCTATGTCGAGCGCGACAGCCAGCGAAAGATCGTGCTTGGCAAGGGCGGCACGACCATCAAGGCGATCGGCGCCGATGCACGCAAGGAGATCGCCGAGATTGTCGGCGCGCCGGTGCATCTGTTCCTGTTCGTCAAGGTACGCGACAATTGGGGTGACGACCCCGAGCGTTATCGCGAGATGGGATTGGAGTTTCCGACGGAATGACCGGCGATCAGACCACGGTTCCGGAGAACGTCCAGCGCTTCGAGGTGCTGCTCTATCTGTCGCTGATGCTGGATGCGCTGTCGTTTCCGTTCCGCGAGATGCCCGCGAAACTCTCCGAATCCGAGGTCTTGACCACCAATCTGATCAGCGCCGGTCTGATCCTGGTGTTCGTCCACATGGTCCGGCTCGCCGCGCGGCGGCGCAAGAACTGGGCGCGCTGGGTGTTGCTCGGTGCGCTGGCGCTGTCGGTAGTGTCGCTGGCGGCGGTGGTCGGCGTCGAGGGCTGGGAGACCGACAGCGTGGTCGATGCGGTGTCCTCGGCGCTCACCGCGGTGGGGCTGTATTATTCCTTCACCGGCGACGCGCGCGACTGGTTCAACGCCTGAGAGACTGTTTGAAAACTTTGAAAACCTCATCCTGAGGAGCCGTTTCGTCAGAAGCGGCGTCTCGAAGGGCGAGGTTTTCAAGGAAAAGTCCTCGATCCTTCGAGACAGCGCCATAGCGCGTCGCAGACGCGCGTAAACGCGCTTATGGCGCGTCGGAAGACGCGCGTGAACGCGCTGTTGGCGCCTCCTCAGGATGAGGACTTTTCAAACAGCTCTGAAGCAGGAAGGATTCAACTTCCTCATGGTGAGGAGCGATGCGCAGCTTCTCAATTTCCGTCGTGGCCGGGCCTAGCCGTTCGACAGAACGGCGTCGCTTCGCTCGCCTATGACCTAGCCATCCACGTCTTTCTTGCTGACAGGTCGCCAAGGCGTGGATGGCCGGAATAAATCCCGCCATGACGAGCTGAGGGCAGGTGCGCGCACTGCAGGATGTGCCCGGTGGGAAGATTGTGCCGCGCCGGCAGCCGCAAAGCGCCTGCAATGCCCCTGATCGCATTCGACAATCTGCCGCGCGCCGCTGGCGCGGGACTTGCTTCAAACAGCCTCGGATAGATTTCGGAGGCGGGAATGCTGGTTCAGGCAGGGGTGTCGTACTCTCCGCTGGTCGCGCAGACCGGCACGGCGCGGACTGACCCGTCCGCGCAGGCGGCTGACGGGCAGGCGGCGGGGACGGGCGATACGACGACCAGCGCCGGCATCGGCCGCTACGATTTCTCCAGCATGTCGCCGGCGCAGATGCGCGACACGGTGAACCGGCTGATCCGCAGCGGCGATCTCAGCCTCGATGAGACAGGCTGCCTGCTGTCGATCATGGCGCCGCCGTCGGCGCGCCTGAGAGTGGACGGCGCGCAGGTCTCGGCAGCCGAGGCCGAAAGGATCGACAACACTCCGGTCGATGCCTTCGCCATGTTGCGCGAGGGCATCGCCGGCGCCCGTTGGCGCAACGACAGCGCGAGCGAGGCGGCTCTGACGCGCACCATCGCCGCCTTGCAGCGGGTGCAGGGCGCGGTTTCCTCGGTCGATATCCGGGCCTGAGCGATCGTTGTTGCGCATCGGAACCCCGGCAGCGCGCCGCCGGATCGTGTAAGGTCCGATTCATGGAGTGGACCGACGAGGGCATCATTCTGGGCGTCCGGCGCCATGGCGAGAGTAGCGCCATTGTCGAACTGATGACGCGCGGCCATGGCCGCCATCTCGGTCTGGTGCGCGGCGGTGCCGGCACGCGGATGCGCCCGCTGCTGCAACCTGGCAATAGCGTCAGCGCGGTGTGGCGCGCGCGGCTCGACGAGCATCTGGGCTATTACCAACTGGAAGGCCTGCGGCTGCGCGCCGCCACGGTATTCGCCTCGTCCTTCGCCGCCTATGGCGTCACCCATCTGGCCTCGCTGGCGCGGCTGCTGCCCGAGCGCGCGCCGCATGACGACATCTACGATCTGATGGACGCCATCCTGAACGATTTCGACGATCCCGGCACGGCCGGGGCGCATCTGGTCCGGTTCGAACTGGCGATGCTGACCGAACTGGGCTTCGGTCTCGATCTGTCGGCCTGCGCCGCCTCCGGCGCGACCGAGGATCTGATTTACGTTTCGCCGAAATCGGGCTGCGCCGTCTGCCGCAGCGCCGGCGAGCCGTGGCGCGAGCGGCTGTTGCCGCTGCCGGCGTTCCTTGCCGAGGCAAGCGAGGCGACGTGGACCGAGCAGGACATTCGCGACGGCTTCCGGCTCACCGGTCTGTTCCTGATGCGCAACGTGCTGGAGCCGCGCGGGCAGGGGCATTCCGATGCGCGCGAGGGCTTCATCGCGGCGGTGACGCGGCCACGCGCGCGGCAGGCGGCCGAATAAACCCGATCGGACACCCGAACGGACAAACGAAAACGGGCCGGAGAACCGGCCCGCTTGTCATTGTCCTTAAAACTTCGGCAATCAGTAGCGGTAGTAGCCGCGGCGATACATGCGCGGGCCGCCGTGGCCGTAATAAGGGCGGGGGCCGTAATAGCCGGGGCCGTAATAGCGCGGGCCGGTCCGGTAGCAGCTCCGTACCCAGGCGAACCCATTCCAGACCCGGCGGCACACCAGGGCCACCGGTTCGGTCTGGGAGGCCGGCGCGCCGGCAAGGCCGGGCAGGGTCATTGCATGGGCGGGAGCGCTGATCAGCGATCCGGCGCCGGCAACAGCCACGGCGGCGACCGCCGCAAAAATCAAACGACGCATCTAAAATTCCTCCTTCAAGGGCCTTCGCCAACCCTTCCGGCCGGGTGCCGGCAGGTGCTTTCGAGATCAGGGCGACGTCCCGCACACAGCGGCACGACCCGGCCCTTCACGCATTCAACACGCTGAATTATGGCGGAAGAATTACCGACTGGCGATTCACGCGTTCCTGAACGGGCTGATTCATTCTTGTTCATCGGGGCGGCAGGGGCTAACTGCTGCTCATGGGCAAACGACTGATTCCCCCCGAGCCGATCGAGGTTCAGGACGTCGCGCTGCGCGAGGCGCTCGAAGAACGGTATCTCGCTTACGCGCTCTCGACCATCATGCACCGGGCGCTGCCCGACGCCCGCGACGGCCTCAAGCCGGTCCACCGCCGCATCCTTTACGGCATGCGGCTGCTGAGGCTCGACCCCGGCACGCCTTTCAAGAAATCCGCCAAGATCGTCGGCGACGTGATGGGCTCGTTCCATCCGCATGGCGACCAGTCGATCTACGATGCGCTGGTGCGCCTCGCGCAGGATTTCTCCTCGCGCTATCCCCTGGTCGACGGGCAGGGCAATTTCGGCAACATCGACGGCGATAATCCGGCCGCCTACCGCTACACCGAAGCGCGCATGACCGAGGTCGCGCGCCTCTTGCTCGAAGGCATCGACGAGGACGCGGTCGAGTTTCGCCCCAACTATGACGGCCAGGCCAAAGAGCCGGCGGTGCTGCCCGGCATCTTCCCCAATCTGCTCGCCAATGGCGCGCAGGGTATCGCGGTCGGCATGGCCACCGCGATTCCGCCGCACAACGCCGCCGAACTGTGCGACGCCGCGCTGCATCTGATCGACAAGCCCGGCGCGCGGACGCAAGGGCTGCTGCGCTACGTCAAGGGGCCGGATTTCCCGACCGGCGGCATCGTGGTCGATTCCCACGAATCCATCGCGGAAGCCTACGCCACCGGGCGCGGTGGTTTTCGCGTGCGCGCCAAGTGGCACAAGGAAGAGGGCGCGCGTAACACCTGGAATATCGTGGTTACGGAAATTCCGTGGCTGGTGCAGAAATCGCGGCTGATCGAGCGCATCGCCGAACTGCTCAACGAGAAGAAGCTGCTCTTGGTCGGCGACATCCGTGACGAGTCGGCCGAGGACGTGCGCATCGTCATCGAGCCGAAGACGCGCAACGTCGATCCCGAAGTGCTGATGGAGACGCTGTTCAAGCAGACCGAGCTTGAAAGCCGCATCTCGCTCAACCTCAACGTGCTGGTGAAGGGCCGCATCCC
>JAFKKO010000042.1 GCA_017305455.1 Hyphomicrobiales bacterium | reverse complement strand
AATAATGGCTGTAAGATTTTCGACATCGACCCATCCGCTATCATGGATATTTCGAAAATTCGTCACACGAAAAGAATTGAGTTTTAATGTCATGAAATCCCCCATCCCCCGCGCGCATCCAATCGCAACCCCGGGTATAGTTCAAGGGTGAAGATCGTAATGCGATAGTAGCGGGCCGGTGGCGGAAATGGATAGATTCGAGATTTCTCGTAGAGAACTGTATCAAGCTGTTTGGTCTAAGCCCCTAGGTAAAGTCGCGGAAGATACCGACAGTACAGTCGAACATCTGGCGCGGGCTTGCACCGACTTCGATATTCCCCGCCCTCCTACAGGATACTGGGCGAAAAAACTTCATAAAGCTGAGCTGCCGCAACCACAGTTAGATGGTGATCCAGAAAAAACTGTTCGACTTAAGACTGGTGCAAAAGCACGCGAAGAAGAGTTCAATCAGCGCATCAAAGAGCTGGAACAGTTCAAATCATTTTCAGAAGCTCAAGTGTCGTCAAGGCTCGCCAGTCCGCATCCCGCTGTAGAGAGCATTATCGCAGATCGACGCCGCGGCTTCCGCCCCCTTGGAGGCAGCGGTTTTATACACAAACTTCATTCGTCGCCCATCGACGACGTTACGAAACGAATTTTTCGTATTTTAGATTGCTTATCTAAAACCTTATCGAAGGAAGGCTTTACTATCGAGCCCGGTGAAATGGGTACCATCCATGTTATATGGCGAGGTGTTGGTACCAGCATTCGTTTTAAAGAGCGACTGCGCATGCCGCGAGACGAGCGCGGAAAAATAATACGTAATGGCAACCTTGAACGAACCGGTATTTTATTTTCAGAGAGTTATCATCCGTTCGAGGATAAGATTGATGCGCCAATTGAATTACAGATGCCGCAAATATTACGAAGCATCGCTGCTGAATGTCTTTGCCGAGAAAGGATAGCCAAAGAAGCAGAGGAGCGCGTTAAACAGGTCGAAGCACGTCGCGCCAAGATGCTTGCCGAACGAGCATTTGCAAAAAAGAAAGGCGAGGCGATCGAAAAACTTTTTCAAGCGTCCGAACAATGGCATCAAGCGAATCGCGCTCGCGAGTTCTTAGCGGCGATTGAAACGTTGCCGGGGGCAGATACCCTTTTTATGAGCCTCTCATCTTCAGAGTGGATTGATTTACTGAGGACGAAAATTGCAGAATCCGACCCATTACAAAATGGTCTAGACGGACTTCTGAAGCGAGTAACCGATTAGCGCCGCTTCTTTGCCAGCCTCACACCGGGACCGCCATCGATCGATTGGCCGTCACCTAGAAAGACAATGCCCGCCGATTCGAGGGCGGTCTGAATGACTTGAAGAGTTGCCGAGCGAGGCTCGGCTTGTTCGTTTTCGAATTGCCTTACGGTCACAATGCCGATCTTGGCGGCGTCCGCCAGATCTTGCTGAGACCATTTTAAGAGGCCTCTAGCGCCTCGTGACTGCGATGGTGTGATCATTCCCAGCTAGTTATCAGTTGTTGAATATTTTAGCCAGAACCATCGAAAATAGATTGATCTATCGTTAAGTGTCTATTATAATCGCTTCCATCGAATTTCGACAGATGGAGCCAAGACCCATGCCTCGGGTTATTTCAATTCCTATCACAGAATCACCGCCGCAGTCGGTTTCCGATCTCGTCGCGTTGCACAACCGATTGGTGGGTTGGATAGACGCTGCGACATTCTCTGACAAAACCCGCCACCAAATGAGCCTCGTGGCGGGCGCCCTTCGCTTCGACATTGCCAAAGCTCCAGCCAAGGGTGCCGCTGACATTGCGGCGAAAGCTTTGTTCTTCATCCACGACTATTGCGAAGTCGGTCCATGTGAAGAATTCGCCGCCGCGATGCATGCCGGCATCCGTGGCGACCTACAGCGGATGGGAGGCGCGCATGTCTGACACATTCGAATCCGTCCACGACGCCATCTGTCGATTTGAGGAGCTTCTAATCGACAACGAACTCGGCGCGGATCATGCCTATGATCTGGTGATGAATTCGCCGGAAGATCAGAAAAGTCTGCAATGGACGATCGAACGCCTTCGCGCGGATGTGCACGAGGCATATCGGGTTTTCAATGAGTGGCACGACCTCGAACGGAAAGAAAACGGTCTCGGTGTGCCACCTGTTGCAGGAGGTGCAGCATGAGCACCCAACTCATTCCCGACGAATCAGAAGCCGCACACCGCGTCATCATTACGCTGATGATGTTGCACGACGTGCTCGCGGAGATCGAGGACGTGTGCCCCGACTCCGACCTAACGGCGCGGGCATGGTGTCTCACGCGGCTGGCACAGCGCGACTCTGCGCAGGTGTTCGACGAGATGAAGAACATGCGATTGCGAGCAATTGTCGCCGCGAACAAATCGGCGCGGCGCATCCGGCCATAGCGCAGCTGGAAACCATCTATCCGGTGCCTGGAATCGACTCACCAAAATTATTTCATGTCCGGCCGGACAGATGCGGTGCTGGCGGCCTAGCTATGGTTTTGGCTTGGAGTTTATATGACCTCCCTCACGCACCACAACGATAACACTCGCGGGGGCATGGTCCCCCGCGGCCTTCGCCGGGTGGATGCGGCGGCATATATATGCGTGTCGCCGTCGCTGTTCGATGAGATGGTGAAGGACGGCCGCATGCCCGGCCCGCGCATGATCAACACGCGCACGGTGTGGGACCGGCTTGAACTGGACGAATCATTCGAGGCGCTGCCCCACAAGGAGAGCGCCAATCCGTGGGATGCGTAGTTGGCGAAACCGAATCCACCGCGATTGACGAAAGACGTAGACAGGCATGGCAACGTGCGCTGGTACGTGCGGACGCTTGCGGGACCAAAAGTTCGCTTGCGGGATGAATTCGACTCGCCCGCGTTCTGGCAGGCTTATCGGGATGCGCTCGCCGGGAAGATCAAGCCACCTGCACCGTCTGACAGAGTCGAACGCAAACCATTCGACAAGGAGTCGCTCGCGTGGCTGTGTAGCCAGTATTACACCTCCGCAGAATTCAAGCAGTTGAACGCTCGCACGCGCTATGTCCGCAGGACGGTGCTCGACAACTTCTGCGCCGAGGACGGCGACAAGCCCTACAAGCTGCTCTTGCCGAAACATCTCCGAAAGCGGCGCGACGCCAGGGCTGACAAGCCAGAGTCCGCGAATGCCTTCCTTAAGGCGCTAAGGCAGGTCTTCAAATATGCGATCGACAATGACTATGTCGTCGCCAATCCGGCACAGGCCGTTCCCTATCTGAAGGCGAAGGGCGACGGGCACCATTCATGGTCGCTGGAGGAGATTGAGAAATTCGAGAAGAGGCATCCGGTAGGCACGATGGCCCGCCTCGCGCTTGCGCTCATGCTTTACACCGGGCAGCGCAGATCCGACGCCATCGCGCTCGGGCCGGGACACGCTAAGGACGGCTGGCTGCACTTCACTCAGTTCAAAGGGCGCGAGCGCAAGCCCATCACACTGGACGTGCCCATCATTCCAGAGCTTCAGCGCATTATCGACGCGACAGAATGCGGCACGGAGACATACCTGCTCAACGGCCTTGGGAAGCCATTCACGGCGGCCGGGTTCGGCAACTGGTTCCACGATCGCTGCGTCGAGGCCAAGGTGCCAGGCCGTGCGCATGGCCTGCGGAAGGCAGCAGCAACACGCCTCGCCGAGCTTGGTTGTTCTGAGCACGAGATCATGTCGATCACCGGCCACACCACCTCGAAGGAGGTGATGCGCTACACCAAGGCGGCACGTCAGAAAGTGCTCGCCGCGGCAGCCATGGCCCGGCTCAAACCGACTTCGGAAATCAACGTGACTTTCCCACCGCAAACCGACCAGCAGAGCGGTGGGAAGAAAACGCAGCCTAAGCTACTGATAGATAAGGAGGTGGCTAAGTTGATGGTGCCCAGGGGCGGGATCGAACCACCGACACTGCGATTTTCAGTCGCATGCTCTACCAACTGAGCTACCTGGGCGCCGTCCCTGGAAACAACGTCCGAGGGAGAGCGCCGGTTTATAGTAACACCCAGCCGGGATGTCCAGCCGCGATCCCGGCCCAATTGCACTCCGGGTCGCGCCCGGATCGCGCCGGCAAGCCCCTGATTTGGCTGGGGTCAGTGCTTTCCCGGAGCATGGCCCGGAGGCGCGGCGAAGCCCTCGGCGCGCTCCTCTTCCTCGTCGCTTTCTGCGGCCGGAATGGCGTAGCTGCCCGATAGCCAGCGATTGAGATCGACATCGCGGCACCGCTCCGAACAGAACGGCCGCGAAGCCTCGCTCGCCGGCTTTCCGCAGATCGGGCACGGTTTCATGCGTGGCATCTTTCCTGATCGTCCGTGATGGATCGGAGCCGAAGCGTGCCTTGTCCCGGGCGAGGCTCGGTCAAACTCAATGCTGGCGCCAGCCAAAAGGTTCAACCGACATTCAGCCAACCCGCACGGGTCGGAAAACCCTCGCCGCCCAGCAGCGCCATCGATTCATAGAGCGGCAAGCCGACCACATTGGTGTAAGAGCCGACCAGCTTGACCACGAAGGAGCCGGCAATGCCCTGCACCGCATAGCCGCCGGCCTTGCCGCGCCATTCGCCGGAATCAATGTAGCCCTGGATATCCTCCTCGCTCAGCCGCTTGAACCGGACCCGGGTTTCGATCAGGCGCTGGCGGAAGGTCTCCTTCGGCGTCACGACGCAGATCGCGGTATAGACGCGGTGATTGCGCCCCGACAGCAGCCGCAGGCATTGCGAGGCCTCGTCCACCAGTTCGGCCTTGGGCAGGATACGGCGACCGACGGCAACCACCGTATCCGCGGCCAGAATGAACGATCCGCGCAGCTCATCGTCGAGTTGCACCGATTTCAGCGCCGCATCCGCCTTGGCGCGGGCAAGACGGTTGGCGCAGACGCGGGGCAACTCGCCACGCTTGGGCGTCTCGTCGACATCGGCCGGACGCAGCGCATCGGGCTCCAGCCCCACTTGATTGAGCAAAGCGAGGCGGCGCGGCGAACCGGACGCGAGAACGAGCTTCGGACGGGCTGACATGCGGCTGATCTGTCGAAATTGAGCAAGAAGGCGCCGGAAACTATCCGATGCGCCGGGCGATCACAACCAGCCGCGCCTCCGTGCGGCTATTCGTTTCCCACCGAAGGCCCGCCGAAACGGGCGCGGACCCTTTGCAGCAGCAAATCACGCATCGCGCGGTAGGCGTCGAGCTGCAATTCACGGCGGCCCTCGACGCCGACGGGATCCGGGGTCTGCCAGTATTCGACCTCGGTGGCCAGCGTCGCCGTCATTTCCAACGCCTTGTGATGCGCTTCCGGCGCCAGTGTCACGATCAGATCGAAATTGAATCCTTCCCAGTCAATCAGATCCTCGACCGACCACGGCTTGTGCTGCGAGATATCGAGACCGATCTCGTCCATCACGGCGACCGCGAACGGGTCCATGCCCTCCCCCGGCGAAACGCCGGCCGACTGCACATAGAGTCCTGGCGCGGTCTGCCGCAGCAACGCCGCCGCCGTTGGCGAGCGCACACTGTTCCGCCCGCACATGAAAAGGACGGCCTGCGGCGCACGAACGCGTGGAGCGTCCATGCGCCTAAGCTCCCTTCCGCGGACATCGCACCGCTGCCGGCGTCCGGCCCGAAAGCCGATATTCGCTGTTCGGACTCATGCGGCTAGCCCTTCCAGTGCAGAACCGAGACCAGGGTAAAGAGCCGCCGCGCGGTTTCAAAATCGATCCGCACCTTGCCGCCCAGCCGCTCCATCAGAGTGCGCGAACCTTCGTCATGAATACCGCGGCGCCCCATGTCGATGGCCTCGATCTTGTCGGGCGTGGCGGTGCGGATCGCCTGATGGTAGCTGTCGCAGATCATGAAGTAATCCTTGACGATCCTGCGGAACGGCGTCAGCGACATCAGATGCACCACGACCGGATCACCGTTCTGATAGCGGATGTCGAACATCAGGCGGTTGCCGTTGATGCCAATATGAAGCGTGAAGGGGCCCTCGATACCACCTTCGGGCGCAAACAGATTCTGCTCGATCAGATCGTAGATCGCGATCGCGCGCTCATGTTCTATGTCCGGCCCGGAACGGCCGATCGACTCTTCGTCGAGCGTTACCGCGACGATGCGCTTGTTGGTGTCGTCCTGTGGCGATTGTCCACTCATCGCATATTCAGACGCAATGCGACCGAGCGCGCATGTGCATCGAGCCCCTCCGCCTTGCCCAAGGCGATCGCGGCGGGACCCAGCGCGCGAAGCTGATCCGGGCCGCATTTGAGGATCGAGGTCCGCTTCATGAAATCAAGGACGCCAAGGCCGGAGGAGAACCGCGCAGAGCGCGCCGTCGGCAGCACGTGGTTCGATCCACCGACATAGTCGCCGATCGCTTCGGGCGTGTGGCCGCCGATGAAGATCGCGCCGGCATTGCGCACGCGGTCAGCCAGGCTGTCGGGATCGGCGGTCATGATCTCAAGATGCTCGGCGGCAATGGCGTCAGCCAGCGGCAACGCCTCCTCCATCGACTGCACCAGAATGATGGCGCCGAACTCGTCCCATGACGCGCGGGCAATCTTCTCGCGCGGCAGCGTGACGAGTTGCGAGGTCACCGCGCGCTCGACCTCGGTGGCAAGCGCTGCATCGTCGGTGATCAGGATCGATTGCGCGTTGGCGTCATGTTCGGCCTGCGCGAGCAGATCGGCTGCGATCCAGTCGGCATTGGCGGTGCGGTCGGCCAGCACCAGTACTTCGGACGGGCCGGCGATCATGTCGATGCCAACCTTGCCGAACACGATGCGCTTGGCGGCGGCCACATAGGCGTTGCCGGGGCCGACGATCTTCGCCACCGGCTTGATGGTCTCGGTGCCATAGGCCAGTGCCGCGACCGCCTGCGCACCGCCAACCCGGTAGATCTCGCCAACGCCGGCGAGCTTGGCCGCGGCCAGCACCAGCGGATTGAGCTTGCCGTCCGGCGAGGGCACCACCATCACCACGCGCTCCACCCCGGCGACGCGCGCCGGCACCGCGTTCATCAGCACCGACGAGGGGTAAGCAGCCGAGCCGCCCGGCACGTAGAGACCGGCCGCATCGATCGCGGTCCAGCGCGAGCCGAGCTCGACCCCGAGCGCATCGGTGAAGCGGTCATCCTTGGGCACTTGGCGGCGGTGAAAGCTCTCGATCCGCTCGCGGGCCAGTTCCAGCGCGGCGACCGTTTCGCGATCGCAGGCGGCAACCGCGGCATCGATTTCAGCCTCACTCACCCGCAGACGGCTGCTGTCCAGCGACAGACGGTCGAATTTCGCCGTCGCCTCGATCAGCGCCGCATCGCCCCGCGCCGCCACGTCACCGACGATGGCGCGCACGGCCGCATCGATATCGGCCGCGACCTCGCGCTTCATCGCCAGAAAGGCGTGAAAACGCTCGCGGAAATCGGCGCTGCGGCTATCGAGACGGATCGGCATGGGTGTGTTCCGGCGGACTGATCAAGACTGTGTCTACCGCGTCTCGATGGTGCGGCGCCAGACCATCGTCAAGCCCGCTCCGGCCGAAAACGGGTCTGACCTGCCCAGAGCGCCGTCAGGAGCCGGAATCGGCGGCCACATCGCCGGAATCGAGGCCCGCCACGCCGAGCGTGTCTTCGCCAAGATCGGCCAGCTCGCATTCGATGCATTCGACATCCAGCCGCAGCGCCTCGCCGCCCGCGAACATCAAAAGAACGCTGCCGCCCGGCGACCGCTCCGGATGGAATTCAAGCCCGAGAAGCTCCAGCGCGAGATCGCGCTGAGCGAGATCGAGGTTGCGCGCCTTACAGGCCAGCACCCGGTCGAACCGCAGGGCCGAGACAAGGCGGTGGCTGCACGGCTTGCCCGACACCAGCTCATCGCAGTCCGGCCGCCGCATGCCGATTACCAAGCGCTTATCGCTCTGCCGCCAGATGATGTCGGCGACATGCACCGACGCATCCTGCACATGCGCGGAAATCACCGCCAGATCGTCTTCATCAAGGGCTATCAGCTTGCGCATTGTCATGGGACCGATCCCCGATCAGAGCCTTTCCGTCGCCGGAAGCCTTTGCTGCACCGCTCAACTCTACCCGCTGATACGCTCGATCTGCGCGCCGCAGGCCGACAGCTTTTCCTCGAGCCGCTCGAAGCCGCGATCGAGGTGGTAGATGCGGTTGACCATGGTCTCGCCTTCGGCGGCGAGAGCCGCGATCACCAGCGACACCGAGGCGCGCAGATCCGTCGCCATCACCGGCGCGCCGCGCAGCGCGGGAATGCCCTCGATGGTCGCGGTCTCACCGTCGAGCGTGATGCGCGCCCCGAACCGCGCCAGTTCCTGCACATGCATGAAACGGTTCTCGAAGATCGTCTCGGTGATGTGTGAAGAGCCCTTGGCGCGGGTCATCAGCGCCATCAACTGGGCCTGCAGATCAGTCGGGAATCCCGGAAAAGGCGCCGTCGTTACCGTCACCGGACTGATGCCGGCGCCGTTGCGGGCGATGCGAATGCCTTCATTATTGAGGGTGACGGTGACGCCAGCCTCGACCAGCACATCGAGCGCCGCCTGCAACAGTTCGGGCCGCGCGCCGGCGAGTTGCACCTCGCCGCCGGTCATCGCCACCGCCATCGCATAGGTACCCGCCTCGATACGGTCGGGCAGCACGGTGTGGCGCGCGCCATGCAATTTCGCGACGCCCTCGATGACGATGCGCGTGGTGCCGGCGCCGGAAATCCGCGCTCCCATCTTGTTGAGGCAATCGGCGACGTCGGCGATTTCCGGCTCGCAAGCCGCACCGGTGATGACCGTGGTGCCCTTCGCCAGAGTCGCCGCCATCAGCGCGACATGGGTGCCGCTGACGGTGACCTTCGGAAAATCGATGGCCGCGCCGGTGAGTCCATCGGGCGCGCGGACAATGACATAACCGCCGTCGATGACGATCTCGGCGCCGAGCTTTTCCAGCGCCATGATCAGGAGATCGACCGGCCTCGTGCCGATGGCACAGCCACCAGGCAGCGACACCCGCGCTTCCTTCATCCGCGCCACCAGCGGCGCGATCACCCAGAAGCTCGCGCGCATCTTGGAGACGAGTTCATAAGGCGCGGTGGTGTCGATGATGTTCGCGGCGGAGATATGCAAGGTCTGGCCCTGATATTCATGATCGCCGGTCCGCTTGCCCGCAGCCATGATGTCGACGCCGTGATTGCCGAGGATGCGCTGCAACTGCGCGACGTCGGCAAGGCGCGGCACGTTGTCGAGGATCAGGGTTTCCTCGGTCAGCAGCGCGGCGATCATCAGCGGCAGGGCTGCGTTCTTCGCGCCGGAGATTGGAATTATGCCGTTGAGCTTGTTGCCGCCGACAATGCGAATGCGATCCATGCCAAATCCGTCTGTGATGCGAGGGCAGCAGTCTTAACGTTTTTCTAGCCCGAGGGAAACCATGCGCCGGACCGGCGACATCGACATTTAGTCAAATAAAATCAGAGAGATGGAGTTAAAATGGAACTCCAGCCGCTCAGGAGGCATCCGATCCGGGATCGCGATCGGCTGCACGCTCCTGCTTCGCGAGAGCCGCATCGTCCTCCGGCGTGACGATGGCGCGTCCGGCACGGCCCCGCGCCTGGGATTTCCGGCGCTTGATATTCTCGCGCAAGGCCGCGCGCAGGCGTTCCTGCCGCGCGCGCTCGTGATCGTTCGGTTGCTGACTCATTGCGATTGCGCCTGTTCGTGACCGCCTTCGATATCGCCATCGGCCCGAAGCGTAAACCGGCGCCAAACCCTCCCCCATCGCCGCCAGATGTCCGCAGTTTTGAAATTGATGTTCCAACTGCCTGATATTCCTGAAATACGGCCCGATTCGGGGCGCATTTTTCCCAGCCCGCGCTTGCGCGACGGGGAGCATTATGGCAAGGATCGCGCGCCTTTCGGGGCTTTTGGGCCGATTCCATCCTGGCGGCCGAAGTCTGCTATAGACTGGCGTTTCAAATCTGGCGTTCGCTGCCGTAGCTCAGTGGTAGAGCACTCCATTGGTAATGGAGAGGTCGACAGTTCAATCCTGTCTGGCAGCACCAGCCAAATTTCGGTCGAATGCAGGAACCCGCATGACGATTCCCACCAAGCCAGCCGACCTCAACGTCGCAACGCCGCGTCATGACTGGACCCGCGACGAGGCGCAGGCGCTCTACGATCTGCCGTTCGCCGATCTGATGTTCCGGGCGCAGACCATCCACCGCGCCAATTTCGACCCCAACCATGTCGAGACCGCGAGCCTGCTCAGCATCAAGACCGGCGGCTGTCCGGAGGATTGCGGCTACTGCTCGCAGAGCGCGCATTACAAGACCGACGTCAAGGCGACCAAGCTGATGGACCACGACACCGTGGTCGACGCCGCCCGCCGCGCCAAGGAATCCGGCGCCGGGCGCTTCTGCATGGCGGCCGCCTGGCGCAATCCGAAGGACAAGGATCTCGACCGGGTGTGCGGCATGGTCAGCGCCGTCAAGGCAATGGGCCTTGAGACCTGCGTGACGCTCGGCATGCTCACCGAAGAGCAGGCAACGCGGCTGCGCGAAGCCGGCCTCGATTTCTACAACCACAACGTCGACACCTCGCCGGAATTCTACGGCCACATCATCACCACCCGCACGATGCAGGATCGCATCGAGACGCTGGCGCACGCCCGCAAATCCGGACTGAAGGTGTGCTGCGGCGGCATCGTCGGCATGGGCGAGCAGGTCGAGGACCGGCTCGGCATGCTGATGCTGCTGGCGAACCTCGAACAGCATCCGGAAAGCGTACCGATCAATCTGTGGAACGAGGTCAAGGGCGTGCCGGTCAACGCCACCGCGGACCAGCCGGACCCGATCGCGCTGGTGCGCATGATCGCGGTCGCGCGCATCATGATGCCGAAAAGCGTGGTGCGGCTGTCGGCCGGCCGGCAATACATGACCGACGAAATGCAGGCTCTGTGCTTCCTCGCCGGCGCCAATTCGATCTTCATCGGCGATGTCCTGCTCACCACCAGGAATCCGCAGACCCGCAAGGATGCCGACCTGCTCGACCGCCTCGGCATGACCTCCAAGCTCGACGGCGCACACGAGAACGAACTTCCCGCCGCTTGATCTGAATCAAGACCACTAAGCGACTTTTCCGTGCAGATGACCCCTGCGTTTCACGCCGGTAACGGGATCATTTGCTTCTCGACAGCCATGCTGGAAACGCTCTAAAAAGGCTATGTTGGGGAAAAGCAGTGCTGACTGTCAGCCTGTTTCGGGCTCCCGCCCAGGGTTTTGTGATGGATTACAATAACTTCTTCGACACGGCGCTGAACCGCCTTCATGACGAGCGGCGTTATCGTGTGTTTGCCGATCTGGAACGGATCGCAGGCCGGTTCCCTTATGCGATCTGGCATACGCCCAAGGGGCAGCGTCAGGTCGTGATGTGGTGTTCCAACGACTATCTCGGCATGGGCCAGCACCCAAAGGTGATCGGCGCCATGGTGGAGGCCGCGACCCGCGTCGGCACCGGCGCCGGCGGCACTCGCAACATCGCGGGCAACAACCACGCCCTGATCCAGCTGGAGCACGAACTCGCCGACCTGCACGGCAAGGAAGCCGCTCTGGTTTTCACCTCGGGCTATGTCTCGAACCAGACCGGCATTTCGACTCTCGCCAAGCTGATCCCGAACTGCCTGATCCTGTCCGACGCGCTCAACCACAATTCGATGATCGAAGGCATCCGGCAATCCGGCTGCGAACGCATCGTGTTCCGGCACAATGACGTCGCGCATCTCGAGGAGTTGCTGCGCACGCATACCGGCCGCCCGATCCTCATCGTTTGCGAGAGCCTGTATTCGATGGACGGCGATATCGCGCCGCTGGCGAAGTTCTGCGACCTTGCCGAGCGCTATGGCGCGATGACTTATGTCGACGAAGTCCACGCGGTCGGCATGTATGGCGCACGCGGCGCGGGCGTTGCCGAGCGCGACGGCGTCATGCATCGCATTGATATTCTGGAAGGCACGCTCGGCAAGGCGTTCGGCTGCCTCGGCGGCTACATCACCGGCAAGGCCAACGTCATCGACGCCGTGCGTTCGCACGCGCCGGGCTTTATCTTCACCACCGCGCTGCCGCCTGCGGTTTGCTCCGCGGCGACGGCCGCGATCCGTCACTTGAAGGCCTCAAGCTGGGAGCGCGATCGCCAGCAGGATCGTGCGGCACGGGTCAAATCGATCCTGATCGCCGCCGGCGTGCCGGTGATGTCGAGCGACACCCATATTGTCCCGGTCTTCGTCGGCAATCCCGAGCTGTGCAAGCAGGCATCGGATATGCTGCTCGAAGAGCATGGCATCTACATCCAGCCGATCAATTATCCGACGGTGCCGAAAGGCACCGAGCGCCTGCGCATCACGCCTTCGCCGTATCACGACGACGCCCTGATCGATGAGCTTGCCGACGCCATGCTGCAGGTCTGGGATCGGCTCGGCCTGCCGCTGCACGAGAAATCGCTCGCCGCCGAATAAAGCGAACGTCCTTCGAACGCGACCCTAGATCGCGCGCATGTGCGTCCGCGCCCCATTCTGCGACAATACGATACGCATCAGGTCCGCGGCATTCCTGGCGCCGAGCTTGTCCATGATCCGCGCCCGGTGCACCTCGATGGTGCGCGGGCTGATGCCGAGCCGCCGGCCAGCCTCCTTGTTCGACGCACCGGCCGCCACCTGCCCCAGTACTTCGCGCTCCCGGCTGGTCAAAAGATGGCATCCGGGGAAGTCGGACAGACCGTAAAGGCTGGCCGCACTGGTCCTGCGATAGGTCGCCACCGCGTCGCGCACCCGTTCCAGGATGGCGGACGCGGCAAACGGCTTTTCCAGAAAATCCAGCGCACCATGCTTCATCGCCGCCACCGCGGTCGCGATATCCGATTTGCCCGACATCACGATGATTGGCGCGGCGCATTTCAGGTTGGACAAGTCCTTCAATATCTCCAGCCCGGAACGGCCGGGCGGATTCAGGTCCATGACCACGCAAGCCGGGCTGGCAATCCGCACCGCCGCCAGGAAAGCACCGTCGCCGCTGAAACTTTGAGTTGAAAATCCCTCGATCCGAAGCAGCAAGGCCAGTGTCTCGCGGACCGTCTGATCATCGTCCACGATGAAAACCAGGGCATCCTGGGAGAAGGCAAGTGTTTGACCCAACTGATTCTCCTAAAAAGATGCAGAATGAGGGAAACACAACTAATACGTGTATAACCTGATTCGCCGCGGCTGACAAACATCAAGTCCGCCCGGCGATTTCCTCCGCTTTGAAAAAGCCTTTAAATAAAAGGCGTGAGATCAGGACGCGGCGATATAACGGCACCAGGACGCGCCAGGAGCGAAAGGCGATGCTGCAAAACGGAAGCGTGATCGCAGCCGCATTCGGCTACATCGGACTGCTTTTCGTCATCGCGTTTTACGGAGACCGCCTGACATCGAGGCAGCGCGCGCGCGTCGGCATCATGATCTACCCGCTGTCGCTCGCGATCTATTGCACCTCGTGGACCTTCTTCGGTTCAGTCGGCTTTGCCACCCGCACCGGCATCGAATTTCTCGCGATCTATCTCGGCCCTATTCTGTTGATCGCATTCTGCAAGCCACTGACCATGCGCGTCATCGGCCTTGCGAAATCGCAGAACATCACCTCGATCGCGGACTTCGTGGCCTCGCGCTACGGCAAGAGTCAGGCGGTGGCGGCCACCGCCGCGATTATCGCAATCATCGGATCGGTGCCTTACATCGCTCTGCAGCTCAAGGCGGTCGCCTCCTCGCTGGAAACCATCCTCAATACCGATCAGGACATCTCACGGCTTCCCTTCGTCGGTGACATCGCCCTGCTCGTGACCATCGCGCTCGCCGTGTTTGCGGTGCTGTTCGGCACCCGCCATACCGATGCCACCGAGCACCAGCACGGCCTGATGCTCGCGGTCGCCACGGAATCCATCGTCAAGCTGGTCGCCTTCATCGTCGCGGGCGTGTTCGTCACTTTCGTGATGTTCGGACCGAGCGACCTGATCTCCCGCGCCATGAAAACGCCAGAGGCGATACGCGCGCTCGACTCAACCTTCTCGGCCGGCAATTTCATGGCGATGACGCTGCTGTCATTCTTCGCGACACTGCTGTTGCCGCGCCAGTTCCACGTCAGCGTGGTGGAAAATTCCAACGAGGCGGAAGTGTCTCGCGCGCGCTGGCTGTTTCCGCTCTATCTCATCGCGATTAATCTGTTCGTCATCCCGATCGCCCTCGCCGGCCTTGTCACCTTTCCGTTCGGAATCGTCGACAGCGACATGTATGTGCTGGCGCTGCCGCTTGAAGCCGGCTCGCCGCTGGTCGGCATGATCGTGTTCATCGGCGGTTTGTCGGCGGCCACCGCGATGGTGATCGTCGAATGCGTGGCGCTCGCCATCATGGTCTCCAACGACATCGTGGTGCCGCTGGTGCTGCAGCGCGGCTCACCCCAGGCCGCGCGCAAGGATTTCGGCCGCTTCCTGCTCAAGGTGCGGCGGTTCGCGATCTTCAGCATCATGGTGATGGCGTATCTGTACTATCACGCGCTGGGAAAGACCCACCTCGTCGCCATCGGCCTGCTCTCTTTTGCCGCCATCGCCCAGCTTGCGCCGTCATTCTTCGGCGGCCTGATATGGCGCCGCGCCACGGCGCGCGGCGCGATGGGCGGCATGCTGGTCGGCTTCGCGGTGTGGGCCTACACCCTGTTCCTGCCGAGCTTTGCCGATATCGACCCGCTCGGCACCGCCTGGCTGCAGAACGGCCTGTTCGGCATTGCCGCGCTGCGGCCGCAGAACCTTTTCGGCAGCCAGGTCGCGCCGCTGATCCATGGCGTGGTCTGGAGCCTGTCGCTCAATCTGCTGACCTACATCGCTCTGTCGCTCTGGCGCCAGCCGACCTCGATCGAACGGCTGCAAGCCGACGTCTTCGTGCCGAGTGAATTCGCGCCGATCGCACCCGGCTTCCGGCGCTGGCGCACCACGGTCACCGTGCAGGATCTGCTCAGCACGGTCGCACAATATCTCGGACCCGAGCGGACCACGCTGGCCTTCGAGGAATTCGCGCAGGCCAACCGCATCAAGCTCGACCGCAACGCGTCGGCGGACTTCCAGTTGCTCAGCCATGGCGAGCACCTGATCGCCTCCTCGATCGGCGCCGCATCGTCGCGCCTGGTGATGTCGCTGCTGCTGCGCAAACGCGCGGTGTCGGCAAAGGCGGCGCTGAAACTACTCGACGACGCCCATGCCGCGCTGCATTTCAACCGCGAGATTCTGCAAAGCGCGCTCGACCACGTGCGGCAGGGCATTGCCGTGTTCAATCCCGAACTGCAGTTGATCTGCTCCAACCGGCAGTTCGGCGAAATGCTCGACCTGCCCGCGCATGTCGTCCAGATCGGCATTCCGCTGATCGAGATTCTCGAATTCATCGGCAGCGAATCCGATCCGCCCAATCAACGGCGGTTGCGCCAGCGTCTCGCCGCCTACACCACCGAGGGCGAACCGTTCCTCGAGCGATTGACCGCACGCAACATGGTGGTCGAGGTGAGACCGAACGCCATGCCCGGCGGCGGCCTGGTCATCACCTTCTCCGACATCACTCCGAGCTTCGAGGCCGCCGAAGCGCTGGAGCGCGCCAACGCCACGCTGGAAAAGCGCGTGCGTGAGCGCACCGAGGAACTGACGCGCCTCAACAGCGAACTGGCGCAAGCTAAGATGACGGCGGAAGACGCCAACATTTCCAAGACGCGCTTCCTCGCCGCCGCAAGCCACGACATCCTGCAACCGCTCAACGCGGCGCGGCTCTATGTCACCAGCCTGGTGGAGCGGCAGGCCGGCGGCGAAACCGCGCGTCTCGTCGACAACATCGACGACTCGCTCGAGGCGATCGAGGAAATCCTGGGCGCGCTGCTCGATATTTCCCGCCTCGATGCCGGCGCGATGACGCCCTCGATTTCCAGCTTCCGCATGAACGACCTGATGCGCTCGCTGCAGGTCGAGTTCAGCCCGATCGCCCGCGAGAAAAATCTCGAACTGACCTTCGTGCCGTGCAGCCGCGCGGTGAAGTCCGACCGCGTGCTGCTGCGACGCCTGCTGCAGAACCTGATTTCCAACGCCATCAAATACACCCCGCACGGCAAGGTGCTGGTCGGCTGCCGACCACGCGGCGATTCGCTGCAGATCAGCATTCACGATACCGGGCTTGGCATTCCGCTGCACAAGCGCGGCGAGATCTTTAAGGAATTCCACCGGCTCGATCAGGGCGCCCGGATCGCGCGCGGCCTTGGTCTTGGGCTGTCGATTGTGGAGCGCATCGCGCGGGTGCTCGATCACCGCATCGCCATCGACGCCAATCGCAGCGGCGGTTCGCATTTCTCGCTGCTCGTCCCGATGTCCAGGAACATCACGTCTCCCGCCGTGGTGGCGGCGAGCCCCGGCGTCTCCGCGCAAATGCCGATGAGCGGCACCACCATCGTCTGCATCGAGAACGATCCGGCCATTCTCGACGGCATGAAGACGCTACTGATCGGATGGGACGCCCATGTGATCGCGGCGCTGGAGCCCGCGGTGGCGATCGAGGCGATCTCAGCCTCGAAAGAGCGCATCACCGGCTTGCTGGTCGACTATCATCTCGACCGCGGCAACGGCATCGGCGCCATCCGCGATATTCGCCAGCGGTTCGGCCCGAACATTCCGGCGATCCTGATCACCGCGGACCGCAGCCCGCATGTCCGGGAAGCGGCGCGCACCTACGGCATCATCGTCCTGAACAAGCCGGTGAAACCGGCGACGCTGCGCGCTTTGCTCAGCCAGTGGCGCGCGCAGCAGGAAGCCATGGAACGGCGCGAACAGGCTCCCGCTTAGCTTGAAGGGCCCGCCCTGAAAGGTCTGACGTGAACGCGGCAGCGTCAGGCCGACGGCTCGCGCTGGCGCCATTGCCCGCCGGAAATCTTCGCTGCGACGATCACCGCCTGGGTGCGGCTTTCAACGCCGAGCTTCTGCAGAATCGCCGAGACATGCGCCTTGATGGTGGCCTCCGAGACGCTGAGCTCGTAGGCGATCTGCTTGTTGAGCAAACCTTCGGACAGCATCATCAGAACCCGCACCTGCTGCGGCGTCAGCGTGACGAGGCGGTCGCGCAGCTTGGTCAAATCGGGGTCCGCATTGGCGGAGAGATCGATGTCGGAGGGGATCCAGACGTCGCCGTTCATCACCTTGCCGATCGCCTCGCGCAGCGTTTCAACGCCAAAGCGCTTGGGAATGAAGCCGGATGCTCCGAACTCCATCGAGCGGCGAATGGTTTCGCCATCATCGCTGGCGGAAACGATCACCACCGGGATCGCCGGATATTGCGCCCGCAGATAGATCAGCCCGGAGAACCCGCTGATCCCCGGCATCGACAGATCAAGCAGGATCAGATCGAGCTCGGGGTCGCGCTCCAAGAGCGCCGTGAGATCGCCGAATGAGCCGGCTTCCTCGATGCGGGCCGACGGCACGACACTGGCGACCGCTTCGCGCAAGGCGCCGCGAAACAGCGGGTGATCATCGGCAATGACCAGATGCGTATTGGAGAGTGGCATTTCGTTTCTTGGATGTTCGAGAGCGTTTCCAGAGAGAACGGTAAACTATTCGACCGGAACAGGCGATCGAATAGGACAAATTCCGTCATACGCCGGAGGCGGAGAACCATAAACAACAGGAACCTTTGCGATGCTGCAGCGCAAAATCATCATGAGATAAGCCACCACATAAGTCCAAAAGTCTTATTTAGAGCAGTTTCACGCCGATGTTACCTTTTCTCGAACTCGTCGCACCGGGACTCCGGGCGGAAGAGGGGCACTACGAGGCAAATTTTAAAAACCGATTTCCGGGAGCATCAAAATGTCCACCACCACGGCAGGCTCGGTCAGAGCGAGAGGGATGACCAAGGACGAACGCTTCGTCATCCTGGCATCCTCGCTCGGTACCGTTTTCGAATGGTACGACTTCTATCTCTATGGGTCGCTGGCGGCGATCATCGGCGCGCAATTCTTCAGCGCCTATCCGCCCGCGACCCGAGACATCTTCGCCCTGCTGGCTTTCGCCGCCGGCTTTCTGGTGCGCCCGTTCGGCGCCATCGTGTTTGGCCGCATCGGCGACATCGTCGGCCGCAAATACACCTTCCTCGTTACCATCCTCATCATGGGTCTTTCGACCTTCATCGTCGGCCTGCTGCCGAACGCGGCGACCATCGGCATTGCCGCGCCGATCATCCTGATCGGTCTGCGCCTGCTGCAGGGCCTGGCGCTGGGCGGCGAATACGGCGGCGCCGCCACTTACGTCGCCGAGCATGCCCCTCACGGCAAGCGCGGTTACTACACCTCGTTCATCCAGACCACGGCGACACTGGGTCTGTTCCTGTCGCTGCTCGTGATCCTGTTCACCCGTACCATTCTGGGCGAAGCGGAGTTCACCGCCTGGGGCTGGCGCATCCCGTTCCTGATCTCGGTGGTGCTGCTTGGCGTCTCGGTGATCATCCGCCTGCGGCTGAATGAATCGCCTGTGTTCCAGCGCATGAAGGAAGAAGGCAAGGGCTCCAAGGCGCCGCTGACCGAAGCCTTCGCCAACTGGGGCAACGCCAAGCTGGTGCTGATCGCTCTGCTCGGCGGCGTGATGGGCCAGGGCGTGGTCTGGTACACCGGCCAGTTCTACGCGCTGTTCTTCCTGCAATCGATCCTGCAGGTCGACGGCTACACCGCGAACCTCCTGATCGCGTGGTCGCTGCTGCTCGGCACCGGCTTCTTCATCGTATTCGGCGCGCTGTCGGACAAGATCGGCCGCAAGCCGATCATTCTGGCCGGATGTCTGATCGCGGCTCTCACCTTCTTCCCGATCTTCCGCATGATCTCCACCTACGCCAACCCGGCGCTGGAGACGGCGATCGAGAGCGTGAAGGTTCAGGTGGTGGCGGACCCGAAGGGTTGCGGCGACCTGTTCAACCCGGTCGGCACCCGCGTATTCTCCGCGCCGTGCGATCTTGCCCGTGACTTCCTGGCGAAGTCGTCGGTCAAGTACGATACGGTCTATACGCCCGGTTCGAGCGTGAAGATCACAGTCAACGGCAAGGAGGTGCCCTACACCAAGCCGGCGGATTCCAATGCCGGGGTGACGGCGGCTCTGCAGGAGGCCGGTTATCCGAAGCGCGGCGCCAATCCGACGCTGGTGAAGATGGCGCATCCATTCGATATCTTCCGGCCGCAGGTCGCCGCCATCATCGGACTGCTGTTCGTTCTCGTGCTCTTCGTCACGATGGTGTACGGCCCGATTGCGGCGATGCTGGTCGAACTGTTCCCGACCAAGATTCGCTACACCTCGATGTCGCTGCCCTATCACATCGGCAACGGCTGGTTCGGAGGTCTTCTGCCTGCGACCGCCTTCGCGATCGTGGCATCGACCGGCGACATCTATTCGGGCCTCTGGTACCCGGTGATCTTCGCCAGTCTGACGGTGATCATCGGCATGCTGTTCCTGCCGGAGACCAAGGACGTCGATATCAGCAAGTAAATCGGCGGGGGCCGCGCCCCCTCCCTTGTGACGACACCGGCCGGCCGTGGAGCGATCCGCGGCCGGTTCTTTTATGAGCGCCCATTTCGCGTGAAGTCAGATCTTGTCCGACAGTTTCTTCTGAACGCGCGCGGCCATATCGAGAAGCTGTTGCCAGACCCGCTCGACTATCGCCATCAGCCTTTCGTGATCAGCGGGAAGCTGCAGCGTGATGGTCCCCTCGCGCCTGTCGGCCTGCGCACTCTTCTTCTGCGCATCCTCCTTCGCCAGCGGCGCGTCGATCTTGCCGGTCACGGTGCCGTCACGCGCGGCAAGCTCGTCCTGCAGTTTCTTGTTTTCCGCTTGCAACCGCCCGATCTCGATATCGAGCGCGGCGCGCTCGTCCGGCACCACGCGGCAGATCCAGCCGCCCTTGCTGCGGCAGATCGAGACCGCCCCCGTCCTGGTATCGAGCCGAAGCAAGCCATCCGGGACCGGAGACATCGTGTAGCGGCCGTTCTCGCTCTGGGGTTCCGATTGCGCCTGCGCGACCGCGGCCGGGGCCAGACCCGCCGCAAATACAACAACCGCGACGCTGCAAACACGCATCGCGATGCTGGGCTGAAACGTCATTTCCGCTCTCCGGCAACGTGACAGATATCGGCCTTCAACGATCTTCCGAAGATATAGGGTCCTCCAGCCAGGCAAAAATGCCGAATGCCGGCCACCATGCTGTCCGCGCCCGGAAAAGGTTTAAAAGCATCGGTGCAGACACTCCGCCGCGGGCGCCGGATCGCTCATTATGGCCCAAATCGGGTGACGACTTACCGCACCGCCGCATCGCATTTCACGCACCATTGTTTTTTATCAATTAAATTAGTTATTTCAAAGACATATGCACTCTTAGGCCAATCTTGACTTGACCCGAGGCCGACAGTATGGTCCGCGCGGTTTCTGGGGTGTTGGACGGTTTTTTCCGAGCTCTCGCAACGTGGTTCATGGGTGTCGACAGCAATGGCGAACGGCACACAAGGCAGCGGACGCGATAAAGATGGAAGAATTAACGAGCCATCTGCCGACGAAGCTGCGCTCTCCGCAAGACTTGGCCGTCTGGACGATCGGCTTTCCGAAACCCGGAAGGACCGTCAGAACCGGGCGGATCAATCGGACGGCAGGGCCGGAAATGCGTCCGCCAGCGCATCCGCGATGGCGCGTGGCTTCCGTCTCTCGTCCGAATTGATTGCAGGTGTTCTTGTCGGAGCGGTCATCGGCTGGGGATTCGATCGCTTGTTGTCGACATCTCCTTGGGGACTCATCGTGTTTTTCCTGCTCGGCTTCACGGCCGGAGTGATCAACGTGATGCGGTCCGCCGGCGTCGCATCCCGCGACCAGCCCGATCGCTCCTGACCGGACCGGAGCCGCGCCAACCAACGGTTTTCAGCCGGCAAGTCCGGCATTTGACGAAAGACGCTTCGGAATGGCCGATCCGATCCATCAGTTCGAGATCCACAAGATCTTCTCCCTCGGGCACATTGGCGGTCAGGAGATCGCTTTCACGAACTCCTCCGCCTACATGTTCGGGACCGTGGCGGTCATCGCCCTCCTGATGATCGGCGGCAGCGCCGGACGCCATCTCGTCCCCACCCGCATCCAGTCGCTGGCGGAACTCTCCTACGAATTTGTCGCCAACACGCTACGAGAAAGCGTCGGCGAAGAAGGCATGAAGTTCTTTCCCTTCGTGTTCTCGATCTTCATGTTCGTCCTGATGGCGAACCTGATCGGCGTCATTCCTTACACCTTCAGCGTCACCAGCCATCTGATCGTCACCGTCGCGCTGGCGTTGATCGTCTTCCTGACCGTGCTGCTCTACGGCCTCTACAAGAACGGCTTCAAATTCTTCAAGCTGTTCGTGCCGAGCGGCATTCCGATCTACA
>JAFKKO010000041.1 GCA_017305455.1 Hyphomicrobiales bacterium | reverse complement strand
AGCGGGCTTTCGCACAGCCCGGCGATCATCGCCTCGCGGCCGGCCTCGATGCGCTTGGCGATGGCGATTTCGCCCTCGCGCGACAACAGCTCGACGGTGCCCATCTCGCGCAGATACATCCGCACCGGATCGTCGGTGCGCTCGCCCGGCTCGGACTTCTTGGTCTCGGTGACGGCTTTGGAGGTGACTTCGACGAGCTCGTTATCGGTCTCGTCGTCGGCCTCCTCCTGCTTCTCCTCATCCTCGCTGTCGGCGTCGTCGGCCTCGGACACGTTGATGCCCATGTCGGAGAGCATCGCCATGATGTCTTCGATCTGCTCGGGCGAGGTGGTGTCGGAGGGCAGCACTTCATTGAGCTGATCGAAGGTCACGAAGCCGCGCTTCTTGGCCTGCTTGATCATCTTCTTGACGGCGGCGTCGGACAGATCGAGCAACGGGGACGGCGCGTCGGCGCTGTCCTTCTCGGGAGCATCAGCGGCCTTCTGATCCTTCTCTTTGTCCTTGAGAACTACCGTCTTCGCCTTGGTGGCCATTCAATGCTCCTGAACGCGCTTCATGCCGGGACGTCGCCGCCCGCGTGCTGAACTCTTGCATCACGGCACGGTCGGCTTGACGCCATCCGGCCTGCGATTATTCAAGACAAGGCCGACCCGAGAACCGGGGCCGGACCATGCCGTCTCATGCGGAAAGGGCGGCGCGCAACAGCACCACCCCGAATCGGTTTGCAACCGCTGGCTCGTGTTGTGGCCCCAAGGCCGTTAAGCTCCAATTAACCCTGTTTCTGGGGGTAAATCCTCGTTTTGGCGAGTCTTTTTCGCGCCTGCCGACCGTGGATTCCGCCATCCTCATGGAACCCGGTCAGCCCCGGCGGCGCCCGGAGGATTCTCCGAACCCCTCGATCAGTGCCTCGGTGCCGTCAACCTCCGCGAGCCGGGCTTTGACGTCACGCAGCCATTCGTGGTTCGCCTCGCTGGCCTCCTGTCCAAGCGCCAGTTCAGCGTCTTTCAGCTCCCTAAGTAAGGAGTGAAATTGTCGATGCAAGGCAATGAGTTGGCGCCAGGTCGAAAGAACGTCCTCGTGGGCCGCGCCGGGCTCGGCGCCCCACACGTCGCGGGTCGTGATGGCCTTCTCAACCCGTTGTAAAATATCGGAGAATCCGGACGTGGCGAGATCGGCGCGCATCTTGCCGGCCTGTTCCTCCGGGCCGCTGCCGCGGTGATGATCCTGCGCGAAAGCGGCAATGATGCCCGCGCGCAGCCGGTGGGCCTCGGGATGGGCAAGCTCCAGCGCGGCGATTTCCTCAAGATGATCGCCCAGCAGCCAGGGGTGATTGATCAGCGCGTGCAGGATCAGGGCCTCGCGGCGGGACATCGCGCTGCGCTGGCCGCGCATGATCGGGCTCGACGCCAGATGCGGACTGGCGGGCTGGTAGGGCTGGCGGCCGGTGAAACGGCCGGCTGTGGATAGCGCGGGTCCGCGCCCGCCCCGCGCCGCGCCGCCGGGCTGAAATGCGCCGCGCGGCGCAAAACGCCGGCCTGATTCGCCGCCAAAACCTCCGGTCCGGGAACCCCGGAACGATGTTCCGTCCTCGGCCGGCGCAAACATCCGCGCGAGGCGCTGGGTGAAGTCCTGCCGATAGTAGCGCCGCACCACCTCGTCGCGGATGCTCCCCGTGAGCTCGTTGATCCGCGCCTCCAGCGCCGCGCGCCGCTCCGGCGTTGCGAAACTGCCGCCGGCGATCTCGCGCGACCACAGCATGTCGGCGAGCGGACGCGCCGCCGCCATCACCTCCTCGATCGCGGCACGGCCGCCGGAGCGCGCCAGATCGTCGGGGTCCTGCCCTTCCGGCATCAATGCAAAGCGCAGGCTCTTGCCCGGCTGCAGATGCGGCAGCGCGAGGTCGGCGGCGCGGAAGGCGGCGCGCTGTCCGGCGCTGTCGCCGTCGAAACACAGGATCGGCTCGTCCGCCATCTTCCAGAGCAGCGCAAGCTGATCCTCGGTCAGCGCGGTGCCGAGCGGCGCCACCGCGCCGGCAAAACCCACCGTGACCAGCGCGATCACGTCGACATAGCCCTCGGCGACGATCAGCGGCGCGCCATCATGCACCGCCTGACGGGCCGCAGCGATGTTGTAGAGATTGTGCCCCTTGTGAAACAGCGAGGTTTCCGGCGAGTTCAGGTACTTCGCCGGGACGTCCTTCTCCAGCGCGCGGCCGCCGAAAGCGATGATGCGGCCGCGCGGATCGGCGATCGGAAACATCACGCGATCGCGGAAGCGATCATAAGGCACCGGAATGTCGTCGCCGTGGATCAGCAATCCGGTCTCGATCATGTCCTCGACCGGAATGCCGAGCTTGCCGAGATGCTCCTTCAGCGCGAAGCGATCCGCCGGCGCGTAGCCCATGCGGAATTGCACCTGCGTCGCCGGCTGGATCGAGCGGTCGGCGAGATAGCCGCGCGCCTTGGCGCCGGCGCGCGAGGCCAGCGTGTCGGCGAAGAACTTCGCAGCCAGATCCATCACGTCATAGAGCGTCTTGCGGCGCTGCTCGTGGCGCGCGGCATCCGGCGACGCCGCCGGGATCGGCATGCCGGCCTGCGAGGCGGCTGCCTCCACCGCCTCGATGAAACCGAGGCCCTCGGTTTCCATGATGAAGTCGAAAATGTTGCCGTGCTTGCCGCTGGCGAAGCAGTGATAGAACCCCTTCTGGTCGTTGACCGTGAAGGACGGCGTCTTTTCCTGCTTGAAGGGCGAGAGGCCCTTGAACTCCTTGCCGGCGCGCTTGAGCTTCACGCGCCTGCCCACCACTTCCGAAACCGGAAGCCGGGCGCGCAGTTCTTCAAGAAATTGGGGCGTGAAGCGCATCGATTCGGGGTGCCTTTGCAACCGACCATGAATATAGGACGCCCCGGACGCTGACCCAATGGATCGCGGGCAGCCGGATCGCGGTGCCCGCTATTCACAGGCTGTTGACCGGCGGGCAGCTCTAACATCCGCCTGGCAGGCTTTGAAAGAGCGCGCGGGCCGCGTATCCATGCCGCCCCGATTCCCACCTGAAAGTTCCGATGCCTTCGCTCCAGCACGAGGATGCCGCCGAAAATCCTGCCTCATGGATCATTCTCGCGCTCGCTATCGCCTGCGGCGCCACCGTCGCCAACCTCTATTACGCCCAGCCGCTGATCGGCCCGATCAGCATCTCGTTCGATCTCGACCTTACCGCGGCGGGCTTGATCGTCACCATGCTGCAGCTCGGCTACATGCTGGGCCTGATCTTTTTGGTGCCGCTCGGCGACCTCGTCGAGAACAAGCGGCTGATCCTGATCTCGCTCGGCGCGGTGATCGCCTGTCTGATCGTCGCCGCACTCGCGCCCCGCGCGTCCGTCTTCATTGTCGCCTCGCTGCTGATCGGCATGAGCGCGACGGCGACGCAGATGATCGTGCCGGTCGCAGCCCATCTCGCACCGGCCCGCTCACGCGGCCGGATCGTCGGCACGGTGATGAGCGGGCTGCTGTTCGGCATCCTGCTGGCGCGGCCGATCTCGACCATGATCGCCGGTCCCCTGGGCTGGCGCGCGATGTACTGGATCTCGGCGGCGGTGATGCTCGCGGTGCTGATCATGGCGGCGCTGGTGCTGCCGCGCCGGCGGCCGCAGCCGGGCCTCGACTACCTGACGCTGATCGCCTCGCTCTGGAGCCTAATGATCGCAACGCCGGTGGTGCAGTGGCGCGCCGCCTATCAGGGTCTGCTGTTCGGCGCCTTCAGCGTGTTCTGGACCGCGATGCCTTTTCTGCTGCAACAGCCGCCGTTCTCGCTCGGCCATATCGCACTGTCGGCGTTCCTGCTGAGCGGGGTCGCCGGCGCTTTCGTCGCGCCGCTGGCAGGCCATCTCGCCGACAGGGGACATGGCGACGCCGTCACGCTCGGCTGCTTCACGCTGGTTGCGGTCAGCTCCGTGCTGACCTTGATCGGCGGCCAGGGATCGCTCGCTCTGCTGGTGGTGGCCGGCATCGTCCTCGACATCGGGGCGCAGGCCAATGTCGTGGTCGGACAGCGCGCGATCTATGCCCTCGCCCCCGAGATCCGCAGCCGCGTCAACGCCATCTACATGGCGCTGTTCTTCCTCGGCGGCGCGGTCGGCTCGGCGCTCAGCGGCGTCGCGCTGTCACATGGCGGCTATGCCACCGTCAGCCTGTTCGGACTCGGATTCGCCGCGATCGCGTTCCTATTATTCGCGCTCGAAAAATTCCGCGACCGCGGGTAATGTAAATCTTGAGGGCTTAGAAACCGGAGGCTGCCTCCATGGACCAAGTCGCCCCATCCGCGCGCGCACGCGCGCCAGAACTGCTTGCGCCCGAAGAACCCTATCCCGTGATCGAGGCGAATACCGCCGGCGCCTCGCCGTTCTTCTTCACCTGCGACCACTACGGACGGCACATTCCCCGCGGCCTCGGCTATCTCGGACTGCCGGTAAGCGAACTCGAACGTCATATCGCCTGGGACATCGGTATCGCCGGCGTTGCGATGCGGCTGGCGCGGATCATGGACGCGCACCTGATCGCCCAGCACTATTCGCGCCTCGTGATCGACTGCAACCGGCCGTTCGACAGTGCCGGTTCGATCCCGCTGCTCAGCGAGGCAACCGCGATTCCCGGCAACAGCGACCTGACCGCAAAGCAGATCGCGGCGCGGCGGCAGGAAATTTTCACACCCTATCATGCGCGGATTGCGGAAGCGCTCGATGCCCGCGCGGCACAGAAGCGGCCGACCGTGCTGATCTCGCTGCATTCGTTCACACCGATCTACGCCGGCATCGAACGGCCATGGCATGTCGGCACGCTGTATCAGCACGGCCACGGCCTGCCGCATCTGCTGCTCGAACTGCTGCATGCCGAAGGCGATCTCGTGGTCGGCAACAACGAGCCGTATTCGGTCAGCCACGCCACCGACTACACCATTCCGGTGCATGGCGAGCATCGTTCACTGATCAATTCCGGCATCGAGATCCGCCAGGACCTGATCGCCGACGAGCGCGGCCAGCAGCAATGGGCGGAGCGGCTCGCACGCATCCTGCGCGAGATCGAGATTCGTTTGTTCGCGAAGGATTTCTCGCGTCTCTAGGGAACGTCACAGGCCCGTGCGCCGCCTCTCGGTATCGCGCTAGCCGGTGAGCGCGGCCTTGACGAGACCGCTCGCCTTGCCGAAATCCATCTGGCCGGCGTACTTGCCTTTCAGCGCGCCGATTACCTTGCCCATGTCCTTCATGCCGGCGGCGCCGGTTTCGGCGATCACGGCTGCGATCGCGGCCTTGACCTCGTCTTCCGACATCTGCTTGGGCAGATAGGCGCTGATCACCGCGATCTCCTCGCGCTCCTGCGCGGCGAGCTCGGCGCGGCCGCCTTTGTCGTAAAGTTCGACCGATTCCTGACGCTGCTTGATCATCTTTTGCAGCAATCCGAGGATATCGTCGTCGGACAGCTGCGGCTTGCCCTGCCCGCGCGCCTCGATGTCGGCATTCTTGATGCTGGAGTTGACCATGCGCAGCGTGGAAAGCTTGCGCTCGTCCTTCGCCTTCATCGCGTCCTTGACGGCGGCGTTGATCTCATCGCGCAGCATGACGAACTCCTGACGCCGCGTCCGACGCGCGGCAGTGGCCAATATTCCACCGGCTGGATGAACTGACCACCTATCTAGGGGCTTTCGCGGGGCGGCACAACAATCCGGTCCCAGTCCTGCTCCGGCAAGCGCCGCCGCGCGCCGACATCGTCCAGCGGCTCAGACGACGGCAACGAGTGCGGATCGGTGGCATCATGCCGTGGCGGCACCATCAAAGCGATGACCGTGGTGGAGACGCCGGGACGGCCCCACAGGCTGGTGGCGATCGGCAGCGTGAGACGGCGGAAATCGTGAGCGCGGGCTTCGACCTTCGTCATCCAGTTGGTGCAGGTCGGATCGTCGGCGAAGCACAGCGCGCTCCAGCCGCGACGCAACGTCTGCGCGCGCGGCAGACCCCAACTGTACTGGAAGCGGAACGGCCGGCTGTAGAACGGATGATCGGGGCTATAGAACGCCGCGGCAAACGCCAGCACGTCGTCGCCGCTGACCCGTTGCAGCGGCACGCCATACGCCTCGTGCCACGCGGCGGTCAACGCCAGCGCGGCCGGCTTTGCAAAATTGCGGTTTTCCTTGAACGCATGCGTGTTGCGATAGAGCGCATGCAGCGGCGCGGCGAGCAGCGCGCCGAACGACAGCACCGCCATCACCGCAGCAAAGTTGACGGCATCGCGACGCTGCAGCGGCACCCGCGCCGCACAGACGGCGACCACCACGGCCGGGAATAATCCCTGCAGATGCCACATCGCCGGCAGGCTGGTGCCGAGCGCCAGCGCCGTCGCCGCCGGCACGACCACCGAGCCGATGAACACCAGCGCCAGCAGCAGCAGGCCCGGCTCCATCCGCATCAGATCCCGCCACTGCGCACGCGGGCTTGAGCGCGTGACCACGCACCACACCGCGGCGGGAATCAGCAGATATCCGGTAATGCCCAGCAGGAACTTGCTGACGAACTGCGCCACCGCCACGAACGGTGCGCCGCCATGAACCTGCATGGCATAGCCGAGGGATTCGCCGCCATTGGTCTTCAGCCAATGCAGATGCGGCGCCAGCACCACGAGGCCGGCCAAAGCCGAGAGCCACGGCGCGGACGAGCGCAGATAACTCATGCGCGCGGGATGCAGCAGCGCGGCAAAAACAAAGCCCGCGATCAGAAAGACCGAATAGTATTTGCCGAGCATCGCCAGCGCGCACATCGCGCCGGCGGCGAGCGACCACAGCACCGCGCGGCTCTCGAACGAGCGCAGAAAGCAATAGGTCGCGAGCGGCCAGATCGCGAGCAGCACGCTGTTGGCGTTGAAGCGCTGCGCATGAAACTGATAGGCCGGCAGCAGCATCAACAGCAGCAGCACGACGACGCGGCGATCGCCGCGCACGAAACGCCGCGCGATCAGATCCACCGCGAACAGAGCCAGCGCCGCATTGGTCATCGCCAGCAGATGCATCGACCAATCCGTCACCGGAAACACGCTGGTCCACAGACCCGCGATCCAGCCCATCAGCGGCGGATGCTTGGCGTTGCCCCAGGCGAAGTCGCGGCCAAGCGACCAGGCTTCCAGCACATCGGGATGGATGCTGGCGTTGATATAGGCGATGCAGAAAAAAGCAGTCCAGATCGCGACAAAGCCGACAAGCAGCACGGGTATGGCCCAGCCGCGCTCGACCCCGTCGAACCAGGCTTCGAACGGCCGGCGCCAGGAGGCCTTGTGGGATTCTTCAACCGACAAAGCGGTCATGATGATCCGGAAAAGAAGAGAAAACAGCGCAAAGTATACGAGTCCGCACCCTGTTACCTGCTTCGCAGCCTGGGAACAATGAAAACTCGCTGATTCTTGAATAATTATCGTGCGTTAAGGATCGCCTAACCATAGGGCAGGCGGCAATGAGAAGACCGTGTGTCCGCCATCCGCGATAAAGGGCATCAAAGCCCGGGAAATCGTCCCGAAATGCAACGTTTGTGCTTTGACGGCCCGGTACGCAGGGGTTATGTCATGCGCTCATGACAACAAATGATAGTTCTTCAGCCTGGCCGGATTTCAAACCGACCGCGCTACTCGTGCTTGCCGATGGGACCGTGCTGGAAGGCTTCGGCCTCGGCGCCGAAGGCTCCGCAGTCGGCGAAGTCTGCTTCAACACCGCCATGACCGGCTACGAGGAAATCCTCACCGATCCGTCCTACGCCGGTCAGCTCATCACCTTCACCTTCCCTCATATCGGCAATGTCGGCGCCAACGATGAAGATATCGAAACGGTGAACATGGCGGCGACGCCGGGCGCGCGCGGCGTGATCCTGCGCACCGCCATCACCGATCCGTCGAACTACCGCGCCGCACGCCATCTCGACCAATGGCTGAAGGCCCGCGGCATCATCGGCCTGTCCGGCATCGATACCCGCGCCCTCACCGCGCTGATCCGCAGCAAGGGCATGCCCAACGCGGTCATCGCCCACAGCAAGGACGGGACGTTCGATCTCGAGGCGCTGAAGAAGCAAGCGCGCGAATGGCCCGGCCTCGAGGGCATGGACCTCGTGCCGATGGTGACCAGCACCCAGCGCTACAGCTGGGACGAGACGCCGTGGCAATGGGAAAAGGGTTTCGGCAAGCAGGACAAGCCCGAATTCAACGTCGTCGCGATCGACTACGGCATCAAGCGCAACATCCTGCGCCTGCTCGCCGGCGAGGGCTGCAAAGTCACGGTGGTGACCGCGACCACGTCCGCCGAGGACATCCTGGCGATGAAGCCGGACGGCGTGTTTCTCTCCAACGGTCCGGGCGATCCGGCGGAGACCGGCAAATACGCGGTGCCGGTGATTGAAAAGCTGATCGCCTCCGGCACGCCGACCTTCGGCATCTGCCTCGGCCACCAGATGCTGGGCCTCGCGCTTGGCGGCAAGACCGTGAAGATGCATCAGGGCCATCACGGCGCCAACCATCCGGTCAAGGACATGACCACCGGCAAGGTCGAGATCACCTCGATGAATCACGGCTTCGCGGTGGACAAGGACACGCTGCCCGCCAATGTCGAGCAGACCCATGTCTCGCTGTTCGACGGCTCCAATTGCGGCATCGCGCTGAAGGACAGACCGGTGTTCTCGGTGCAGTACCATCCGGAAGCATCGCCGGGACCGCGCGACTCGCATTACCTGTTCCGGCGCTTTTCCGACCTGATGCGCGAGAAGAAGCGGACCTGATCTCATCGCTCTCCGATTTAAAAAGCCCGCATCGTTACCGTTGCGGGCTTTTTCTTTGTCGCGCCTGGCATCTTGTTCTGTAGCCGTCATGGCCGGGCTCGACCCGGCCATCCACGCCTTTTCTTACGGATCTTCTGTGAAACGTGGATGCCCGGCACAAGGCCGGGCATGACGATATTGCACAAAGCCCTGAGGTTGTTTTCCGATCAGGCTCAGAGTGAGGATCGGATTTATCACCTCGCTTACGCTTCGTTGCCGCCTTCCTGACGGCTCGCCTCGAACAGGAACCAGGTGCGCCGCTCGGTCTCGTCGATGAAGTTCTCGAGAATGCTCGCGGTGGCGACATCCTCATGCTTGTCGGCGACATCGTGCGCCTTGCGCATCGCCGCGGCCATCTTCTTGTTGTCCGCCATCAGCTCGCGCAGCATTTCGCGCGGCGGCACATAGTCCTCGTCATTGTCCTTGATGGTCTTCAGCTTGGCGACCTGCCCGATCGAGCGCAGCGTGGTGCCGCCGATCTTGCGCACCCGCTCGGCGATCTGGTCGGTGGTGGCGAAGATCTGATCGGACTGCTCATCCAGCAGCAGATGGTAGTCGCGGAAGTGCCGGCCGCTGATGTGCCAGTGGAAGTTCTTGGTCTTGAGGTAGAGCGCGAACGCATCGGCGAGCAACGTGTTCAGCGATGCGGAAATTTTGTCGACTGCCGCCTGGGGCAGGTCTGTGGGGGTGTCGAGTTCGGACGCCGTGGAATTCCTGGTTTTGCTCACGACAAACCTTCCTGTTGGGAAAAATCTTGATTTCGAAGCCGATGGACATTGGCTTCCAATCGCCTTAACGCTTCGAGCCCACACCCGGTTCCGGGGGCTGGAACCATCTGCATCGGACGCCCAATGGAAGACTGGATCGACTACTACGATTCCACCCATACGATTTATGTCAGCCGCACCCACCGCGACGCCCATTTCCGGACCATCGCCCGCGACATCGCCGGTTACATCCCCACCCCGGAGGCCGTCGTGCTCGATTACTCCTGCGGCGAGGCGCTGTCGGCGAACGAGGTCGCGGCCGGATGCAGCGAACTGATCCTGACCGAGCCGGCTCCCAACCTGCGGGCCCGCGTCGCCGCGCGCTTCAAGGCCAATCCGAAAATCCGCGTGCTGTCGCTGCGGGAGATCGACGATCTGGCGAACGGCTCGGTCGATCTGGCAGTGATCAATTCGGTCGCGCAATATATGACGCCCGCCGAGCTCGACGCCGCGCTCATCGCGATGCACCGCGTGCTGAAGCCAGGCGGCCGCCTGCTGCTCGGTGACATCCTGCAGCCCGATGTCGGCGCGCTGCGCGATGCGTGGGCGCTGCTGCGCTTCGGCGCCCGTCACGGCTTTCTGATCGATACCGTGATCGGCCTCGTGCGCACTGCACTGTCGGACTATCGCCGGCTGCGCCAGAGCGTCGGCTTGCAGCGCTACAGCGAGGCGGCCATCATCGACAGGCTGCGCGCGGCCGGATTCGATCCACGCCGTGCACCGGCCAATATCGGTTACAATTCTGCCCGCATGACCTTCCTTGCCACCCGCTGATCTTCAACCGGCTCTCTGCAATGGACTGAAAATTCCGCCGATGAAGCCCATCACCTCTCCGCTCGTCGCCCATCCGCTGACCGTCGCCGCGCTGCTCGCCTTCAATGGCGGCTTTGTCGACACCGCCGGCTTTCTGGGACTGAACGGATTGTTCGTCGCCCATGTCACCGGCAACTTCGTCACCCTCGGCGCGGCGCTGGTCACCGGCGGCCATGGCGTGATCGGCAAGATTCTCGCATTGCCCGAATTCATGATGGTGATCGCGCTGGCGCGACTGTCCGGCACCGTGCTACGCGGCGCGCGCCTACCAGCAAGGCGGATTCTCTTCTCCATCAATGTGCTGTTGCTGCTGGCGTTCTTCGTGATGGCGGTCAGGTTCGGACCGTTTCCCAACCCCGATTCCCCGCTCGCGCTGCTGACCGGCTTTGCCGGCATCGCCGCCATGGCGATGCAGGCCTCCGTGCAGCGCGTCCATCTGGCGAATATGCCGCCTTCCACCATGATGACGGGCAGCACGGTGCAGGCGACGCTCGATGTGATCGACATTCTCACCGGAGCCCACATCGAGCAGCAACCCGCCATCCGCAAGCGGTTTCGTCACCTGCTCACCACCATCATCGCCTTCACGCTCGGCTGCGCGACCTCCGCACTGCTCTATGCCTATATCGGTTTCTGGTGCCTCGCCGTGTCGGTGGTGATCGGAATGATTGCCGCCGTGACACGGCTCGAGCAAGGCGCCACTTGAAAGAGCGCCCGACCGGGGTCAGACTGAGGACGCTGGGGGGAGTGCCATGCGTCGTGCCGCGTTCGTCATGGTCGCGTTGAGCGTGGGCGCATGCGCTGCGCGCGATCCTTACGTCACCTCTGCCAACACCACCTCATCCGGCAACTGGAAGATCGAGCGGCAGGCCGACCGCATCACCGGCGCGCCGCTCGCCAGCGCACAGCTCGTCACTCAGACCAGTTCGAACTCGGCCGATCCGAAGGTACGGCCGGCGATGCTGCAACTCACCTGTTTCGACACCTATCCGGTGGTGCGGCTGTCGTTCGGATTCAAGGTCGGCACCGGGCCCAATACGATCGTGGGCTATCGCTTCGACGAGCGTCCCGGACATGACAACATCCCCGTGCGCATCATCGGCGAGCATCGCATCGTGGTGATCGAGGATAAAACGGAAGTCGCCCGCTTTGTCGGCGAACTGTCGCAATCGGCATCGCTGGTGATACGGATCCGCTCGCTGAATGCGGGACGCACCACCGCCGAGTTCAAGCTCGACGGCGCGGCCGCCGCGATCGAGGCGGCCTTCGCCGGATGCCCGCTAACGGCGGAACCGCGCCCGCGCGCGGGCTCCTGAGAGCCAGGCGACCTGTGAAATAAGGCGCGATCTATCGACTCGTTGGCCGGATTTATTCCGACCACATCTTAGTGAGGCTGATCCAAAAAAACATGGCCGGGACAAGCCCGGCCATGACGAAAAAGCTCTCATTCATGCCACTCGGCAAGAGCGCAAGAAAGCCTGACCGCATTTCCGGTCAGGGTCCGACGAGCGCGCAGATTCGCCCGCGCGTCAGCCTTCCTCGGGCGGGTTTTGGTCGCCGATGTGGCCGATATGCTTCTGCGTGTAGAGCTCGATGCCGATGCGTCCGATCAGATCGAGCTGGGTCTCGAGGAAATCGATATGACCCTCCTCGTCCTTCATCAGGCTCTCGAACAGATCGCGGGTGACATAATCCTTGACGCTCTGGCAGTAGGTCGCCGCTTCCTGATAGAGGTCGCGCGCGCCATGCTCGGCGGCAAGGTCGCACTCCAGGATTTCCTTGACGTTCTGGCCGATCCGAAGCGGGTCGAGCACCTGCATGTTCGGGAAGCCCTCTAGGAACAGGATCCGGTCGGTGAAGCGGTCGGCGTGGTTCATCTCCTCGATGGACTCCTTGCGCCACTGCTTGGCCATTTCCTTCAGGCCCCAATTATCCAGCAGGCGGAAATGCAGCCAATACTGGCTGATCGCCGTCAGCTCGCTGCGCAACCCCTTGTTGAGATAGTCGACGACCTTCGGATCACCCTTCATTTCGCACTCCTTTCGGATTCCAACGGGAACCTCGCCATTCAATTTAGAACGTTTCTAAATCAGATCAAGTGCGAGGACAACCCTTCCACCGTCGAAAGCGATGGATCGGGGCGTAAAACTGGGGATTTCGAACGGTCGGGAAAGGATCAGGCCGCGGCTTCGGCGCGCAGGAGCTCGGCCTGCTCGGAATGAACGGGGTGATCGTGGCCATGGCTGCGGTGGTCATGACCCAGCTCGGCATGATCCGCCGCGGCGCTGTGCGGACAGCCGTCGCAGCAGGATTTGGCGCAGGGACCGAGCGCTTCGGTCATGATCTGGCGAATGGTGCGGGCGCAACGGCCGCACTGCGCGCTGCAGCCGAGGCAGCCATAGACCTGCCCCGCAGTGCGGGCCACGACCTTGTCGCCGGACACAACGTTTCGCACGTCGTGATCGCTGATGACGTTACAGGAACAGACAATCATGGGAGAAACTTCGGACCGCTCATGACTTCTTATGGATAGGTCACGGCCGTGCGGAATTCAAAAGCAAAACAGTCATTTTGAAGGTATTCCAAACTGAGCCAGACGGCCGCGGTCGACCATTTCCCGGTTGTCGATTGGCAACTCCGCCAAAATCCCGCAGCGGACATCCAGGATCAGCATGTCCGGCGGGCAACCCCTCGGCATGCGGCGGAACGCCAAGACAACCCCTTGCGCCCTGGCCGCCGCCGGTTTCGTTTTCAGCCAATCACCATTGATGGCCGATTGTTACGCCGGGGAACAATCGGCGTTGAAAACACTTTGTTTTCCGAGGCTCACCCCAAGCTCCCGCAAAAAGACCGGGATTTTTCCTGAAACTTAACCGTCCTGATCGCAATTTGGTCACATGCGCCCCGTACCTCGCGCGCATCCCAGTCCCAACCAAAGTGAGACCCATGCGGAAATTGCCGATCGCAATCGCGTTAGTTGCCTTGTCGATGAGCGCCCCGGCTTTCGCTCAGGAAGCCGACTTTGCGGAGCCCGCCGCAAAGCCCACCCGCGTTTCGGTGCTTCGCAGCGCCATCAGCGAGGTCGCCATCCTGCGTTACCGCGCGGCGCTCAAGCTGAAAGCGGATCAGGAAAAGTACTGGCCGGCAGTCGCCAACGCGCTGCGCGCGCTGTCGCGTGAGCCGGTGACGGAAGCCGCCGTGCGCCGCGTCGCCCCGCAGGTGCAGCCGCTGCTAAATTCGCTGGACGATCACCAGCGCCAGGTCGCGATGAGCATTGCCCAGAGGGCCGGCCTGACGCAGTACGCGGCGCTGTTCTGATCGCGGCATTCGCAGGACATTCGACCGATTTCGCAAATCCGGCCTCGCGCCGGATTTTTGCTGTCCGCGCATGATGTGCTTGCAGGCGACGATCATGGCCAAAATCTGGCGACGTTGTTCAGTCCGCGTTCAACGCGATGCTGCAACCATCCCCGCTGGCTCGCGTTATCGCGCCACGTAATTCGAAGGGTGAAAGCCATGAGAAAGACGATCCTCGCCGTCGCCAGCGCCGCAACGCTTCTGACTATGGCGCTTGCAGCCCCCGCGCCCGCCGAGGCGCGCGATGGCGGCGCGGTCGCCGCCGGCGTGCTGGGCGGTCTTGCCGCCGGCGCAATCATCGGTGGTGCCGCCGCCTCCGCGCCACCGCCAGCCTATTACGCGCCCGGTCCGGGCTATGTGGCAGGCCCGCCCTGCTCCTGGCACCGCGAACGCTTCTGGGATGGCTATGGCTGGCGCATCCGCCGCGTGCGCGTATGCGACTGACCGGCGTTACAATTCCTAATGAAAGATGAATGACAAAGTGCTTGCGCCGAAGGACTGAGCGCTTTGCCTGCCGCAACAATCGCGATAAATTGCGCGCCAGTATGGATGCGTTCACAACCAATCGCCCGCGCCGGATTGCGGCGTGATCTGAGGAGAGAAAGATGAAGAAGGTTTTTGCTGCGTTCCTCGCGGTCGCGACGATCGCAGGTTCGCTCGCCGTGGAAATGCCTGCGGCCAAGGCCGACGGCGGCCGCATCGCCGCCGGCGTCGCCGGCGGCCTGATCGGCGGCGCGCTGCTCGGCGGCGCGATCGCCAACAGCCGCCCCGCTTATGGCTACGGCTATGCGCCCGGCCCGGTCTATGTCGAAGAGCCGGCCTGCCACTTCGTTCGCGAGCGCTTCTGGGACGGCTATGGTTGGCGCATTCGCCGCGTCCAGGTTTGCGACTGATACTCAGCCGTACTCAGCCAGCCACTGATCATCCGAACGCTCCGGTGGATTTCCGCCGGGGCGTTTTGATTTGGCGACTCCTTAAACTTTGCCAGCTACAGCTTGTACGGAAGATGTCGCGTGCTCATGCACCACGCGTCATCCCCGGTGAGCACGCGGATCGAGGACGAGACATGAAAACATGGGTCCTGACGTTAATCGCCGTGACGGCCCTGCCGCTGGTTGCGACACCCGCGGCGGCAGCCGACATGTCGGACCATCGCCGCGCTCCTGCCCCGCCTCCGGTCTACGCGCCGCGGGTTTACGTCCCGACCTATTGCCGCGTCGCGACCGAACGATATTTCGACGGCTACGGCTGGCGCATACGCGATATCCAGGTCTGCCGTTAATCAAGTCTGCCGCTAATCCGACTCTGCCCGCCGATCTATCGGCTCAACGTCCTGCCTGCATCGCGCGCAGCACCTCTTCGCTCGGCCAGCAATCGACCTTGAGGCCCGCTTTCTTCTGATACGCGCCGAGCGCCGCGCGGGTTTTCATTCCGGCCTTGCCGTCGATCTTGTCGCCATAGAGCCCGATCTGCGTCAGCCGCTGCTGCATCGCTTCAACCGAAGTCGTGCGAAGCTGGTGCGAGGCCGACCATGGCGTCTCAAACGACGGGCCGCCCGCGATGCGGTCGGCGAGATGGCCGACGAACAGTACGTAGAGATCGGAGAAATTGTATTCCTTGATGACGAAATAGTTTGGCGTGGTCAGGAAAGACGGCCCGTAAACTCCTTCGGGCTGCAGCAGCGAGGCGCTCTGCGCCTGCTCCGCCGTGCTCAGGCGCAAGCCCCGCACCGGTGCGAAGCCCTCGCGCAGCCATTGCCCGATCGGTTTTGTCACCTCCGGCACGCCCTGCGTGCAATCGGCCCCACGCGGCGCGCGCACCTCATAGGCCCAGCGCACGCCGCGCTGCCAGCCCTTGTTGACCAATTGCTGCGCGGCGGAGGCAAGTGCATCCGGCACCGAATGCCAGAGATCGACGCGGCCATCGTGATCGAAATCGACGCCGTGCTTCATCACCTCGGACGGCAGAAACTGCGTGAGACCGACCGCGCCGCCCCATGACGCGCGAAGATCCTTGCGCGCCACTACTCCGCTTTGCAGCAGCTTCAATGCGGCGATGAACTCGCCGCGATACTGCTCCTTGCGGCGGCCGACATAAGCCTGCGTCGCCAGCACGCGCACCGCGTCATACGGCAGGCGATGCCGGCCGAAATCGGTCTCGCGGCCCCAGATCGCCAGGATGATCGGGCCCGGCACGCCAAAGCGCTGCTCGATCGCGCGCAGCGTTGCGGCATGCTGCTGCATCAGCGTGCGGCCATGCGTGGCGAGCCGGGCGATCAAGGCTTCCTTTAAGTAATCCGCCGGCACCTGGACAAATTCGGCCTGCGACGGCGCACCGGTTTTCGGCCGCCCCGGCAGCAACAGATCGGGCAGCTTGTAGTCCGGCTCCAGCCCTTGCGTCTCGCGCTCGAACACCGCCCGCGAGACGCCGGCCTGTTGCGCCTCCGGCCACAGCGAAGCGATGAACTGGGTGAAACCGGCATCGGCGGCGACGGCGGCGGGCGGCGATGCGAACAACAGCAAGATCGTCGTTGCAAGCGAAGCGAAGCAATCCAGAAAGGCCCCCACCCCACCCCTCCTCCGCATGGCCCGTCGAAGACGGGCGGGAACGCCCTTTCGCTGGGGGAGAGAGAGAAAGAGGACTGGATTGCTTCGCTTTGCTCGCAATGACGCTTCCTTTCGCGTTGGGCCGGCTGCGCGCCATCTTACAGCAGCCTCAATGCTCGTGCGCACCTTCCTGCTCCAGACCGGAGGAAATGCGGTCGACATAGGCGATGCCGATGGCCGAGAGAATGAAGACGACGTGAATGATAGTCTGCCACATCACGCCTTCGGCCGTGTAGTTGGTGGTGCGTCCGACGCCGCCGAGATTGCCGGCCTCGATGAAGGTGCGCAGCAGGTGGATCGAGGAGATGCCGATGATCGCCATCGCGAGCTTGATCTTGAGTACGCTGGCGTTGACGTGGCTGAGCCATTCCGGCTCGTCCGGATGCCCTTGCAGATTGAGGCGCGACACGAACGTCTCGTAGCCGCCGACGATCACCATCACCAGAAGATTCGAGATCATCACCACGTCGATCAGGCTCAGCACCACCAGCATGATCTGCTGCTCGGAAAAATCAAACGAATGCTGGATCAGGTGCCATAGTTCTTTCAGGAACAGGATGGCGTAGACGCATTGCGCGATAATCAGTCCAACATAGAGCGGCAATTGCAGCCACCGTGATCCGAAGATCAGCATCGGAATCGGGCGCAGCGCCATGCCACGCGGGGGCAGCGGCGTTTCGGGGGTCATCGACATTGCGAGCTCCAGTCGTGAGGCAAACGGCTTTTTCAGATGGCGAGAATGTCCGATTCTGCCATGCCGCGCCGCAACGGCGTTTAGCCGCAGCATCCTTTGTGGACTGTCATCGTTATGTCTGGTTATCCCGAACGGCCTGACAGCAAGCTTCAGCGGGTCGCGACCAGGAAGAAGCGCGGGAAGCGCAGCAATACCTTACCATCGGCCTGCGGCGGATAATGGGCTGCAATGCGCGCGGTATAGGCCTCGAGAAAATCCTTACGCTCCGGGAAATCCAGCGGGTCGAGGAACGGGCGCAGGCCGGTGCCCTTGACCCATTCGACGATGGTGGCCGCATCGTCGAGCACATGCAGATAATCGGTGCGCCACATGTCGATGGTCCGGCACAGCGGACGCAACGCGTCGTAATAGACGCCAGGCGATGGCAATGCGTCGCGCGCCTCGGCGGCGCGAACAAGCTGCTCGCGGAACGGCGCAAGCTGAGCCACCTCGCGCATCAGCACATGCGAAGGCTGATCGAGATTGTCCGGCATCTGCACGGCGAGCGCGCCGCCATCCGGCAGCGATGCGACCAGACGCTTGAGCTGCGCCAGATGATCCGGCACCCACTGGAAGATCGCATTGGCGAACAGCACGTCGGTGCCGGCGGGCGGCACCCAGTGCGCGACATTGGCCTCGATGAAGGTAAAATCCGGCAGGCGCTCGCGCGCCTGACGCAGCATGTCGGCGGAGGTGTCGATGCCGATGATTTTCGCCTGCGGCCAGCGCCGCGCCAGAAGTTCCGTGGAGTTGCCGGGGCCGCAACCGATATCGACCACCTGCCGCGCCGCGTTGAGCGGAATCTGCACGAGCAGATCCCGCGCCGGCCGCGTGCGCTCGTCCTCGAATTTCAGATACTGCTCGGCGCTCCAGTCGGCCATAACTGCCGACCCTAAAGCATTTTTGATGCGAGTGGAATCCGGCCGGCAGCGGAAAACCACCTGTTTCCTCAGCAATATCCTTCGTTTAACTCCGAATTCGGCAAGATCTGCGGCGGCTCGCCGATGTCATGGCCGGACGTTTGGCGTCACAGCGGGCCAATCGACGCGCGATATTTCTGAAGAAAAATCCGCATCGATAAAAAATGCGTGAGCAGCCGCGTTCAAGACTGTGCATCTTATCTCCATGCAAGCTCGCCGCACATCATCATCCGCAAGAACTGCGGAAAACTCACGATATCCAGCTCAAAAAGCACTCCGATCAAACTTGCTTGATCGTGCGATCCGGCTGTTTTGTCGATACGAGCCGTCAATATTTCTCACTTGCAAAACAGCCCGGGAAGGCAGGGAATACCACAGGATCAAAAATCCTCCCTCCCGGCACATGGCCCATCGAGTCCAGCCACTCCCTGCATGCCATGCAAGCAAGGGGCTGCAACGGCCATCGCGATCATAGAGGGGCGAATGATTTCGGTGCTCTGATCGCCATTCGCAGCCATGGGATCGATGTCAGGCACGAGCCTGCACGTTCTGCGACGTCAACGGACGAGGTGATCGCCATGGCCGAGGAACTTTCCGCGACATCAAGCGTGTCGGACAATGTACATGCGAACGGACATCCTGCCGGCTGGCGCCGATACCTCTATTCGACCAACCACAAAGATATCGGCACGATGTATTTCGTCTTTGCGATCTGCGCGGGCCTGATCGGCGGAATTTTCTCTGTCGTCATTCGCATGGAGTTGCAGCAACCCGGCCTTCAGCTCTTCACCGATCCGCATGCTTACAATGTGTTCGTGACCGGTCATGGGCTGATCATGATTTTTTTCACGCTCATGCCGGCGATGATGGGAGGCTTCGGCAACTGGATGGTGCCGCTGATGATCGGCGCGCCCGACATGGCGTTCCCGCGCATGAACAACGTCTCGTTCTGGCTGCTGCCGGCATCGTTCACGCTTCTGATCATGTCAATGTTCGTGGAAGGCGAACCCGGTTCGGCCGGAGCCGGCACAGGCTGGACGCTTTATGCACCGCTCTCGACCAGCGGGCATGCCGGCCCGGCGGTGGATTTCGTGATCCTGTCCATGCATCTGGCCGGCGCGTCCTCCATCCTCGGCGCGATCAACTTCATCACCACGATTTTCAACATGCGGGCGCCGGGCATGACCATGCACCGGATGCCGCTGTTCGCATGGTCGGTGCTGGTCACGGCGTTTCTGTTGCTGTTGTCGCTGCCGGTGCTCGCCGGCGCCCTTACCATGCTGCTCACCGACCGGAATTTCGGCACCACATTCTTCGCGGCGGAAGGCGGCGGCGATCCGGTGCTCTATCAGCATCTGTTCTGGTTCTTTGGCCACCCCGAAGTCTACATCATGATCCTGCCGGGCTTCGGCATGATCAGCCATGTGGTTTCCACATTCAGCCGCAAACCGGTGTTCGGCTATCTGGGGATGGTCTATGCCCTGATCGCGATCGGCTTCATCGGCTTCGTCGTCTGGGCCCACCATATGTACACCGTGGGGCTGTCGGCCAGCACCCAGGCCTATTTCGCCGCTGCCAGCATGGTGATCGCCGTGCCGACCGGCATCAAGATATTCTCCTGGATCGCCACGATGTGGGGAGGCTCGATCAAATTCCCCACCCCAATGCTATGGGCGGTCGGCTTCATCTTCGTTTTCACGATTGGTGGCGTGACCGGTGTCGTGCTCGCCAATCCCGGCGTCGACCGCAACTTACAGGACACCTATTATGTGGTCGCGCACTTCCATTACGTGCTGTCGCTCGGCGCGGTGTTTTCGATTTTCGCCGGCTGGTATTACTGGTTCCCGAAAATCACCGGCTACATGTACTCGGAGACCATCGGCAAGCTGCATTTCTGGCTGACCTTCATCGGCGTGAACCTGGCGTTCTTTCCGATGCACTTCCTGGGACTGTCGGGAATGCCGCGGCGCATCGCCGACTACCCGGCCGCATTCGCGGAATTCAACCACATCTCCTCGATAGGGTCGTATATTTCGGCCGCCGGCTTCATCGTTTTCCTGGCGGGAATGGCCTATGCGTTCATCCGCAAGGAGAAGGCGGCGAACAATCCCTGGGGTCCGGGCGCGACCACTTTGGAATGGACATTGTCCTCGCCGCCGCCATTCCATCAATTCGAGGTGCTGCCGCGGATCGGCTAAACGACACGCGTCGCCGCGGCGTCCGGATGGAGACCGGCGGCGAGCGCGGCGCGCTCCTGAGTGCTGGCACCGGTCGCTGCCGGTGATCCCTGCGCCGCTGGCTGTGAGCGAAAACGTTGCGTTTTCGCCCAGCTTCGCACCTCACCTCGTCAGCTTCTTGTACTTCACCCGGTGGGGGATCACCGAATCCTGGCCGAGCCGGCGCATCTTGTCCTTCTCGTAATCCTGGAAGTTGCCCTCGAACCATTCGACATGGCTGTCACCCTCAAACGCGAGGATGTGAGTGGCGATGCGGTCGAGGAACCAGCGATCGTGGCTGATGATGACGGCGCAGCCGGCGAAATCCTCCAGCGCCTCTTCCAGCGCGCGCAGCGTATCGACGTCGAGATCGTTGGTCGGCTCGTCGAGCAGCAACACGTTGGCGCCGGATTTGAGCATCTTGGCGAGATGCACGCGGTTGCGCTCGCCGCCCGACAGGGCGCCCACCTTCTTCTGCTGGTCCGCGCCCTTGAAGTTGAACGCCGAGCAGTAGCCGCGCGAGTTCACTTCCTTCTTGCCGAGCAGGATCTGGTCGTTGCCGCCGGAAATTTCCTGCCACACCGTCTTGTTGCCGTCGAGCGCATCGCGCGACTGATCGACATAGCCCAGATGCACCGTCTCGCCGACGGTGATGGTGCCGGCGTCGGGCTTCTCCTGCCCCGTGATCATCCGGAACAGCGTGGTCTTGCCGGCGCCGTTGGGACCGATCACGCCGACAATGCCGCCCGGCGGTAGCTTGAAGGTCAGATTATCGATCAGGAGGCGATCGCCGAAGCCCTTCGACAGACCTTCGAAGTCCACCACATTGGCGCCGAGACGCTCCGCCACCGGAATGATGATCTGCGCGGTCTGGGTCTGCTTCTCGCTGGCCTTCTTGAGCAGCTCCTCGTAGCGCTGGTAGCGTGCCTTGGACTTGGCCTGGCGCGCCTTCGGCGAGGCCGCGATCCATTCCTGCTCGCGCGCCAGTGTCTTCTGGTGCGCGGCGTCCTCGCGGCCTTCCTGCTCGAGGCGTTTCTGTTTCTGAACGAGCCACGACGAATAGTTGCCCTCGTAGGGGATGCCGCGACCGCGATCGAGTTCGAGAATCCAGCCGGTGACGTTGTCCAGGAAGTAGCGGTCGTGGGTGACGATCAGGATCGCGCCGGGATAGTTGCGCAGGTGGCCTTCCAGCCACGACACGCTTTCCGCGTCGAGATGGTTGGTCGGCTCGTCGAGCAGCAGCAGTTCGGGCTGGTCGAGCAGCAATTTGCACAGCGCGACACGGCGACGCTCGCCGCCCGACAGCTTGGTGACGTCGGCATCGTCCGGCGGACAACGCAGCGCATCCATCGCCTGATCGACCTTGCTGTCGAGATCCCACAGGCCCTGCGCCTCGATCTCGTCCTGCAATTTGGTCATCTCGTCGGCGGTCTCGTCCGAATAGTTCATCGCGAGTTCGTTGTAGCGGTCGAGGATCGCCTTCTGCTTGGCGACGCC
>JAFKKO010000111.1 GCA_017305455.1 Hyphomicrobiales bacterium | reverse complement strand
GCCGGACCATTCATTGCCTGCCGTTTCAATTGGTCGGCAGCGGCACCTGCGCATCGAGCAGCGCGTCGACATTGGCCTTCACATCGACATTCGGCTGGATCACGCCGGCCTGCTGCAGCGCAAGGCCCGCGGCGAGGATCGACTCGCGCTGCGGTTCGCCGATCTTGTTGTGGGTCAGTTCGGTGCGCTCCTTGAGCTGCTTGTCGACCACGTTGTCCGGCAGCTTGGTGACGGCGATGAAGTCGCGCTTCACCACGTCGTAATTGGCCAGCGAATATTTGCGCGCCTCCTCATACACCGCGAGCACGCGGCGCACGATGTCCGGATGATCCTTGAGGAACTGCTCGCGGGTATTGAGAATGCCCCAGGTGTTGGCCTCGGGCTTGCGATAGAACAGCTTCACGCCGTCCTCGATCTCGGCCTGCGCCATCATCGGATCGAGGCCCGCCCAGGCATCGACATCGCCGCGCACGAGTGCGGTCTTGCCGTCCGGGTGCTGCAGCAGCACCGGAGTGATGTCCTTCTCGGTCAGGCCGGCATCGAGCAGCGCGCGCACAAGGAAGATATGCGGATCGGTGCCGCGGGTCACCGCGACGCGCTTGCCCTTCAGATCGGCGACCTTGGTGATCTTGGAATCCTTGCCGGTGACGAGCGCGGTCCATTCGGGGCGCGAATAGACATAGACCGACTTGATCGGATTGCCGTTGATGCGCGCGACCAGCGCGGCGGAGCCGGCGGTCGAACCGAAATCGATCGAGCCGGCATTGAGGAATTCAAGCGCCTTGTTGGAGCCAAGCGTCTGCACCCAGACGATCTTGATGCCGTCCTTGGCGAATTCCTTTTCCAGCAGCCCCTTTTCCTTGAGAACGATGGACACCGGATTGTAGGTCGCCCAATCGATGGCGATCTGCTTGGGCGCATCCGCCGCACGCGCCGCGCCCGGGGCAACCAGCGCACCCGCGACAAGCACGGCAAAGCCGCGTCGGGAAATCTCGAACATAATTTTCTCCATGGATGGAAGGGCAAGGAAACTTTGGAGTGGATAATTATTTCAATAGATCAATTAGTTAGCACCATTAGTCAACCAGAAAATCCTTGCCCCCGACAACACGGCTCCAGCAAAAATTTTCTCCGGAGAACGGAAACCGACACGAACCTTCCAAATCCTGAACAATCCACCGTGACACCGGGATTACGGTTGGATATCCGGATAGCATGGATGACGTGACGCTCGACCGGTCCCATCAACACCCGCTGCAGTTCGATCCGGATGCGATCGCCCGGCAGATCGACGCCCTCGCCGACAAGCACGGCGGCAGCGACGATGCGTTTCGCACCGCGCTGACCCAGCTGCTCAAGAACGCTCTCGCACAGGCGCGCGAGATCGCCCAAACCGAACTGCTGAGGGATCGTCAGGGCCGCGCCTGCGCGCAGCGTCTATGCGCCGTGCAGGACGAGATCATCCGCCTGCTCTACGATACCGCCACCAAACACATCTACCGCTCGCATATGCGCTCCGACTCCGAACGGATGGCGGTGGTCGCCACCGGCGGTTACGGCCGCGGCCTGCTGGCGCCGGAATCCGACATCGATCTGTTGTTCGTGCTGCCCTACAAGCAGACCGCGTGGGGCGAGCAGGTCGCCGAGGTGATCCTGTACTGCCTGTGGGACATCGGTCTCAAGGTCGGTCACGCCACGCGCTCGGTCGATGAATCGATCCGCCTTGCGCGCGCCGACATGACGATCCGCACCTCGATCCTGGAAACGCGGTTTCTGGTCGGCGACAGCCCGCTTTACGATGAACTGGTCAAGCGCTTCGACCATGATGTGGTGCAAGGCACCGCGGCGGAATTCGTCACCGCCAAGCTCGCCGAGCGCGAGGAGCGTCACCGCCGCGCCGGCCAGTCCCGCTATCTGGTGGAGCCCAACGTCAAGGACGGCAAAGGCGGCCTGCGCGACCTGCACACGCTGTTCTGGATCGCCAAATACGTCTACCGCGTCAGCGACACCCGCGAACTGGTCAAGCGCGGCGTGTTCGATGCTGCCGAATATCGCACCTTCCGGCGCTGCGAGGACTTCCTGCTCTCAGTCCGCTGCAACATGCATTTCTACACCGGACGCGCCGAGGAACGGCTGTCGTTCGACATCCAGCGCGAGATCGCGCAGCGCCTCGGCTACACCTCGCATCCCGGCATGCAGGATGTCGAGCGCTTCATGAAACACTACTTCCTGATGGCCAAGGATGTCGGCGACCTTACCGCGATCCTGTGCGCCAAGCTGGAGGAAGAGGAAGCCAAGCCTGCGCCGGTGCTCGGCCGCCTGATGGCGAGACTGCGGCCGCAGCGCAAACGCGGCAAGGTGCCGGGCACCATCGACTTCGTGGTCGACAATGCGCGCATCAACCTCGCGACGCCGAACGTCTTCAAGAACGATCCCGTCAACCTGATCCGGGTCTTCCGCCTCGCGCAGAAGAACAATCTCGCCTTTCATCCCGACGCCATGCGCATGGCGACGCGCTCGCTCAAGCTGATCACGCCGCAACTGCGCGAGAACGCCGAGGCGAACCGGCTGTTCATGGAGATTCTCACCTCGGAGAACGCCGAAACGGTGCTGCGGCGGATGAACGAGACCGGCGTGCTCGGACAGTTCATCCGCGCCTTCGGCAAGATCGTCGCGATGATGCAGTTCAACATGTATCATCACTATACGGTGGACGAACACCTGATCCGCTGCGTCGGCATTTTGCAGGACATCGAGCGCGGCAATCACGAGGAGCTGTCGGTCGCCACCGATCTGATGCGCAAGATTCGCCCGGAGCATCGCGCCGTGCTTTATATGACGGTGTTCCTGCACGACATCGCCAAGGGCCGGCCGGAGGATCATTCGATCGCCGGGGCGAAAGTGGCGCGCAGACTGTGTCCGCGCTTCGGCTTCAACGCCGCCGATACCGACCTGATCGCCTGGCTGATCAAGGAGCATCTGACGATGTCCACGGTGGCGCAGTCGCGCGACCTGTCGGACCGCAAGACGATCGAGAATTTCGCCGCCGTGATGCAGTCGGTCGAGCAGATGAAGCTGCTCACCATCCTGACCACCGCCGACATCCGCGGCGTCGGCCCCGGCGTGTGGAACGGCTGGAAGGCGCAGCTCATCCGCACGCTGTATTACGAGACCGAGCCGGTGCTGACCGGCGGCTTCTCGGAGGTCAACCGCGTTCAGCGCCTCGAGGCCGCGCAGGCCGAATTCCGCGAGGCCTTCACCGAATGGCCGCAGGTCGAGCTCAACGCCTATATCGCGCGGCATTATCCGGCCTACTGGCTCAAGGTCGACCTGCCCCACAAGATCCGTCATGCGCGTTTCGTCAAAGAGACCGACCGCAACGGCAACAAGCTTGCCGTCAATGTCGGATTCGACGAGACGCGCGGCGTCACCGAACTCACCATTCTCGCGCCCGACCATCCCTGGCTGTTGTCGATCATCGCGGGCGCCTGCGCATCCGCCGGCGCCAACATCGTGGATGCGCAGATCTACACCACCACCGACGGGCGGGCGCTCGATACCATCGCGATCTCGCGCGAATACGACCGCGACGAGGACGAGGCGCGCCGCGCCACGCGCATCGGCGAGATAATCGAGCAGGTGCTGGACGGCAAGCTTCAGCTTCCCGAGATCGTGGCCAAGCGCACCGCCGCCAAATCCAAGCCCAAGCCGTTCATCGTCGAGCCGGATGTCGTCATCAACAATCTTTGGTCGGACCGCTTCACCGTGATCGAGGTCTCCGGTCTCGACCGCCCCGGCCTGCTCTACGAACTGACGACGGCGCTCTCCAAGCTCAATCTCAACATCGGCTCGGCCCATGTCTCGACCTTCGGCGAGCGGGCGCGCGACGTGTTCTACGTCACCGACCTGCTCGGCGCGCAGATCACCGCGCCGACCCGGCAGGCCGCGATCAAGCGTGCGCTGGTGCATCTGCTCGCTGAAGGCGGCGTCAGCGAAAAGCGGGCGGCGCGTTCGGCTTAATCCGCCTTAACGATTTGGTAACGTGCCCTTAAACCGCCGTCGCTAGCGTGCACGGCGGATCGACATATCGGATCGAGCGCGTAACGGATGGCGGGACGGAAGAAAGCAGGGGGACGCCGGGAGCCGAAGTTCGACGACGGCGCGTCGCTGGATGGCGTCCGGCTCAATCCGTGGGATCGCGTCGGCGGCCCGGAGGACGATGCCGACGCCACGCCGAAACGCCGCGCGGCAAAACGTGCTGCCGATGACAGCGCCGCACGGCGTTCCCGCAAGACCCCCGCGCAGGCGAAGAAGGACAAGCGGGAAGGCAAGAAGGCCGCGCGCGGCAAGGCGCGCAGTGGGCTTGGCCGGGTGCTTTACTGGGGCGTGGTGCTGAGCCTGTGGGCTTTCATTGCTGGCATCGGCGTCGTGGTCTGGGTCGGCGCGCATCTGCCATCGATCCAGTCGCTGGAAATTCCCAAGCGTCCGCCGACCATCCAGATCGTCGGCATTGACGGCAGCGTGCTAGCAACGCGCGGCGAGATGCCGGGCGCGAATGTTCCGCTCAAGGAACTTCCGCCCTATCTGCCGAAGGCATTCATCGCGATCGAGGACCGTCGCTTCTATTCGCATTTCGGCATCGATCCGATCGGTATTGCCCGCGCCGCCGCGACCAACCTCCTGCATCGCGGTGTGTCGCAAGGCGGCTCGACGCTGACCCAGCAACTTGCCAAGAACCTGTTCCTGACCCAGGAGCGCACCTTGCAGCGCAAGCTGCAGGAAGCCGAACTCGCGCTGTGGTTGGAGCGGAAATATTCCAAGAACGAAATTCTCGAACTCTATCTCAACCGCGTCTATTTCGGTTCCGGCGCTTATGGCGTGGAAGCTGCAGCGCAGAAATATTTCGGCAAATCGGCACGCGCCGTCACCCTTGCGGAGGCGGCGATGCTGGCAGGCCTGGTCAAATCGCCGTCACGCCTTGCGCCGAACCGCAATCCGGAAGGCGCGGAGAAGCGCGCGCAGACCGTGCTCGGTGCGATGGCGGATGCGAGGTTCATCACCGACGCGCAGGCGCAGGCCGCGATCGGTCATCCGTCCTATGCGGTGAAGCCGGTCGGCGCCGGCACCGTCAACTATGTCGCCGACTGGATCGGCGAGGTGCTCGATGACCTCGTGGGACAGGTCGAACAGAACATTGTGGTCGAAACCTCGATCGATCCGAAGCTGCAAGCCGTCGCGGAAGCCGCGGTGATCGACGAACTCGCCGCCAAGAGCGTGAAGTTCAAGGTCAGCCAGGGCGCGCTGGTGGCGATGACGCCGGATGGCGCGGTGCGCGCGATGGTCGGCGGCCGCAATTACGCCGAAAGCCAGTTCAACCGCGCGGTCACCGCCAAGCGCCAGCCCGGCTCAGCGTTCAAGCCGTTCGTCTATCTCACCGCGCTGGAAGCCGGGCTGACCCCGGAGACCGTGCGGAAGGATGCCCCGCTCGAGATCAAGGGCTGGAAGCCGGAGAACTACAGCCACGAATATTTCGGCCCGGTGACACTGACGCAGGCGCTGGCGATGTCGCTTAACACCGTGGCGGTGCGGCTCGGTATCGAGTTCGGTCCGGCCAATGTGGTGCGCACCGCGCACCGGCTCGGCATCGCCTCCAAACTCGAGGCCAATCCCTCGATCGCGCTTGGCACCTCGGAAGTCTCGCTCACCGAACTCGTCGGCGCCTACGCGCCCTTCGCCAATGGCGGCGTTGCGGCTTCACCGCATGTCATCAACCGCATCAAGACGGCTTCAGGCAAGCTGCTCTATGCGCGCAAGCCTGATCCGGCCGCGCAGGTGATCGACCCGCGTTATGTCGGCATGATGAACGCGATGATGCATGAGACGCTGGTCATCGGCACGGCGAAGAAGGCCGACATTCCCGGCTGGTACGCCGCCGGCAAGACCGGCACCAGTCAGGATTTCCGCGATGCCTGGTTCGTCGGCTACACCGCCAACCTGATCACCGGCATCTGGTTCGGCAACGATGACAATTCGCCGACCCACAAAGCCACCGGCGGCGGCCTGCCGGTCGAGGTGTGGACGCGCTTCATGAAGGCTGCGCATGAGAATGTCGCGGTGGCCGATCTGCCGGGCGCACAGCAGAGCAGGAGCAGCGACGGCGGCGGCTTCCTGTCGAACTTCTTCCGGGCCGCCGCCCGCGGCAACGGCCAGCAGATCGCCCCACCGCCGCGCCCGGTGCCGGCCGGAGATCCTTACGTATCGAATGGCGCCAACGTACAGCCGCAGCAACAGCCTTCGCCGCCGTCATCGCATCCCGCGCCTCGCCCGCAGGTGGCGCAAAGCGGCGGCCGGCCCGAGGCCGCAAACGGCCTCGGCGGCGGCGGCTGGTTGATCGACCGCCTGTTCGGTGGGCACTGAGCCCGGCTATAGTTTTTAGCCAAGCTATAGCTTTTAGCCTTTGATTGAATCACAGATCGTCATGCGCGGACCTGATCCGCGCATCCATCCTCTTCTTGAATGAGGAAGCAGGCTAATCGCGCACGCCGAAGCGGTGCAGATCGTTGCCGTGGGTGTCGAGCCACTTCTTGGCGCGCTCGGTGGCCGGACAAATCCGTCCCACCACTTTCCAGAACCGCGGCGAGTGATTCATCTCGACCAGATGCGCGACCTCATGCGCGGCCAGATAGTCCAGCACGTAAGGCGGCGCAAGAATGAGCCGCCACGAGAACGACAGCGACCCGGCCGAGGTGCAGGAGCCCCAGCGGCTCGACTGATCGCGGATGGTGATGCGCTTCACCTTGACGCCGAGAATCTCGGCATAGCGGGCCGACGCCTTGGTGAGATCATGGCGCGCTTCACGCTTGAGGTAATCAAGCACCCGCCGCTCGATATGCGGCAGACCACCAGCGACACAGAGAATCTTCTCGCCACTGTCACGGGTCTCCGTCCACACGGTGCCGCGCTCGCAAGCACGATGAACGATTTTGTGCGGCGTACTGCGCAATGGCAGCGTCGTCCCGGTCGCGAACGGCGCAGCCTTCGGCAGACCGCCAAGTCGCGCCGCGATCCAGGCGCCATGACGCTCCGCAAAGTCCTTGGCGTCGGCGAGAGTACCGCGCGGCGGCATGGTCAGGATCGCTTGCCGGGCGCTCGGATGAATGCGCAGCGTATAGCGGCGCGCCCGGCGATGACGGCGGAGTTGAACGGCATAGATGGCCGAACCGATCTTCACTGCAAGGGTGCGCGGTTCGGTCGGGCGACGGTAGAGCAGAGCACGAAAAGCCATATCGGGGAGTCCGGAGGTGAGAAGTTCACCCGGATTCTGCCACAGCCGCCGCCAGGGAAAGCTCTCGGCACAAAAACAAATCATTTGCCCAACATGTTGAACGAATCGTCGCCCGGCCTCCTACATACAGAGGCATGAAACATGAAATTTGTGTTCAGTTTTTTAGTCGCGGCGCGCCCTGGCGGCCTGTTTGGCCGTCACTTTTGTGCCACATCCATTAACTCGAAATATCCATTGAAAAACAATTACTTGCAACGCCCTCACCGCCATTCGACGGTGTTCAATGAGCTAAAACACCGTCAAATCTGGGTTTTTGGCATTCCGGCGGACTTTTCGAGGCCTGTGGCGGCTATTCCGCGGCAACGAAATCCGACCGGGTCAGCGCGGCCGAGATCATGAAATCGGAGATCCGGGGCACGATCTCGGAGCGGAAGCGCGAACCGTTGAACACGCCGTAATGGCCGACGCCCTTCTGCACATAATGCACCCGCCGCGTGTCGGAGATCGACGTGCAGAGCTCGTGCGTCGCTTCGGTCTGGCCGAGGCCGGAGATATCGTCGTTCTCGCCCTCGACCGTCATCAGCGCCACGCGCTGGATCTTCGAGGGATCAACCGGCCGGCCGCGGTGGGTCATGGTGCCGAGCGGCAGCGCGTGCTTGATGAACACGAGATCAACCGTCTGCAGATAGAATTCGGCGGTCAGATCCATCACCGCCAGATATTCGTCGTAGAAGTCGCGATGCTTGTCGACGAGATCGCCGTCGCCTTTCACCAGATGATTGAACAGGCGCTTGTGCGCATCCATGTGGCGATCGAAATTCATGCTGACGAAGCCGGTCAATTGCAGGAATCCCGGATAGACATTGCGCATGACGCCGGGATGCGGAAACGGCACCTTGGAAATCACATGATTGCGGAACCAGTCGATGCCTTTCTCGGCCGCGAGATTGTTGACCGCGGTCGGATTGCGCCGCGTGTCGATCGGCCCGCCCATCAACGTCATCGAGATCGGCGCATAGGGATCGTGCTGGGCCTCCATAACCGAGACCGCCGCCAGGACCGGCACCGAAGGCTGACACACGGCGACGACGTGGACGTTGCCGCCCAGCGCATGCAGCATTTCGATGACGTAATCGACATAATCATCGAGGTCGAACCGGCCCATCGCAAGCGGCACCATCCGTGCGTCGGTCCAGTCGGTGATGTAGACTTCGTGGTCTGGCAGAAAAGCCTCCACAGTGCCACGCAACAGTGTGGCGTAATGGCCCGACATGGGCGCGACAATCAGCACGCGCGGCTGCGGCCCGCGCGGCGGCCGCGACAGCTTGCGCTGAAAATACAACAGCCGGCAGAACGGCTTTTCCCACACCGTCTTGACCTCGACGGGAACACGGACGCCCTGCACCTCGGCGTCGCTGATATTCCATTCCGGCTTGCCATAACGGCGCGTGGTCCGCTCGAACACTTCGCAGCTCGCCGCAACCGATTTGCCGAATTCGGTGGCTGAGAACGGATTGAGCGGATTCTGGAACATCAGCTTGGTCGCATCGGCAACCGCGCGCGCTGGATTGAGCGAGGCCTGCCCCATCTCGTACATCCAGTAGAGCGGCGATGTCGTCGTCGGACTGAGTTCCGAGGGCAGTTCCGGCGGCCGACCGAATTCTCCGATGGGCATGGCATCCTCGATTCGTTTTGCGCCGCGACATAATGTCGTTCGTCGCACCTAGCGTCAATTCATCCATCGGACAAGCTGCCGATGAGTTAAAATAGCCTGCCCAATCAACCTGTGAGAAAGTTATTCTCCGCCACGCGCCAAAGGCCGGGAAGCGGAGGATAAGGATATATAGTGCCGGCATGAGCGATATCGCCGCCTCCGAGTTCCGGCACAGCCGCCGCAACATCCGCCTCGACACCATTCTGCGGCTGCGCTGGCTCGCGGTGCTGGGCCAGCTCACTGCCATCTTCGTCGTGGCGCAGGGTCTCGATTTCGATATTCCGGTGCTGGCCTGCCTCACCGTGGTCAGCTTGTCGGCGGCGCTCAATCTCATCTTGCAGATCGGCTTCAACACCGTGCACCGGCTGGACCCGCGTTTTGCGACGCTGCTTCTGGCTATCAACATCGCAGAACTGGCCGTGCTGCTCTTTCTCACCGGCGGTTTGCAGAATCCGTTTTCATTTCTATTCCTAGCGCCGGTGCTGATCGCAGCGACAGCGCTGCCGACACGCTACACCATCATGCTCGGCCTGCTCGCCGCGGCCTGCGCCTCGGTGCTCGGCTTCTTTCACCTTCCGCTGCCATGGGACAGCGACGAACCGCTGGTGTTGCCGCCGATCTACATGACCGGGGTGTGGCTCTCGATCGTGCTCGTGCTCGGCGTCACCAGCCTTTATGCGTTTCAGGTCACCGAGGAAGCCCGCAAACTGTCCGACGCGCTGGCGGCGACCGAACTGGTGCTGACCCGCGAGCAGCATTTGACCCAGATCGACGGCCTTGCCGCGGCGGCAGCCCATGAGCTTGGAACCCCGCTTTCCACCATCTTCCTGATCTCGCGTGAGATGGAGAAAGCACTGCAGGAGCAGGATCCGCGCGACGAGCAGGTGATGGGCGACCTGCGCATGCTGCGCGAGCAGGCGCAGCGCTGCCGCGATATTCTCGGCAAGATCACCCAATTGTCCTCCGGCGGAGCGCCGTTCGACCGCATGCCGCTGTCCAGCCTGATCGAGGAGACCGTGGCGCCGCATCGCGAATTCGGCATCGCCATCAACGTGCGCATCGCGGTGGCCGGCTCGTCCGAGCCGGTGGGGCTGCGCAATCCCGCGATCCTGTACGGGGTCGGAAACCTGGTGGAGAACGCCGTCGATTTCGCGCGCGAAGCTGTCGAAGTGAACGCATGGTGGAACGAAGATCGGGTCGAGATCGTAATTTCCGATGACGGACCCGGCATTCCGCCGGATATCCTCAAGCGGATCGGCGAGCCCTATGTATCCTCGCGCAAGCGCGCCTCCGATGCCAGTGCCCGCCGTGGCCTCGGTCTCGGCGTGTTTATCGCTCGCACCCTGCTGGAGCGCACCGACGCGCGCGTCACCTTCACCAACCGCGTGTTCCCCGATCACGGTGCCGTGGTCACCATCACCTGGCCGCGCGAGCGTTTCGAAGCCGACGGCGTCGCCGGCATTGCGGCAAGTTAAAAAACGGACCGGACGATTCGCCGCACCTTGCAAGTCCCCAAGGGACGGTGCGACACTTGCGATGCCACATTGTCGCGCCATATCGAAAAGACGACCATGAAAGGGCTCAAACAGTGAACGCACCGCTTCAGACGACGACTTCGCCGGCCAACGCCATCGCCGAGATGGCCGACCGCTCGCTTCTGATCGTCGAGGACGACAAGGCGTTTCTGGAACGGCTGTCCCGCGCCATGGAAGCGCGCGGCTTCTCGGTCACGAGCTGTGACAGCGTCCCCGAAGGACTTGCCCAGATCGAGCGGCATCCCCCGGCCTTCGCCGTGGTGGATTTGCGGCTTGGCGACGGCAACGGTCTCGACGTGGTCGGCGCGCTGCAGGCCAAGCGCCCGGATGCCCGCGCCATCGTTCTAACCGGCTATGGCAACATCGCTACCGCGGTGACGGCGGTCAAGCTCGGCGCGGTGGACTATCTCGCCAAACCGGCCGATGCCGACGACGTGGTGGCCGCATTGCTCGCGATCGGACGCGACAAGTCCGAACTGCCGCAGAACCCGATGTCGGCCGACCGCGTGCGCTGGGAACACATCCAGCGCATTTACGAGATGTGCGACCGCAACGTCTCGGAGACGGCACGGCGGCTCAACATGCATCGCCGCACCTTGCAGCGCATTCTGGCCAAGCGCGCCCCGCGCTGATCGCGGCCTCGCCGACCGCACCGCGCGTCATCGACATGACGCGCGGGATACGATGCCTCTAATTTTCTTTGAAGAAAACTATTCGTCGATCGCGGTGTGCCCCTGCGGATCGATCAGCCGGTTGATCCGGCGCGCGGCGGCCAGACCGAAACGCAGCAGCATCGCCTTGCGCGTCGCCGCCGGCAGGCGGTGCTCCGGCGCCTCGCAGTGCAGATGCGCGCCATAGGCGTCGGCGACAATCAGGCCGGTGTCCTGCGGAAAAATCTCGCACGGCAGATCCTGCATGAAGGCAAAGAACAGCCGGTCGCAATGCGCGCGATAATCCTGCCACTTCTGGTCCGCCCGCAAATCCTCCGCCGATGACTTGATCTCGATGATCCAGACTTCGCTGCGCTCGTTCAGCGCAACCAGATCGGCACGGCGGCCGGACGGCAGCGCCAATTCGCTGACACAGGAAAATCCGAGCGAGGCCAGCCAGCGCGCGGCGCCCCGCGCCACAATCAGCGCGGTCTCCGATTGCCGGCGATCCGGTGTGATGGAAATTGCGGCAAGACTCATGGTGCCAGCCTAGCAGATGTCTTCTGGCGCCAAGGCGAAAATCGCAGGTTCCTGCCCCTTTCAAGGCGATGTGAGCCGGACCCTGCGCCGCCCCCCGATAAATCCGCTTGGCGGGCCACGAAAAATCGGCATTGTGGCGCGCATGAACACGCAGCCCGACCATTCTTCCACCGAGGCCAAGGCACCCGCTCAGGCGCTCATCATTCCGGTCACACCGTTCCAGCAGAACTGCACGCTGCTCTGGTGCACCGAAACCAACAAGGCGGCCGTGATCGATCCCGGCGGCGATGTCCTTGAGATCCTCAACGCGATCCGGCAGGCCGGCGTCAGTGTCGAACAGATCTGGATCACCCACGGCCATATCGATCATGTCGGCGGCGCCGCCGATCTGCGCGACGAACTCAAGGTGCCGATCGTCGGCCCGCATCTCGCCGACAAATTCCTGCTCGATCATGTCGTCGAGGGCGGCCGCCGCTTCGGCATGACCAATGTCCGCGATTTTGCGCCGGACCGCTGGCTCAGCGAGGGCGATGAAGTCCATCTCGGCAAACTGTCATTCAAGATTCTGCACTGCCCCGGCCACTCGCCCGGCAGCGTGGTGTTCTTCAACGACGCGATGCGGTTCGCGCTGGTCGGCGATGTGCTGTTCAACGGCTCGGTCGGCCGCACCGATCTGCCCGGTGGCGATCACGCCACGCTGATCCGCTCGATCGAGGAGAAGCTGCTGCCGCTCGGCGACGATGTCGCCTTTATCTGCGGCCACGGTCCCGGATCGAGCATCGGTCAGGAGCGCGCCACCAATCCGTTCCTCAACGGACTCGCCTAGGACATTCCACATGAGCCAGTTATTTGCACCCTGGTGCCTCGGCCCGCTCGATCTGCCGAACCGGATCGTGATCGCGCCGATGTGCGAGTATTCCGCCGATGACGGCAGCGCCACCGACTGGCACATGATCCATCTCGGCCATCTTGCGCTGTCCGGCGCGGGATTGATGGTGCTCGAAGCGACCGCCGTGTCGCCGGAAGGCCGCATCTCGCCGCGCGATCTCGGGCTTTATTCCGACGCCAACGAAGCTGCGCTCGCGCGGGTGCTGGCCGCGATCCGCGCCTATTCGCCGATCAAGGTCGCGGTGCAGCTCGGCCATGCCGGCCGCAAGGCGTCTACCCGCGTGCCTTGGGAAGGCGGGGCGCAGATTCCGCCGAATGCGCCGAGCGGCTGGCAGACACAGGCGCCGTCGGCGCTGCCGCACAATGACGGCGAAAACCCGCCGACCGCCCTCGATGCGGCGGGTCTGTTGCGCATCCGCGATCATTTCGTCGCCGCCGCCCACCGCGCCGCGCGTCTCGGCTTCGACGGCATCGAGCTGCACGCGGCGCACGGCTATCTGCTGCACCAGTTCCTCTCGCCGCTCGCCAACGTTCGCAATGACAATTACGGCGGCAGCCTCGAGAACCGGATGCGCTTTCCGCTCGAGGTATTCGAGGCGGTACGCGCGGCGTTTCCCGCTGACAGGCCGGTGTGGGTCCGCGTCTCGGCGTCGGACTGGGTCGACGGCGGCTGGGATATCGAAAGCACCGTCGCGTTCGCCAAGGCGCTGAAGCAGCGCGGCTGTCCGGCGATCCACGTTTCCAGCGGCGGCCTGTCGCCGCGCCAGCAGATCAAGCTCGAACCGGGCTATCAGGTCGAATTCTCCCGGCGCGTCAGGCATGAGGCGGAGATCGCGACCATCGCGGTTGGGCTGATCACCGAACCGGAACAGGCCGAGGCGATCATCGCCAGCGGCGACGCCGATGCGATCGCGCTGGCCCGCGCGATTCTCTACGATCCGCGCTGGCCCTGGCACGCGGCGGCCAAGCTCGGCCAACAGATCATCGCACCGAACCAGTATCTGCGCTCGCAGCCGCACGACCATCCACGCCTGTTCAGGACCGCATAAGAGGCGCAACTCGATCGAAATGTTGCAGCCTCAGAGCGCGAGAGGACGACGTGGAGCACAAGATCTACCGCCTGCTCGGCCCGGACCGCGCGTTTTACGACAGCACCACGCCCGGTCTGTTCGGCGGCCACGCAAAGCAGCGAATCTACGGCCGGCTCGATTGTCGTGCCGCCGGCCGCGCGCTTGGCCGGGCCGACACCTATCGCAGACACCGTGTGTTTTTCGCCGACGAGGCCACCGCTCTCGCCGCCGGTTATCGGCCCTGCGGGGTCTGCCTGCGCCTGCAATATCGGGCATGGCGCGCGGCGATAAAGTGACACAAAGTTTGTGATAGTACAGAGATGACGCATTACGCCACGAGGATCGGCATGTCTCCGGTATCCCTTGTTCTCAACATTCTCTGGATCGTGCTGGGCGGCTTCTGGATGGCGGTGGGCTGGGTGGTCGCCGCCGTGATCATGGCGATCACCATCATCGGCATTCCGTGGGCCCGCGCAGCCTTCAACATCGCGGCCTACACGCTGTTTCCGTTTGGGCAGAAGGCGGTTTCGCGCGAGCTTTATTCCGGCCGCGAGGATATCGGCACCGGGCCGCTCGGCGTGATCGGCAACATCATCTGGTTCTTGCTGGCGGGCTGGTGGCTCGCAATCGGCCATGTGGTGACGGCGCTGGTGTTGGCGGTGACCATCATCGGCCTGCCCTTCGCCTGGGCCCACCTCAAGCTTGCCGGCATCGCGCTATGGCCGATCGGCAAGGTGATCGTCCCCGCCTGACCGCCGTCAGACGCCCCGCCGCCGTTGCCCCTTCCGCCCCGATCCGCTAAAGGAAGGGAGCCGCACCCGTAGCTCAGCTGGATAGAGCGTTGCCCTCCGAAGGCAACGCTAAGTCAAGTGCGGCAAAGGTGCGCATCGAAAAAATCGAGAGAAACCAAGCGATTGGTGAAACTCGGAGGATGCAACAAAATCGGTTCTGCGGTCGCGGAAGCACTGCGGAAGCAAACTGAAAGGAGGTTCTGGAGGACAATCGGCGACAATCGGCAGGGCTAGACACGCCTCGTTTGCGCCGATGCGATTGCCTGATTCGGGATTGACCCTGCTCGATCTCGGACATTATCTGAACATTGATGCACCCGTAGCTCAGCTGGATAGAGCGCCACCCTCCGAAGGTGGAGGCCACACGTTCGAATCGTGTCGGGTGCGCCACTTCGGTATAAAACTACGAACGCCAGCAGCTGCCGATTCTACGCTTGCGGCGGCGGCAAGTGTCCGTAGCAGTTCAGTTTTCGATCCGAGGATGCGAATCTCGCTCGGATCGACGACCTCGACGCGTTGCGCGAGCGCACGCAAATGGTCCCGCCGATAGGTTCCATCTTCGTTCCGCAGCTTGCGTCGAGCCGCGAGCGCGAACCGCCGCAAACTGTCCGATGTGATCGCGGGCCCGAGTCGCTCCACTGCGGAAGTTGCGCGCTCCGCGTCAGCCTGCGCCTGGTCGCGCACCGCCGTGAGTTCTGCGATGCGACCTTTCAGTGACGGGTCGGCCATGTCGACCACGCCGTTCTCAATCGCTTCGTAAAGACGCTTCAACTTCGCTTCTGCTTCGCTGGCGCGCTTTCGAAGCTCCGCGATGTGCCCGCGACGGCGTTCATTCCATTCCTCACGTCGCTCAAGCAACTGATCCATCATCGTCGTCAAACGCGCCGGATCGAGCAGCCGCCACTCCAGGTGATCGACGACGGCGCGGTCGAGCTTGTCCATCGGCACCGTCAGACCGCGACAACCCCGCTCGCCCTGCCGCGCCTTCGTAGAGCAGGTATAGTAACGATACATGCCGCCTGCGCTGCCCTTGCCGGTTCGCAGCGTCATCGCACCGCCGCAGGATGCGCAGAAGCAAATTCCAGTCAGCAGGGTCGGACCGCTCACCGCGCGCGGCGGCATCCATTGCGGGCTGCGCGCCTTCAGCGCCGCCTGGACGGCCTCGAACTCCGCTTCGGTGATGATCGGTGGAACATCCATAACCGCGTGCTCGGCTTCGGGCTTGGCCGTCCGCGTCTTGTGATCGCGCGTATTGAATCGGTGCTGGCCGATATAGGTCGTGCGCGTAAGGATCTGATGCACCGAAGCGATGCCCCACCGGCCGCCGTCGCGAGTGCGGATGTCGCGGTCGTTGAGATAGGTAGTGATCGACTTGATCCCCAACGGGCCTCTGTCGCCGTCGCCATTGAGCGCCAGCCTGTAGATCAGGCGCACCGTGTCGGCGTGGATCGGATCGATCTCCAGCTTCTTCTTGATCTTCGCGCCGCGTTGCTCAGCGGCGACGATGCGGTAGCCGATCGGCGGCAGCGCGCCGTTCCAGTAACCCTGGCGCGCATTTTCCTTCATGGCGCGCAGGGTGTGCTTGGCGTTCTCCTTCGACTGATATTCGTCGAACAGCGTCATGATCTGGCGCATCATCACGCTCATCGGATCGTCGCCGAGGTCCTGCGTGATGGAGATCAACCGCACGCCGTTCTTCGCGAGCTTGCGGACGTAGAATTCGAACTGGAACTGATCGCGGAAGAAGCGCGAGAAGGAGTGGACGATGATGACGGTGAAGGTCGGCGGCTTCACCAACGCGGCATCGATCATCGCCTGGAACGCCGGCCGGCGATCGTCGGTAGCGGTATTGCCTGGTTCAACGAATTCAGCCGCGACGTCCCAGCCCTTGCCGACGCAATAGGCCGTAATCTGCCGGCGCTGATCTGGGATGGAGAGATCGCTCTCCGCCTGCCGCCCGGTCGAAACGCGCAAATAGAGCGCCGCCTTGGCAACCGCAGCCGCAGCCGTCACGTCAGGCGATGCAGGTGCTGCGTCGGTCATGGCTCCACCAATCGCTGGATCGCTTGCATCGGCAGCACCAACCGAAGCGAGTCCGGCAGGCGCACGAAACCGTTTCCCTCATAGAAAGCGGCGGCGCGCTCATTGATAGCGTCGACCACCAGCATCGAGGAGCCGACCGTGGCCGCGCTTGCATATGCGCGCCGCACGGCGTCGGCGAGAAGCATCGCGCCCAGGCGCTCGCCCTGCCGCGCTTCGGAGACCGCCAGCCGTCCGACCAGCGTGGCGCTGACCAGCGGATAGCGCGGGATGTGCTTGCGGGCCGCGGCCGGCACATCGCCCTGCGCCACGCCGGTCGCACACAGCGTATAATAGCCCAGCACGACATCCGGCTTGTCCGGCTCGACTAGAATGAAGACCCCATTCGCCTTGCGCCGCACATCCTGGCTGGCCTGTGTCCGCAGATAACGGTCGAGGCTATCGACGCCGCAGGAAAAGCCGTCCCGATCATGATGCGAAGCGAGCGCCTCGATCCTCAAATCTGGCCGAGGCGTCGCCATGCTCAGGATGCAACCCGGCGCTTGTGCTCGGCCAAAGCGCGGACCAGCCGCTCGCTCGGCTCAGGCGGATTGACCAGCGCGTCGAAGAACGCGGCGCGATCACGGTCGGACAGCACCAGTGTCTCGTGCTCCGCGATCGTCCGGCGCGCGGTATCGGTCAGCGCGGTCACACAGAAGTCGCTGACCTTGCGTCGAGACAGATGCGCCGCCCGCTCGATAAGGTCCTTCGTCTCTTCGTCGAGACGGAATCCAAGACGTTCGACGCGATTTGGCGTCTCCCGTTCGATCTTCGTCTGCTTGCGCGGCATTGGGGCGCTCCTCGCATGGGTTATGTTTCCCCAACAATGTACGTCATACTGACTAACAATTCAAGCCCTATTCATTCGTGCTTTTAAGCGCGCGGTCCGAAGATCGCGTCAAGCTCCTCGGCGAAGTGGCCTTCTATCACTCGCAGCTCGGCCTCAGTGATCGGCACAACCTCTGGCCAGTCGTCTGTCACCTTGATCGGTTCTTCCCAACACACGCGTGAGCTGCCCGCGCGGGGTGCGGTCGGCTGCGCATAATCGAAAAGGTCTTCAGGAGCGCCAGACCAGACAGGCAGGGCCCGGCGCGCACGTCGCCGCTTCTGAGCCATGCCGCAAGGGAGCCGCGCCATGGTGCACCGTGCAACCAAAACTGCGCGCCATCGTGCTGTGGCGAAGAGAGACAGGTAATCGGCGGTCTGGGCTATCCGGGGGCCTCTTAGAGTGAGAGGGCTGCGGCTGTCGCCGTGACGGGTTGAGGGTCGAGAGAGAGGCTCCCGGCCGGCCCGTCATGGAGATTCTGCCATGACCCAGATAAGCACCCTCGCCGAACAAGACGCCTCCGGCGCCCTGCCGGTTTCAGGCGGCTATAAAGTTGACATCTCGCGAGGCGAACGGATCGGGCGCGTGTCGTCAGAATGGTTCTCGCGGCCCGCCGACGAGCGCTACCTGTCGCTTAGCGATCTCTACGCCGCCGTTCGCGCACGCGCCGACCGCGCCACCGCCCGCACCGTCGAATCCCGCGCGGTCCGTGTCGAAGCAAGTCGCGACGACGCCGAGCGCCTGGCGCTGATCGTCCCGGGTCGCGAGGAGCCCATCGCTCCGACGCACTGGTCGTTCGGCCAGATGTGCAGCCTGGTCGGTGCCCCGGCCGGCTATATGCGGCAGCTCCCTGCGCCGCTCGCCGGAATCAACATGCAGCACGGACTGCTCTCGCACCGGGCCGAGCTGGTGAAGACGTTGGAGGCGGATGACGGCCGGATCGAATTGCGCGCCGTCACCGGCCCCGACTATGGCCGCATCTGGGACCACGAGCTGGTCGCCGCGGTCATGAAGATCGCTGGCGACGGGACGGGCGACACCCGGTGGAAGGTGCCGGGCCTGCTCGACTGGTCGACCATGACGCACAACCCGTTCGTCGAAGTGACCAAGGACACCACCACGCTCTACGCCTCCGATCGCGACGTCTTCCTCTTCCTGGTCGACGACGCCCATCCGATCGAGGCCGGCCGCCTCCCCAACGGAGATCCCGACCTCTACTTTCGGGGCTTCTATTGCTGGAATAGCGAGGTGGGATCGAAGACCCTCGGCATGGCCTCTTTCTATCTCCGCGCGGTTTGCATGAACCGCAACATCTGGGGTGCCGAAGGATTCGAGGAGATCTCGATCCGCCACAGCAAGTTCGCCAGCCACCGCTTCGCGCATCAGGCGGCGCCGGCGCTGGAACGCTTCGCCACCTCGTCGCCCGCGCCGTTTCTGGCCGGGATCAGGGCCGCTCGCGAACAGATCGTCGCTCGCAAGGATGACGATCGCCAGAGCTTCTTGCGCAAGCGCGGCTTCTCGCGTCCCGAGACCGAGAAGATCATCGCCACTGTGCTGGAGGAAGAAGGGCGCCCGCCGGAGTCGATCTTCGACTTCGTCCAGGGGATCACGGCGCTTGCCCGCACCAAGCCGCATCAGGATTCGCGGCTGGAGCTGGAGGGCAAGGCCGCGAAGCTTCTGTCCAGCGTCCGGTAACATCGGAGGCGTGGAGCCGGCTTTGCTGCTCCGCGCCTTTCCGCTTCTGCGCAGCCCCCGCCTCCTAGAGGAAGAGGGCTGCGCTCGCTTCGTGACGGGTTGGAGGCCGAGAGAGAGTCTTTCGGCCGCCCGTCGCGGAGTACATTCCGATGGCCACTGCTGTTAAGAAGATCACCCTGTCCTCATCGCGGGACATCCCCTTCAACAAGCTGGTGCTGAGCCAGTCCAATGTCCGCCGGATCAAGGCCGGCGTCTCGATCGAGGAGTTGGCCGAGGACATCGCCCGGCGCACACTCCTGCAAAGCATCACCGTGCGGCCTGTCCGCGACGCCGACGGCGTCGAGACTGGCATGTTCGAGGTTCCGGCTGGCGGCCGCCGCTTCCGCGCGCTCGAACGCCTGGTCAAGCAGAAGCGTTTGGCCAAGACCGCGCCGGTGCCCTGCGTCGTGCGCGAGGATGGCATCCCGGAGGAAGACAGTCTCGCCGAGAATGTCCAGCGGGCGCCGCTGCATCCGCTCGATCAGTTTCGGGCCTTCCTCACGCTGCGCGAGAAGGGGCAGTCCGAGGAGGAGATCGCTGCTGCCTTCTTCGTCGCCGTGTCGGTCGTCAAGCAGCGCCTGCGCCTCGCATCGGTCTCGCCCAAGCTCCTCGACGTTTATGCCGACGATGGCATGACCCTCGACCAGCTCATGGCGTTCACGGTCAACGGCGACCACGAGCGGCAGGAGCAGGTATTCGAGCGCCTGAGCCAGTCCTACTCCAAGGAGCCGCACGTCATTCGCCGGATGCTGACCGAGGGCGCAGTGCGGGCTTCGGACAAGCGCGCGCAGTTCATCGGCCTCGACGCCTACACCGAGGCCGGCGGCGTGATTCTGCGCGATCTGTTCCAGGGCGATGACGGCGGCTGGCTGCAGGATGTCGGCCTTCTCGACATGCTGGTTGCCGGGCAGCTCCGCGAACAGTCCGAAGCGACACGCGCCGAAGGTTGGAAGTGGATCGATGTCGCGCCCGACTTCGCTTACGGCCACACTTATGGCCTGAGGCAACTGCGCGGCGAGCAGCTTCCGCTTACCGATGAAGAACAGGCGACGCGTGATGCGTTGCAAGCCGAAATGGACGGTCTGGAGGAAACCTACGGCGAAGCCGACGAGCTGCCCGACGAAGTCGATCAGCGGCTCGGCGAAATCGAGACGGCGCTGGCCGCTTTCGATGATCGTCCTCAGGTCTTCGATACCGAGGAGGTGGCGCGCGCTGGCGCCTTCGTCAGCATCGACGGCTCGGGCACACTGCGCATCGAGCGCGGCTATGTCCGCCCCGAGGACGAGCTTCCGATCGCTCCTGAGGCCGACGGCGAGGCCGATCCGACCGACGAGGCTGCGATCGCAACGCAAGCCGTGGATGACGATGCGAGCGCGGCGGCAGGTGGGGAGCCTCCCGCCGATGAGCCCGAGGAAGACGATGGTATCAAGCCGATCCCCGACCGGCTGATGACTGAGCTGACCGCCCACCGGACTCTGGCCCTTCGCCACGCCCTGGGCGAGAATTCCGACATCGCCTTCGTCGCGGCGCTTCATGCCCTGTGCCTCAGGGTGTTCTACCGCTATGCGCAGGACACCTGTCTGGAACTCGACGTGAAGAGTGCGGGATTTGGCGCTCAGGCGCCGGGCCTCGCGGACAGCGCGCTTGCCGTCGCTTTCGACGCCCGGCATCAGGCTTGGCTCTCTGCCCTGCCCAAGGAGCCGGCCGACCTCTGGGACGGGCTGATGTCGTTCGACACTGACAGCCGCCAGGCGCTGTTCGCGCACTGTGTGTCGTTGTCGGTCAACGCCATCTATGAGGCTCACAACCGCAAGCCTCGCGCCCTGGCCCATGCCGACCGCGTGGCTCAGGCCGTCGATCTCGACATGGTCGCCGCCGGTTGGACGCCGACCATCGAGAACTACTTCGGCCGCGTGACCAAGGCTCGCATCCTTGCAGCCGTGCGGGAGGCGAAGGGCGCGCGTGCGGGCGACCGCATCGAGCACCTGAAAAAGGCCGAGATGGCGGAGCAGGCCCAGACGCTGTTGGCCGGGTCCGGATGGCTTCCGGAACCGCTCCGCACGCCTGGCCGCAGCCTGACGAACGCCGTTGAATCCAACGCCATCGATCCCGCGGAAGCGGGCGCCGATGCGGCGGGCGAAGAAACGGCGGCCGACGGCGGCGAAACGGCCGTGGTGGAAGACGAGGAAGTAACCGAGGATGAATCGGTCGCGCTCGAACCCCACGCGACCGCGGCCGAGTAACGAAGGAGCCAACCGCACCGTCAGGGGCCCGCCAGCGATGGCGGGCCCTTTTTTGTTCCGGAGGACACGATGCCGGATAAAGCATCCGATCTGGCCCACCGTCTCGGTCGACAGGCCGAGGCGGTGTGCAGTCACTATCTTTCGAACGGCCGCCGCGAGGGCCGCTACTGGCTGGTCGGCGATGTCCGCAACACGCCGGGACGGTCAATGTTCGTCCGCTTGAAGGGCGCCGAATCCGGCAAGGGCGCTGCCGGCAAATGGACCGATTATGTTGCGCCAGAGATTATGTTGCGGCCCCGTGCTAGGCGGCCGTTTTGCGCGGGATCGGCGGCTTCTGCGCAACATAACCTCGGCACATCGGGGAGGGTCGCGTGATGCCCCGCGATGCTTCCGAGCTGGCGCGGCGTCTCGCCCGCGAGGCCGAGGCGGTTTGCCGCCATTACCTCTCCAAGGGCCGACGCCAGGGCCGCTACTGGATGGTGGGCGACGTGCGGAACACGCCCGGCCGGTCGATGTTCGTGCGGCTGAGCGGGCCGGACTCCGGTCCCGGCGCCGCCGGGCGCTGGACCGATGGCGCCTCGACCGAGCACGGCGACCTGCTCGACGTGATCCGCGAGAGCTGCGGGCTCGTGGAGTTCCGCGACGTCGCCGAGGAGGCGCGGCGCTTCCTCTCACTGCCCCGCGCCGAGCCGCCGGCTGCGCCGAGACCGCCAGCGCCGCAGGGCTCGGCCGAAGCCGCGCGACGGCTCTGGGCCATGGCCAAGCCGCTCGCCCGCACCTTGGCCGAGGCGTACTTGCACGCTCGCGGGATCACGACCGTCCATCACGCGGGCGCATTGCGATTCCATCCGCGATGCTACTATCGCCCGGACGAGCATGCACCGACCGAGACCTGGCCGGCGATGATCGCTGCGGTCACCGATCTTTCCGGCGCCATCACCGGCGCGCATCGCACCTGGCTTGCCCCGGACGGCTTGGGCAAGGCGCCGATCGACACGCCGCGACGAGCCATGGGCGGCCTTCTGGGCCATGCCGTCCGGTTCGGCGTGGCTGCCGACGTCCTCGCCGCCGGCGAAGGCATCGAGACGATGCTGTCGCTGCGCGGCGTTCTGCCCACCATGCCAATGGCGGCAGCGCTCTCGGCGGCACATCTGGCCGCCATCCTGTTCCCTGAGACGCTGCACAGGCTCTATATCGCCCGCGACGACGATCCGGCCGGAGATGGCGCGATGGCGGCATTGATCGACCGGGCGCAAGCGGTCGGGATCGAGGCGATCACGCTGTCGCCGAGGCTCGGGGACTTCAACGAGGATCTCCGCGCGCTTGGCCCTGAAGCCCTGCGGGCGGCGCTTCGCGTCCAGATCGCACCTCAGGACGTCGCACGTTTCATGGATCTGGCGGCATGATCCGGGACGGGGGGATGGGACCGGCGGCAACGCCAGTTCTGCATCTTGTCGCACGGCAGCGCTTCCCGATGGTGTCGGAGAGAACCGCGCCCACGGCCTTCTGAGAGGGCGATCGGGGCGGCAAACGGCCCGGCTCGGCAATGGCTGCGCCCGATTCTTTTCCGCCGGCGGCGAGCCGCCTTTGCATCGCGAGGCAAAACAATCGGGCTTCGCCATCCTCCGCTGCGCTTCGGCCCCTTCGGTTCCCTGCGGGGTGCAGGGCCGGTCCGCCCGCCGCCTTTCGTCGCCACGAAGGCCGCGATGGGCGCGGCCGATCCGACGAAGGGAAGCACCGATGACCACCGACCACGACGACACCGGCTACGAGCCGATACACACTTCATCCCCGACCGAACACGTCCTTTCCGAACTCCAGCTCTACGGCTATCGCCCCTTCCAAGACGAACCCGACCCGAGACCGCTGCCTGAAGCACAGATCGTCGCCGGCGCCGTCTCCGATATCTTCGATGCCCTGATCGTGGCCATGACCGACACCCGCCTCGAACCCGACCTTGAGGACCTGCTCTGGTCGACCGTCAACCTCTTCCACCGCGCCAACGAGCGGATCCAGCGCGAACTCGACGACAATGAGCAGGCGCAGCGCCGCGGCCAGCGGGAACAGGACGGCAGCGAGATCAAATCCGTCGAGCTTGAACGCCTCACCGCCGAAGGACAGACGCTGATCGAACGCCGCAACTGCATGGAATTCTTCCGCGACCAGGCCGCCGACCACTTCGAACGCCACACCCACTCATCCTGGCGGCCGCGCAGCGGATCGATGGTTAACCACCGCAATCTCACCTCGGCCATGATCGATAGCCGCGACTATATCGCCGCCAAGCGCCGGGCCGACACCGAAGTGCTTGTACCGGCTGGCCCGAAGATCGCCGTCACCGGCGGGCTGGACTTCAACGATCACCGCCTGATCTGGGATCGGCTCGACAAAGTCCACGCCAAGCATCCCGACATGGTGCTGCTGCACGGCGGCTCGCCGAAGGGCGCCGAGTTGATCGCAGCCAAATGGGCCACCACTCGCAAGGTGCCGCAAATCGCCTTCAAGCCCGACTGGACGAGGTACGCCAAGGCCGCACCCTTCAAGCGCAACGACGCGATGCTTCAGATCCTACCGATCGGCGTGATGCACTTCCCCGGCACCGGCATTCAGGACAACCTCGCCGACAAGGCGCGCAAGCTTGGCATTCCGGTGTGGAAGTTCGGAACTGGTGGCGCGTGAGCGCCACCTAACCAAGTCCGATGCCCCAGAATTCCAGCACGCTGAGAACCTCCTGCTTCGGATAGTGCAGGAACCCAGCGTTCTCGAGCTCAGCCTTGATCTTCCGCTTGCGCTTGGTGATCTCGCGCGCGATGCGCTCGCTGAACGGCCCGGTACCGGGCGGCAGCAAACCGGGGCGATCGGCACACGGCCAGCTCTTGGGGTACCCCCCTGGAATCCACCCGGACGCCACCCTTGCCGCCTGTTCAGCGACCGAGGGATGCTCACAAGCCCATCCATAAAGGTGGAAGGCACAGACCCGAAGCATCGCCTTGATCTCGGGAGCGTGTCGGTGAAACCTTTCAGTGGTGTGGGCAACCACACCATGTTCGCCACGCACGAAAAATACCGAGGGTCCTGCACGACGCTGCTCTGCTGCGCGAACGACGGATCGTCGTATCCCCAGATATGGCAGACGGTCCAATTCTTGGGCTTGGGCGTCGCCACGTCGAGGGCGGCCACCAGCGCCTGCAGCGCGGCGACGTTGCCTTCAAACTTCTCGGCGGTGACGCCGGTCGCCATTCGGGTGTTGGTATAGCGGCGAGTCCATCCCGCATCGTAGAGAGGCCGCCCCCGAGCGGTGTGCGGAGCCCATACTGGCAGACGTCGAAATGTCTCCGGATTGACCCACCGCGCGGTTCGCTCGATCAGCTCCACGACCGCCGGGACGTCGTCCCGCAGTGCCTCATTGCCATCTGGTATGTAGAATCCGTTAGTCACTCTCCGCCGCCAGCCTCATGTCATCTGCCCCGGCTGCACGAGGCGGATCACAATTCGAGTGTGAATGCTGAGCGGCAGAGCTGTTTGAGAGATCATTCTTCTACCATCTCCGCGAAGCGACGCACCATCCCCCGCTCTCGATAGCGCTGATCCTTGGTCCAGCCGATGGCCTGATGCCATCAACCCGCAAGGGGTCGGCTTACGCACAGCGTGCCGCCGCTCACGGCTTTGCCCCCGCGGTGATTGCGGCCCTCCGTCGGACACATCGGGCGCCTGTCGCGCGGGGGATGGTCCCCCGCCTCCAAGACAGGAGCCGGAACAATGTCCCTCAACGACGCTCACGCCTTCGCCCTCAGCCTCGCCGCCACGCTGATGGTTGTCATCGTCATCTTCCGAGCCGGTGACGGCAGCCTCTCGGTCGTTCCCGCCAACGAGTACGACGGGGAGTCCACTGCGATCGTCCATGAAATCGATCCCTTCGCCTTATGACGGTGGCGAAGATCTTGCGCGCGGAAGCGGAAGTCCTACGAGATTTCCACTCCCGTTTTCGCTCACTTTCGACTATTCTCGCGTCGCGCCGCGGTGGTGGTGGTGGAAGGCGCGACCGTCAGACATTTTTCTCACGGGAGACCATCGCCATGATCTTCATCGGTATCATCGCCAGCATCGCAGCCATCGGCGTACTCTGCTGTTTGCTGTTCTATCTCGCAGTCTATGCGCTGCCCTTGTTCGCTGGCGTCACAGTCGGCGCATGGGCTTATGGCACAGGCGCAGGATGGCTCGGCGGCATTGCCGTCGGATTTATCGCGGCCCTGGTCACTCTCGGCGTCGGCCACCTCCTCCTCGTGTTCGTGAAGCCGCTCTCGCTGAGGCTCGTGATCGCCATCGCCTTCGTCGCGCCGGCCGCAATCGCCGGCTACCACGCCACCTATGGCATCGTGAAACACACCATGCCGTCCGAGATGTGGCAGATCATCTTCTCTGTGATCGGCGCCATTGCAGTCGGCGTCAGCGCATTCGTTCGCGTGACGACGTTGGCCGGGACCGCGCCCTTGGGACAAGGCGGCATGGCGCGCGCCTAAGCGCATCGCAACGAAGGGTCGGTCGAGCGAGGCTTGCGTACGCCATCCTCGTCGTCGGTTGGCGGGATGATGCAGCAAAGCGCGTACCGACGACTAGACTTGAGCAGCCCATGTCGCAGCCCTCTCGGAAACGCAAGCCAATCGGCGAAGCTGCTCGCGCAACATCGCGACGACGAATGCCTTGTGGCTGATTGCGCCGGTGTGGCCCGGAGCGACGATCCCACTTTTCATCAGCTAGACGCGGGTACGGAATGCTGTGCTGAAGGTGCCGGTTCCGTGGGGAAGGCGACGGGTCGGCCACGTTCTCCTTGATACACCTCTGTCTGATCGAGCACTCCAAGCGACCTCTTCGATGGGCTGATCTGGCCGAAGGCCGGCTGCGCCTCGACCGCCTATGCCGCAATGGCGCCGAACGACTTTCTTCCCCTGCCGGCTGCGCCGGCATTCCTCGCGAAACAACAAAGTCGCCTGGCTGCCATCCTCCGCTGCGCTTCAGCCTGCGCGCAGGTGCGGCGTCGATCGCCTCCGGCCTCTCGATCACCATCGAGGCCGCATGGTGCGGGCTCGAAACAGAGATCAAGGAGAACTACCATGGCGACCATCGGCACCTTCAAGAAGACCGGCAACGAGTTCAGCGGTGAAATCGTAACCCTCAGCGTCCAGGCGAAGAACGTCCGCATTGTTCCCGAGGCCACCCGCTCCGGCGATAACGCCCCCAGCCATCGCGTGTTCGTGGGTCGAGTCGAGATCGGCGCCGCCTGGCCCAAGCGCAGCAACGAGGGCCGCGACTATCTGGGCCTCAAGCTCGACGATCCGAGCTTCACCGCCCCGATCTACGCCAACCTCTTCGACGACGAGGAGGGCGAGGGCTACAGCCTGATCTGGTCCCGCCCCAACGGTCGCCGCGCCGACTAACCCGCCGCGACGCCCCGCCCGATCATCGGGCGGGGCAGCCCTTCAAAGCCCGCCAACGCAAGCACACGCAGCCGCTTTCAAGGCTGGCCCCGAACGGGCGGGTCTTTCCGGCTTTGCACATTGTCGGCTCTACGGATCGGCGGTTGCGCGACTTTATGCCTTTCAGTCGATCAGGCTAGGTCATGAACCCATAAATAGGATTCCCGAATCGGGTGAAGGCTGATTCAATCTCCTCAGACGAGGGGGATTGAGATGGCGCGCTTTGACCTGACGGATTTCGAGTGGTCTGTGATCGAGCCGCTGCTGCCGAACAAGCCGCGCGGCGTGCCGCGGGTGGACGACCGGCGGGTGCTGAACGGCATTTTCTGGCGGCTGCGGACAGGGGCGCCGTGGGCGGACATCCCCGAGCGCTGCGGCCCGCACACGACCTGCGTGAACCGCTTCAACCGGTGGCGGCGGGCCGGCGTTTGGGATCGGCTTCTGGACGCGGTGTCAAAGGCTTACGATGGCGACATCCAGATGATCGATTCCTCCAGCGTGCGCGTGCACCAGCACGCCGCCAACGCCCAAAAAAAGACGGCCGATCCGGTTGCATGGGTCGCTCGCGCGGCGGCCTGACGACGAAGATCCACGCGCTCGTCGATGCCTGCGGCTTGCCTATCGCGCTGAAGCTGACCGAGGGACAAGCGCACGACGGCAGGAGCGCACAAGGCATGTTCGAGCAGATCGAAGCAGGCCAAATCCTCCTCGCGGATCGCGCCTACGACAGCGACGCTTTGCGGCAATTCTTTCTGGAGCGCGGAGCGTGGGCCAACATCAAGCCCATGACCAACCGCAAGAACGTCCCGGCCTTCAGCCCGTTCCTCTACCGCTACAGGAACCTCGTCGAGCGCTTCTTCAACAAGCTCAAACACTTCCGAGCCGTCGCAACGCGCTACGACAAGAGCCCCGAAAACTACCTCGCATCCATCCAGCTCGCATCAGCTCGAATCTGGATGCGCTTTAATGAGTCGATGGCCTAGGCGGAGCGGGTGCGTGCGCTGAATCCCGACGCGACTCGTTTAGAGTCATGTTTCAGCGTCTTCCACCGTCTCATCGAGAAGGTCGACGGGTTTCACGTTCAACGCTTCCGCCAGATGCCACATCGTCAACAGCGTGACGTTTTGCTGGCCCCGCTCCATGCCGCTCACGTAGGCGCGGTCCACACCCATTTTCACGGCGACCGCTTCCTGGCTCAGACCGGCGGCGACGCGATACCTCCTGACGTTGGCTCCAAAGATTCTGCGAATGTCCATCCGCAGGATAGGAGGCAATCGTGCATTATATCGCTACGTGTTATAATACACGGCCATAGGGCCTTGGCCCGATGCTGTAAGTGGGGTGACGCGATGCGTGAAAAGCATCGGGAAATTTCAGCTATCAGTCTGGTTTGCAGTTGCGATGCGGATACGATCAATTAACCAAGACAGATGGACGCGCCAATGACCACGATGGCCTTCCAGGATTGTCCGCCGGAGAGCGACCGTCTCACGGCCTACGATGAAAGCCATCTCGCCGCCTATATCCGGTTGCTCGACGCCGACGCGGAAGGGGCCGATTGGCGAGAGGCTGTGCAAATCATCTTCGGACTTGACCCCGACCGTGACCTCGAGCGAGCACGCATTATCCATCAGAGCCATCTCGCCCGCGCCCGCTGGATGACGACCACGGGATATCGCGAGCTCCTCGGTCCCCGCGTGTCGTAAATCAGGACACTCCTCCTGGTTGCATTGGGCATCACGCCGCTCAGATTCGGGGACTTCCGCCACATCTCGCCGACGGCAACTCTTCGCGCAGGGGGCCACTCTGAACGCGGACGAGGAGACGCGTATGGCCGAGCCGCCCGACTGGCGATCGCAAGAAACCGAACGCGCCCTGAACCGGCTGGAGCGGCAAGGGTTCGCGTGGGAATTTCTGCGCCGCAATCCCGTCTATCGCAGCGAGTACGATCGCCTGCACGGCACGCCGGCAAGTCGGCCAGGCGCTTCGCAGAGGAGCGCCGCCCCACAATGGGGGTTACGCTTTCCTGATTAATCCCGACCGCTCCGCTCAAGAGACCGCGATTTTTTGGCAGCCCGAACTCGTTGCCAGCGTGCTGCTGCTTGAAGCCGCGCCGGCCGTGTTTCAGATGGCCCGGCGGCTCGAACAACTCGACCTGGCCCGCGCGACGGTGCGCGTACAAGGCGCCATCGTTCTGGCCGATCCCGACGGGGACCATCACTTAGTCGTCGGCGACATCAACCCGGCGCAGCCGCTCGCCGTGCTGCTGCCGCTCGACGACAGCTTCCACATCCGCGCTGAAGCGGCGCTGCGGTTCCAGCGCCGTCTGTTCGGACGCGCCGCCGGTCCGCTACCGCGCGCGCTCACGCTCACCCCGCGCCACCGCCAGCGGTTGGTGCGTATGGTGCGCGCGCTAGATGGCCGATCCTCCGGCGCCACCTATCGCGAAATCGCCAGCGTGCTGTTCGATACGGCCTCGCAATCCGCCACCGAATGGAAGACATCGTCCATCCGTGCGCAGACCATCCGCTTGGTCAAGGACGCCCAGACGATGACGCGCGGCGGCTATCTCCGCTTGCTCGCGGGCCGCTGACCTAAGCGCCAGCTCCGCTCGACCATCGTCGAAGGGGTACGCGCTCGCAGGGGCCTCACTCCGTCATCCACCTGGACGCCGATGGTTCGCCATCGTGGTCGCCGCTCCGCCACCGCACGCCGGAGGCGCAGCCGACGCCCGGAGGCCACCATGTCATCAGCGCGACTCGACACCCCGCCACGCTATCTCCGCACTCCCGAGGCTGCGCGCTTCCTCGGCCTGTCCGGTCGGACGCTGGAGAAGCATCGCACCTATGGCACCGGACCCGTTTATCGCAAGCTTGGCGGCCGCATCGTCTATGCCCTCGACGATCTTCAGGCCTGGGCGGATCGCGGCACGCGGCTATCCACGACCGATCCCGGCCATGACGTTGTCCACCCCGCCAAGCCGCACGCGAGACTCACCCAGGCGACTCCCGCCCGGCGTGGTGGCGGTGCGTCATGATCGTCGCGCTCCTCAACCAGAAGGGCGGCGTCGGCAAGACGACGCTCGCGCTGCATCTCGCCGGCGAATGGGCCCGGCGAGGAAAGCGCGTCGTTCTCATCGACGCCGATCCCCAGGGCTCGGCGCTCGACTGGTCGCAGCAGCGAGCGCGCGAAGGTCTGGCACGCCTGTTTGGTGTCGTCGGCCTCGCACGAGATACGCTTCATAGCGAAGCGCCGGAACTCGCCCGAGGCGCCGATCATGTGGTGATCGACGGGCCACCGCGTGTCGCCAGCCTGATGCGGTCCGCGCTGCTTGCCGCCGACCTGGTTCTGATCCCCATGCAGCCATCGCCTTTCGATGGCTGGGCGTCTGCGGAGATGCTCTCGCCGCTCGCCGAGGCGCGGATCTATCGCCCCGAGCTCGCCGCTCGCTTCGTACTGAATCGATGTGGAGCGCGCACCGTCATCGCGCGCGAGACGGCCGAGACGCTCGCCGATCACGATCCGCCGGTACTCACCAGCACCATCGGCCAGCGCGTCGCCTTCGCCGACACAGCGCGATCCGGGCGCCTCGTCTCGGAAATCAACGAACACAGTCCCGCCACGCGCGAGATCACCGCGCTGTGCACCGAGGTCGGGAGGATCGCGCCATGACAGAGCGACCCCCCAAACGTGCCTTCACCGCACGTCCGGCCGATCCTGAGAGCTGGGTGAAAGCCCCCGATCCGCGCCCGGCACGGAGCGGTGACGTCGCGAATTTCACCGCGCGGCTCACCATCGACGTCACGCCCGGCCTGCGCGGCCAGATCAAGATTGTCGCATTCCAGCGCGGCGTCACTGTCGCCGACATGCTGCGCGAGCTGCTCGCCCGCGAATTTCCTCCGGCCGAAGGAGGTACGCCATGAACGGCGCTCCGGACTTGCGTCGCGTGGCGACGCCGACTGTGGTTGGTCTGACCCACGTCGAGCTGACTTGGCTTGAGAAGAAGGTCGAATACTGGATCAGGTTCGGCCAGGACGTCCACGAACAGATTCTCGACCGCCGCCGGCGGGTCGTCAGCTTCCCGCCCCATAGCGTTTTCGCCTTCGTCCGCTGGGCGTCCAACGACTTCGGGACGATCATCTCACGCATCGACATCGTGCGCGCGATCTCGCCGGGCGAACCCTATCAGACGCTGCCTTTTGTGCGCCCCGGCGGCGACATCCTGCTGAAGGCCGAGAGCTGGCCGAGAGTCGAACGTGTTCTGCAGATCGTTGATGCGATCGAGGCGATCGGCATCAATCCCGCCGAGGTCACGCCGCATCATTGGCGGCACGTTCACAATCGTCTCGCTGCCGGCCAAGAGCCGCGCAGCTACACGATCGAGCAGCATCGGGCCATCCTTCTGCGCCGGAAGGTCGAGCCATGACCCGCTTCGGCTACGTCATGACGACGTACTTTACCGTAATGCTGATCGGCGGCCTGTCGTTCATCCACATCACGCCCAGGCTGATCTGGAACGCCTCCGCCAGCACACCGATCGGACTCTATTCGCTCGATCGGCCGCCACGCCTTGAAGTCACTGATCTGGTCGCCGTGGACGCTCCGGAGCCGCTCGCGTCGTTCCTCGCCGAGCGCGGTTACCTGCCGCGCGGCGTTCCCCTCATGAAGCGTGTCGCCGGTCTTCCGGGGCAACACGTCTGCCGTCTCGGAGCCCGCGTCACCATCAACGGCGTCGTCATGGGCGAAGCGCTCGACCGCGATCGGCTCGGTCGCGATCTGCCGGTCTGGCAGGGCTGCCGACTCATCGCGGACGACGAAATCTTCCTCATGAACTGGTCCGTCGAGGACAGCCTCGACGGTCGCTACTTCGGTCCGATTTCCGCCCGCTCAATCATCGGCCGCGCAACGCCGGTGTGGACCGATGAAGACGGCAGCGGCCGCTTCGAATGGCGCGCCGCGACGCGGTGAACGACGCGCATATCCGACCTCACCGCATAACAAAGGAGTCTTCCATGCCGCAGATCGGCGAATTCACGCGCACCAAGAACGGCTACGCCGGCCGCATCCGCACGCTCTCGCTCGACATCGAGATCGTGATCATCCCCGCCGAGCACACCGACGCCGAGAATGCGCCGGACTATCGTGTTCATCACGGCAATGACGACGGACCCGAGATCGGCGCCGGATGGAAACGAACCGGCGAAAAGGCCGGCGATTACGTCTCCTTGCAGATCGACGATCCCACGTTGGCCCAGCCGATTCGCGCGAATCTGTTCCAATCGACCGAGGACAAATCCGCCTGGAGCCTGCACTGGAACCGTCCGCCCAAGCGCGGCGAGCGGGACTGAACGATGTCCGCCCCGCGCCACCAAACTGTCGTCGGACGGCTAAGCGTCGTCCGGCTGACAGCCTTCCTTCTCCTTTCCGGCATGCTCCCCGCCGTGCCGCTCAGCGCCACTGCGAATGCTCAGACTGCACTAGTCACGCGCACGGCGCCGACTCATCCGTTTGCCGCCCACATCGAAGAGGCGGCACGGCGCTTCGGCATTCCGGCCGCTTGGATTCGCGCCGTCATGCGCGCCGAAAGCGCCGGTGATGTGCGCGCGATCTCCTCTGCCGGCGCGATGGGCTTGATGCAGATCATGCCGGATACCTGGGCGGAGCTGCGCGTCCGCCATAGGCTCGGACGTGATCCTTACGACCCGCGCGACAACATCCTGGCCGGCGCGGCGTACTTGCGCGAGATGTATGATCGCTACGGTTCTCCGGGCTTTCTTGCGGCTTATAACTCGGGACCAGGGCGCTACGAAGAATATCTCGCGGGCCGCCCGTTGCCGGCCGAGACCCGTGCGTATGTGGCCGCGTTGCTCTCTTCCTTCGGCGGCGGTGACCTGCCCGGTGCAATCACCGTCGCCGTAGCCGATCCTCGCGCCTGGACTCGCGCGCCGTTGTTCATCACGCGCCCTGGCGGCATGACCGCTGTCGATCCAGCGCAGACGGAAAGCCCTCCGGACGACGCTCCGGCGGCAACTCCGGCGCGCGAAACTTCCGCGATCACGCCGCAGTCTGTGGGCCTGTTTGTCGCGCCATCCGTCAGCGGAGACCCGCGATGAAGTGCTTCGGCCGCCTTCGCAGTCTGGCGTGCCCCGTCGCATCATGGAGTGCGCGGAGGGGGAAGCAGGGCAACACAACCGCACGATGGCAGGATAAAGGGGCGCGATGTGCGCCTCGGTTCGGTTGTGCTTTTTCAAGGGCTTACGTTGCGGATTCGCGATGTGCGCCTGGCCCGCGCAGCCTGCCGCCTTCGCTTTTCTCCAAGATTGTCCGCGCGATGGCGCGATGTGCGACGCCGCGCCGATGAGCAGCGAGGACGATTTCCGCATCCGGCCAGGCCGTATCCGCTCAACGCGTGCGCAACGCGCTCGGCCGTTCATCGCCCAGGCGCTGGCCGCCGCGCAGCGGGCCGGCGGATCGGTCTCCCGCAAGGGGGCGATCGGTCCCGGGCATCGCTCGCGCTTTGGTCACGGTCAGCGCGCGTCGGTGCAGGCCAACCGGCTCATCACGTCCCGATCGCGCGGCGCCGTGGTCAAGGCGCGCGTGGTCCGCCACGGCGGACGCAACGCGCCGCTCGGGACTCACCTGAACTATCTGCGCCGCGAGGGCGTCACCCGGGACGGAGAGAAGGCCCGGCTCTTTGGTCCCGGTGAAGATAACGCCGAGCCGAAGGCGTTCGCGGAGCGGTGCGAGGACGACCGGCACCATTTCCGGTTCATCGTGTCGCCCGACGACGCCGTGGAAATGGCGGACCTCAAGACCTTCACGCGCGATCTCGTCGGGCAGATGGAGAAGGATCTCGGTACTAAGCTCGATTGGGTCGCCGTCGATCACTGGAACACCGAGCACCCCCATGTCCACCTGATCGTCCGCGGCGTGCGCGAGGATGGCGAGAACCTCGTCATCTCCCGCGACTACATCAAGGAGGGGATGCGGGATCGGGCGCGGGATCTGATCACCCAGGAGCTAGGCTCGCGCACCGATCATGAAATCCGCCGCACGCTCGAGCGCCAAATCGACACCGAGCGCTGGACCAATCTCGATCGGCAGCTCACTCGCGACAGCTACCGCACCGGCATCGTCGACCTCGCGCCGCGACCCGACCGCCAGCCCGACGAATTTCATGCGCTCAAGGTTGGACGCCTGCGAAAGCTTGAGTCCCTCGGGCTCGCAGATCAGATCGGTCCCGGCCAATGGGCGATTGCGGAGAACGCCGAGACGACGCTGCGCCAGCTCGGTGAGCGCGGCGATATCATCAAGCGCATCCATCGCGGCCTGACCGAGCACGGCATCGAGCGCAGTGCTTCCAACTACGTGCTCGCCGGAGAGAGCCTGGACGACCCTGTCGTCGGCCGGCTGGTTGCCCGCGGTCTCGACGATGAGCTGAAGGGCACGGCCTATGCCGTGGTCGACGGCACGGACGGCCGCACCCATCACATCAAGCTGCCCGACCTCGACGCCGCCGGCGACAGCGCACCCGGCTCGATCGTCGAGCTGCGCAGGTTCGACGACGCAAAAGGACAACATCGCGTCGCGATGGCAGTCCGGTCAGACCTCACCATCGAGCAGCAGATCACGGCGACAGGCGCGACCTGGCTTGACCGGCAGGCGATCGCCCGCGAGCCCGTTGCGCTCGGCGGCGGAGGCTTCGGCGCGGAGGTGCGCGAAGCCCTGGGCCGGCGCGCCGAACACCTGATCGGCCAAGGTCTCGCCGAACGTCAGAACCGCGGCGTCAGCTTCAGCCGCAACCTGATCGAGACGCTGCGCCGGCGCGAGCTGGACGCCATCGGCGCCAGGCTCGCCGCAGAGAGCGGCCGCACATTCAATAAGGCCGCGGCGGGGGAATACATCGCCGGCGCCTACCAGCGGCGCATCGCGCTCGCCTCCGGCCGCTTCGCGATGATCGATGACGGCCTTGGCTTCCAGCTCGTGCCTTGGTCGCCGTCACTCGAAAAGCAGCTCGGCCGCCATGTCGCCGGTCTCGCCCGAAGCGACGGCGGCATCGATTGGAGCTTCGGCCGCAAACGGGGGCTCGGCCTGTGAACAGCGCGCCTCATCAAGAAGGGACTCCACTATGTCGGCCACCAAAATCCTCTGGGGTCAAATTCTCCTCGTCTCCCTGATCGTGCTTGCCACGACCTGGGCCGCGACGCAGTGGACGGCTTGGCAGCTCGGCTTCCAGCCGCAACTCGGCCGGCCTTGGTTCGAGCTCTTCGGCTGGCCCATCTACCATCCGCCGGCGTTCTTCTGGTGGTGGTACTTCTACGATGCCTACGCCCCGCACGTTTTTGTCGAGGGCGCCTACATCGCGGCATCGGGGGGCTTCATCGCCATCGCAGTCGCCATCGGCATGTCGGTCTGGCGTGCGCGCGAAGCCAAGAATGTCGAGACCTATGGGTCGGCCCGCTGGGCGCGCGCCGACGAAGTGCGGACCGCCGGATTGCTCGGACCCGATGGCGTCGTGATCGGAAAGTTCAACCACTCCTATCTGCGTCATGACGGTCCGGAGCATGTGCTCTGTTTTGCGCCGACCCGCTCTGGCAAGGGCGTCGGCCTGGTCGTGCCTTCGCTGCTGACATGGCCGGGCTCCGCCATTGTTCACGACATCAAGGGTGAGAATTGGCAGATCACAGCCGGCTTTCGTGCTCGGCATGGCCGCGTGCTGCTGTTCGATCCGACCAACGCGAAGTCCGCCGCCTACAATCCACTTCTCGAGGTCCGCCGCGGCGAGTGGGAAGTCCGCGACGTCCAGAACATCGCCGACATCCTTGTCGATCCGGAAGGAAGTTTGGAGAAGCGCAATCATTGGGAGAAGACCAGTCACGCGCTGCTGGTCGGCGCCATCCTCCACGTCCTTTATGCTGAAGCAGACAAAACGCTCGCGGGCGTCGCTGCGTTCCTGTCCGATCCGAAGCGGCCGATCGAGTCGACACTCGCGGCCATGATGAAAACCGCGCACCTCGGGGAGGCAGGCCCACATCCCGTTATCGCCTCGGCCGCGCGCGAGCTGCTGAACAAATCCGATAACGAGCGGTCGGGTGTTTTGTCGACCGCGATGTCATTTCTCGGGCTCTATCGCGATCCGGTGGTGGCCGAAGTGACTCGCCGCTGCGACTGGCGGATCACCGACATAGTCGGCGGGACGCGGCCATCAACTCTCTATCTCGTTGTGCCCCCGTCCGACATCGCGCGCACCAAGCCGCTGATCCGCCTGATCCTCAATCAGATCGGACGCCGATTGACAGAGGACCTCAACGCCAAAGGCAGGCGGCATCGGCTGCTGCTCATGCTCGATGAGTTTCCCGCGCTCGGGCGCCTCGACTTCTTCGAGAGCGCCTTGGCGTTCATGGCTGGCTATGGGCTGAAGAGCTTCCTCATCGCCCAATCGCTCAATCAGATCGAGAAAGCCTACGGGCCGAACAATTCGATCCTCGACAACTGCCATGTCCGCGTCAGCTTCGCCACCAATGACGAGCGGACAGCCAAGCGCGTGTCCGATGCGCTGGGCACCGCGACCGAGATGCGCGCGATGCGCAACTATGCCGGACATCGGCTCAGTCCCTGGCTTGGCCACCTCATGGTGTCGCGATCGGAGACGGCGCGCCCATTGTTGACGCCGGGCGAGGTGATGCAGCTCCCGCCTGCCGATGAGATCGTGATGGTGGCCGGCACGCCGCCGATCCGCGCGAAGAAGGCTCGCTACTATGAGGATCAGCGGTTTCAGGAGCGCGTCCTGCCGCCACCTGCGCTCGTAAAGCCAGCCGCGGGAAAGCCGGACGATTGGAGCACTATGCCGTTGCCATCGCGGCCCGTGCTCGATGCAGCCGCGTTGCATGACAGCACAGGTGACGACGATCCGACCGGTTCGGAGCGTCGTCAGCAACCCGAGCTGACCACGGCGAGGACGATCGAGAAGAAGGCTCCGATCGACAATGAGTTCGACATCGATCGCGCCGACGACGCCGATGACGACGCCGCCCGTGCAAGCCGGTTGAACCAGGTCATGCGGGGCGTGGCGCGCCAAGTCTCGCTCGATCCCAATGACGGCATGGACCTCTGAGCGCACACATGACCAAGATTCCGAAGAAGCAGCGACTCTCGGTTTATCTTGATCCGGACGTCATGAAGGCGCTCGCGGACTATGCGGCACGTCGCGACCAATCGCGGTCCCTTGTAGCCGAAGCGGGTATCGCATCGTTCCTCTCGCCCGACGCCGCCGAGCGCCAGGAAGCCGCGACCACCAAGCGGCTGGATCAACTCGACCGGCGCATGACGCGCATGGAACGCGACCTCGGCATTTCCGTGGAAATGCTGGCGGTGTTCGTCCGCTTCTGGCTCACCACCAATCCGCCGTTGCCGGAGCCAGCCCAGGCAGCCGCACGCGCGCAAGCAGGCGAGCGCTACGACGCGTTCGTCGCCGCACTCGGGCGGCGACTCGCGAAGGGACCGAAGGTGCGTGAGGAGATTTCCGAAGACGTTGCCGGGATCGCAGGCGCGGAATAATCATCGTGCGACGCGTCGCAAGACTCCGGCAGTTCCGCCGTCTCCCTGTCTTTGTACGCCAGAGCACTACGCCCCCATTCTGCTTGTTGTCATGCCCTGATTTCTGCCTCTTCTACTGATCCCCGATCCAGGGCCGCGTGTTTGCGGTCCCGCGCAGAACGGGGACGACATGGCGGTTTCTCACCAGCAATCAGAGGCGATCCTGCGAGGCGCGCGCATGTTGCGCACGGCCCTCGGCCCCGCCATCGCCGGATTCCTGGAAGACCCGTCGATCGTCGAGGTGATGCTCAATCCCGACGGGCGGCTCTGGATCGACCGGCTGTCCGAGGGGCTCTCCGACACCGGAGAGCGGCTGTCTCCCGCGGACGGCGAGCGCATTGTCCGCCTGGTCGCGCATCATGTCGGCGCCGAGGTTCATTCCGGTTCGCCGCGCGTCTCGGCCGAGCTTCCCGAGACGGGGGAGCGGTTCGAGGGGCTGTTGCCGCCGGTGGTCGCCGCGCCGGCGTTTGCGATCCGCAAGCCCGCCGTCGCCGTCTTCACGCTTGCTGACTACATCGCCGCCGAGATCATGTCTGCCGAGCAGGCGGAGGTGCTTCGCCGCGCCGTCGCGGACCGCCGCAACATCCTCGTCGCCGGCGGCACCTCGACCGGCAAGACCACGCTCACCAACGCGCTGCTCGCCGAAGTGTCGAAGACCTTCGACCGCGTCGTTCTGATCGAGGACACGCGCGAGCTGCAATGCGCGGCACCCAACCTCGTCGCCATGCGGACGAAGGATGGCGTCGCCTCGCTGTCCGATCTCGTCCGCTCATCGCTGCGCCTGCGCCCCGATCGCATTCCGATCGGCGAGGTGCGCGGCGCTGAAGCGCTGGATTTGCTCAAGGCCTGGGGAACGGGCCACCCGGGCGGCATCGGCACTATCCACGCCGGCACCGCGCTCGGCGCGCTGCGTCGCCTCGAACAGCTCATTCAGGAAGCCGTCATCACGGTCCCGCGCGCGCTGATCGCCGAGACAATCGATCTCGTTGCCGTGCTCAGCGGCCGCGGCGCGACCCGTCGCCTTGCCGAACTCGCCCGCGTCGAAGGCCTTCAGCCCGACGGCGACTACCGCGTCATCCCCGCAACCCAGCCCGCCCCAGGAGACCTCTCGTGATACCCGATATCCAACGTCTTCGACGCCACACCGCCACCGCAACCGCCGTAGTGCTCTTCAGCCTCGCGCTGGCGCCCGCCGCCCACGCGTCCGGCTCCTCCATGCCGTGGGAACAGCCGCTGCAGCAGATCCTTCAATCGATCGAGGGACCTGTGGCCAAGATCATCGCCGTGATGATCATCATCATCACAGGTCTGACACTCGCCTTCGGCGATACATCAGGCGGCGCGCGTAAGTTGATCCAGATCGTCTTCGGCCTGTCGATCGCCTTCGCCGCGTCGAGCTTCTTCCTGTCCTTCTTCTCGTTCGGCGGCGGGGCGCTCGTTTGATGGCGAGCCTGATCGACAGCGCTGGCGACGTTCCGGGCTACGCCGTCCCGGTCCATCGGGCGCTCACCGAGCACATCCTGCTCGGCGGCGCGCCGCGCGCGATCGCCATTCTCAACGGCACGCTGGCGGCGGCGCTCGGCCTCGGCCTGCGTCTCTGGCTGGTCGGTCTCGGGCTCTGGGCGATCGGGCATTTCGCTGCCGTGTGGGCGGCCAAGCGCGATCCGCAATTCGTCGACGTGGTGCGCCGCCATCTGCGCATCCCCGGCCATCTGAGCGCGTGAGGCCCCGATGATGAACCTTGCCGAATATCGCCGAACCTCAACCCGCCTCGCGGACTTCCTGCCCTGGGCCGCGCTCGCGGGCGAGGGCATGGTCCTCAACAAGGACGGCAGCTTCCAGCGCACCGCCCGCTTTCGCGGTCCAGACCTCGACTCCGCGGTGCCGGCCGAACTCGTCGCCGTTGCCGGCCGGCTCAACAACGCCTTCCGCCGCCTCGGCTCGGGATGGGCGATTTTCGTCGAGGCGCAGCGCCATGGCGCCGGCGCCTATCCGGCGAGCCGCTTTCCCGAGGCGGCGTCCGCCCTGGTCGACGCCGAACGCAAGGCCGATTTCGAGGAAGACGCCTCGCACTTCGAGTCGAGCTACTTCCTGACCTTCGTCTACCTGCCGCCGGCCGAGGACGCCGCCCTCGCCGAGAGCTGGCTCTATGAAGGCAAAGCCGACAACGGTCTCGACCCTCATGAAGTGTTGCGCGGCTTCGCTGACCGCACCGACCGCGTGCTCCAGCTCATAGAGAACTTCATGCCGGAATGCGCATGGCTCGATGACGGCGAGACGCTGACCTATCTCCATTCGACCGTCTCGACCAAGCGCCATCGCGTGCGCGTGCCCGAGACGCCGATGTATCTCGACGCGCTGCTGGCCGATCAGTCGCTCACCGGCGGGCTGGAGCCGCGCCTGGGCGACGCGCATCTCCGCATCTTGACCATCGTCGGCTTTCCGACCGCGACCACGCCCGGGCTGCTCGACGACCTCAACCGGCTCGCCTTTCCTTATCGGTGGTCGACGCGCGCCGTCCTTCTCGACAAGACCGACGCCACCAAGCTGCTCACCAAGATCCGCCGGCAATGGTTCGCCAAGCGCAAGAGCATCATGGCGATCCTCAAGGAGGTGATGACCAACGAGGCTTCGGTGCTCGTCGATACCGATGCGGCGAACAAGGCGGCCGATGCCGATCTCGCGCTTCAGGAACTCGGCGCCGACTATGCCGGTCAGGCCTATGTCACCGCGACGGTCGCCGTCTGGGACGCCGATCCCCGCATCGCAGCCGAGAAGCTGCGCTTGGTGGAGAAGATCGTTCAGGGCCGCGACTTCACCGCGATGGCGGAGACGATCAACGCCGCCGACGCTTGGCTTGGCTCGCTGCCGGGCCATGTCTACGCCAACGTCCGGCAACCGCCGATCTCGACGCTCAATCTCGCCCACATGATTCCGCTATCGGCGGTGTGGGCGGGGCCGGAGCGGGACGAGCATTTCGGGCAACCCCCCTTGCTTTATGGCAGGACCGAAGGCTCGACCCCGTTCCGGTTTTCCCTTCATGTCGGCGATGTCGGTCACACGCTCGTCGTCGGACCGACGGGCGCCGGCAAATCCGTGCTCCTGGCGCTGATGGCGCTCCAGTTCCGGCGCTACCCCGGCTCACAAGTCTTCGCCTTCGACTTCGGCGGCTCGATCCGTGCGGCCGCGCTCGCGATGGGCGGAGACTGGCACGATCTCGGCGGCGGCCTGACAGAAGGCGCGGCTGACAGCGTCTCGCTGCAACCGCTCGCCGGCATCCACCACGTACCGGAACGCGCGTGGGCAGCGGATTGGATCGTCGCGATCTTGCAGCGCGAGGGCGTGACGATCGCGCCCGAGGTGAAGGAATACATCTGGACCGCGTTGACGTCGCTGGCGAGTGCGCCCGTCGGCGAGCGCACGCTCACCGGCCTGGCGGTCCTCCTTCAGTCGAACGACCTCAAGCAGGCGTTACGGCCTTATTGCGTCGGCGGTGCCTATGGCCGGCTGCTTGACGCCGAGAGCGAGCATCTTGGCCAAGCCTTTGTGCAGGCGTTTGAGACCGAGGGCCTGATCGGCACGGGCGCAGCGCCGGCCGTGCTCGCCTATCTCTTCCACCGCATCGAGGACCGTCTCGACGGCCGCCCCACGCTGCTCATTGTCGACGAAGGCTGGTTGGCTCTCGACGACGAGGATTTCGCCGGCCAACTCCGTGAGTGGTTGAAGACGCTCCGCAAGAAGAACGCGTCCGTTGTCTTCGCCACGCAATCGCTCTCCGACATCGACAGATCGGCCATCGCGCCCGCCATCATCGAGAGCTGCCAGACCCGGCTGCTGTTGCCGAACGAGCGCGCGATCGAGCCGCAGATTACAGCGATCTACCGCCGCTTCGGACTCAACGATCGCCAGATCGAAATCCTCGCCCGCGCGATGCCGAAGCGGGACTATTACTGCCAATCCCGCCGCGGCAACCGGCTCTTTGAGCTCGGTCTGTCCGACGTCGCGTTGGCGCTCTGCGCCGCGTCCTCGAAGACCGATCAGGCCGCGATCGAGCGCGTCGTGGCAGAGCACGGCCGCGAAGGATTCCTGTCGGCCTGGCTGCGTCTGCGCGGCGTCGCCTGGGCCGCCGACCTCATCCCCAACCTCAACAACCTGGAGACCCAGCCATGATCATCCGTCGCTCGCGCGCGGCGCTTCTTGCCGCGTCGATCCTTTCCGTCCCCGTGGCGATGTTGCCCGTAATGGTTCAGCCGGCTTCCGCGCAATGGGTCGTCTACGACCCGACGAACTACGTGCAGAATGTTCTCTCCGCCGCTCGCGCGCTGGAGCAGATCAACAATCAGATCACCTCGCTTCAGAACGAAGCGACGATGCTGATCAATCAGGCGCGCAACCTCGCGAGCCTGCCTTACTCCTCGCTTCAACGCCTGCAGCAGTCCGTACAGCGGACGCAGCAGCTCCTCGGCGAGGCGCAGCGCATCGCCTACGACGTCCAGCAGATCGACCAGGCATTCACCTCCACCTACGGCAATGCGTCGATGTCCGCCTCCGACCAGCAGCTCGTGGCGCAGGCGCGCGAGCGCTGGCAGAACACCGTCGGCGGCCTGCAGGACGCCTTGCGCGTGCAGGCCGGCGTCGTCGGCAACATCGACACCAGCCGCGCCGAGATGTCGGCGCTCATCGGCCAAAGCCAGGGCGCGACCGGCGCCTTGCAGGCGTCGCAGGCCGGCAATCAGCTCCTCGCGCTCCAGGCCCAGCAGCTCGCCGATCTCACAGCCGTCGTCGCCGCGAACGGACGGGCTCAAGCGCTGACTGAAGCGGAGCGTGCGGCGGCGGCCGAGCAGGGTCGCGAGCAACGCCGCCGCTTCCTGACCCCCGGCAGCGGCTATCAGCCCGGCAACGCCCGCATGTTCCCGAATGGCAACTAAGGCCCCTCAAGAGGATCACGTCATGGACGGCAAGCTCCTGGCGCGCCTCGGCGCCGTCGTCTTCGTCGCCGTCGCCATCACCGCGACGGCGATCGAGATGACCCGGAAAGAGGAAGAACCGCCCGTCCAGACGGTACGGCCAAGCGAAGATACGCCGGCCGATCCGCTGCGCCAGGCGCAGCGGCGCTGCCAACTGCTCGGCGAGGCCGCCGCGCGCGATACCGAATGCCTGCGCACCTGGGCCGAAACCCGCGACCGCTTCCTCGGCGCTACGTCCGCACCAGTATCGCCCCAGCCCCAGGACGGGCGGTGATCCATGGGCGGCACCGGCGTCATCGACCAATTCCTCGAGGTCTTCACCCGCTACATCGATAGCGGCTTCGGCCTGCTCGGCGGCGAGGTGGCGTTCATCGCCACCACGCTGATCGTTATCGACGTGACATTGGCCGCGCTGTTTTGGAGCTGGGGCGCCGACGACGACATCATGGCGCGCCTGGTCAAGAAGACCCTGTTCGTCGGCGTCTTCGCCTACATTATCGGCAACTGGAATAATCTCGCACGCATCGTCTTCGAGAGCTTCGCAGGGCTCGGCCTGAAGGCGTCGGGCACCGGGTTCACCGTCGACGACCTCATGCGTCCCGGCCGCGTTGCGCAGACCGGCCTCGACGCCGGCCGGCCGCTGCTGGATTCCATTTCCAACCTGATGGGTTGGATCGCCTTCTTCGAGAACTTCATCCAGATCGCCTGTTTGCTGTTCGCCTGGGCCCTGGTGCTGCTCGCCTTCTTCATCCTCGCTGTCCAGCTCTTCGTCACCCTGATCGAGTTCAAGCTGACGACGCTGGCCGGTTTTGTGCTGATCCCCTTCGGCCTCTTCGGCAAATCCGCGTTCATGGCTGAACGCGTCCTCGGCAATGTCATCTCATCCGGAATCAAAGTGCTGGTGCTCGCCGTCATCATCGGCATCGGCTCGACATTGTTCTCCCAGTTCACCGTCGGCTTCGGCAACCAGGCGCCGACGGTCGACCAGGCGATGGCGATCGTGCTCGCCGCGCTATCGTTGCTAGGACTCGGAATCTTCGGTCCCGGCATCGCCAACGGCCTCGTCTCCGGCGGTCCGCAGCTCGGCGCCGGCGCGGCGGTCGGGACCGGGCTCGCCGCGGGCGGCGCTCTGATCGCGGCTGGCGCGGCTGGCGGAATGGCCCTGCGCAGCGGCGCCGCTGCTCTTTCCGGAACTGCCGCTGCCGCTCGTGGGGGAGCGGCCCTGGCCGGTGGCGCCTCGACGGCCTACAGCCTCGGCGCTGCCGGCCAGTCGGGCGCGTCCGCCGTCGGGTCCGGACTCGGTGGCGTTGCTCGCGCCGCTGGCGCGGCTACGACCTCACCGCTGCGTCGCGCGGCCTCCCGGGCGGCAGACAGCATGAAGGCGAGCTTCTCCGATGGCGCCAAATCCGCGTTCGCCGCCACGGGCGGCACGTCGACCATGGGCACGATTGGCGGAAGCGCGTCCGAGGCTGCCCCGTCCTCGGCGGCTGACGGGCCGCCGGCCTGGGCCCAGCGCATGAAGCGCTCTCAGGCCTTGAGCCACGGTGTGACGGCCGCCGCCCACGCCGTTCGCAGCGGCGACAGCCATGGCGGCGGCTCCTCCATGAACCTCTCTCAAGGCGATCGCTGATGTTCAAACGACCCTCTACTCACTACGGCAAAGCGCCAGAACCCGAGACGCCATACCAGCGCGCCGCTCAGGTCTGGGACGACCGCATCGGCTCCGCACGCGTTCAGGCGAAGAACTGGCGCTTCATGGCATTCGGCTCGCTGCTCCTGTCCGCAAGCTTCGCGGCGGCGCTCGTCTGGCAATCGGCCCGCGGCACGATCGTGCCATGGGTTGTGCAGGTCGACAGGCTCGGCCAGGCCCAGGCGGTCGCACCGGCAGTCGCAGACTATCGTCCGACCGATCCGCAGATCGCCTTTCATCTCGCGCGCTTCATCGAGCAGGTGCGCTCGATTCCGTCCGACGCCATCATCGTTCGGCAGAACTGGCTGCGCGCCTACGACTTCACGACCGACCGCGGCGCGACGGCGCTCAACGATTACGCGCGGTCGAACGACCCCTTCACCAAAGTCGGCCGGCAACAGATCGCCGTCGATGTCTCCAGCGTCATCCGGGCTTCGCCCGATAGTTTCCGCGTCGCCTGGGTCGAACGCCGTTACGAGAATGGCCAACTCGCCGAGACGACCCGCTGGACCGCCATCCTCACCATCGTCGTGCAGGTTCCACGCAACGCCGATCGACTGCGCGCGAACCCGCTCGGAATCTACGTCAACGCCATCAACTGGTCACGGGAGCTTGGGCAATGAAGCCGTCTTTCCGTAAAGCCGGAAACCCGGCTTCTCGCACTTCCACATTTACGGTTCTCCTACTGTGCACGTCGGCGCTCGCCGGCTGCGCCACGGCGAACAGGCCGCCCGAGATCTCGTATGATGACGCCGTGCCGGCGGCGCTGAGCGCCGATCCTCCATCGCCGGTGCGGGTGGTCGAGCTGCCGAGACCTCTGCCGCTCCCTGGGCAGATGAAACCCGTCGAGCCATCCCGCGGCACACCCGAACCCGCCGATCCGACGGCGCGCGTCAATCAGGCCAATGCCGCCGCACGCGTGCAGCCAGTCCGCGATGGCTTCATCAACGCCATGCAGGTCTATCCCTACACGGGCGGCGCGCTCTATCAGGTCTACACCGCCGTCGGCCAGATCACGGACATCGCCCTTCAGCCAGGCGAGCAACTGGTCGGTTCTGGCCCGGTCGCCGCCGGCGACACTGTCCGCTGGATCATCGGCGACACGTTGAGCGGTTCGGGCGCGACCCAGCAAGTCCACATCCTGGTGAAACCGACCCGCGCCGACCTGATGACGAATCTCATCATCAACACCAATCTGCGCACGTACCATATGGAGCTGCGCTCCACCGAGCGCACCTATATGGCGTCGGTGTCCTGGCAGTATCCGCAGGATCAGCTCATCGCGCTGCGCCGCCAGAACGCGCAGGCTGAGGCCAGCAGTCCCGTCGCCACCGGCGTCGACCTCGCCAATATCAATTTCCGCTATGCGATCGAAGGCGATCGTGCGCCGTGGCGACCGCTGAGGGCCTACGATGATGGGCGCCAAGTCTTCATCGAGTTTCCCCGTGGCATCGGTCAGGGCGAGATGCCGCCGCTGTTCGTGGTCGGTCCGGAGGGCAACACCTCTGAACTCGTGAATTACCGCGTCCGCGCCAACTACATGATCGTAGACCGCCTGTTCGCGGCCGCCGAACTGCGCTTCGGCGCCGGCGACCGCCAGAAGCGCGTCCGGATCGTCCGCACCGATGGGAGGCGGACGTCGTGAGCGAGCCTGAAACCCGGAAAGAGGAAGGCGAGGCGCCGCTGACAGGTTCGGCCGATGATGCGGCCGCCCCGATGCGGCTGCGTGCCGAAGCGCCGCGCGTCACGCGGCTGTCGCGAAAGGTGCTCGCCAGTATCGGTCTCATCGCGAGCGTGGGCGTCGGTGGCGCGCTCATCTATGCGCTTCAAACACGCGACGGAGGCAGGCCGGCCGAAGAACTCTATTCGACCGACAATCGATCGACCGCCGATGGCTTGGCCGGATTGCCGCGCGACTACAGCGGCGTTCCCCAGCTCGGTCCGCCCCTCCCGGGCGATCTCGGCCGACCCATCCTGGGCGCGCAAAATCGCGGCCAGCCGCTGCCGAACCAGCCCAATCCAGGCCTCAGCGCAGAGGAGCAACGCCGGCTGCAGGAAATAGAGACCGCCCGCGTCAGCAGGCTCTTCAGCGGAACCGAGAACCGGCCCATGGCTTCGACCGGTGCCGGCGCCGCGACGATCGCGCCACTGCCCGCGCCGGACCTCACCGGCCTCGGCCTCGCGCCGCCACCCGCCACCCCACCTGCCCAGGATCGGCAGCTTGCCTTCCTCAACGCCGCCGCCGATCGGCGCACCGTCGCACCGGATCGCGTCGCCGCGCCGGCGTCGCCTTACATCCTTCAAGCAGGCGCCGTGATCGCGGCGGCGCTCATCACCGGTATCCATTCGGATCTCCCGGGCCAGATCACCGCGCAGGTGACGGAGAACATCTACGACAGCCCGACGGGCCGTATCCTCCTGGTGCCGCAGGGCACGCGGGTGATCGGTCAATACAATAACAGCGTTCAGTTCGGTCAGAGCCGCGTGCTCCTGGTGTGGAACCGGCTGATCTTCCCGAACGGACGCTCGATCGTCCTCGAGCGTCAGCCCGGCGCCGATGCTGAAGGCTATGCCGGCCTTCAGGATGGCGTCGATTATCACTGGTGGGAGCTGGCGAAGGCGGCGGGACTCTCCACATTGCTGAGCGTCGGAGCCGAGCTCGCCACCAACGACGACGACCGCCTGATCCAGGCGATCCGCAACGGCGGGCAAGACACCGTCAACGATGCCGGCCAGCAGATCGTGCGCCGCCAGCTCAACGTCGCCCCAACACTGACGATCCGGCCGGGCTTTCCCGTTCGCGTCATCGTTACGCGGGACCTGGTGCTCGAACCCTACGGAGGCTAGACGATGGCCAAGCTTAAGCTCGGACAGCTCGAAGACGACAAGCCGGTGAAGCTCGCGGTGGAATTGCCCGCTGCTCTTCACCGCGATCTCATCGCATATGCTGAGATCCTTGGCCGCGAAAGCGGCAAAGCCGTCGATCCCGCCAAGCTAATCGCGCCGATGGTCGAGCGGTTCATGGCGACGGATCGGGGGTTCGCGAAACTCCGCCACGCGGCCCGTTCCCGCTCGCAACCGGCGGGCAGCGCTCCTCTAGAAGCCGAATGAAATTCCTTAGTGCCGGATTGTCATTGCATTCCTTCCAATAGGCGCAGTAGCCAATCCGCGTGGCGCCATTGCCATCGCGTGCTTCGCGATAGACAACGCCTGCATAGCTGGCGCCCATACAGGCTTCGCACATCAGACTGACGCCGCGGCCAGCGCCGACCAGGCTCTTGATATTCTCGGAGCTGACATCGTGTCGGACAACATCGAGAAAGTCGCCGGACGAGGCAAGCTTCGCGATCAGGATCTCCTGGATCTCCGGACCTGGATCGCGCTCGCTGAGAAGAAAGCGCTCACGTTTGAGATCAGTCCAGTAGATGATCTCATTTGGTGCGAGCGGATGGTCCTCGGGCAGCGCGACAATGATCCGCTCGCTCCACAGCACCATCGATCGGCCACAGTCCGACGCCGGTTCGCCCGTCACGATGGCGACGTCGATCGTGCCGCTTTGGATGCCGCCGCAGAGCCGCGAGCGCGACCCTTCGACGGTGTTGATTTCTACCTGGGGAAAGCGCCGAGCGTATTCGACAAGGCTGGCGCGTAAATTGCCGGTCGAGAGCGACGTATAGAATCCGATCGTGATGTGCCCGGCCTCGCCGCGACCGACGGCCTTGGCGCCATCGGTCAAGGTCTGCAGCTCCTCCAGGATGCGGCGGGCGCGGTGGAGGAAGTCGCGGCCGGCCGGCGTCGGCCGCGCGCCGCCGTTGGTCCGCTCGAACAGTCTGACCCCGAGTTGGTCCTCTAGCGATCGGATGCGGCGGCTAAGATTGGACTGCTTGACCGCGAGCGACTCGGCGGCCCTGCGGAAACTCCCGCATCGCTCGGCCGCTTCCGCGTAGCGCAGATGTTTGAGCTCAATCGACATTTTCACGCGTCTGCTTCCTTCGGTCGCCGACCGTTGGGGGATAGCGAGCGGTTTGCACTAAACTCAATAAATGTTATAGAGGGGTATACTATGTGCTCCAGAAAAGGGCAAATCGCATGGCGCACACGATTCGCGAAAAGACGAAGCTGCTTAATCGCGTGCGCCGCATTCGCGGCCAAGTGGAAGCGGTCGAACGTGCTCTTGAAGAGGAGAAGGGCTGCGCCAACGTGCTCCAACTGATCGCCGGTGTGCGCGGCGCCATCAACGGTCTGATGGCCGAAGTGTTCGAGGATCACGTCCTCATGCATGTGGCCGGCCCCGCCCTGGCCCAAGACCAACGCAACGAAGGCGCCGCCGAACTCATCGATGTCGTGCGCGCCTACCTCAAATAATCGCGAAGTTTGTCATCATGGCCGCCCAGGACGCAGCACAACGCCGGACCCTCGCTGATGCCGCCGAGGCGCGCACAATCGCACCAGCCGCCCAAACGCATCATAACGATCACGATCATGACCACGACGATCACGACTATCTCTTCGAATGGCCCGAAGCCGTTCGCATCGCTCTCGTCGCGATCGCGGCAGCGGTCGTCTGGTTCCGGATCTGGGAGCCGTTCCCGGCAGTCAGTGTCATCGGCGTTGTCGGCCTTTTGATCGGCGGCTGGCCAATCCTCAAGGAGGCCTTCGAGAACATCCTAGAGCGCCGCATGACCATGGAGCTGTCGATGACGATTGCGATCGCCGCGGCAGCCGCCATCGGCGAGTTCTTCACGGCGCTCGTCATCACTTTGTTCGTTCTCGTCGCCGAAGTGCTAGAAGGCCTAACCGTCGGCCGTGGTCGCAAGGCGATCCGTGACCTTCTCGAATTCCTGCCACGCGAGGTTTCCGTCCGCCGTGCCGGTTCGATCCGGTCCGTCGCGGCGGCGGAATTGTCGGTCGGCGACGCCATCCTGGTCGCACCCGGCGGGCGGATTCCCGTCGATGGGACTGTACTCTCGGGTCATTCCTTCGTCGACGAGTCCCGCATCACCGGCGAATCCATGCCGGTCGAAAAGACGGTTGGCACCCAGGTCTTCGCTGGGTCCATCAACCAGTCCGGCGCGTTGGAGGTTGCCACCGTGCGGATCGGCCGTGACACGAGCTACGGCAAGATCATCGAGGCGGTCGAGCGGGCCGAGAAGTCCCGTGCCCCTGTCCAGCGACTCGCCGATCGGATGGCAGGCTATCTCGTCTATTTTGCGCTTGGCGCCGCCGTCCTGACATTCCTGATCACGCGCGACGTCTATGCGACGATCTCGGTGATCATCGTCGCCGGTGCCTGCGGCATCGCCGCCGGCACGCCGCTCGCCATTCTCGGCGGCATCGGCCGCTCGGCCCGGCTTGGCGCGATCGTCAAGGGGGGCGTGCATCTGGAGACCTTGGGCCATGTCGACACAGTGGTGCTCGACAAGACGGGCACGCTGACCTTCGGACGTCCCGAGGTGCAGCAGGTCATTCCCGCTGCAGGCACGACTGGTGAGGAGTTGCTCTATGCAGCCGCCACCGCGGAGCTGCGTTCCGAGCATCCGCTCGGCAAGGCGATCGTCGCCTATGCCCGCAAGCAGGGCCGCAACGTGATCGAGCCGACAAGCTTCACCTATACACCGGGCCGCGGCATCACGACGAAGGCCGCTGACGCCACCATCATGATCGGCAACCAGGCCTGGATGGCAGACAACGGGATTGGCGTGCCGGACGCCTCCGGGCTGGACCCTGGCTCCGAGGTCTTTGTCGCCCGTGATGGCCGCTTGCTGGGTTCCATCGCGGTCGCCGATACGGTCCGGCCCGAGGCCAAGCGGGCTATCGAAGCTCTGCATGGCATGGGCATCCGGACGGTCTTGCTCACGGGTGATACGCAGCGTGTGGCTGCCGTCGTCGGCGCGGCACTCGGCATCAAGGAGATCGAGGCGGAACTGCTGCCGGAGGACAAGCTGGCGCGCGTTCGGGCGCTCGTTGCACAGAAACGAAAAGTCGCCATGGTCGGCGACGGCGTGAACGACGCGCCGGCACTTGCTGAGGCCGATGTCGGTGTGGCCATGGGGTCGGGCACCGATGTGGCGCAGGAGAGCGCCGACGTGGTCTTGCTCGGCAATGACCTCGAACGCTTCGTCGAGACGCTCGCTGTCGCCAGAAGGACAAGGGGCATCATCTGGCAGAATTTTGCCGGCACCATCGGCGTTGATACGCTCGGCGTCGCGCTGGCCGCCTTCGGGTTCCTCAACCCATTGCTAGCGGCGGGAATCCATGTCGTCTCGGAGCTGGTGTTCATCCTCAACTCGGCCCGCCTCCTGCCGAAGCCCGAGAAGACGGTCGACGTTGCTCCTGAACTCAAGCCCGAACCGACAAGGGCGTGAGCCGTGGCTGTTGCCTCGCCGTGTCTCGACATCTGCCAGTTCGACCGGAAGCACATGGCTGAGCCCGTGAGCGTGGTGATCCACCACAATCCCGAATGCGGCACCTCGCGCAACGTGCTCGCGATCATCGAAGCAGCGGGCTATCGCCCGACCGTAATCGAATACCTCAAGACAGGATGGACCAAGCCACAGCTTCTGGGCCTATTCGCCGCGGCTGGCCTCACTTCTCGAACTGCGTTGCGCGAAACCAAGTCACCGGCTGCTGAACTGGGGCTCCTCGACCCTTCGGTCGACGATGAGACGTTGCTTACCGTCATGATCGAGCACCCGGTGCTGGTCAATCGGCCGATTGTCTGTACAGCTAAGGGCGTAAAGTTGTGCCGGCCGAGCGAGACAGTGCTGGATCTTCTCGATCGTCTGCCGCCTGGGCCGTTCCACAAGGAAGATGGCTCTCTGCTGATCGACGCGCAAGGTCGCCGAGTCGGCCGATCCGCTCGGTCCTACTGAACCTTCCGCAGGCTCCCGGAAAACAGGCTATCGCCGCGAATCTGGCGTGCCGTTCGCGGGGTATCTCGACCTCTGCGAAGGCCGCAAGAGAGCAGTGAGGACTTTTTATATGCGCTTGACCGCATATGCGGGTGAGCATATATAGCCGACATGCAAACCGCAATAGACCTTCTTTCCGCCCTTGCGGAACCCACGCGCCTCAGAGCCATCCGTCTCCTCTGGGACGGCCGGGAGCACTGCGTCTGCGAGCTCATGCGCGACCTCAGCGCCACACAGTCGCGCATGTCGCGGCACATGGCGGTGCTGAAACAGGCCGGGCTCGTCATCGACCGCCGGGATGCGCAGTGGGTCCGATATCGGCGCAACCCCGATCTCCCCGGAACCTCCGCGGCCATAGTCGACGCTGTGCTCGCAAGCTTGCCAGACATTCGGACAAGGAAAGCTGCATGAGCGCCAATGCGTCATTGATCCTGCGCAAACAGCCGCGCGAACCGTCCACCGCCCTTTGGGTAGCCGTAACCGCGGTCAGCGTAGCGCTATGGTTCGCCCTCTACGGCCAGCTCGCTCCCTTCTCCGAATTGATCGTGTCGCTCCTGCCCCTTCAGCGCGGCAGCCATCTCGAGGAGGCGATCAAATTCTTCGTCTACGACACGCCGAAGGTACTGATGCTGCTCGCGCTCGTCGTCTTTGCCATGGGCGTGGTGCGCAGCTTCTTCTCACCGGAACGGACGCGCGTGCTTCTCGCCGGGCGCCGCGAAGGGCTCGGCAATGTCGCGGCCGCGGGCCTCGGCATCTTCACGCCGTTCTGCTCCTGCTCCGCCGTGCCGCTCTTCGTCGGCTTTGTCTCCGCCGGCGTGCCGCTCGGTGTGACCTTCTCGTTCCTGATCGCCGCGCCGATGGTCAATGAGGTCGCGCTCGGGCTCTTGTTCGCCCTCGTCGGCTGGAAGGTCGCGCTCACCTATCTCGGCTTTGGCCTCAGCGTGGCAATCATCGCCGGCTGGGTGATCGGCCGCCTGCACCTCGAAGGTTGGCTGGAAGACTGGGTGCGCAATGTTCGCGCCGGCGCTGTCGAGCTGTCGGCCGATCGGATGACCATCGTCGACCGCATCAAGGCCGGCATCGAGGCCATGCGCGACATCGTCGGCAAGGTCTGGATGTGGATCATCGCCGGCATCGCGGCGGGCGCCTTCATTCACGGCTATGTGCCGTCCGACCTCCTGGCCTCGATCATGGGCAAGGGTGCCTGGTGGTCGGTGCCCGCAGCCGTCCTCTTGGGCATTCCGATGTATTCGAACGCCGCCGGCATCATCCCGGTGGTCGAGGCCCTACTCGGCAAGGGCGCGGCGCTCGGCACGGTACTCGCCTTCATGATGTCGGTGATCGCGCTGTCACTGCCCGAGATGATCATCCTGCGCAAAGTGCTGAGCGTGAAGCTGATCACCGTCTTCGTCGGCGTCGTCGGCCTGGGCATCCTCGGCGTGGGCTTTCTGTTCAACCTGATCTTCACATGACGAAAGGAACGGCCATGAAGGACGTCAAAGTACTCGGCCCCGGCTGCGCCAACTGCAAGAACACGATGGCGCTGATCGGGCGTGTCGCGCAGGAGAAATCCATCCCCATCAAGCTCGAGAAGGTCGAGGAGCTTCGCGAGATCATGAGCTACGGCGTCATGTCGACGCCGGGCGTCGTCATCGATGGCAAGGTCGTTCACGCCGGTGGCGTTCCGAGTCGCGAGAAGGTCGAGGGATGGCTCGCCTAGCCATGACCAGCGCCGGCCTTCCCATTCAATTCCCAGAGTCTGTGGAACCTACCATGACCCATCGAGCCCTTGATGAAGCCGAGCAAATCTGTCCCACGACGACGACACGAAGGCTCGCCGAGGGCGCCATCCTCGTCGATGTGCGCGAGAAGGCCGAAACCGATCGTCTCGCCCTCGATGTGCCGAACGTGATCGCGTTGCCACTCGGCGAACTGGAACAGCGGTTCACCGAACTGCCACGCGATCGCGACCTTGTAATGGTCTGCCAAGTCGGCGGGCGAAGCCTCAAGGCAACGTATTTCTTAATGTACCAAGGCTTCGACAGGGTCGCCAACATGGAAGGCGGCATCGTCAAGTGGGCAGCCAAAGGCTTTCCGGTGAAAGGCGATCTCTCTACGCTGCAGGGGGACGAACAGGGCGCCAGAAGCTGTTGCGGCGCCGCCCAGAAAATGGCCGAAGCGGCCTGCTGCGACGCGGCCGCAAGCGGTTCGGGCCGATGTTGCTGAGGGCTATTCGCCCGAGCCGCTGAAAAGCCTCGCTCCGGCTCGCCGGTGCGTCGCCGACCGACGAAAGATAGGAAGGGATTATGCGATGCCACAACAGGCGACCCCACTGACCTATGACGTCACCGCGTGGCGCGTGGACGCTCACGGCAGTCTCGCGACCACCAAACAGGCCGAGATCGTTCTCGACACCGATGTCGTCGGCCGGACCGACGCCTTCAACCCGGCGGAGCTTTTCCTGGCGGCCATCGCCGCTTGCATTATCAAGGGCATCGAGCGGGTGACTCCGATGCTCAGATTCGAGCTGCGTGGCGTCGAGGTCCGCCTGCATGGCGTGCGCCAGGACGCCCCGCCAAAGATGGTGTCGGTCGATTATGAGCTGATTGTCGATACGGACGAGACCGATCAGCGACTCGACCTCCTGCACACCAACGTTCGCAAATACGGCACGATCTCGAACACCGTGGCTCAAGCGACCAAGCTCGAAGGTGTCATCAGGAGGAAGGCGTGAGGCGGTCGGACAGCCAGAGTGGTACCGGCCATGACCCATGATCACACGCGTGGGGCCGCTGCCGTCCGGGACCTTGGTTCCGCCTTCAAATGGGCGGTCATCCTCAACCTGGGCTACGTCCTGATCGAAGCCGCTGCCGGCTTCGTGGTCGGCTCCTTGGCGCTGCTGGCTGATGCAGCCCACAACCTGACCGATGTGGCCGGACTACTGATCGCGTGGGGCGCCGCGGTTGCCGCACGGAAGCCGCCGACAGACCGCTTCACCTATGGTCTTGGCCGCTCGACGATTCTGGCCGCGCTCGCCAACGCAATCGCCATCCTCGTTGGTGTCGGAGCCGTCATCTGGGAGTCCATCCACCGGTTCTCCGACCCGGTCGCGGTACCGGCACTCCCGGTCCTCGTCGTCGCCGTCGTCGGCATCGCCATTAATGCCGGAACGGCTCTGCTGTTCCGCCGGGACCGCCACGATGATCTCAACGCCGAAGGGGCCTTCCTCCACATGGCGGCCGACGCCGCCGTGTCAGCGGGGGTGGTGCTCTCGGCCGGGGCGATGCTGGCGACCGGTTGGCTATGGCTCGACCCGCTCGCTGCCATTCTGGTGAGCTTCGTCATTGCGTGGACGGCGTTCGGCTTGCTGAAGGCGTCCATCGGGCTGTCAATGGATGGCGTGCCGAGGTCAGTCGACAAGCAGGCGGTCGACGAATGGCTACGGTCTCGCCCCGGCGTGACCACCGTCCACGACCTGCACATCTGGTCTCTCAGCACGACGTCGACCGCCTTGACGGCTCACCTGGTAATGCCAAGCGGCCATCCAGGCGACGTCTTCCTTGATCAACTCGCAGACGAGATCGAGGATCATTTTGGCATCGCACACGCGACTTTGCAGATCGAGACCGGCGGCAATGCCGAATGCCGCCTCGCCCAGGCGGGCGTCATTTGAAGCGCCAATGGCATCCTGAATGAGGAGATGGTGATGCGTGAAGTGGTAATCTGCGCTCCGGTGCGCACCGCGATCGGAACCTACAATGGCTCCTTGAAAGCGACGCCGGCGACCGAGCTGGGTGCGACTGTCGTCCGCGAGACGCTCCGGCGCGCCAAGCTCGATCCTGCCGCATTGAACGCGGTCGTGATGGGCAATGTCGTCCAGGCCGGAAACAAGATGAATCCGGCCCGCCAAGCCGCCATTCATGGTGGCGTTCCGGTGGATCTGCCGGCGATGACAGTGAACCGCGTCTGCGGCTCCGGCGCCCAGGCGATCGCCTCAGCTGCGCAAGAGATCTGGCTTGGTTTTGCAGATGCGGCCATTGCCGGCGGCATGGAAAACATGGATGCCGCCCCGTACCTCATGTCGGGCGGCCGCTGGGGCTATCGCATGGGCGATGCGCAGATCTATGATTCCATGCTTCGCGATGGTCTGAACGATGCGTTCTCCGGCGAGCATTCCGGCTGGCACACAGAGGATCTCGTCACGAAATACCAGGTCGGCCGCGAGGACCAGGACCGCTGGGCGGCCCGCTCGCAGCAGCGCTTCTCAACCGCGCAGGCGGCGGGCAAGTTCGATGACGAGATCGTCGCTGTCGAAATCGAGGGCCGAAAGGGTCCCGAGCGCTTTGCCCGCGACGAACACAATCGGCCGGATACGACGATCGAGTCGCTTGCCAAACTGAAGCCGGCGTTCCGCAAGGACGGCACCATTACCGCCGGCAATGCGCCGGGGCTCAACACGGGAGCCGCGGCAATGATCGTTGCGGAGCGTAGTTTTGCCGAGACACGCGGTCTCGAACCGACGGCGCGGCTCGTCGCCTATGGCGTCGGCGCTGTCGAACCAGGCTTCTTTGGCATCGGTCCCGTCCCGGCGGTACGTCAGGCGCTCGACCGCGCTAGGTGGTCGATCGCCGATGTCCAGCGCGTCGAAATCAACGAAGCTTTCGCCGCCATCGCCCTCGCCGTGACCCGCGAACTCGGCTTGGCCGAAGACATCGTCAACGTCGAAGGTGGAGCTGTCGCCCACGGCCATCCGATCGGGGCCACCGGCGCGATCCTGACCACGCGGCTGCTCTACTCGATGAAGCGCGACAGGCTCAAGCGCGGCATTGTCACGCTCTGCATCGGCGGTGGCCAAGGCATCGCCCTGGCCGTCGAGGCGCTTGATTGAGGCGGTGAATTCTACCAAAATTCGCGCAGTTGTACACTCGTCGAGTCTTGATCTTGATCAACGCGTTCGAGCGAGAATGTGATCTTTATTGTTCCATAAAGGAGAAACCCATGCCAGGTGCAGATCAAGGAATGCCCATGAGCTTCTTTTCGTTCATGCCGATTATGATGCTCATTTTCGGCGTTCTCATAATTGTACCGTTCTGGGTTATTTTCTCGAAGGCTGGCCACTCGAAATGGCTCAGTCTCTTGATGATAGTCCCGCTCGTAAACGTCATCGCTATTTATTACCTCGCGTTCTCGGAATGGCCCAGCCTCGCGAAGGCAAATGAGCGGTGATGTGAGGCCCCGCAATCTCCTCCAGGAGCGGGTGGAGGTGAAATCCCCCCAAGCGGATGGACATGAAGCCGAGCCGGTTCACCGAAGAGCAAATCATCGGGCATTCGCCGCGGGGACGAGCCTCAATGCAAAGATCGTTCGGCCAGAAGGTCTGTGACGAGAACTGTCGGAGTCTCAGCGCAGAGCAGCGGGAGCGCGTCGGCAAGGAGCGAGGCTACCTATGACGCGTAAACCTCTGATAGTTGGTGGGTTCTTGGGCGCTATCGGGGTCGCCATCGCCGCGGCAACCTTTTTATGGCTTCGACCGATCGACGTAACCGTCGCAAATCCTAGCGGCGATATTCCGATCGAAGTCTTCGGTCTTGGCACGACCGAAGCCAAGGTCGTCTCGAAGGTCGGCTTTGAAGCGGCAGGGACCATCCTGCAACTCAATGCAGATCTAGGACAGCGCGTTGCGACGGGCGCGGTGCTCGCACGGCTAAACAGCCGTGAACAGGAGGCCAAGGTCGAGCAAGCTCGCGCGTCGGTCTCCCAACAGGAAGCCGCCGTCCATCAGGCCGAGGCGTCGATCGAGAGCGCCCAAGCCACCCTTCGGCAAAAGATGCAAGTCAATGAACGACGCCAAGCACTACTCGAGCGAGCGGCGACTTCACGGGAAGCCGCCGAGGAAGCCCAGGCAGCATACGAGATAGCCGTCGCCGCTCTCACCCAAGCGCGAAGCGCCGCGGACGTTGCCCGTGCGAATCTTAAGCAGTCCCGAGCCCTTCTGTTGGCGGAGGAGGCACGTCTCGCCAAGTACGTCTTAAACGCCCCATTCGATGCCGTGGTGATTAACCGCAGCCGCGAGCTGGGCGCGATGGTCAATCCGGGCGAGGCTATTTTCACACTCGTCGACCCGGCAACCACTTGGGTGCTTGCCTATGTCGACGAGGCGCGAGCCGGCAGAATACGCATCGCGCAGAAGGCGAAGATCACGCTTCGATCCTTGCCCGGTCAGCAATTTCACGGCCGTGTTGCCCGCATCCAGATCGAAAGCGACCGGGTGAACGAAGAATGGCGCGTGGAGATAACGTGCGATGATTGCAGCAACGACCTTCATCTTGGCGAGCAGGCGGAGGTCCTGATTTCCGTTGCGCAGCTCGACCAAGCCTTGCTGGTTCCCCAGGCCGCAATCAGCGGACTGCAAGGGAACCACGGCGTCGTCTGGACGGTGGAGGGCGGGCAGCTTGCAAGACGTGCCGTGATGCTCGGACAGCGCACCGTCGATGGGCGTTGGGAAATTGTCGGCGGCATGCCAAAGGACGCGATGGTCGTGACCGCACCACAAACCGGGCTACGCGAGGGTCGTGCCGCCAACGTGGTTAATGAGGGCAACAAATGAACCTCGCCCTTCCGGATATCTACTACAAGCTGGGGCGGTTCATCCTCACGTGTATTGGACTCAGTCTGCTGCTCGGCGTCGTGATCGTGATGGCAGGGATATTCCGCGGGCAGACCGCCGACGCGCTCGCCTTGTCGCAGGCGATCGGAGCCGACCTGTGGGTCGTCGAGTCCGGCAGCAAGGGCCCCTTTGCCGAAGCGTCCCGGATACCTGGCGACACCCGCGAAATCGTGAGGCGCATCTACGGTGTCGAGGCGGCCGGCTCGATCACCCTTCAGACAGTCCAGATCGGGCGCGCAGGCAAGCAGCTTCGACTCCAGGTTATCGGCTACGAACCCGGCCGGCCGGGCGGTCCGAAAACGCTCATCGCGGGAAGAGATATCATACGTAGCCACTACGAACTGATTGCCGATCGTCAAACCGGCCTGTCTCTCGGCGCCAAGCTGCTACTTGGCCGGCGTGAGTTCACTGTCGTCGGGTTGACCAGCGGCAACGTCACGGCTTCCGGCGACTCGGTCGTCTATGTGACATTGCGCGACGCTCAATTTCTTCAGTTCCAGTTGGCCCCGCCCGCAACTCGCCGGGAGGTGGCGCGTGGCGTAGAGCGCACCAATACGGATCTCGTCAACGCGGTGATCGCCCGCGTCTCGCCTCAGATACCGGTCGACGTGATTGCCGATGACATTCGTCGCTGGAAGCACCTTTCCGCGCTGACTGCGGCCGACCAAGAAACCATCCTGACGACGGCGGTCATCGAGCGCGCCAGTCGCCAGCTGGGGTTGTTCATGAGTGTTCTCACCCTCGTATCCGCCGTGATCATTGCCCTGATCATCTACACGCTGACGATGGACAAGCTACGCGAGATCGCGACCCTGAAACTGGTTGGGGCGCCCGACCGAACGATCATCGGCCTGATCGTTCAACAGGCGCTTCTTCTGGGAGTTACAGGATTTCTCGGCGGCACGACCCTTGTCTTTTTGGGTCGCGATTTGTTCCCCAAGAGAATCGTTCTGATGGTGCAAGATATCGGCGCGTTATTTGCGATCGTGATCGTCGTTTGCTTGCTGGCTAGCACCTTGGGCGTCCGCGCGGCCGTCAGAGTCGATCCCGCGCGGGCGCTTGGTGGGTAGTTTCATGTCAGATAGCTCATCGGTAACACCCCTCGTGGAGATGAAGGGCATCTCCAAACACTTCGGCGAAGGTCCGACGCGGGTCGATGCCCTCGTGGATATTACCTTGAATGTCAACGCGGGCGAAGTCGTCGGTCTCTTAGGTCCTAGCGGTTCCGGTAAGAGCACGCTGTTGCACGTCATTGGGGCCATCGTCGAGCCGAACGAGGGTTGGATGAGGCTCGACGGGGATGTCGTCTATGACAACCGCTGGCTCACCAGCGATCTTCGAAGGCTACGACTCGATAAGATCGGTTTCATTTTCCAGTATCACAACCTTCTTCCGTTTCTCGAAGCGGTCGACAATGTCGCGATCGTCCTCACGCTTGCTGGATGGCGGCGTAAGGATGCACGGGCGAGGGCGACGGAACTGCTCGAATATCTACAGGTAGGCCATCGCCGGAATGCGATGCCGGCGCAGCTTTCCGGTGGCGAAGGGCAGCGCGTAGCGATCGCCCGGGCCCTCGCCAACAAGCCGCGGATCATCCTTGCCGACGAGCCGACCGCCTCCCTCGATTCAGAGCGTGGCGGAATCGTCATGGATCTTCTTCGAAAGCTGGCTGTCGAACAGCAAGCGGCTATCATCGTTGTCACTCACGACGACAAAATCCTGGGGCGTCTCGACAGGATCGTTCAACTGCGCGACGGCCGGATGATATCGAGTGTGTCGCCGCCGGCGCCGGGCGTCCCAAAGCCCAACAACCCTCTCGTGCTGACCGGCGCATAGAAGGCAATCCGATACTGGAATGCTCGGTTACGGCAAGACAGTTGGCGTGGCTTGCTGCCGCTGCCCGTCCTTTTTGTCGCAGTCGCGCTGGGTTTAGTGCCACTCGCGAAGAGCCAGTGAGATCGCGGATTTGGAGTATCTCCGTCATGCGCCGGGTATCTTCACCCGCAGCAGCTTGACGGAGTTCAGGAAGACCATGACATCCGGCCCGAGGTGGATAAATGCCGCTTGAATGGGGCCGATCCATCCTAGCAAGGCCGCCGTGATGCCCAGTAGGTGCACGACGCCGACGCCGACCCACAGGTTCTCCTGGATCGTCCGGTAGGAGCGGCGCGCGATGTTGCGGACGGCGACGATTTTGTTGAGATCATCGGTCATCAACGCGATGTCGGCCGCTTCGAGAGCGGCCTGCGTGCCGCCGCCGCCCATCGCGATGCCGACCTCGGCCCGCGCGAGCGCGGGGGCGTCGTTCACGCCGTCGCCGACCATGGCCACCTTCAGCCCCTGCTTCTGGAGTTCCGTGATCGCCGCCACCTTGTCTTCCGGCATGAGGTCGGCCTTGACCTCGTCGATGCCGAGGTCGCCGGCAATAGCCTTCGCGGTCGCCGCATTGTCGCCCGTCAGCATGATTACGCGCTTCACGCCGCTTTCCTTGAGCGCGGCGATCGCTTCGCGCGCGCCCGACCGCAGCGTGTCGGCGATGAAGATCACGCCGACGAACTTGCCGTCTACCGCAACATGCACGGGCGTGCGACCGGTCTGCTCGACCGTCCGGTCCACCGTCACGCCGGCATCGCGCAGCAGCGCGGGGTTGCCCACCAGCACAATCTCGCCATTGACCGTCGCCTTGACGCCGCGCGCCTGCAACTGTTCGAAGCCCTGCGGGTTCGGCACGTCGATGCTCCGGCGCGCCGCGCCGTCGACCACCGCCTTCGCAAGGGGGTGTGCCGAACGACGGTCTGCAGCTGCCGCCAGCCGCAGAAGGTCAACTTCCGTGAAGGCCGGGTCAAAGGACTGGACCTGCACGACCTCTGGCTTGTTCGCTGTCAGCGTGCCGGTCTTGTCGAAGACCACCACATCGGCCTTGGCGAGCAGTTCCAGATAGAGGCCGCCCTTGATCAGGATGCCGTTGCGCGCGGCGCGCGCGATGGCGGCGATCATCACCAGCGGCGTCGCCAGCCCCAGTTCAGCCGGCGAGGTGAAAATGAGCAGCGTAACGACCTTTGAGACGTCGCGCGTCACCAGAAACACGCCGATCAGGAAGATCAGCACGATCGGGATCAGCCAGGTTGCGATTTTGTCCGCGAGCTTCTGGACCGGCGCTCGCTCGGACTCGGCGTTCTCGACTAGCGCGATGATGCGGGAAAAGATCGTGTCGCCGCCGACCTTGTCCGTCAGCACGTCGATCGCGCCCGACTCCACGATTGTGCCCGCGAAGACCTGCGCGCCTTCGGCCTTGTCCTGCGGTACGCTTTCGCCGGTGAGCGGCGCCTGGTTCACCGCGGCGCTGCCGCCGGTGACCACGCCGTCAACTGGTATCTTCTCGCCGGTGCGCACCAGGACGATCTGCCCGGTCCTGACCTCGGCGATCGGCACGGTCCGCTCTCCGCCATCCTCACGGACCAGCGCCGTCTGCGGCACCGATCCGATAAGCGACTTGATCGAGGCCCGCGCCCGGTCAGTGTTCAGCTCGGCGATGAACTCGGCGATCAGGATGATGACCATCAGCACCGCGCCGGCAACCGTCTCGCCGCCGAACACTGCAACAAGGGTCGCGATCGTCACGAAGATCTCCGTGCCGATCTTGCGTTCGGCGAACAGATCGATCAGCCCGGTCTTCATCAGCGGGTACAGTCCGATGGCGACCGCAGCCCACAGAACGTAGAGCGGAACGAGATTCTGCCAGTAGAGAAATGAGACGGCACCGGTCAGGATGATCCGTCCGACCTCGATCCACCGTTCATGCGTCATCAAGCCGAGGATACTGGCGCCTTCAGCCTCCAATGGCGGGTTTGCGGCGGCACTTACGGTGGCCATGATGTTCGCCTTCGATTCAGTGCGCGGGAGCGAGCTGGACTCTCCGTGCGACGGAGCGCCCGCCTGTAATTTCCGAAGAGCCGATACCGCCGGACCGGCGGCATCCCGGGATGGTTTCTCATCCATCGTCATCGTGCTCGTGACGGTGGTCGGGATGCGCATGACCATGAGGATGGGAGTGTCGTGTCCCGTCCTCATGGATGTGTTCATGCTCGTGGAAGACGATTTCCAGGCGGCGCCCGAAGGCGTTGGCGATCCGACACAGGGTCGCGAGACTAGGCACGTGATCGCCTCTCTCAAGGCGGGAGATCATCGACTCGGTCATCTGCACGCGCTTCGCGAACTGCTTCTGTGTCTCGCCGGTATGTTTGCGCAGTTCGAAAAGCCTGTGGGCGCACTGTGCGGCGATGGCGCTGCTGTCGTTGAGGCCTGCGCTTGGTTGAGGGCGATGATGCGACTGCTTCATTGGCCGAGCTTCGCAAAATTGCTAAGTTCGGTCAATCGCCCATGAGATGGTCACAAGGCTCAGGGCGTAGTGCCCCAAGGCAGATTTTTCGCCTATTGGCGATAACCGGTGAGCGCAGGATAAGAAATCATAGCGCTCCAGCGGAGACGTAGTTATCAGTTTCATCTACGCTGGGGCGCCACCCCTGGGGTTGGCTTAGGGGGTCAGAGCGGCAGCTCCCGTTGTACGAAATTCTCGACATCATCTGCGCACCGGACAGGCTACGAGCGAGCCGGGTTAAGGGGCTCCAAGCGGCAGCAGATTGCTTCCGAGGAGCATTCGGCTCCAAGCGAACTGCGCCATATACCGCTCATGCGCCTACCCCTCATGAGACACATCGATAGCTATCGAATCTGTGGTGGCCTGCTCGATGGTAATGCTGCGCATCCTGGGCCGTTCGAGGCGAACTTCGCGCGACCGGTAGATCGATGGCAGCAATGGCGCATATCTGGCACTGGCCGCGATCTGGGTTGTGGCCTGCCCTAAGCACTGTACCCATGCTGGCCACCGAGCCAACCGCGAACAGATCGGAAGCTCTTGACCCCGTACTATAGTCCAGAGGTTAAGTTGCGCACTCCTTGAGGAGGAGCACGACGCATGCGAGAGGCTGTGATCAGCAGGGTGCTGCCGGCGGTGTTCGCCGCCCTGGCAGCAATTTCGCTCATGGGATGCAGCGAATCAGAGTCGGGACAGCGGTTCACCATGGTGGGTGAAGAGCGGGAAGTCCGAGGTACAGTGACCGATGCGAAACTTACCCTCTGTGCGCCGACGCCTGACCAACCCGGAACCTGTGAGGGCACGCTCACGGTGCAACCAGTAGGGGCCGGCGAGGCGGGGCGGATCGCGATTGAAGTGACCCGAAACGTGAGGCTGATGAAGGACGGTCAGCCAGTATTTCTTCCGCAACTCAAGGGCACTCAGGCAATCATCAAGTATCGAGCGAGCCAAGAGGGTCCGAGTGTAGCCACCTCGGTGACCGCGAGCTCATGACTTTGCCGCATCCAGGCAAAAAGCCTAGCAGAGCGGTTTCGATAATGCTGGGAGGCGTTGCGCTCGTCTCTGCGTCGGAGGCGGTCGCCCAGGACGCGTCTGTTGCTACAACGGTAGCTCAAGGTGCGACCGAAAGGGCAGAGAAATTCGAAGCCGAGGAAATTGCGCAGGAGGGTACGCAGGGTTCTAACCAAGCGGACGAGCAGTCAGCATCCACGCCCCCGCTGCTCTGGAAGGGACTAATCCAGGCAGGCCTGATCAGCCGTTCGGATCCAGGTGGTGAGCCAGCGAACGAGTTTCGCGTGCGGGAGGCGCAAATCAGCGTCGAAGGAAGCCCGATTGAAGGCACGCACTTCTTCATCGAAGTTAACTTCCCGGGTCCCGGAGAGCAGGTAGAGCTCAACGATGCGGCTGTGACGCTCGATGTCACAAGAGGAGTGCGGGTCGTCGCGGGGCAGCTTCGTGTTCCACTCAACCGTCCGGCTGTGAGCGCACGGACTTCGCTCTTCGTCACTGAACCGCGTGCAGCTGGCCCCATCCAGCGAAAGGCAAGAGACCGCGGCATCAACCTGGTCCTCACGCCCTTCAACGGTCGTGTTCTTTACGAACAGGCGCTGGTGAACGGAAACGGGATTCAGACCGGTGAGCTTGGTAATGATAATGACGGTCTTCTTCTGCAGGGGAGACTGGTGTGGTTCGCAACTGGCGAATGGCCGCTGCCGCTTCCTGCACAAACGGATCTGCAGAACTCTCCCTGGAGCACATTCTTCAAGGCCGGTTGGGCCTCGGGCACTTTTGAGAAAGGTCCCGTTGAGACGTCGAGAACGCAGGTAAGGGAAACTACCTGGAACGTGGGGCAGGCAATCGTCGGAAGGGGGTTTTACACCTACTGGCAATACAGTCGGGCCTTTTCGGCGAGCGAATCGAATTTCGACTCGAACTCGTTCTCCATCACGTCCGGCTACGCCTTTCCGATTCGCCGCTACCTCCCGGTCAATGGCGCGGCGCTTCGCGCGGTCCGAGATGCTTGGCTGGAGCCGAAGTTCCAATTCGAGGTGCTGCGGTACGGCGATTCCTCGCTCGCACGTCGGCTGGACCGAAAAATCTACCGGTATGGCATCAATTACTATCCGCTCGGCATTCCGAACGTGCGCCTGATGATCGACAATGAAGTCTCGGTCCGCCCACAGCGAAGCGAGACGCTTCTAATCTCTCTCCATTACATGTTTTGAATTGTAGCGTTGAGCAGACGATGTTCTCGGCGCAACTAGCTGACGAGGCCCCTCCGAGACCACCACAGCGGCCTACGGAATTGAGAGCCATTGTGCGACGGGTGAAAGACCGACATCAATTAGCGGGATAATTGGCCTAATTTCAGCGTACGCCCATGTTCCAAAAAGGCGACGTTGAGCCACTCGCCTACAACAGTGCCCGTGTACGCCTAATGAGATTACGAGCAACGCGACAGTTCCGTAGCTGCGCTTCGGCCGGAACTCATCCCCTCGACGACCAAGGCGACGATGAGCGCACTGAGTGCAATGGCGATATCGTGAGATGCAGCTGATTAGAAAGAGGGCCACTCTGAGACTGAGGGCCCCCTGTGAAACTGTGTATAGTGGAAGATGTAGTAGCTCTTAGAGAGTGTGGCCACCTGCCGAGACCAGGAGGTAGCGTCGGAAGAAGATGAGCCAGACCCGAGGCCCTGACTGGTGGGGCCACGCATCAGGTCCCTTCGCTTCCATGTTCATTCTTGGCGCTTCCGTTTAGGGCTTCTCGGCTGGGTCGTCTCTTCCGTGCCTTTTGGCGCAGTAAGAAAGTGTCGGGCGTAGGTGAACCACGAGAGATATCCCGCGAGCGCCAAGGACAGCAGACCGAACGCCAGGTGTACGCCGGAGGCGCCGACCACCGGTGCGAGGACAGCCGAGGTAAAAGTCATCACCATCGTTTGAATGAAGCCCTGCATTGAGGCCGCCATACCTCGCAGTCCCGGAAACATGTCTAACGTTAGCAGCGTGATGCTGGGCATCGCGAGCGACATGCCCGTGGTGTACAGCGCCACCGGAAGGACCGCCCACGGAATATCGGGAAGAAAAAAGCCGTTGTAGGCCAAGTTCAGTGCTATGGCGGAAAACATAATGGCGTAGCCGCAGCGTACCGTCGCGCGGCGTGGAAACCGCTTCGCGAGCCTGCCGGATAGGTAAGATCCGAAGATCACGCCCGACATGGCGGGGATGAACAGCCAGCCGAACTGGTCCTGGTCCAGGCTCAGGTAATCGATGATGAACCAAGGAGCTGAGGACACATACAGGAAGAAGCCGGCGAAGTTTCCGCTCAAGGCAAGCGACAGAAGCCAGAAGGGTTTGGAGCCGAGCACGGACTTGTAACTGTGGACCAACTCGGCCGGCTGCATCGAGGTCCGCTTGTCGGGCGGGAGTGTTTCCGGCAGGTATGCGAAGCTGGCGACGAGCTGCACAAAGCTGAACAGCGCCAGGAAGATGAACACCGACGGCCACGAAAACCACTTCTGCAGCCATCCGCCGAACACGGGGGCGATGGCAGGAGCGAGACCGAAAATCATCGTGACCTGCGACAGAAGCCTTTGCGCTTCGGCACCCTCCAACCGATCGCGGATCACTGCGCGTCCGACCACGCTTCCGGCTCCCACCGAGAGGCCCTGGAGCGTTCGGAACAACATCAAAAGCGCAAGTGAGGTTGAAAAGGCCCCGCCTATCGAGGCAGCGAGATAGACTGACAATCCGACGATAACGACGGTTCGGCGGCCGAACGCATCCGAAAGCGGTCCGTGCAGCAGCATCATGAAGCCGAACGCGGCCATATAGATGCTGAGGGTCTGCTGAAGTTGAGCCTGTGTAGCCCCCAGGCTGACCATCAGCGCCGGAAAAAAGGGCATGTAGGTCGAAATCGAGAACGGCCCTAGCATCGTATAGCTGCCGAGAAGCAGCGTCAGGCGACTCTTTTCCGATTTACGGTTCTCGACCGGAGGAGACAGGTCGCCTTGAAGAGGGTGGTTCACGATCAATCCATTACAGGTCTATGGAAGCGCTCGTTCTGACGGTGTGGCCGTCCTCGCGGCGGCCCACCCTCATACGTTGCGCCAGGTACGGCGTTCATTCAGCTAAGTCGCTCCCGCGCGGCTTTTTGAGCGAGGGTTACGAGACGATCCGTCGTGAGATCTCCGCCCCCTGTTGGAGCGTGGCGGGAATAGGACACAGATCCACTAACCGATTGACGGCACTCAGGCGCCCCGACGGAAGTCCCGGCCAGCGGAGCTCCATCTCCAGTTGAGCGACTCCCTTAGGTCCGTCCTCCGTCATCTGCCAACTGACGACGATCGTGAGTGCTTCGATCGGAATCGCGGCGCTTTCCCCCCACGATGCAATCATTAAGGCCGTGCAACTCGCAAGTGACGCTCCCAGCAAGTGATAGGGCGAAAGCGAAGCGCCTTCGGAGATGATCTCAAAATCTTCACCGACCGGTTCCAGCCGAATACGAGCCTCGTCCTCTAGGATCAATCTCACAGCCTCGTTCCTGCAACTTACGTTCATGTGGATGCGCGGCGTTGGGTCATTGATCTCCAACGAAAACGCGGAAATGCCTTGGGCCGGAGCGAAAATGCGCGACGGGCTGCCCAATAGAGCAACCCGTCACACGGCTGCCGCGAATAACGTCAGGCGGCCTGCGCGACCCGCCGGCACTCCTCCGCACAGCGTCGGCACGCCTCGGCGCAGCGGCGGCATTCTTCCATGTCGTGTTTATCGCATTCGACCGCGCAACCTTCGCAGATGGCAGCACAGAACTCAGCCCAGCGCTGAGTATTCGCTGAGCCGCGCGCCATTACTCGACCTGTGAGCTGACAGAGGTCGCCGCATTCCATGCAAAGGCGAAGACAATCGGCTAACCCCGGCCCCGCGCTAATGCAGCAGTTGACGCAGGTTTCGCAAGCGACTGCGCAGTCGAAACAGGCTTGGATGCAGTCCTGTTGGGGTTGCTTTTGTGCCACGCTTCAATCTCCTCTCAGTGGTTGCTCCCCCTTGAATCTTAGGCGGCCCGACATACAGCCACGTGCACTGTAGCGGCCGTAGTATGGTACGGTGTCAAACAGAATCTGCATGTGCGCAGATTCGGAGGAACCGGGGCTAAGGAGGCGCCTGCCTGTCGGATGGATCAGGTGTGCTGGAATTGAGCGCGGTGATGCGGCGCTTGGACCTTGTTGGGCCATTACGGCACCGGTGTTTTCGCCAAATTCGCAAATTGCGGTTTGGGCGCCCCGTCCAGCTGCTTTCAACCCGCGCCCAACCGTATATTGCTGAAAAGCGTCTTGACTCCGTATCTAGGTACGGCCGTTAGGGTTGGAAAGTCGATCCGACAGTCCGCCTTTTGCGTGCGCGCCCGATCTGGAGTGAAGAATGAGTGCAGTGACAAGAGGGCTTCGAAACCCCTTCCGCACCCGGGTTCGCACAGGGGTCGTGGTTCTTCTCCTCGCGATCATCATCGGCCTCTTCGCCGTGATGGTTCAGGGCGCCTTCCAGACGCGCGCCAAGCTTGAGAGCCTCCAAGCGAATGTCCGGACAGTGGTGGAGCTGCGCGAGGCCGGCGCCTTCGGCACGGGTGGATTCGGCGGCGACAAGCCGGTTGGCGCCGATGCGTTCTCGCTCGAGACCCTCGAGCAGATACGGCGCATTCCAAGTGCCGAGCATATCGTGAAAGTGGAGGAGTATATCCATGCGCCTCAGGTCGATCCGTCGAGGCCGAATGCATATGCGATGATCATCGGCTTGCAACCTGGCGCGCCGATGCGCGCGATCGGGGAGGTGGATTACGAGAATGCCGAGATCATCGCGGGACGGGGGCTCGGCGAGCAGGACGTGGCCCAGGATGTCGCCGTCGTCGGCCGGGTCTATGCCCAGGAGCGTCTCGGGCTCAATACGGCGAGTGGCGTGGCCTCACTCCAGGGCAGGATGATCACCCTCCAAAGTCAGCCGCTGCGAGTGGTTGGCATCTACGCCACCGGCAACGATTTCGGTGACAACCACGTCTTCGTTCCGCTGGAAACGTTCCGGCACATCTACAAACCCGGCGACAAGCTCTCGAAGATCCGCGTCAGGGTCGACTCGATCGCCAATGTCGCGGCCGTCGCGAACGATCTGCAGCAATTGCCGGGCGTAGATGCCGTGACCGCCGCCGAGCAGGTCTCGACAGCGAAAACGACCCTCGGGAGCATGGCGGCCGCCACGCTCTACGGATCGTTGCTCCTCTTTGCGATCGGCGGCGTTCTGGTCGTTTTCATCATGATCCTGGCGACGCGTGAGCGGATCAACGAGATCGGCACGCTTAAGGCGATCGGCGCCTCTAATTGGGAGATCGTGAAGCAATTCCTGGCCGAGGTTCTCGCGGTGACGGGACTTGCAGCCGCGGGCGCGGTGGTTATGGCCGCTCTCTTCGGGGCGGCTCTTAGGGCGGCGTTGGACCTCGAACTCAGCATCGACCAGAACACCTTGCTCCTGATCCTGCTGGGCGGTTTCGTTTTCGCTGCCCTCGGCAGTCTGTATCCGATCGTCAAGGGCATTCGGCTGAGCCCGATACAAGCCATGAAGAATACCTGAGGAGGCCGCATGGGCATGATCATCCTGGGTTTGCGCAATCTCCTGCGGAACAAGGTGCGCCTTGCCCTTGTCGCAATGCTGATCGGCGTTCCCTTCTTCCTACTTCTCGCGATGTATTCGATCGGTGACGCGATGCAGCGGCAGACGACCGTGCTGAACGAGAATGTCAACACAGTCCTGCAGCTTCGCGGCCGCGGCTCGATGGGCCATGTGAACATGCTTGGCCAAGATCGTTTGCTGCCGCAGGACACGCTAGAGAAGGTGCGCGGGATCGAACACGTTAGGCAGGTCGAGCCGTATCTTCTCGCGATGGCGCCGATCACTCCACCGAACTTCGTTATGCATGTCGGCCTGGCACCGGACGCAGTAAAGCGGCTCGAGTCGCATGGCGAGGCCGGCAACCCGCGGATCATCGCTGGGCGGGACTTCGTGCCTGAAGATGCCGGACAGGACGTTGCCATCATCGGTCGGGGCTATGCCGAGTGGGCCGGGATTAAGCCTGAAGATGTCGGCAAGGCGACGCTTACGATCGACCCGACCCGCACCCATCCGGCGATCTTCGGAATGGATCGGCCGACGCGGGAACTGCGGATCATTGGAATGTACGCCAGCGGCTATATCTTCGGCGACCTCCAGCTCTTCATGCCGATGGAGACGTTCCGCTCCATCTACGGCATCGATCAGGGAATCTCGTGGCTATTCGTCATCGTCGACAACGTGGAATATGTCCCTGTGGTGGCGCAGCGGCTGCAAGAGATAGTCGGCGATGTCGCGGATATCCTTGTTCCCGAAAGCGCCGCCGTCTTTACTGCCACGACCAGCCACAGGGTTACGCAGCTCACCAGCGTCGGCGGAATCCTGGCTATAGCCCTGATGGTCATCGTCGTCTTCTTCGTGCTCCTGATGATGGTGCGCGAGCGCGCTCGCGAGATCGGCACATTGAAGGCGATCGGTGCGAGCAACGGCGGGGTCACGGCCCAATTTCTGACGGAGGCCGTGGGGTTGACGCTGCTTGGCGGTGCTCTTGGGCTCCTGCTCTTCCGCGGCATCGGCGAGATCGTCACCGGACGCTTGTTCGCACTGAGCATCGGGCCGTTTCTGCCGAGCCACTACAAGCCGCTCTTTGAGAGTCTCGCGATCAACAGCAATCTTTCGGCTTCGACTCTCGCCCTCGTCCTTGCCGTCGCCGTGCTGGCGGCAGTGATCGGTAGCGCCTACGGCGTCTGGCAAGCCGTCAAACTCTCTCCGCTCGAGGCCATGAAGCATGAATAAACCACTGATCGATAACCTGCTTGTTGAGCTGCGCAACGTCTCCAAGTCCTATCGTAAGGGCAGCGAAACCGTCGACGCCGTCGCCGGCATCGATCTCACGATGCAGGAAAGGGGCATGGTGGCCATAGTCGGCCCAAGCGGAAGCGGGAAGTCGACGCTCCTGCACATGATCGGCGCGATGGACCGGCCAACGCGGGGCGAGGTCCTCGTCGCTGGGCAGGCCGTGAACAGGCTATCGTCAGGCGAGCTGACGCGCTTTCGCCGGCAAACGGTCGGCTTCGTCTTTCAGACCTTCAATCTGATCCCGAACCTGACGGCACTGGAGAATGTCGCTTTGCCGATGGAGTTCAACGGCGTCAGCGCTGCGGAAATGAGCGTGAGGGCGAAAACATTGCTCGAGCGCTTCCAGCTCGGGCATCGCTTGAAACATCGTCCCCGCGAGCTGAGTGGCGGCGAGATGCAGCGCGTCGCGATCGCGCGCGCCGTGGCCAACCAGCCGCGCCTGGTGCTAGCCGACGAGCCAACGGGGAATCTCGACTCGCGCTCGGGACAGATCATCTACGAACTCCTTCAAGAGGTATCGCGGGAACGAACGGTCATTGTCGTTACACATTCAGAAGAACTGGCCAGACTCGCCGATCGGGTCATCCATATTCGGGATGGACATCTCGTGGATGGGCCGAATTCGGGGCATAAGTTGGTTTCTGTTACGCGCTGACGCCTTCATGAGAGCCGCTCTCCGCACGGAACTCAGAGCTATCGGGAGATGAGTATGCAAGCGTTCACGATCAGCAAAGCCGCTCACGAGGCGGGAGTGGGCGTCGAAACTATCCGATTTTACGAACGCCGCGGCTTGATCGAGCAGCCAGAGAAGCCGGGGCACACCGGGTACCGACACTATTCTGCTGAGACGGTGAGACGGATCCGTTTCATCCGCAAGGCGCAACAGATTGGCTTCTCGCTCCGCGAGATCCAGGAACTGCTGTGGCTGCGCGCCGACCCCTCGGCAGACTGTAGCGACGTACGCCAGAAGGCGGCGTCAAAGATCGATGAGGTCGATGAGAAGATCATCGAGCTCAAGAAGATCCGCAAAGCGCTAGAGAAAGTGATCGCGGACTGTCCTGGCCGAGGGGTACTGAAGGGGTGCACCATTCTAGAGGCGCTTCAGGAGGGGGCCGGCTTGAAAAATCAAATGTCCTCTACCCGAACACGAAGGAAGATCAGATGAAATCCGTCACACTCAAGATCGAAGGCATGCACTGCAGCGGCTGCGCAGAAAATATCAAGGCCCTCGTGAGTTCCGAGGCGGGCGTACGCGGCGCCGATATTTCCTTCAAAGACGGCCAGGCGCGGATTCTATTCGATCCGCAAACTGTCAGGGAAGATCAGCTTATCGAGGTGATCAAGAAGGCAGGCTACCAAGTGCCGGCTGAGGATCAGTGAACGAGCTGGGGGCGTTTCAACTTGTGGTCCTTCCAATCGGGCTCGGCCTTCTCGGCTTTGTAGAACCGTGCTCGATCGGATCGACCCTGATTTTTGTAAAGTACCTCGAAGGCAAGGTCTTCGCAGATAAGCTTGCCCAAGTGAGTGTTTTTGCCGTCACTCGTGCAGTGCTCATTGGAGCGTTGGGCGTGGCGGCCGTTGTCATCGGCACGGCCTTCATAGCGTTCCAAAAGGCTGCCTGGATTGTGCTTGGCGCGATTTATGTGGCGGTCGGCCTATTATACATCTTCCGTCGCGCGGGAGCCCTGAAGATTTCTCTTGGGCCAACGCTAGGCAGGCTGTCCGGGTTGCGCGGATCAATGGCCCTAGGACTTCTCTTTGGCCTCAACATTCCGGCGTGTGCAGCGCCGCTGCTTTTTGCTCTACTTGGTATGGCTGCCGCTGGCGCTGGGAGCGGTGGAACGCTGGCGGCGGGATTTATTTCGCTGAGTCTGTTTGGACTCGCGCTATCGCTGCCGATCGCCGCGGCGGTGCTCATCGCGCCGGCGCGGCGCGCTCTGGATTGGCTTTCTGGCTTGTCGCAACGGTTGCCGCTCTGGACTGGTTTGCTGCTCGTCGCGCTTGGCTTTTGGTCGATCGGCTTTGGCTTACTCGCCGAAAGCACGGCTTAGCCGCTTAGCCTCTGAAGCCAGTAAGTAAGGCATCGACGCTCTCTTGACTCCGTAGGTTGGTACGGAGCTTAGACTCGACTCAACTGGAATCGGCATGGGCCGAAGACTGTTGGACCGGAGGTCAGGTCATGAGCACGGCGACAACAATTGCCCCGCAAAATCGTCCTTGGAGCGAGGAGCCGGCGGGCCGCTCCGATCGGGCCAGGATCCGCGCCAGGATTGGTGGCCTACATTGCTCGCTCTGCACTGGAACAATCGAAAAGGCGCTCGGCGGACAACCGGGCGTCGACAAGGTATCGGTGAGCCTCACGCACGAGCAGGCTTTGGTTGAATATGATCCCAGAGTAGCCCGTCCAGAGGCGCTCCTGAACATCCTGCGGGACATCGGCTATACCATTTCCGATCCGCGCAAGCTGCGACCCTTCGAGGAGGAGGAGCGCGAGCTTGTGCGAGAGGGCCGGCGCTTTCTCGCCGCGACGGCGTTCAGCCTCCTGGCCATCGGCTTCATCACGGACCCGATGGGCATCGCTGCGCTCGCCATACATGGCGTCGTTTTCATCAGTCTGATCGGGCTGGTTTTCCTCGTCCTGCGTGCGCAGGGTCTCTGGCCTGCGGTCCTCGGCGCCAGCGGCTTGGCCGTCGCCGCGATCGCTCTTATGTTCGTCAAGGAGCAGGTCTGGTTCACTGCGGCCACCCCGTGGATGGTCGGCGCGATGGCGCTCATCCTGGTCTTCGGGATCGGGCGCCATATCCTCCTAATGGCGGCGCAGGCAGTCCGTCGTGGCATCCTGAACCAGCACGTCCTTCTCGAGGCCGGCGCCTTTGCCGGCATCGCCGGCGGCCTGATCGGCCTCGTCTTCTCCCCTGCCGGCTATCCTACCGCCGCCTTCTTCGCTGTTGCGGTGATGGTGACGACCTATCACGTCTTCTCCGAATGGCTCTCGCTCATCGTCAAGACGCGCAGCTCCCAAGCAGTGAAGCGCCTTCTTGACCTCCAGCCGGAGATGGCTCGTGTCGAGCGCGACGGCCGAGAGCTGGAACTGCCCATCGCCGAGGTCGTGGTCGGCGATCTCGTCCGGATCCGGCCCGGCGAACGCGTGCCAGTCGACGGCGAGGTGATCCGCGGGCATTCGGCAGTTGATCAGTCCTTCGTCACCGGAGAGCCGATTCCAGTCGACCGCAAGCAAGGCGATGATGTCATCGGCGGCTCGATCAACGGCAACGGCACCCTGCTCGTGCGGGTCACCGCCGTTGGTGAGGGGAGCTTTCTTGCCAAAGTGATCCGGGAGGTTGAGGACGCGCGCGCCCTCAAGCCTGGCCTGCTGCACTTGGTCGACCGGGTGCTTCAAGTCTACACGCCAACCGTCCTTATCGTGGCGACGCTCGCATTCATTGGTTGGCTCCTCGGGTCATGGTTTGTCGGTGGTGAGATAGACCTCGAGCGGGCCATTTTCGCCGGCCTAAGCGTTCTCGTAATGGGATATCCCTGCGCCGTCGGCATCTCGGCGCCACTGTCGATTGTGCGTGGCGCCGGCGAGGCAGCCGAGCGCGGCGTTTTGATGCGCACAGGAGAAGCCTTCCAGGGCTTCCGTCTGGTCGAGACCGTCGTGCTCGACAAGACCGGAACAATCACCGAGGGCAAGCCGGCGGTTCGCGAGATCGAGGTCGTCAGCGGTGCCGAGGACGAGCTGCTAGCGCTCGCTGCGGCAGCAGAGGCCTCGTCCGAGCACCCTCTGGCCCAGGCGGTCGTCACGGCCGCATTCGAGCGCGGCGCGGTGCCTCCTGACGTCACCTCCTTCGAGGCCGTGCCGGGCAAGGGCGTCGTGACCGAGATCGATGGCGAGGAGATCCTTGTTGGCAGTCCGCGTTTTCTGATGGAGCGGCGCGTGGATCTGAAGCAACTCGAAAAGCGTATTGCGGCGCTGGAAGAAACTGGCCGGACAGTGATTGCCGTTGGCCGCGAAGGACAAGCACTCGGTGTACTGGCCTTGGGCGATACACTAAAGTCAGACGCCATAGAGGCCGTTGCCGGACTGCGTTCTGATGGCCTCCGCCTCGTGCTTCTCACCGGCGATAACGAGCGTGCTGCGCGCAAGGTCGCGCGGGATGTCGGCATCGACGTCGTTCATGCAGGGGTTCTGCCTGACGGCAAGGCGGAGATCGTGCGCCAACTCCAGGCTGGCGGAACTCGAGTAGCCATGGTCGGCGACGGGATCAATGACGCCCCGGCGCTGATGCAGGCTGACGTTGGCATTGCGATGGGCGGCGGCACGGACATAGCGATTGAGTCCGCCGATATCATCATTCTGTCGAACCGGCTCGATGCAGTCCCGGTCGCACGCGAAATCAGCCGCAGGAGCTATCGTAAGATGCTCCAGAACGTGACTCTTGCGTTCCTCTTCAACGGCATCGGCATACCGGTGGCCGCCACGGGCCTAATCTATCCGGTCTGGGCGATGGTCGCCATGGCGGTGAGCGTCACCGCGATCTTCTTCAACTCGCTTTGGGGTCGGCCGCAGCTTTTCTTCGATGCGGTCCTGAGCGTCGGTCGTCCCGTTGGGGCAGGCGCTCCGCAGCCGACATGAAGGACATGGCTATGGAATCAGCGACGCATCGCTCGCCGGACGAAGTGCTGGATGATCACCTGCGTGAGAGCAAGCATGGAAGTATTGAGGACGACCTTGCGCGCAACTACGCAGAGGAGCTCATCGTGCTGACCGCCAGGGGCGTGGTTCGGGGCCACGATGGGCTCCGCCAGTTGGCTCAGCGCCTCAGCGACGAGCTGCCCGACGCTACCTTCGAATACACCGCTCGTGTCGTCGAGGGCGAGCTAGGATTTCTCGAGTGGAGCGCACGCGGTCGTGGCGCTGAGGTCAAAGATGGCGCGGACAGTTACCTGATCCGGGACGGGCGGATCGTCGCTCAGACGATTCATTACACCGTCATTCCGTCGCACGGCTGAAATTGCCGAATGAGCTCCAGAACACGGGTGGGAGCAATTAGAGACCGCGCAGGCGGCGCAAGCTTGAGGTGCGGGGTCTCAGCTCTGTCAAAGCGAGTTAGTGAGAATGATTTTTGGTTCAATGACTGAAGCAACACCGAAAAGTCAGGCGAATGGGGAACGTGAGCGTCTGCTTTGGATGCTCTCGCTGGCGACGTTTGTTATCTTCTTTCAAGCCTACATGGTCGCCCCGATTCTCCCGATGCTTGCGGACAACTTTGGTACCTCGGTCCAGCGCATCGGCCTTATCGTACCGGCCTACCTGATCCCCTACGGCGTTGCGACGCTCGTCTATGGGCTGTTGGCTGACCGGTTGGGCATACACCGCGTCATGTTCGCATCGCTTGCGTTCTTCGCGGTACTCACGGGATTGACGGCGACCGCCACCTCCATCGAGCAGATCGCACTTTGGCGGATGCTGACAGGGCTGGGCGCCAGCGGCGTTGTTCCGCTCGGCCTGACCCTCATCGGCCGGCTCTATCCCTATGAACAACGTGGACGCCCTCTCGGATGGCTGTTCGGCGCGATGGCTGGGGGGATGGCCTTCGGCTCGCCATCAGGCGCAATGATGGTTCCTTATGTCGGTTGGCAGGGACTATTCGTCGTCACTGGAGCGGCAGGATTGGGGATCCTGCTTCTGTTCCTGCCCTACCGACGCATTATCGCCGCTGCGGCGCAGCCGGTAATGAGTACCTCCCGAGACGTATTCCGCGCCTACAAGAGCCTTCTCCAGACACCTAGAGGGGCGCGCACCTACAGCTATGTCCTCGTCAACTCCATGTTTCACTCCGGGGTCTTTACATGGCTCGGCGTCTACCTTGAACGTCGCTACGACATCGGCCCTGGCGGCATCGGTCTCGCATTGCTTGGATATGGTGTTCCGGGCCTGTTGCTTGGACCAGTGATCGGTCGGGCGGCGGACCGGTGGGGCCGCGCTAGGTTGCTGCCGATCGGGCTCGCGCTTGGCGCCATCGCAGCCGTGCTCCTGCTCCTTGGCTTCCCGCTGGTCCTTGCTCCATTTGTCGCGATGCTGCTTTCCTTAGGCTATGACATGACCCAACCTTTGTTCGCCGGCATCGTGACCTCACTTGGAGGCAAGCGGCCTGGGCAAGCCATGGGGATGAACGTTTTTATGCTTTTCGTCGGTTTTGGGCTTGGAAGCCTCATCTTCGGCGAAATGCTTCGGTTTGGCTTCGGGACAGCTTTGGCATCCTTTGCCGTGATCGAATTGGCCTTGGCTCTGGCGTCGCTCCGATTGTTCAGGTCGGAGAGTCCTTCATCTGCAACGCTTGGTGCCGATGAAACCCATTGACTCCGGACTATGGTCCGGACCGCATTATAGTCTCGCGGTAGTGATACGAGGGCACGCCAACATAGGAAGGAGGAGACCGTCATGACAATTACAAGCGGAAGGCTCGGGCGGGCCGGCATCCGGTGGGGCGCCCTCCTTTCCATCGTCTCTCTGCTTGCGGCTCTCCTCGTCTCGATCGGCGTTGGGATGAGTTCGGCTTCCGACAACGGTGCGGGAAAAACCGTCGTGGTGCCGGTCACCGGAATGTCGTGCGTGAGTTGTGCCGCGGCTATCAAACGCAGCGTGAAGAACCTAAACGGGGTGTCGGAGGTCGAGGTGAGTTTGGCCGACAGGACCATGCGTGTGACCTATGCGCCTGACGTTGTTTCACCTGACCGCTTTATTGCGGCAGTGAACGCCCTCGGATATCAGGCCGGAAGGCCGGTGGCCGAAGAATGACGTTGGAGTCAGCACTGCAAGCAATTCAGCCGGGTCTAGCAGAAGGAGTGCTGCCCGCGCTTGGAACTACGTTCGTCGCTGGCATCTTAGCAAGCGCGGTATGCCCATGTACGCTGCCGGTTGGGCTCAGCGTTGCTGGTTTGGCGGGTGCCTCCGATGCCGGTGGGCGCCACAATGGTCTTGCAATCGCGACCGCTTTTTTCCTCGGCATCGTCGGAAGTCTGACCGCCTTGGGCTTTTTCGCCGGGCAAATAAGCGCATTGGCCACGGAGTCATTCGGCCGCGATTGGGCGCTTGCGATGGCGATTATCTCGTTCTCGGCTGCGGGACTCGCTTTTTGGCGACCGCGGGTGTCATTTGATCGACTCCGTGCTTTGCGCAGGCCGGGGGTGGCGGGGGCTTTTGCCTATGGGCTGGTGTTCAGCCTCGGCACGTCCGTGGCGCCGCTCCTCCTCTTGTTCACGGTCGTGGCTGCAACGGGTGCGCCAAAGCTCGGCGTACTGCTGGCGTTCTTCTTCGGCGTTGGTCGCGGCCTTCCCTTCCTGCTCGCCGGCGTTGCCGCAAGCACTGCCACCCGTTTTACGCGCCTCGGCTTATTGGGCCGCCCGATTCAGCTCGTGAGCGGCGCCGCTCTCGTCTTTGTCGGATGGTACTACGCCCAAGTTTACGCCGCCTTGCTCTAACGGAGGACAAATGACCGCCCACCGCAATCCCGATGTGACAGTTACGCTGGTTGTTCCGGGAATGGTCTGCGACGGCTGCGCGGAGAAGATTCGCGGCGCCCTTACGCGGATACCTGGCGTACACAACGTCAGAACAAAACTCTGGCAGAAACAGGTGCAGGTTACCTTCGAAAAGGAAGCCGTGAGTGAGAATGCGATTGTACACGTGCTATCCCAGCAGGGTTTCGACGCTGCCGCAGCCTAGGAAACTTGAGGATCTGGTGCTCGATGCATTCAGACGTGCCTCTGACGAGGACCGGCTTGATGTCGCGGAACATCTGTTGTGCGCTCTTGAAACCCTTGCAGGCCGCGATGAAGGAGGACGTCGATGTTCAGCTTCGCAAGCTCGCTTGAGACAGGCCTATCGGGTGATCGCGCGGCGGGCTGACCACCGCAAATGATCTGGGCCCGGGGTCGATGAACTGTCCGGCGCAACGTGAAGCGCTCTTAATCCAACGCTCGATCGGTGAACTTCTTGCCGACCATCGTGGCGGGTGCAGCTGATGGAGCTGCGCCATCTCCGCTATGTTGTTGCGGCTGCCGAATGCGGCAGCTTCCGACGTGCGGCCAAGGCGCTGGACATCCAGGAATCCGCGATAAGCCGGCGCATTCGAGATCTGGAAGATGAGGTCGGCGCCGCACTCTTTGTTCGTTACCATGGCGGCGTACGCCTCACTCACGCCGGGGAACGATTCCTGGAGCGCGCGCGCCGCGCACTGACTCAGATTGGCCAGGCGGCCATCGACGCGGGTTCGTGCGGGCGCGGTGAAGCGGGGATCGTTCGCATTGGGATTTTTTCTTCGCTCGCTTCAGGCTTCCTCGCTGATCTGCTCCGTAACTATGTAGGAGAGAGTCCAGGCGTCCGCCCCGACCTCATCGAGGGCGGCCCAGCGGGCCACATCATCTCCGTTCAGAGGCATCACCTCGATATCGCCTTTCTGACAGGCCAGCCGAGCGCAGGCGGATGTGATGTGGCGCATTTGTGGAATGAGCGGGTCTATGTCGCGTTGCCGAATGATCACGCGCTAGCGTTGCGGTCCGAGGTCTCGTGGGCCGATCTGGCAGACGAACACTTCATCATTAGTGAGACCGACCCCGGTCCGGAGATTCACGACTACCTGGTCAAGCATCTCGCCGATCTGGGTCGACATCCTAATGTCGAGCGCCATCGCGTGGGTAGAGACAACCTGATGCATCTCGTGGCGATGGGACAGGGCCTTACGCTTACAAGCGAGGCAACCACGGCAGCGTGCTTTCCCGGCGTAGTCTATCGACCGCTGTCGGCGGAGATCTTGCCCTTTTGCGCAATATGGTCGCCACAGAATGACAATCCGGCACTGCGGCGCTTGCTCAGTCTTGCCAGAACCATGTCGCAACGCTCGAACTCCGGCCTATCTCAAACATCGACGGCTACAGCCTCGGCGTCCCAGCTGCCGTAGCTGCCTGACGGCTGCCCGACCCTTCTCGACGCGCCTTCGCAAAGCCCCGATCGGTCGCCATGAAGCGCTTGATCATCGGGGAGATCAGTTTGACGGGGTCGCCCACGGACCCTCCCGTCTCTCTGGCAAGCACCTGCGCGTAGGCGACCAAGTCGCGGTGGACGGCCGCCGGCAACTCGAGCGATACCTTAACCGGCTTATCATCATCAATTGCGCCAAGTTTGAGCTTCGGCATCCGTCAGGCTCCGTACGGTTCGAGGACGAGATCACGCGTGACGATTACACGGACTGGAAAGCCGGGCCGGATCGTCAGCGTAGGGGCGACCTGGAGCTGGCGACGAATGATCTGCTGACCGGCGTCGTTGATGGTGTCTTGCGCCCCGTCGCGGATCGCCCGAATGAGGCGATCTTCGTCGCTGACGGCTAGCTCCGAGCCAACGGCGAGCAGCGTCGAGAGGCCCGCAGCCTTGGCGAGATCCCACCAATGATAGTCAACGCCGTCCTGCAAACCGGCATAGCCCTGCGTATCGGCCCCTGGCTGACGCTCAAGAACAATCGACCGACCGTTGGGAAGGATCAGGCGGTTCCAGACGAGCAGCACGCGACGTTGGCCAAAGCCGACGTCGTTGCTGTATTCGCCGATGATACGGGTTCCTTGAGGCACGATCAGGACGCGCCCTGTCGGACTATCGTAGATGTTCTCAGTGACCTGGGCGGTGATCTGACCGGGAAGATCGGATCGGATGCCGGTGATCAACGCGGCTGGGATGACGGCTCCGGCCTGAAGTACATAGGGAGAGGCCGGGGCCATCACGCGATCGGCCGACACGGTTCGACGATCCACTGGGCTATTCAGGAAAGCAAGCTGGCGATCCTGAGGCGTCTGGGCGCCGGCTTGCGAGCCAAAGCTCGGCAGTCCGGGCGCAGCCATGCCAGCAGGCGCTGCGGTCGCTCCAGGTCCAGTCTGGAAAAAAACGCGGCTGGTCCGCGCCGCTTCCAGTTCTGCGATACGGCGTTGTTCTTCGGGGTCGGGTTGCGGCGTCGCCATCGGTGGCGGAACGACCGGCTGGCCGCGATTTTGGGCGTCAATGATAGGCCTTCCGAGATCGCCGGGGAGAGCTGGACCAAGCATAGGGCCCGTGTAGTCGCGCGGCAGGCCAGCAAGGCCATCGGCAGTTGGGCGGTTCTCCGTCGAATAGAGTTCGTCATTGCTCTGTCCGGCGTCGCGCGTCTGTAGCGCGTATATCAGGGCCCCGCCGATGCCGACGCTGACGACGAGGCCGGCGCTCGCGAGGACTTTGCGCGAAAGACGCGTGACGCGCGGCGGTTCAGTCCGTAAGCGCATGGGTGTCGCAGATTCCGCAGCCGCCGTCGTCGGGGCCTCGTCGTTGGTCGTTTCGTTGTCGCTCATGACGCGGGTCTCCCGTCGGTACGCACAATCCTGACGGTTTGCTGGCGGTCGCCGCTACCCAGGCGTAGCTCGGCGGCGCCGAAGATCCGGTCGACGATCAGGATGTTCTGATAGATGCGGCTGTTGACGATCTGTGGTTCGCCGTCCGAGCCGAGGACGAAGATGGGCGGCATTTCGCCTTGAACGATGCCGCGCGGAAATTCGACATAGACCCGGCGGCCGTCGTCATAGACGGAGATCGGCCGCCACGCTGGCGTGTCGCCCGCCAGCCCATATCGGTATCGGCGCGCAGAAGCTGCGGGAATGACGGGCGTCGCCGGAACATTCGCGCGCTGTGAGGCGGGGGGCTCCGGATAAGCCCAGGCGATCGCCGGCATGTAGGGCGTCTCGGCGGCGCGCAGTTCGATCATGTACATGCGACGATCGGTCGTGATCACCAGATTGGTCGTGATGCCCGTGCGCGTCGGCTTCACCAGGACATGGACGCGGCGGGAGAGTCCCGATCCGCTTTCGGTGTCGCCGATGATCCAGCGAGCGGTGTCCCCGGCGGCGATCGGCCCGGCGCCTGTGAGGCGTTCGCCGGGCTCGAGCGCGATGTTCGTGATCTGGCCGGGCGAGGCATAGACCTGATAGAGGGCGCCGTCGCTCCACGGATAGATCTGGATGGAATTGTAATAGCCCTCGCGCCGCGGTTCGACCCGTGCTGCGGCGTTGGCGTTCTGAACGCGACCTGTCGGAGAGTTCGCGGCAGTTCCACCCCGCGCCGGCGCCCAGGCGGGAGGCGTATGCAACGGGCGCGGTGGTTCTTCGACGACAGGCGCTGGCGCCGCCGGCAGAGGCGGCACATTGTCGTCGTAGCTGATCTGCGGAGGATTAAACGTCGCGCACCCCGCCAGCGCCGTGGCGGAAAGCAGTGCAAGCGCCAAGGCGGATTTACGGAAAGCCGGAGTGCCGAACCTACGGAAAGACGTGCTCATTGGGACATCTCCCGGGACCATGAGATGGCGTTGACGTAGACCCCGAGCGGGTTGGCGCGCAGCCGTTCAGCGTCGCGCGGCGTTTGGATCACGATAGTGAGGATCGCGGTCCAGCGCTCAGTGGTGGCAAGCTGGCCGTTTTCGTAATGCTCTTCGGTCCAGGCCACCCGGAACGAATTGGGCGAGGCGCGGATGACGCTGGAGACTTCCACCGCGATCTGCTGGCGCCCGACCCGCGCGAAGGGATCATTAGCGCGAGCATAATCGTTGAGTGCGGCTGCGCCTCGATCCGTCGTCCATTCATAGGCTCGGAGCCAATTTTGGCGGACGATGATTGGGTCTGCCGGGATGGAGCGGACCTGCTCGATGAAGCGGCCGAGATGGAACGCGATCTGCGGATCGGTGGGCCGATAATCGGCCGTAGCGGCCGCGACGGTCTGCGCCTGGCCGAGTCGATCGACTTGCACGACCCAAGGCACGACGGTCCCGCGCGCCGATTGCCAGACGAGCGCCGTAGCGAAGCCCGCGGACAGGATCAGAGAGCCGAACGCCATAGCGCGCCAGTTTCTCGCCTGCACGCGAGCCGAACCGATGCGGTCGTCCCAGACCTGAGCGGCCTTTTGATAAGGCGTCACGGGTTCGGGCGACTTGCCGTAATGGGCTGCGGGTCTTTTGAAGAAGCTCATGAGCGGTCACTTTCGGAAAGGTTGACGGACGAGCCGCCGCCGTGGCTATCGCCGCTGCGAACGGCGTGGGCCGCGAGGGTTGCGCCGTGGCCAATGGAGCGGCTGCGTTGCATGCGCTTGGCCCAGGCCGGGGGACCGTCGAGGGAGGTTGCGGAAGTGTCGGCGGCGGTTTCGCCGCCGATGGTCCCCATGGTCGAGGAGCCGCCAGTGGCGCCGAAGCCTGCTTTCGCGCCGTCGGAGAAGCTGGACTTCATGCTCTCCGCAGCCCGCGACGTCGCGCGTTTCAGAGGGGAAGCCGTGGCCGCACCAGCCGCGCGGGCGACGCCCCCGAGACCAGAGGCGACGCCCGACGCGCCGGACTTACCCAAGGAGCCGAGGCTATAGGCGGCGCTTGCGCCGCCAGCGGCTGCTGCACCGCCACGCGCAACCGCGGCGCCGCCGGACAGCGCCGCCCCTCCTCCCTTCACGGCAAGCCCGGCTGCTCCGCCGGCGGCAAGCGCGGCGCCGCCAACTGCGAGGCCGGTGCCGACGGCAGCCCCTGCGCTGAGCTGTGGTCCGCCCTGGACCAGGCCGGCTGCAATGCCGGGACCAAAGATGCCGAGGCCGAGCAAAGATAGCGCAGCCAGCACGACCGCCATGGCGTCGTCGATCGTCGGCGTCTGACCGCCAAAGCCGGTCGTGAACTGTGAAAACAGAGTCGATCCGATGCCGATGATAACGGCGAGGACCAACACCTTGATGCCAGAAGAGACGATATTTCCCAGCACGCGTTCAGCCATAAACGCGGTCTTCCCGAAGAGGCCAAAAGGGATCAGCACGAAACCGGCAAGCGTCGTCAGCTTGAATTCGATCAGCGTGACGAAGAGCTGGATGGCGAGGATGAAGAAGGCGAGAATGACCAACGCCCAAGCAAAGAGGAGACAGGCGATTTGGATGAAGTTTTCGAAGAAACTGATCCATCCCATCAAGTCGGAGATGGATTCCAGCAGCGGCCGCGCCGCATCGAGCCCGGTTTGTGCGACCTTTCCGGGTCGCATCAGATCCTCGGCGGTGAAATTCGTGCCTGATCCCTTTAGGCCGAGCCCTGCGAAGGATTCGAATATGATTCTGGCGAGGTTGTTCCAGTTGCCGATGATGTAGGCAAACACGCCGACAAAGAGGGTTTTCTTGACGAGCCGGGCGATGATGTCGTCGTCGGCACCCCAGCTCCAAAACAGCGCGGCGAGCGTCACGTCGATGACGATCAGCGTGGTCGCGATGAAGGCGACTTCGCCTCCGAGCAACCCGAAACCGCTGTCGATATAGGAGGTGAAGACCCCTAGGAAGTTGTCGATGACGCCTGCGCCGCCCATAGTTCAGCGTCCTTCCTGGGACTGAGCTGCTGAACGCCCGAGGAAGCGGTCGCGAGTTTCCGCCCAGACGCGCATACAGTCGGGATCGCTCGCCGCAGACTGACCAAGCTGCTGGCACCGGCGCTGCGCGTCCCGAAGCGGATCTCGCATCGCCTGAACCGGGCTGGCCGGCTGCTGCGACGGAGGTGGTTCCTTTCGGGTCATCTCGATCGCCGTCGCCGTGATGGCGATGGCGACGAAGATGATCGCGCCCAGCCGGGCCAGCATCTTCCCGTCCATGACTGCGCTCTTAGTTGCCGTTGCCGTACATCCGGGCGTTGCCCGGCTGATAGCCGGCGCCCGGCGTCATGAAGCGACGGCGCTGTTCGCGCCCCTGTTCGGCAGCGGCCGCGCGCTCGGCCTCAGTGAGCGCGCCCGATCGGCCGTTGGCCGAGATCAACGCGATCAGATCCGAGAGCTGCTGCGACTGGAGCGCAAGAAGCTGGTTGCCTGCCTGCGTGGCCTGCAAAGCGCCGGTCGCGCCTTGGCTCTGGCTGACCAGCGAGGACATCTCGGTGCGGTTGGTGTCGATATTGGTGACGACGCCGGCTTGCACGCGCATGGCGTCTTGAAGACTGCCAACTGTGTTCTGCCAACGGGTCCGGGCGCCGGCGATCAGTTCAGCGTCCGTGGCCGAGAGTGAAGCCCGGCCATATTGCTGCTGGAACATCCGGTCGACGTTCTGGACGTCGAAAGCGATGTTCTGCGCCTGCTGCAAGAGCTGTTGGGTGCGCTGGACGTTCTGCTGGAGCTGCTGGAGCGACGAGTACGGAAGGCTGGCGAGATTGCGCGCCTGATTGATCAAGCCCTGCGCCTCGTTCTGGAGCGAGCGAATCTGATTGTTGATCTGCTCGAGCGAGCGCGCCGCGGTCAGGACGTTCTGCGCGTAGTTGGTGGGATCATAGACGATCCCGCCGAAAAGCTGGGCGTGAGCAGGCGCCGCCAACATGGGCGACAGAGCCAGCGGCGTCGCCAGCATGGTTGCGGCGAGCATGAGCGCGCGCCGGGGGTAATGATGGGTCTTCATAATCAAGCCTCCTTCTCGGGCTGCGGGGGGACGAGGTTGTTGAGGTCGGGAATGAGGTCGGCCGCCCAATCGACGCCGCGCAAACGCAGCCAGGCCGCGAGGAAACCATCGCGGCCGTGCTCGGCCACGGTGCGCGCGATTAGGGATTGATCGGTCTTGGATGAGGCGGCTGCGAGCGCGAGACCGACTTCGGAAAGACCCAACTCGAAGAGGCGGTTTCCCCTGCGGCTCTGGCAGTAATAGTCGCGCTTGGGCGTGGCCCTCGCCAATATCTCAATCTGCCTGTCGTTCAGGCCAAAGCGTCGGTAGATCGCCGTGATCTGCGGCTCGATCGCGCGTTCATTGGGAAGAAGAAGCCGGGTCGGACAGCTTTCGATAATCGCCGGGGCGATGCCGCTATTGTCGATGTCTGACAGTGACTGGGTGGCGAAGATGACGCTGGCGTTCTTCTTACGCAGCGTTTTCAGCCATTCGCGAAGCTGGCCGGCGAATGCATCATCGTCGAGGGCCAGCCAGCCTTCGTCGATGATGAGCAGAGTCGGCGAGCCGTCGAGGCGGTCGCCGATGCGGTGGAAGAGATAGGACAGGACGGCCGGGGCCGCGCCTGTCCCGACCAAGCCTTCGATTTCGAATGCCTGCACCGACGCCGATCCCAGATGCTCGATCTCGGCATCGAGCAACCGGCCGTATGGACCGCCAACGCAGTAGGGACGAAGCGCCTGCTTCAGATCATTCGATTGCAGTAGAACGGTCAGGCCGGTAATCGTGCGCTCCTCGACGGGCGCGGAGGCGAGCGAGGTGAGCGCGGACCATAGATGTTCCTTGACCTCGGGCGTAATCGTCACGCCTTCGCGCGTCAGGATGGAGATCAGCCAGTCGGCCGTCCAGGCGCGCTCGGGCGTGTCATGAATTCGGGCCAGAGGTTGCAGCGAGACGGATGAGTCGACGCCTTCGGTGAGGTCGCCGCCGAGGTCGTGCCAGTCGCCGGCCATCGCCAGCGCCGCCGCCCGGATCGAGCCGCCGAAGTCGAAGGCGAAGACTTGGGAATTGGCATAGCGTCGGAACTGCAAGGCCATGACGCCGAGCAGAACCGACTTGCCGGCGCCAGTTGGGCCGACCACCAAGGTGTGGCCGACGTCGCCGACGTGAATCGAAAACCGGAACGGGGTCGAGCCCTCGGTCTTGCCGAACAGCAAGGGGGGCGCACCGAAATGCTCGTCCCGTTCCGGCCCCGCCCACACCGCGGAAAGCGGGATGATGTGGGCGAGATTGAGCGTCGAGATGGGGGGCTGGCGCACATTGGCGTAAACATGCCCTGGCAGAGAGCCGAGCCAGGCATCGACGGCATTGATCGTCTCGGCCATGCACGTGAAGTCGCGGCCCTGGATAATCTTCTCGACGAGGCGTAGCTTCTCGTCCGCCGTGCGCGGGTCATCGTCCCAAACCGTGACCGTAGCGGTGACATAAGCCTGGCCGGCGTAGTCGGCCCCAAGCTCTTGCAGGGCAAGGTCCGCATCGGCCGCCTTGTTCGCAGCGTCCGTGTCCACGAGGGCGGACGCTTCGTTGGTCATGACCTCCTTGAGGATCGCGGCGATCGACTTGCGCTTGGCGAACCACTGGCGGCGAATCTTGGTCAGCAGCTTGGTCGCGTCGGTTTTGTCGAGCAGGATGGCGCGGGTCGACCAGCGATAAGGAAACGCGAGGCGATTGAGGTCGTCGAGAATCCCGGGCGTCGTCGCGGTCGGGAAGCCGACAACGGTGAGGATACGCAGATGCGCGGTCCCGAGGCGTGGCTCCAGACCCCCGGTCAGCGGCTGGTCGGCCAACAGCGCGTCCAGATAAATCGGAGTTTCGGGAACGCGTACGCGATGGCGTTTCGTCGAAACCGCTGAATGCAGGTAGGTCAGGGTTTCGGCGCTGTCGAGCCAAACGCATTCCGGCATGAAACCGTCCAGAAGCGCCACCACCCGATCAGTCCGATCAACGAAGGTGTTCAGAACTTCTTGCGGATTGAGGCCGCCGCGCTCTCGGCCCTCGTAAAGCCAGGCCTCGGTGCGGGCCGCCTCCTCGGCGGGCGGTAGATAGGTGATCGTGAGGAAGTAGCCGGAAACGAAGTGCGCGCCCGCCTCCTCGAAATCGGCTTTGCGCTCGGCGTCGAGCAGACCTGACGCGGCGTCGGGGAAGGTGCTCGCCGGATAGGTCGACGCCTCATGGCGCTGGGCCTCGACGAAGATGGCCCAGCCCGATCCGAGACGTCGGAAGGCGTTATTGAGACGACCGGCGACGGCGACCAGTTCGGCCGCGACTGCGGAATCGAGATCAGGCCCGCGGAACCGGGCCGTGCGTTGGAATGATCCATCCTTGTTGAGGACGACGCCTTCCGCGACGAGCGCGACCCAGGGAAGATAGTCGGCCAAGCGTGCGGCGGTTTGGCGATATTCGGCCAGGTTCATCATCGGTCGCGCTCCTCAGACAGACAGGTGGCCGGGGATGCGCAGGTGTCGGCGGCCGACCTCGACGAAAAGGGGGTCGCGCTTGGCTGCCCAAACCGCCGCGAAATGGCCGATCGCCCAGATCGCGAGGCCGATGAGCCAGAGGCGCAGGCCCAGACCGATTGCCCCGGCCAGCGTGCCGTTCATGATCGCGATCGAACGCGGGGCGCCGCCGAGCAGAATGTGCTCGGTCAGCGCCCTGTGGACCGGGACGGTGAAGCCGGGCACTTCGGCGAGCTGTTCGAGAACAGCCGTCATCAGACGAGCGCTCCGCCGCCGAACGAGAAGAAGGACAGGAAGAAGGAACTGGCGGCGAAGGCGATCGATAGTCCGAAGACGATCTGGATGAGCCGCCGGAAGCCGCCAGAGGTATCGCCGAAGGCCAGCGTCAGGCCGGTGACGATGATGATGATGACGGCGATGATCTTGGCGACGGGGCCTTCGATCGACTGCAGGATGGACTGCAGCGGCGCCTCCCAGGGCATTGACGAGCCGGACGCGTGGGCCGCTTGGGAAAATAGGAGGCTGATGGAAATCGCGGCGGCCGAGGTCGCAAAGACATGGCAGCCGCGCACGAGCGTGCGGGTCATGAGAGTTCTCCTGTGCTGGGGGTGGTCGCTGGCGTGATGCGGTAGTCGCCGTCCGGGCCTAGCCCCTCGACGCTCGCGAGTTCGGCGAGCCGGCGCGCGGAGCCGCGGCCGGACAGAACAGCGACGAGATCGATCGTCTCGGCGATCAGAGCGCGCGGGACGGTGATGACCGCTTCCTGGATGAGCTGCTCAAGGCGGCGCAGCGCGCCGATGCCGGAGCCTGCGTGGATCGTTCCGATCCCGCCCGGATGCCCTGTGCCCCAGGCCTTGAGCAGGTCCAGCGCCTCCGAGCCGCGAACCTCGCCGATCGGGATGCGGTCGGGCCGCAGGCGCAGGGACGAGCGGACCAACTCGGAGAGCGTCGCGACGCCGTCCTTCGTGCGCATTGCGACGAGGTTGGGCGCTGCGCATTGCAGCTCGCGCGTATCCTCGATGATGACGACGCGGTCGGCGCCCTTGGCGACCTCCGCCAGGAGAGCGTTTGTCAGGGTGGTCTTGCCGGTGGAGGTTCCGCCGGCGACGAGGATGTTCGCGCGCGAGGCGACGGCCTCGCGAAGAATGACCGCCTGGTCGGCGGTCATGATGTTCGCCGCGACGTAATCGGTGAGGCTGAAGACAGCGACGGCCGGCTTGCGGATGGCGAAGGCGGGCGCCGAGACGACGGGCGGCAGCAGCCCTTCGAAGCGTTCGCCGCTTTCCGGCAGCTCCGCCGAGACACGCGGGCTTCGCGGATGCACTTCTGCGCCGACATGGTGGGCGACCAGACGCACGATGCGCTCACCATCGGCGGGCGAGAGACGCTCCCCTGTATCGGCGAGGCCCTCCGACAGGCGATCCACCCAGAGGCGGCCGTCGGGGTTGAGCATCACTTCGACGACGGCGGGATCTTCGAGAAATTGGGTGATGGATGGGCCGAGCGCGGTGCGCAGCATGCGCGCGCCGCGAACAAACGCCTCAGGTTTATGGCTTGTGGTCGTCATCTCGGCCCCGCTTCTTGACGGGGCGCGAAAGTCGATCCCCGGATCGGGGTCGATTAAAGGAGCCTGAAATCAGGCCACTTCAACAAGTATCGTTCGTAGTAGTAGCGTGGCGTGCAAATACAGGAGAACGGCGGCGACCAGCTTTCAGGCTATCAAACATCGTCCTACCGGTTGCCGCCTCCAATGTTCTCCGAGTCGACTCCGATATCTTCGGAGATTTCTTGTCGGAGCTTCGGGCCTTGGGCCAAACGGCGACCGAGCGCGGTCACAAAGCCCTCATAGCGTTCCGCTGCTTTGGCGCGAGCGGCCTGGGCCGCTGCCTCAGGGAGGGCCGGCGTGGTGGCCAGCCAGAACTTGATGAACACCGCCAGGCTTTCGACCGAGATACCGACGTCCCGTTCCATACGGGTCAGTCGGCGGTCGAGCTGATCCAGACGCTTGGCGACAACCGCCTCACGTCTTTCGGCATCATCGGGTGACAGAAAGGACGCGATCGCCGCCTCGGCAATCATCGACTGCGACTGTTCCCGTCGCGCGGCATAGTCGCCGAGCATGGTCATGACGTCCGGGTCGAGGTAGACTGAGAACTTAATCTTCTTCCCCTGTCCGGCCATGGCCTACAGCTCCATGCCGTCATTGGGGTCGAGCGACACCTGACGGGCGACCCCTTGCATCAGACGGGTCATGCGCCGGTTCTGCGCCGCTTCGTCATCAGGCTCCTCGGGAAGATCGAACTCGAATTCATTCTCGATCGGAGCCTTCGTCTCGTGTGGCGTCGTGCGATTGAGCTCGGGCTGACGGCGACGTTCGGATTCAGTCGGGTCTTCATCGGACGACGTGGAGGGGGCGGTCGCATCGATCCTCTCCGGCCGTGTCGGGGCAGGAAGACTGCTCCAGTCATCCTTACGTCCCTGCGGGGGCTTGACCAACGCGGGCGGCGCAAGAATGCGCTCCTTGAAGCGGCCGTCCTCGTAATAGCGGGCCTTCTTCGCCCGAATCGGCGGCGTCCCGGCCACCATCACGATTTCGTCGCTGGGCGGGAGCTGCATGATTTCGCCAGGGGTGAGCAATTGGCGAGCGGTTTCCGATCGCGAGACCATCAGATGGCCGAGCCAGGGCGACAGGCGATGGCCGGCATAGTTCTTCATCGCCTTCATCTCGGTCGCGGTCCCCAAAGCGTCGGAAACACGCTTGGCGGTGCGCTCGTCGTTCGTCGCGAAGCTGACCCGCACATGACAATTGTCGAGGATGGAATTGTTCGGGCCGTAGGCCTTCTCGATCTGGTTGAGCGACTGGGCGATGAGAAAGCTCTTGAGCCCGTACCCTGCCATGAAGGCCAGCGCGGACTCGAAGAAGTCGAGGCGGCCCAAGGCGGGAAACTCGTCGAGCATAAGCAATAGTCGATGCCGCCCGGCCTTGGCCTGCAGATCCTCGGTCAGGCGCCGGCCGACCTGATTGAGGATCAGGCGGATCAGCGGTTTGGTGCGATTGATGTCGGAGGGCGGCACAACGAGGTAAAGGGTGGTCGGCCGCTTGCCCTCCACCATGTCGGTAATGCGCCAATCGCAGCGCCGCGTGACCTCGGCCACGACCGGATCGCGATAGAGGCCGAGGAAAGACATGGCGGTGGACAGCACGCCCGATCGCTCATTGTCGGATTTGTTGAGCAACTCGCGCGCAGCGCTGGCGATTACCGGATGGGGGCCCGCCTCACCGAGATGCGCGGTCTTCATCATGGCCGCGAGCGTCGACTCGATCGGCCGCCGCGGATCGGAGAGGAAGGCGGCGACGCCGGCCAGCGTTTTGTCGTCCTCGGCATAGAGGACATGTAGGATGGCGCCGACCAGCAGGGCGTGACTGGTCTTCTCCCAATGGTTCCGCTTCTCCAGCGAGCCTTCGGGATCGACCAGGATGTCGGCGATGTTTTGCACGTCGCGGACCTCCCATTCGCCGCGGCGCACCTCGAGCAAGGGATTGTAGGCCGACGACTTCGGATTGGTCGGATCGAACATCAACACGCGGCCGTGCCTGGCGCGGAAGCCACCAGTGAGCTGCCAATTTTCTCCCTTGATGTCGTGGACGATCGCTGATCCCGGCCAGGTCAGAAGCGAGGGCACGACAAGGCCGACGCCCTTGCCGGATCGCGTCGGCGCAAAGCACAGCACATGCTCGGGTCCATCGTGCCGCAGATATTCGTGGTCATAGCGGCCGAGCACAACGCCGTCGGGTCCAAGCAATCCGGCCGCTTTGACCTCGGCTTTCTCAGCCCAACGGGCGGAACCGTAGGTCGCGACATTTTTTGCCTCGCGGGCCCGGCGGACGGACATGGCGATGGCGACGGCGATCGCGATGAAACCGCCCGATGCGGCGATGATCCCGCCTGTGGCGAATACCTCCGGCGCATAAGCGTCGTAGAAGTACCACCACCAGAAGAGCGCGGGCGGGTAGTAGATCGGCCAGCCCGCCAGCTCGAACCAGGGTTCGCCGAGTTGCCCCTGAAAGCCGAGCCGCCAGGCCGTCCATTGCGTCGCCGTCCAGGTCGTCACCACGATGATGGTGAAGACGACTGCAATCTGACCCCAAAGGACCTGGCCTCCACGCACACTGGCTCCAATCGACGAATGAGATGGAGCCGTTCAGAGAGTAGCCGGACACGGGACAAGCAACAGGAAAGATGTAGGCGAAGTACAGCCGAAAACTGTGGCGCGCACATAGGACGGTTTCGCCCGGCGGACTTCCTCCTCGATCCGGCTAGAGGCCGAGCCCCCGCTTCCGGCCGAAGCTCCAATCGACGCCGCCATCATTGCGGGCGACCCCCGAGACATGACGGCCAAGCTGCTTCTCGAGCGAGGGACTCCACGGCACGAGCTGGAAGCCAAGACCGTCGTCGATCATGGCGAAGCGGCCTGAGGCGAGTGTGAGGCGCTGGCGATAGGCGCCGGCGACAAACTCCCCATTCGCGACGGGCTTGTGCGGGAGGCCCGTTTCGGCGGCGAGCTTATTGGCGACTGCGTCCAGCTCGCGCCGGCGCAGGGTTTCGATCAGATTGCGGGCGAAGATGAACCGCCTACTCTGGCGTTCAGCCAGCCCTTGCCCGACCAGATGATCGGCGCGCCGGTCGAGGGCGTCGCGGACCTCGGCGCCGAAGCCGCCATCGGAAAGCGAGGCCGGCTCGCGCGCGATGGCCTGCCGGTCGAGCCAGGTGCTTCCGGATGCCGCGATTTGGGTGGTGAGATCGAGATCGGAACGCACGGCGATCGCGACACGGCGTTCGCCCTGCGCGTCCTCGAACTTGCGCAACTCGACGATCGAACCCGGAGCGCTATCGCCGGCGGCATCAAGATGGGGCAGCTTGATGTGGTGGGTCCGCCCGTCGATGCCGTCGATCACGGCATAGGCCGTGCCCTTCAGCTCATCATCCAGCCCGCGCTCAACCAGGCGACCGATGATAGGCATGTCGATGCTCTCGCCAGCAATGACATAGTCGGCAGACCCGCGCTCAATGCCGCGCTCGGTCAGGGCGCGATGCATGCGCTTGATGATGTCGCCGCGCTCGCCGAGTTCGCGCAGGACCGACTCGGCCTCGGGCTTGATGAACCATTGCGAATGACCGACGTGTCCCGCGACGCCGAGGACTTCGAGCGTGCGTAGCCGACCGACCTTCAGCGCGTGGAATTCGTCCGGCGTCTGATCGGCGCGCGGCGCGAGATCGATGATGCCGGTCTTGCCCGCGTCGCGGACAAGCTGCCGGTCGAGCTGCGTCCAGCGCTCGGTCTCGATCTGCCGTTCGAGCGTGCGGCGGATATCCAGATCAGTGCGCGGGCCTAGCTCCTGGGTGATGAGTTCGCGCGCCCGGTCGCGCATCCCCTCCTTGATGTAGTCGCGGGAGATAACGAGGTCCTGGCCGTCGTCACGAACGCCGCGCACGATCAGGTGGACGTGAGGATGCTCGGTGTTCCAGTGGTCAACGGCGACCCAGTCGAGCCGCGTGCCGAGATCCTTTTCCATCTGGCCGACAAGGTCGCTGGTGAAGGATCGAAGATCCGACATCTCCAGCGCGTCGTCCGGCGAGACGATGAAACGGAAATGATGCCGGTCGTCCTCGCAACGCTCGGCGAAGGCGCGGCCGTCCGCCTCCCCATCACCCGGCCCGAACAGCCGGGCCTTCTCTCCGTCACGGGTCACGCCGTCCCGACGCAGATAGTCAAGGTGGGTGCCGAGCGGCGCCGATCGCGCCGAGTGCCGCACGACGCGGGCCTTGATGACGGCGCCGCGCGTGCGGGCGGTGATGAGCCTGTTGGCCTGGATAGAGGCGCGCTGGCCGCGTCCGAACCGCGAGCGGTTGCCGGAGACAACGCGGCCGGAACGCGACACGCCGCCGCCGGCCTTCTTCGCGGCTGCGAGCGCCTGGGCGATGAAGGGGCGAGCCGACTGCGCGCGGGTCGAGCGAATGCGGCCAGGCCGGACACGGAATTCGTGCTCATCGGCCATGGCGCAGCCCCGCACGGTGCGAAAACTCGCGCAAGCATAACGGATTACGGGTTCGGCGCACGGTGCGCCTAACCCCGGCACGGCGCGCTACGCGTCCAAAAATGCAGCAAAAACAACCAACCGACCGAAGCGCACCGTGCGCCCTTTTATCCTGCCATCGTGCGGTTGTTGTGCCTGCCTCCCTCCTTCGCGCCCTCCATGACACGCTGGAGCCCGATCTGGTGCGAATGCGAAGGCGCGCCATCATTGCGGGTCTCCGGTGTCATCGCGGGCAAGAACGATGGACGCTGCCTGCGATCCTCCGTCGCCATCCGGCGCAGCCGTAAGGGACGAGCGGCTGTCGAGTGAGCGGCCGCCGAATGGTGTCCCGACTGCAGAACGAGCGTCGGCGGATCGTGTGACGAACAGCGGGGCTTCGCGCCAATCTGGTGGTGGCGGTGGCACAGCGGGAGCGCCGGTTGACGGCACCGTTGAGCCGAGTTGAGGGGCGAGAAGAGCGACATAGGCGCGGGTTTCGGCGGGTAGCGCACGCCCCGTCGCGAGGTGCTCATCGTAACGTCCCGGACCGGCATTGTAGGCCGCGAGCATCGCCGGAATCGTGCCGTAGCGATCGTACATCTCGCGCAGATAGGCCGTCCCCGCGAGGATGTTGTCGCGTGGGTCGTAAGGATTGCGACCGAGCCGATAGCGCACGCGAAGCCCCGTCCATGTGTCGGGCATCACCTGCATCAGGCCCATAGCTCCGGCCGAAGAGATCGCGCGCACGTCGCCGGCACTTTCGGCGCGCTTGACGGCGATGATCCACGCTTCGGGAATGCGGAAGCGCTGCGAGGCTTCGGCGACGTAACCGGCGTGCGGATCGACGGATGCCGTGCGCGCCGGTGGCGAGGTCTGCGCGCGAACGGGCAACGCCGCGTTCGCTGTCAGGACCAGGCCGGAAAGGAGAAGGAGGACGGCGCGCTGCATGGCGTCAGTCCTTTGCGTCGCGCTTGGAGGGACGGCTCCAATGCAGGGACCAAGCCGAACCGGCGTCGTCGTCACGGAAGAGATTAGCGCGGATCGGATGCGAAAAAGCGGGATCGTCTATGACAAGCGCGACGTACTCGCCGGCGCGTTCGCCGGTGCGCATCCAGCCCGCGCCGACTTCTGGACCTTCGTCGCCGCCTTGGTGGACGCGGTAGTCCGGAGCGTTCTCCGTCTCGGACGGTTCGGCTGGGATGATGGCGACATCGCAGGCGAACGTCAGCGTGTATATCTGCCCGGTGAACCCGTTTGCTTCGCGGGTGAACATACCGATTTGCATGGGAAGTCTCCTTGGCTGCGGGCGGGAAAATGGAAGCAATCAGCGCGTCGGTGCGCGCCAGACGAAGCGGCCGTCGCCGTCTTCGTCGGTCCAGACGGGCGTCGCGCGGCCGATCACGGCGGTGTCGGCAAGCGGACCGAAGTAGCGCCCGTCGAGGCTGTCGGCCGCGTCCGGGTTCATGAGGAAGAGTTCGTCGGAAGCGAGTCGTCGGCAGCCCTGCCAGATCGGCAGTTCGCGGCCGATGCGGTCGCGATCGCGCGCATAGCCGAGCGGCACGCCGTCAACGGTGATGGCCATGCCGGTGCGACAGACGCGTTGTCCGGGCAGCGCCATTACGCGCTTGAGCAGCGGCACGTCGGGGCCGATGTAGCCGCGCTGGACCATGAAACTGGCGAGCGGCTCGGGCGGCATGACGGCGACGAGATCGGTGATTTCGAGCCGATGTGACGGCGCGATGCTGTAGAGCCCGACCGGCACGCTCGGCGTGACGTTCCAGACCAGCTTGGTGGACGTCGGAACGGCGATGGCAAGCGACGCGGCGAGCGCAGCAATGGCCGTGGCTTTGACGTAGCCGAAGCGGGTCATCCTTCGATTCCCCGCCGCTTGAGCCACGCCAGATGGCGCTCGGCCGTGTATGGACGCGGGGCGTGACCGGCCTGTGCCCGATGAGCGACGTGACGCCAATGGTCCGGCGCGACGTCGCAGGCATCGACGCCAAGCGCTTCGATGGCATCGATGTGCCGAAGCGCATTCTCGACCTTGGGCCAGCCTTCGATCCTGAGAAGGATTTCGCCGCCGGGACGCACGAAGGGGACCGTCTGATAAGCCTCGCCCGGCACGATCGCGCGAAGAATGTCGATGCGCGAGATGATGGTGCCGTAGTCGTTGGCGGCCCAGCGGACGAAGGCGAAGATGGCGTTCGGCCGGAAGCTGACGACACGCCGGCGGCGGTCCAGGATCTGTTCGTGCGCAAGGCGGCCGAACCTGATCCAGTATTCGATCTTCTTCTCCACCCACGTCAGTTCGACATGGGTCATGTCGTCGTGAAGGTGCGCCGGCGGCATAGGACCGCCGCGCACACGGGGGGCCGCAATGCCGGTCATGAAGGGGCTCCGTCGGTTGGAGGAAATTCGCGCTCAAGCAGCGCGCGCAGCATGTGGGTGACGGTGATGCCGCGCTGAAAGGCGACGATTTTGATGCGGCCCCGCAGGTCCGGCGTGATGTCGACGGTGAGCCGCGCGGTGAAGTTGGAAGCGGCGACCTCGCGCGGCGGGGCGTCAGCCGCCTTGATCCATTGCTCGACGTCGGCAGGGCGCGTTGCGAAACCGCGTCGGGTTGGGCGTTCGCTCATGCGCTCGGCCTCCCTGCACGAAGGCGGCCGATTTCATTTGCCAGCGCCGCAACCTCATGGGCCGCCGCCGCCGCATCGTCCAGCTCGCAGACGAGGCGGCCAGTCTGCGCGGCCGATGCGAAGGCGATGCGCTGGCCGATAGTTGTGGCGAGGACGGGCGGATCGTGATCGGCCAGCGTCTCGGCTGTCTCCCGCGCCAGGACAGTGCGTGCGCAGCAGCGATTGAGAACGAAGCGTGCCAGAAGATCAGGCCGGTAGATGCGCGCTTCCGCAAGGAGCGCGAGCATTTCGGCCGACGCCCATCCGTCGAGCGGCGACGGCTGCACCGGGATCAGGGCGAGATCGGCCGCGAGCAGAGCCGAGCGCATCAGCGCGGCGACGCGTGGCGGCCCGTCGATCACCACATGATCGGCATCGCGCGCCAGTTCGGGAGCCTCGCGGTGCAGCGTATCGCGTGCCAGGCCGACGACGCCGAAGAGGCGCGGAAGGCCCTCGCGGCTACGCTGTTGCGACCAGTCGAGCGCTGACCCTTGGGGGTCGGCGTCGATGACGGTGACGCGCTTGCCGCGGCTGGCCAGTTCACCAGCGAGGCTGAGGGCGAGTGTCGTCTTTCCGACGCCACCTTTCTGATTGAGGAATGCGACGATCATCGCACGCCTCCTGAGCGCCGTTGGAAGGGAGGCTGGCCGGTTTGGGGTCGATCGTCGAAGAGCTTGGCCTGGCCGCCGTTCGGTGCGGTCGCTCTGCGATCCGACGAGCCGGAGCTGAGGTTGCGCGCCGTCGCCCGGATGAGGTTTTCCACATCGCGCGCGCGCTCTTCAGAGTTAGATTCTTGGTTAGACTCTAAGTTAAGGGGCCGATTTCGGCTTTTCTTTCTGTGGGTTAGACTCTGTTTGGGTTCCTGATAGCACGAGCCCTGGGTTCCCGATGGCACGATAGTTCGGGTTCCCGATAGCACGAGCCCGTCCACCGGTTCTCCACAGGGCGGAGTCGGCTCGAAGGCGAGCAAGACGCGCCCGCCGATCTCGACCTCAAGAAAGAGGGCGTAGCCGGGGAGCGGCTGTCGGCGGACGATGTCGCGCAGTTCGAAGGCGAAACGCTTGAACGGCGAGAGACTGCCTGACTTTTGGTGGAGATGGCGCAGATCGAAGCGCCACCCGCCCCGTTGGCGGCCGCCATGCTTGCGCACCAGCCGATAGAGCCAGCGATCGAGGCCGCCGGTCAGATTGAAATAGGCGCGGTCAATCGTCAGGACGAGCGCGTCATCGAGCACGGCCTTGTAGAACCAGTCGGGGACGATCAGTTCGATACCGTCGGGGCGGCCGTTGCCGTCGGTGCGCTCCTGCCACTCGTTGATCCAGGAGAAGCGATGGCGGCGCCCCTCGGCTGGTTGCCGGATCGAGGTGGAGACGCTGGTCGACTGCAGGCGGTCGAGCGCGGCCTTGAGGCGTTGATAGTCGCGCAAGCTGGTGCCGCGGCCGATATAGGTCAGAATCTCGTAGGGCGTCGCGGCCATCAGGCGCGATGTACGTAGTCCTGCGTCACGCGCCTCGACGATCTGGCTCGCCGCCCAGATCAGGATGTCGGCGTCCCATATGGTCGCCATGCCGTGGTCGGGCACCGCTTCCACGCGGATCGCGACATCGCCGGCGGCAAAGTCGATCGGGGCGATGCGATGGGATTTGGAAAGGGAGAAGAAGGGATAGGCCATGAGATCCTGCGCGTCTCTTGGCGCGAAGTCGCCGGGGAGCGCCCGAAACAGGTCGAGCTGTCCGCGCTCCGATGGGTGACGACGCCGCACTGCCATGAACGGACCGGCCGCGATCAGCGTGCGAAGCGACCGACGGGCTGGCCCGTCGACGGCGTCTGGCGTTTGGCAGGAAGAACCGAGCCGCGCGGATCGGAGGTGGAGGTGACCGCGCCGCGGTCGGCCCAGGTTTCGAGATCGTCGACGGAATAGACGACGCGGCCGCCGAGCTTTCGATAGGCTGGACCCGTGCCGTAGGTACGGTGCTTTTCGAGCGTGCGGGCTGAAAGGCTGAGGAACTCCGCGGCCTCCTTGGTCCGCAGGAAGCGTGGCGGCAGAACGGCGGTATCGGGTCGCATGGATCGGGCCTCCGTGGTGTTGCGGGAAGCCGCTGAGGTTCAGCGGCGAACAACGACCACGGTGGCGAAGGAAAGCCGGCGTGTTGCAGGGCGAAATTAGGGGGTATTGATTTCGCCCAACGGCGAAGGATCGACGACGGCTATTATCGCCGCCGATGACGCAGCAGTTTCCGATATCCGCCGGCGATCATGGCGCGGGCATCACGGAGCAAGGCCTTCACGCCATGACGAGCGGAGGAAGCCTGCCATTCGTCTCGGTCGAGATGACCGATGTTGAAGAGGACTTGCGCAATCTCCTGCTGGGTCGCTCCATCGCGATCCCCGTCAATCGCCCGCAGCATCTTGCGCAACCGCGCACGCTGCTGCCGCGTCAGGCGCGTGTCGGGCGGGATGGCGCGGCCATGCAAAGCCGAGAGTAGCCGATGCACGGCCTCGATCCTGTCGAAGCCGTCCAGGCCAAGCGGAATGACCGCGACCTCCGCCGACCCTTTCTCGGCATAGTCGACGATCTGGAGGCGTTGACCATTTCCGAGCACGTAGCGGAATGCTGCCCCGCCCTCGTCGTTCGAGCGCTGATAGCTACCGGCCTCGAGAGGTGTGTCCGCGAGAATGGGTCGGAGGTCTACCGGCGCTTCGGTGAGGAAGACGACGCTAGTGTCATCCTGCGGAAGCCACAGGACCGCAGCCTCAGGCGGTGGTGTCCGTGGATCTACGGGGAAATCGCAAACCCCAGCGCTGCCGGATCTGGTCGGTCAGGTTCTTCGGGACATCGGCGTCCGCGAGCGCCTCGAAGTCCGTGTCATACGCCTCATTTCGGCGGAGCCATTCCCAGGCCAGATCGGACGCCGTCAATGCATCCAGATGATCGTATTCCGCCGAGGAGCGCCATGTCGATGCATCGGGTGTCATCGCAATCCCCTCCAGTTACGCATTTTAGCGGCTCTACGATTCCCTTGTGAGTTGCATCGGGGAAGTCAGTGATATGTCAGCAGGTGATGCCGTAGCGGCATCACGCAAGCGGCCGCTGCTGGCTTTCCCGGACCAGTTCGCGATAACCGTGCTCTGTCATCCAATGCGCGCGCGCAAGGTGCGCCTCGTGGATATTGCGGCATCGTTTGGGATTGCGGCTGGGGTCCAGGCCGAAAAGAATATGGACCGCTTCCCGCCAATCGGCCCGGTCACGTTCCGCATCCAAGAGCCGCAGATAGAGTTTCATGTGCTCGCGGTCGTAAGACGTGAGCGTGTTGCTGAACGGCGGTTCGTCCAGAAGCGTCGGTATCGGTTGTCCCATCAAGCTACCATAGTCGCGCGTATCAACCTCGTTAACCGTCTTCTGAGGTTGGACGCCCTCATTGCGCGACAAGGATGGCGACTATGAGATCGGCGCCACTAGCGCGGACGATCGCTCCTCTCATGCAGGAGCAGCACGCCTTCGCCCTTGTCGGTGGATAGGAAGACTATCCCGCCGGCTTCGAGAGCCCTTCGCACCTGATCCCGCGTGGATTCGTACACCTCAAGGCGGTTTCCCGACTCAAGGCGCTTCAGGGCGGTCAGCGATACTCGGGCCTTGTCAGCGAGCGTCTCCTGCGTCCAACCCAGCAACGCGCGTGCGGCCCGCGACTGTCGGGCGGTGATCATGCATGATCACCTCCCACCGCGGCACGTACGCACTCCAGAACTACGACTATAATAGTCGTTCCTGAGCGAATCGTCACCAAAAATGAGCATCGGGGACGCGCTATAGGAGTCGCACTGCCGTCCACTGACGTGGGGTGATTCGGCCGCAATGAGATGGCGGCCCCGGCCGGAAGGCCGGGGCCTCGTCCGCCTCAGTCGGTGCGGCGGCCGTTGGGCCGGGACCAGATGAGGGAGAAGGTGTCGCCGTCCTCGTCGTCGAAGAGGTTGGCGTAGATTGGAGCGTTGAAGCTCGGATCGTCGAGCTTGAGGCCCAGATAGTCGCGGCCCTCGTTGGAGCGCTTGGACCAGGCAGCGCCGATCTCGGCTCGGCCGACCAGGACCCTGTGGCTGGGGGCGTTCTCGCCGTTGGCGCGCAGATCCGGGACGATGCGGACATTCTTGGCCTGGACGCTGAGGGTGATGATGTCGCCGGTGAATTCGTTCGAAGCGGTCTTCTTGAAGGTGCCGATGGTGGCCATTGTAGGTCTCCGTATCCATTTCCGAACCCGCACCATTGCGGCCTCGATGGCGATCAGCAGGCCGGGGGCGAGCGCCGACACATCGCTTGCGACCGGAGCGCAGCGGAGGATGGCGCAGGAGCGACTTTGTTGTTGCGCGAGGAATGACGGCGCAGCCGGCAGGGGAAGAAAGTCGGGACGCGCCGTTGTGGCATAGGCGCTCGAGGCGCAGCCGTCCTTCGGCCAGATCAGGCCATTGAAAAGGCCGCTTGGAGCGGTCGCTGAATGGGCAGAGTACAGAGACCCTGGCCACCCGCACCCGCCAAAGATCCGCCGGACGTAACCGACGTCATCGCCTCTTTCCGGGCCATCGCACGCGATCTCTGTCCCCGACACCAACGGCAAGATCGCGCCAGCTCGCTGGAAATCGTCAACCGGTCGCCAGAGGCGCTGACTCTCCACCCCGCTCAACACGCGACGGCCTCACGGAGACTCGCCTTGGCGCTCCGAGCGCTCGCCTGCTCTAGGCCGCCCCCACGACGAGAAGGCGATATCCCTCTTGGTCGGAACCGCCCAGAGCGTCCCGCGTCAGACGCGAGACAGTTGGCCCGGCGAAGGGTCGGACGCCGCCACGCTGGTGATCCGAACAAAGGCCGCTACACCGACAGCGATGGCTCCGATGATCGAAAACACGAGCTGCCAGGTCTCGGACGGCATGGTGTGTTTGACGACGCCATGGGTAGCGTGGAAACCCGCGATCACCGCAGGCGCGACAAAGGCGATGGCGATCAGGAGCCGCGCCCAGGTCGGGCGTACGGTGGCGATCAGGAGCTGGCCGACGCCGAAGGTGAAACCGGCACCGACAAGGCCGATGATGATCGCGCCGAGCCAGCCGGCGCCGGTGCCATACGCCCACATGCCGAGGCTCACGCCCGCGAAGAACGGGAGCGCATAGACGGCAAGAGTGAAGAGCAGCCAGCAGAGGAAGCCGATGGCGGCGAAACTAAGAAGGATGCCAATGAAGATCATGGTGGTTTCTCCGTGAGAATGGTCTGACGGTCGCGCCTCCACCACCACCACGGCGCTATTCGATTCTAGCAGGGAATGGCGCGGTCTGGGAGCGGAAACCGATCGGTGTCCGCTTCGACCGGGCGGTCGTCGCCCCGTCATGGGGCGAACGGATCGATCTCGCTGACGATCTCGGTTTCATCGCCGTCGAATTCGTTGGCGGGCGTGACCGAAAGGGTGCCGTCGCCGGCGCGGAAGATGACGATGACGGCCATCAGGGTGGTGGCGAGGCTGAAGGCGTAGGCGCGCGCGTCGGGGAAGGACATTGCTCCGGCTCCTGTTTGAGCGGAGGACCATCCCCCGCTGACAGGCGCCCGAAGTGTCCGGCCGTGGGCCGCAATCACCGCGCAGGCGTAGCCGGCGCGGCGGCACGCTTGCGTAGTCCGACCCTTTACGGGTTGATGGCGTCAGGCCCGCGGCTGGACCAAGGATCAGCGCAATGGATCGCGGGGTATGGTCGTCTTCGCTTCAGGAGCCGTGGGCGTCCTGACGCGCATGATCGAAGACGGTTTTCGCGAGTTCACCCACAATGTCGCAGGCATCGTTCGCAAATCCTGACGGCCATGCTCGTGGACCTTCCCGCTGAAATCCGCCGCGCTGAAAATACGGATGAAGCTGATCGACAACGAGCGCGAATCGGGACGGGAGGCTCAGACCGGCGCGTTCGGCGTATCGGGCTGCCCGATCGAGATTGTGACCGATCTGCGCACGGTTCCGAGCGTCGTTGCTTGCGGTGCGGAGCAGATGAGATTTGAGCAGCAACTCGGTGGCGATAGCGATCGAGTGAAGGGCTAGGCTATCGGCGGATTTCTTGGCCGCCCAGGCAGCGCAGTCGAGTTGAGACATGGCGTTTCGCCGGAACGTCTCGGAGAGAGGAAAGTCTGGCGCGAAATCAGCGGGGAATGGCTTTAGGTCCGGCATCGCTGCAAGATGCCAACATGCCACAAATATCTAACCCGTTTGCTGCGCTTCATTTGCAGTGATTTACACAGGGCATAGGCGGAGTTCCGACCTTCGGCCATGTCGACTTCGATTGAGGGCGAGCAGCCAAGGGCGGCGCTTACGCGCCGCCCGATCCGAACCGATAGACCGGAATGCCCAGCTTGCGGGCCTTGTCGGCGAGATTGTCCTGAATGCCGGTGCCGGGGAAGATCACGACGCCGATCGGCATGACGGTCAGCATCTGATCGTTGCGTTTGAAGGGCGCGGCCTTGCCGTGCTTCGTCCAGTCGGGCTTGAAGGCGACCTGCGGCACCTTGCGGGTGTCGGCCCAGCGGGCGGCGATTTTCTCGGCGCCTTTGGGTGTGCCGCCGTGCATCAGCACCATGTCGGGGTGCTTGGCGTGGATCTGATCGAGCTTGGCCCAGATGGCCCGGTGGTCCGTGGTGTCGCCGCCGGAGAAGGCGATTTTGGGCCCGGCTGGAACCAGCACCTCGGTTTCTGCACGTCGCTTGGCGGCGAGGAAGTCGCGGCTGTCGATCATCGCAGCGGTGAGATGGCGATGGTTGACGCGTGATCCGGTCCGGGGCGACCAGGGCGAGCCGGTGACACGAAGGTAATGCTCGGCTGCGCTTTCGCGGAAGACTTCCAGGCTGTCACGGCGTTCGACCAGACTCTTGCCCATGTCGATCAGGTTCTCGAGCTGCAGCGACTTGACCTCGGAGCCGTCCTGTTCGCGCTGGAGGCGCTTCTGGCCCTGTTCGTTGTCGTCGAGCGTATCATCGACGCGGCTGACGGCGCGGTGGAACATGTTGACGGTCGACCAGAGCAGTTCGTTGAGGTCGTGATCGAGGCTGGTGTCGGCCAGGGTGGCGATGAGCGCGTCGAAGATGTCTGCGACGGCTCCCTCGATGACGCGGTCTTCGGGGACTGGGCGTGGATCGGGTTCGTCCTCGGAAGGGCGGTAGCCGTAGAGCTGAAGGTCCTTCAGCATGTCGTCGGTCGGGGACGAGTCGTGGTGCGGTTCGAAGTCGTCGTGCTCGTTCATGGGATGCTCCGTCGGTTGGACCGCGACCGTCGCGGCCTTCATGGCGACGAAGCCGTCGGGCGGGCTGGACCTGCACCCGGAGCAAGGCGCAGGGCCGAAGCGTCAGCGGAGGATGGCGAAGGCCGGCGATTTTGTTTCGCGATGGAAAGGCGCGGGTTCGGGGTCCCCGCGCGGCCTGCCGCGTGGGGTGGACCTGCGCCGCCGGAAAATTGTCGGCCGCAACCATTGCCGATCCGGCCCGGCTGACGGCCGATCGCCCTCTCGAAGGCCGAGGCGCGGTCCTCTGACGGGTCCAGCAGCCAGCGAGCAAGGCGGCGCCGGGCCGCCTGCCTGTCCCGTTGCGGCTATGCTGCGATCACCATGAACCGGGCGACGTCCTGAGTGGCGAGTTGCACGCGGATTCCGGACCGGAGCGCATCCAGCCCAAGTAGACGCAGATCTTCGTTGCAGTCCCCGAGCGCCGGCGAGAGCACGATCGCCTCGATCCCGGCCGCATTGGCGCGTTCGATCAGATTGTCCCGCGCGCCGTCCCCTGCCGGATCGTTGTCGCGGACGATGTAGAGCCTGCGAAGTGTTGACGGGAACAGGATAGCGGCAAGGTGCGCCGCTGAGAGTGCGGGCGCGATCGCCATGTCGGGCACGACCTGACGCAGCGACAGCATAGTTTCGATGCCTTCGCCTGCCGCCATCACGTCGCCCGCCACGCCGATGCGGACCGCATGACCGAGCAGATCGCCCATCGCCTTGCGCTGCGTATCGATCGGCGCCTTGTCGGAGCCGTCAGGTGCGAGCCATGTGCGATGCGCTCCGGTGATCATGCCGCCCAGATTGGTGACGGCGGCGATCATGGCGGGCCAGGCCTCGGTCGGGCCGTCGTCCTCGGGACGATAATAGCACCTCGGATGAAAGCGCAGGCTGCCGGTTCCGTGCAAAGCTGTAATCCCGCGTTTGCGGAGATACGTTTCCACGATGGTGCCCGCGATCGGCTGCGACATGGCGAAGAGGCGGCGCGCCGCCTCAGACGATCCAGATGGTGCTGGGGCTCTGCCCCGTCGTGATGGTGCCGGTGGCGGTTCGGGTTGCGGCATGCTGAGGAAGGTGCGCGCCTCTTCGACGACATCGGTGAAGTCGATGAGGCCGAGCGATTCCCGGATCACGTCGAGCAGGTCGCCATGCTCGCCAGTGGCCGCGTCGTTCCATTTGCCCGCTGGTCCCTTGGGCGTGTCGCGGAGGCGCACGAACATCGAGCGGCCCTTGGCATTGCGAACGTCGCCGACCTGCCAATAGCCGCCCTGACGGCGGCCGTTGGAGAGATAGTGGCGGCAGACCGCCTCGGCCTGTCGGCTGAGACGGTGCGCCAAATCGGAGGCGTTGATCCGCGCCATCACGCCGCCTCCCGCGCGGAGATGCGGGCCAGCGGATAGATGTCGAGCAGCTTTCCGAGGATGGTCGGCCCAGCGGCATCGACGGGCACGAAGAAGCGCAGCTTCCAAGAGATGATCTCGCTGAATAAGCCATAGCTCCGCAGGCGGTCGCGCATCGTGTCGGTGAACCCGGAGAGTTCGATCCGGTTGGCGCCCATGACGCGGACCCGGCGAAGCTGAAGGCCTTCGGCGAGGTCGAGGATGGTGCGGCCGTCGATGAGGGCCGCATAGGCGTCCTCCGCGTCGAGGCTGGTCGCGCCGGTCGAGGTGGCGTTGGCGGCCCAGGCCGGAGAGACGCGTCGGCCGATGATGCGCTCGCCGTCATCGGTCTGAAGCCGGTAGACGCGCGTCGCCTCATTGGGCAGGCGCTTCCAGACGGGCAGCAACAGGCCGCTGACCATATGGATCGTGCTCTCGGTGAAAGCAGGGACCTCCGACACCTCGCGCTGCCAGATGGCGGCGAAGGTCTCGCGATCCGCCTCCTGCCAGTGGCTGTCGGCCATCATTTTTAGCGAGGCGTGATGTTGCTCCATCGGCCGGATCAGCCGCACACGCCGTTCAATCTCGCCATCGTCGAGCATGAGCGATGGCGCTGGAATCTGCACAGCGGCGCGCCCGGATCGCTCGTTGACGAGCAGCCGGGCATGCGGATCGTCGAGCCAGCCCAATGCGCTCTCTATCGACATCGGCCGATTGCGACGGCGTTCGGCGATCGTGAGAAGACGCGCTTCCGCACCCGTCGCGGGATGGGTGTAGATGGTGGTCCGCTCCGTGACGATGAAGCTCTCCGCCGTCAGCGTCTCCAGGCCGACGTCATAGATGCCGCTGGCGATGGCGCCCGCCACCTTCGCCTCGAGCAGCATTTCGAAGGCGGAGAAGAGGATGCCTTGCAGTTCGATCGTCAGGGCGAGCAGCCGGTTGAGGAAGGTCGTGATCGGCGGCAGCTCGTCCTTGATGCCGTTCGAATCCATCAGTCTCAGACCAGTGGTGTCCTCGAAGCGCTGGAGCGAGCAGCCTTCGACCCTGCCGCGCACGATCTGGAGATAGAGCTGGCGCAGAGCATCGCGTGCATAGGTCGATTCCAGATTATCTTCGGGCCGGAACAGGCCCTGTCCGCCAGTCTGGCGCTGGCCGCGTGTGATCGCGCCCAGCGTGTCGAGACGGCGAGCGATGGTGGACAGAAAACGCTTTTCCGCTTTCACGTCCGTGGCGATCGGCCGGAACAGTGGCGGCTGCGCTTGGTTGGTGCGGTTGGTGCGGCCGAGGCCCTGGATGGCGGCGTCGGCCTTCCAGCCCGGTTCGAGCAGGTAGTGAACGCGCAGGCGCTGGTTCCGGGCGGAGAGTTCGGCGTGATAGCTGCGCCCCGTGCCGCCCGCGTCAGAGAAGATCAGGATGCGCTTCTGATCGTCCATGAAGGCGGCGGCCTCGGCGAGGTTCGCGGATGGCGCGCGGTTCTCGACGGTGAGGCGATGGCCCTTGCGCACGATGCGCCGCGATCGGCCCGTCACCTCCGCGACCATCTCCGTGCCGAAACGCTGTACGATTTGGTCGAGCGCACCGGGCACCGGCGGGAGCGAAGCGAGCCGCTCGATCAGATCGTTGCGGCGGGCGACGGCTTCCCGGCTCTCGACAGGTTGGCCATCCCGATAGACCGGGCGCGACGACAGATTGCCCTCCGAGTCTGTGAAGGGCTCGTAGAGCTGCACCGGAAAGGAATGGGCGAGATAGTCCAAGACGTATTCCCGCGGCGTGATGTCCACGCGCACGTCGTTCCATTCCTCGGTCGGGATCTCCGCTAGCCGACGCTCCATCAAGGCTTCGCCAGTCGAAACGATCTGGATCACGGCGGCATGGCCCGCATCGAGATCGACTTCGATGGAGCGGATCAGGGTCGGCGTTTTCATCGACGTGAGCAGATGGCCGAAGAAGCGCTGCTTAGCGGACTCGAACGCCGAGCGAGCGGAGGACTTGGCCTGCTTGTTCAGCGTGCCGTCGCTGCCGGTGATGTTGGCGGCCTGCATCGCCGCATCGAGATTGTTATGGATGACCGCGAAGGCGGCGGCGTAGGCGTCGTAGATGCCGCGCTGTTCGTCAGTGAGCTGGTGTTCGACCAGCTCGTATTCGACGCCGTCATAGGAGAGCGACCGGGCGGTGTAGAGACCGAGCGAACGCAGATCGCGCGCGAGCACCTCCATTGCCGCCACGCCGCCGTCCTCGATCGCTTCGACGAATTCGGCCCGGGTAGCGAATGGAAAATCCTCCCCGCCCCACAGGCCGAGCCGCTGGGCATAGGCGAGATTGTGGACCGTGGTGGCGCCGGTGGCGGAGACATAGGTCACGCGCGCGTTCGGCAGGGCGTGCTGGAGGCGCAAACCTGCGCGGCCCTGCTGCGAGGCGGCAACGTCGCCGCGTTCTCCCTTGCCGCCAGCGGCGTTCTGCATGGCGTGCGCCTCGTCGAAGATGATGGATCCATCGAAATCGGAGCCCAACCAATCGACGATCTGCCGGACGCGCGAAACCTTCTCGCCGCGGTCGTCGGAGCGTAGCGTGGCGTAGGTCGTAAATAGGACGCCTTCCGACAGGGTGATGGGCTTGCCCTGCGGGAAGCGCGAGAGCGGCGTGACCAGCAGCCGTTCCATCCCGAGCGCCGACCAGTCGCGCTGCGCATCCTCGATCAGTTTGTCGGATTTCGAGACCCATACCGCCTTGCGGCGACCGCGCAGCCAGTTGTCGAGGATGATGCCCGCCGACTGGCGGCCCTTGCCGGCGCCGGTCCCGTCACCGAGCATGTAGCCGCGCCGGAAGTGCACGGCATTCTCGGCGTCGGGCGGAGCAGCCTTCACGAGATCGAAGGTCTCATCGACCGTCCATGATCCGGCGAGGAAATCGGAATGGGCTTCGCCGGCGAAGATGACAGTTTCGAGTTGGGCGTCCGACAGAAGACTGCAGATGCTCGCCGGCAGCATCGGCCGGTAGCTCGGCTTGGGCGGCGCAATGCTGGCCATGGCCGCCGACTGCACGAGCTTGGTCGGATGCGCCTGTGCTCCGGGGATGCGGATCGACTGCAATCCGTATTCTTCGTAGATCGCATCGGTGAGGCGCGCACCCTCGGGCGGCGTCCAGTCGACGGTCTCATAGGCGAGTTCGACACCCTCCGGCTCGATGGCGGGCGACGCGGTCGGGCGAGCCGCCGAGGTGCGCGCGAGATAGCCGCGCACACTGCGCGGCGTGGCGGACGGGGTGGTAGGCGGGGCCGGCGGCGTCGCCGTGGCGAGGCGCGAGGGGACTTGGGCCTCGATCCAGCCGAGCAAGGTCGCGACATCGGGCGCAACGCCCGCAGAGGTCGGGAATATGGCGGGATCGTCAGCCGGGAGCTTGTCGATGACGGTCAGCCGGGTCTCGATCGTCGTGCCGTGCCGAGCGTAGACCGAGCCGTCGATCGCTGCGGTGAAGACGACGCGGCCACGTTCCTGGAGCCGCCTGAAAGCGTCGGTCCAGGCCGGGATCTCGGGCCCGAAGTTCGCGCCGGTGATGGCGACCAGTCGGCCGCCGTCGGCGAGACGCGCCAGGGCGGAGGCGACGTGACGATAGGCGGCGTCGGCCATGCGGCCGGAGACATTGGCCATGGCCGAGAACGGCGGGTTCATGATGACGACGGTGGGAGCGATGTTCGATGGAAGGTGGTCGTCGATCTGGGCTGCGTCGAAACGGGTGACGGCGATGGCCGGAAAGAGAGCGGCGAGAAGATCGGCGCGGGCGTCGGACAGCTCGTTGAGGAGAAGTGCGCCGCCGCTGATCTGGGCGAGGATTGCGAGCAAGCCGGTGCCGGCGGACGGCTCAAGCACGAGGTCGCCCGGCGCAATGGCGGCCGCGGTCACGGCTGCGAGCCCAAGCGGCGTCGGCGTCGAGAATTGCTGCAACGCCTGACTTTCCTCGGAGCGGCGCGTGTGTGTCGGCAGGAGCCCAGTGATTTTCGTGATCGCGGAAAGCCGTGCTGCCGGAGATGCGGCTTTACGGAAAAGCGCCTTGCCATACTTCTGAAGGAACAGGATGGTCGCCGCCTCGCAGGCGTCATAGGCGGTCTTCCAAGTCCAGGCGCCAGTCGTGTCGGATGCGCCGAACGCCTCCTCCATCGCGCCGCGAAGCGATGCGGCGTCGATGCGTTCGCCGCGCTCCAGGTGAGCGAGAAGGCGCTGGGCTGCGCCAAAGCTAGCGGTCCCTGCGGCGGGAACGGGAACAAGGGGAGGGAATGCGACGGCGTCGGCCGCCGCTGACGTCAAAGCTAGGGTCATGGGAAATGCCTCGGGAGAGCGGATGCGGGAAGTCCGCGCGGCGCTCTCTCTCAACCGCCCGGACTCGACCCGTTCCGGCGGCCCTCTCCCTCTTAGGGCTCGCAATGACCGACATGAAAAATGCGCCCAACCGCGAGGCTGGGCGCTTTGGCATCAACCGAACCGACATCCCGACTCGGTGGAAGTGTAGTCGTTTGCGACAGTGGATTCGCCGGTCGCCTACTCGGCGGCGGCCAGGACGGTTTCCTCGTCCTCGGCATCGCCGCCCTCGTCATCCTCGCCATCCTCAGCAAGGAACTGGGGCAGCGCCGTTTCATCGCCGCCTTCGGTCTGGGCCTCGGCGTCGTGGTGCTGTTCGCCGTCGAGCGAGGCAAGGCGCAGCGGCTCGGGCAACCAGCCGGTGTCGGCCAGCAGGCGTTCGGCTTCCTTGGCCATGTCGCCTTTCTTCAGGTGGTCGATGAGCTGCGCAGCCCGCTCGCCGGCGCCGTCGCGAACGGCTTCAAGGATGCGCGGCTTGGTGACCCGGCCGAGATAGTTGCCGACGGTCGGCCGCCAGCCCGCCGCCACCATGTCGAGGCCGGTTTCGCGAGCGAGGCGGTCCGCCTGCGTCATCCGCACGTCGAGGCCATGGCGGCTGACGCCCGAACCGGAATAGGGGTTCGGCCGCTCGAAGAGTGCGTTGACGCCATAGCTCACGCACAAGGCGAGCAGGTCCATGCGCGTCCCATCATCGAGATGGGTGAGCCAATCCCACAGGGCCTGGTCGTCTGCCGGGACATGGTCGCCCCAGCGTTCATGCCGCTCGTTCACAGCGCGCGCGGAGGCGCTCTCCTTCAGCTCTTCCGACTGAGCCGGGAAGAAGATGCGTCGCACACTGGCCTCCAGGCAGCCCGTCGGTGCGGTATGCCGGAAGGTGTCGCTGACCAACTTGTGCAGCAACATGGTTATGGCGACTCGCGGATTCTCCGCCACGGCATTGCGCAGCGCCACGGTGCGGTGAGCCGTCAGCTCGATCACAAGCCGCTCGGGCAACGGCTTCAGGCTGTCGTCCTCGTCCTCCTCCGGCTCGGCGGGCTGGCCTCCGATGGTGATGACTGCGCGTTGGACGGCGGACGCATCGCCGCCATCGGCATCGATCTCCTCGCCGCCTTCGGACCCGACCGGAATCTCATCCTCGGGACGCACATAGCCCCGCTCGACCAGCAGCGAGCCGTCCGCATTGAGGCTGACGAAGGCGCCGGCGATGGCGATCTCGGCCGGATTGTAGGTGACGGGCCGCCGTTCGAAAGCTTCCAAGGCCTGCTCGATCTCGCCCAGGCGCTGATCGATTTCGTCGGGCAGCTCGTCGGCCTCGGAGTATTCCTCCTCGATCCGGTCATACTCCGCCCGCAACGCTTCGCGGGTGGCACGCTCATCCTCGGTCAGATCGACGGTGGCGCCGCTGAGTTGGCGAAGACCATGGTCGCGGCCGTAAGGGAAGCTCATGGCCGCATCGACCCATTTCCAGCCCTCGGCGGCGATCTCATCGGCGCAGGTCTTCAACTTCTCGGCAACGAGCTGATCGAGCAGAACGGGGTCCTGCAGCCAGCCGCCATCGTCGTCCTGGAAGAGGTCGCGCAGGACGCAGCCACCCGCGGCCTGGTAGGCATCGACGCCGACGAAGGTCGCGCGCTTGTCGGAAGCACGGACCGTGGTCTCCGTCAGCATGCGGCGGATCTGGTAGGGCTCCTTTGACCAGCTGTGGCTGATCGCTTCCCAGACCTGCTCCTGGCGCGCGTGGTCCCCGGAGATCGAGAAGGCCATGAGCTGCTCGAGCGTCATGCCGTCTTCGGCATAGACGTCGAGAAGCGCAGGCGAGACGGTGACGAGCCGCAGGCGCTGCTTGACCACCTGGACTGGAACAAAGAAGGCGGCGGCGATCGCCTCGTCGGTCATGCCCTTGTCACGCATGGCCTGGAAGGCGCGGAACTGATCGAGCGGGTGCAGCGGCGCGCGCTCGATGTTCTCGGCCAGGGACACCTCGTCAATGAGAACGTCAGTCCTGGCGTCGGAGACGACGCACGGCACGGGCGCCGTCTTGGCGAGGCGCTTCTGCTTCACGAGGAACTCGAGGGCGCGGTAGCGTCGACCGCCGGCCGGGACTTCGAACATGCCGGTCTCCACGCCTTCAGCGTTCACCACGGGACGGACATGGAGGCTCTGGATGAGACCGCGGCGGACGATCGAGTCTGCCAGTTCGTCGATGGAGACACCGGCTTTCACGCGCCGGACATTGGACTGGCTCAGCACCAGCTTGTTGAAGGGGATGTCGCGCGAGGACGACAGGGTGATCTTCTGAACGGCAGTGGCCATCGGGGTGTACTCCGCGACGGGCGGCCGAAAGCCTCTCTCTCGGCCTCCAACCCGTCACAAAACGCTGTTCCCCCTCTCACTCTCTCATCCTGGGCGCGACGAATCCGATTAGCGCCTGAAGGGACTAGCGCGACACAGATTGTTGGCGTAAATATTATCTCAATGATTCTTGAAATATTGAGATGATGATGAACGAAAAGCAGGCTCTCGATGCCTTAGCGGCACTCTCCCAGGAGACCCGATTGCGGATCGTTCGGCTTCTAGTGACAGCCGGTCCCGAAGGGATGTCCGCCGGCTCGATTGGAGACGCGATGGACAGCGCTTCCTCCTCGCGCATGTCCTTTCACCTGAGCCATCTCGAACAGGCTGAGCTTGTCGATTCTCGGCGCGAAGGGCGGTCAATCATCTACAGCGCGGCCTTGGTGACACTCTCGCGCCTTGTCGAATTCCTCATGCGTGACTGCTGCCAGGGCCACCCCGAGGTGTGCAATCCGGCTGTCGCCGCGCTGTCCTCCTGTTGCGAACCCACGAAAGGCGCCTCTCATGTCTGATGCCAATCAGCCAGACCACATCTTCAATGTCCTCTTCCTTTGCACCGGCAATTCGGCGCGCTCGATTCTGGCCGAGAGCATTCTCAATAAGGATGGAGGCGGTCGCTTCCGCGCCTTCTCCGCCGGCAGTCAGCCGAAGGGGACCGTCAATCCCTTCGCGCTGAAAGTGCTGAAGAGCTATGACTACCCGGCCGAGGGCTTCCGTTCGAAGGCTTGGGACGAGTTTGCAACCGCCGACGCGCCCGTCATGGATTTCATATTTACCGTCTGCGACAACGCGGCCGGTGAAGCCTGCCCGGTGTGGCCGGGCCAGCCAACGACGGCACATTGGGGCATTGAAGATCCTGCAGCAGTCGAAGGGCCGGATATCCGGAAAGAAGCCGCCTTCATCGCCGCGTTCCGGTATCTCAAGAACCGGGTTTCCGTTTTCACAGCTCTTCCCGTGACCAGCCTCGACAAGTCGTCGCTCCGTACCAAGCTCATGGAGATCGGGCAGTCGGAAGGCGCATCTCCGCCTAGAAACAGCGCGGCATGAGGTCGGTCATGGATGTCATAATCTATCACAATCCCGACTGCGGCACCTCGCGCAATACACTAGCTCTGATCCGCAATGCCGGAGTCGAGCCCCATGTCATCGAATATCTGAAGACGCCGCCGTCTCGGGCACTCCTCGTCCGATTGATCGCCCGCATGGGCGTTTCGGTTCGCAACGTCATTCGCGAGAAGGGCACGTCCTACGCCGACCTCGGTCTTGCCGATCAGAGCCTGACCGATGACCAGTTGCTCGATGCGATGGTGGCCCATCCCATCCTGATTAATCGCCCGATCGTCGTCAGCCCCAAGGGCGTGAGGCTCTGCCGTCCGTCCGAGGAGGTCCTTGATCTGCTGCCGCCGCAGAGGGGCGAGTTCATCAAGGAAGATGGCGAGCGCGTCATCGACGAGCACGGCCGCCGCGTCGCGACGGCGTGAGGAAGAATCATGTCCACATTTGAACGCTATCTGACCCTCTGGGTCGCATTGTGCATTATTGCCGGAATTGCGCTCGGGCACGTCATGCCTGGTGCATTTCAGGCGATCGGCGCAGCCGAGATCGCCAAGGTCAATCTGCCGGTGGCCGTGCTGATCTGGCTCATGGTCATCCCGATGCTGCTCAAGATCGACTTCGCCGCGCTCGGCGAGGTTGGCCGCCATTGGCGCGGCATCGGCGTCACCCTGTTCATCAACTGGGCGATCAAGCCCTTCTCGATGGCACTGCTCGGATGGCTCTTCATTGGCTGGCTGTTCCGGCCATATCTGCCGTCCGACCAGATCGACAGCTATATCGCCGGCCTGATCATTCTCGCGGCCGCACCCTGCACGGCCATGGTGTTCGTGTGGTCGAACCTGACCAAGGGCGAGCCGCATTTCACGCTGAGTCAGGTGGCTCTCAACGATGCGATCATGGTCGTGGCCTTCGCGCCGATCGTCGGCCTGCTGCTCGGGCTCTCCGCGATCACCGTGCCTTGGGGCACACTGGTCCTGTCGGTCGTGCTTTACATCGTCATTCCGGTGATCGCTGCACAGTTCATCCGCCGCCGACTGCTGACGACTGGCGGAAGGGCCGCGCTCGACCGGCTGCTTTCCAAACTCGGCCCAGTCTCGCTCGTCGCACTTCTGGCGACACTGGTACTGCTGTTCGGCTTCCAGGGTGAGCAGATCATCGCGCAGCCCTTCATCATCGGGCTCCTCGCCTTGCCGATCCTGATTCAGGTCTATTTCAATGCCGGACTGGCCTATTTCCTCAACCGGATTGCGGGCGAGCAGCATTGTGTCGCCGGTCCCTCCGCGCTGATCGGTGCATCCAATTTCTTCGAACTGGCAGTCGCCGCCGCGATCAGCCTGTTCGGCTTTCACTCGGGCGCCGCGCTTGCAACCGTCGTTGGCGTGCTGATCGAGGTGCCGGTGATGCTCACCGTCGTCTGGATCGTGAACCGGTCCAAGGGCTGGTACGAGCGGGGCGACAAGGTTGCAGCGATATCCGAGGCTCTCCGTTGATGCCGAACGATCTTCCCAATGTCGTTGTCGACAGCCTCGACGTGCCGGCGATCGAACGGCTGCGTGTAACGCCCTCTACGCATCCGCCACGTATGCTGCTGCTCTATGGATCGCTACGCGAACGCTCCTACAGCCGATTTCTGACCCAGGAGGCCGAGCATCTGCTGAAGCACTTTGGAGCGGATACACGGGTCTTCGATCCGCGCGGATTGCCGTTGCCCGATGGAGCGGCAGTCGATCATCCAAAGGTGCGTGAACTAAGAGAGCTGTCGCTCTGGTCCGAAGGCCAGGTCTGGACCAGTCCGGAACGGCACGGCGCCATCAGCGCGGTGATGAAGGCACAAATCGACTGGATACCCCTGTCGGTCGGCGCGGTCCGGCCAACGCAGGGTCGCACCCTTGCGGTCATGCAGGTGTCCGGCGGTTCGCAGAGCTTCAACGCCGTCAATCAGATGCGCGTGCTTGGCCGCTGGATGCGGATGGTGACGATTCCCAACCAGTCGTCCGTCGCAAAGGCGTATCAGGAATTTGACGAAGCTGGCCGGATGAAGCCGTCTTCGTATTATGACCGGGTGGTCGACGTGATGGAGGAACTGTTCAAATTCACGCTGCTGACGCGCGATGTCTCATCGTATCTCACTGACCGTTATTCGGAGCGTAAAGAAAGCGGCGAAACCCTGATGCGGCGGGTCAATCTATCGGCAGCAATCTGAGCTTCTGGCTTGCTATCGACTACCGAGCATTTTGCAACATGGCCAAAGCCAGAAACACGGCGATCCGTATTTCCGGCTTTGCTGATGTCAGGCGGCGCGATCGAGCAGCTTCTTCGCCTTGCCCTCCATCTCCAGGCGGGCATCCTGATGGGCCTTGTCGCGCGCGAGGGCGGTGATGCCCTGGACGAAATCGAAGATGCTCTCGGGTGGGCGACCCTCCTCACGCAGGACGATGTCGATGATCTTGCCGGTCTCGGCCTTGGAGAAGCCCCGCTTACGCAAGAAGTCGCTACGATCTTCATCTGCGCGGGCCACGATGCGCTCGCGCGAGGCCTTGACGCCGTTGATGAACGGTATGGGCGATGAGTTAGCGAAATTGAGCAACGCCGGAGCGGCCTCCTGGGCAAAGCGGGAGGCGGCGTATTTCGAGTGGCGGATGGTGATCTCCTCGAAGTCCTCGACGCCCCAGAGGTTGCGATTTTGGCAGACGGCGCGAAGGTAGAAGCTCGCCATGCCGAGAGTCTTCGCACCGACCTCGGAATTCCAACAATAGAAGCCGCGAAAATAGAGGTCGGGCGATCCGTCAGGTAGTTTACCCGCCTCGATCGGATTGAGATCGTCGACCAGGAAAAGGAAAACGTCGCGATCGGAGGCGTAGAGCGTCGTGGTGTCCTTGGTGATGTCAACGCCCGGATTGTAGACGCCGGTGGACCAATCGAGCACACCGGGAACCTTCCAGCGGGTGTCGCCAGTTCCATTGCCGGCGATGCGTTGCACGGCCTCGACCAGTTCATGATCGAAGATGCGGCCGTAGTCAGGCCCAGTTACTGCGCGCAGCTCGACGCGGCCGTCATCGGTTTCGAAGGTCTTGACCCGTTCGGCGCGATGCGAAGTCAGGCCGTACTGCAAATTTATGGCAGCAAGTGGCGCCGGAAGCTGACGCAGATAGGCCGCAGGCGCGCCGACTACGCTGGCGAGCTGGCCGAAACTCCAATGGGTCGGGGCGATGGGCTCCTCGGCGCCGGGCAACAGTAGCGATAGTCGTTCGGCATCGTTCCGGTTAGCCTCGACATGGATCAGCGCGCTCTCGACCACCCGGGTCCGGCTGCGCTCGGCGCGAGACCGGACGGAGTGCGCCAGAGCGTCGAGCGAGAGGTAACGCTCATCGTCGGGTCGGTTGAACCATTCGGACGAAACACGGCCGATCCGTTCTCCGCGACCGACATCGACCTTATAGCCGCCGCTCGTGTCGCGGCGGGCGTCCAGGATTTGTATGTTCATGGGACAATCTCCATGACGAGCGCGGGAGGCCTCTCCTCCAGCTATTCACTCGTCACGGGCCCATTCCCACCCTCTTCCTCTCGGGGCGTTGCGGGTACCCCCGCAGAAGGGGTCAGCCGAGACCATGGCTCGGCCGTAGGGGAAGGCTTTCCCCTCCAAATCGCTCCATCGCAGCGGCCGGACCTAAAGTGACGATCGGGTTGCCGCCAAAAGGTTCGCCCCCGTTGAAAAGTGTCAGAAACTTGCATATATTTCTGACAGGAGAATGATGGTGCAACGTCTGACCGAACAGATTCTGGCGCACGCCGAGAAGCTTCCGGAAGGAACGCCTCTGGCGGCAAAGAGCCTTCTCCACCTCGGCAGTCGCGCTGGGGTGGACCAGGCCCTGTCACGTCTTGCAGAACGTGGGCAGCTGATCCGTGTCGGGCGCGGCGTATATCTGCGTCCGATCACGAGTCGGTTCGGCACGCGCGCGCCTTCGGTGGAACAGGCGGTCGAGGCGCTGGCGGTGCAGCGCGGGGAGGTCATCGTACCGAACGGCGCGGCCGCGGCAAACGCGCTGGGTCTGACGACGCAGGTGCCGATCCGTTCCGTTTATCTGACATCGGGCCGCAGTCGCACGATGTCCTTGGGCAAACAGCTCGTGGAATTACGCCATGCGCCACGCTGGCAGCTTGCGCTCGCCGATCGTCCCGCAGGCCAGGCGGTTCGTGCCCTGGCTTGGCTCGGGCCCGAGAAAGCGGAATCGGCGCTGAAGGCTCTGAAACGAAGGCTGCCGCCGACGGCGTTCGGCGAACTGGTGGCCGCCGCGCCGCAGTTGCCGACCTGGCTTGCGCGAAGCGTCGGCAAGGCGGCCCATGGCTGATCCCTTTCTTTCCTTATCGGCGACGGATCGTCGTGACGCTTTGGGTGTGGCCGCCGATCTTTCGGGACGGCCCGCCCATCTGCTCGAAAAGGATATTTGGGTCGTCTGGGCGCTGCAGACCGTCTTCGGGTCCGCGCTTGGCGATCATCTCGTCTTCAAAGGCGGGACATCGCTTTCAAAAGCCTACGGTGTCATTCAGCGTTTTTCGGAAGATGTCGATCTGACCTATGACATCCGAGTGATCGCGCCTGACCTGGTGGGTGACAACGGCGAGGCCCTGCCGACAACGCGCAGCGAAGAGAAGCGCTGGTCAAAAGCGGTGCGCCGCCGCCTGCCGGAGTGGATTTCGGGCACGGTGCAGCCCCTGCTCATCGACGCCATTGGAGCACAGGGCGTTTCGGCCGTGACGCGAGTCGAGGGTGAGAAGCTCTTCATCGACTATGAAGCGACCTCATCCGGCTCCGGTTATGTTGCGCCGAGCGTCATGTTGGAATTCGGCGCCCGCTCGACCGGCGAGCCGGCCAGTGTGCGTGAGGTGGTCTGCGATGCGGCGGGCCTGGTCGAGGGCGTGTCGTTCCCGGCGGCGTCGCCGCGCGTGATGCACGCCGAACGGACCTTTTGGGAGAAAGCGACCGCGATCCACGTCTTCTGCTTGCAGGAGCGCCTGCGCGGTGAGCGGTTCGCGCGCCATTGGCATGACTTGGTCCGCCTGGATGACGCCGGGATCGCTGACGCGGCCGCGGCGGACCGAGATCTCGCCCACGCGGTAGCGCGGCACAAAAGCATGTTCTTCGCGGAGAAGGCGGTGGACGGCGCTCCCGTCGACTACGAGGCCGCCATCAACGGATTGTTGCAGCTCGTGCCGGGCGGTGAAGCGCGTGCAGCACTGGCCTCGGACTACGGGCATATGGTGGAAGACGGGTTGCTGCTCGAGGACGCCGAGCCCTTCGAGTTGCTGATCGAGCGATGCACAGACATCGCCGAACGCGCAAATCGCGCGGCTGGATAGGGAAAGCTGGGGGGAAGCATGGGGCTGTATGAGCGGTGGTGCGAGTCCACCAAGGAAAAGGACAAGCGCAAGCACTATTGGACCTATGTCGAGAAGGATGGCGGCCGCGATGAGATTAGCGGCGATCTCGCCGAGACCATCCGCTCCCATTACGACCGCCTCGAGCGCATCGCCGAGGACGTGGACCGGCTCGGATACAAGATCGCCGCCAAGATTCTGAGCGAGGCGATGCCTCAGACGGACAAGGGTCGCTCCGGCGACCTTGGCGAAATCCTAGCGACCGAGCTGGTGGAGGAAGAGATCGGCCTGCGCGTCCCCGTGCGCCGGCTCCGCTACAAGGACGGCCGCAACATGGCCATGCGCGGCGACGACTTCATCGGTGCCGGCTATGGCGGCAAGGATCAGAAGCTGTGGCTCCTGAAGGGGGAAGCCAAAAGCAACAAGAAGCTCGGCAAGTCCACCGTGACAAGCGCTCGCAATGTGCTCGATCGCGACAATGGCCGCTGCACGCCAGACTCGCTGCTGTTCGTCGCCAACCGGCTCCTGGAAAGCAACGATCCCGACGAAAACGCGCTGGGTCGCGACCTCCGTGACGAGGTGGGCGTGAAGTCGCTCCGTGCCGATCGCATCGATCACATGCTTTTCACCGTGTCGGGCAACGGCCCCCATGCCTCGCTGAAGGACGACCTCGACGCTGCCGGGATCAATCGCGACCACTACGTCGTGAACATCCACGTCGAAGACCATCAGGACTTCATCGCGGCCATGTACGAGGGGGCGCAAGATCTTGGAGACGCCTGACGAGCTGACTGCCTTCCTTGCCACCGCGACCGTCGATGGAATCCTCGGGCGGTTGCTCTATCGCGGAGCTGCGTGGTCGCTGATGCGGGAAGCGGGCGTATTGCCGCAGACCGCTCCGCCCCTGGGCGCGACTATCGAAACCGACCTCGCGGAACATGGCTTCGCCCTGCTGCGGGGCGCCATGGCCTTGCGTGCCCAAACCGGCGCGTCAGACTTGACGAGCAGGGCTTTTGAACGGGCGGCCAACGCCTTTGAAGCCTTGGTGCGAAACGATGATCCCGAGGCGCCCGATCGGGGCTTTCGCCGCACCATCGCAGCTGCCGCCTATCACTTGGCAGGTTTCTCGGCCGTCGCCTATTCGTTGTTCAACGAGACGGCTGAAGATCTCAATTCAACGCCCGGCGAAACGGCGATCCGCCATCTCATCCTGCGCGATCTCGATCAGTTGCGCGGCTTCGTTCGCGACTGGCTTGGCGACGAGAGCCACGGCGACGAACAGATGGCTGAAGCGCTCGGCGGCGATGAGCCCGATGTCGACGACGTGTTGTCGACCATCCTGAATACGACCATCTGTCGGGCCTTGGCCTTCTTCGACTTCGCACTGGAAACCGGCGAGGATGAGCCGATCGATGCCGCGCGCGATCTGCTGGCCACCGCTGTCAGCCTCGCCGACAACGCCGAGAACGTGCCCTTGTGGTGGATATCGAACCTCTGCCGGCACCTGATCGACGACCTCTGGCAGCATTCGCTGCATCGTAACCTACCGACGGAGCCGCCCGCCGGTACGGAGGAGAAATACCCGGACCTGCGGCGACTGTTCATCGGTTCGCTGTATGCCCGCAAGTCGTCCGAGGTGGAGCTATGGCCGTCGCAGCGCGAGGCTGCGCAGCGATCCACCGACGTCACCGACGACTTGGTCGTGGCGCTGCCCACAAGCGCTGGAAAGACGCGTGTTGCGGAGATCGCCGCATTGATGACCTTGTCATCGGCGCGCCGGGTGTTGATTGTCACGCCGCTGCGGGCGTTGTCGGCCCAGACCGAGCGCTCCTTCCGCAAGACCTTCGCGCCCCTCGGATTCAGCGTTTCCTCGCTGTACGGCGCCAGCGGTCTTTCGGCGGGCGACGAGGATGCCCTGCGCACCCGCGAGATCATCATCGCCACACCGGAGAAGCTCGACTTCGCGCTTCGGAGCGATTCCTCCCTGATCGATGACGTTGGCCTGATCGTCCTCGACGAGGGTCATATGATCGGGCCCAGCGAGCGGGAGATCCGCTACGAGACGCTCGTGCAGCGCCTGTTGCGTCGCGCCGACGCGGCTGATCGCCGGATCGTCTGCCTCTCCGCGATCCTGCCCAGCGGCGACGAATTGGACGACCTCACTGCGTGGATACGCGCCGACGAACCAGGCGAGCCGGTGCGTTCAGACTGGCGCCCTACGCGCCAACGGTTCGGCGCTCTGACCTGGCGCGGCAAGGACGCACTCCTGCGGCTCGATCTCGATGACGGCGGTCCGTTCCTCGACAAGTTCGTCGAGGAGAAGCCCGCAAGAGGCCGGGAGAAGAATCCATATCCTCGGAAGAATTCTCACCTCGCCCTCTTCGCCGCGTGGGAATTCGCCGGCCAAGGTAAGCGCACCCTGATCTTCTCCACCCAGGCCAACTGGGTCGAAAGCTACGGCAAGCAGGTCGTTGACCTGTGCAAGCGCGGTTACCTCGACTCCCTGCTGGAGGACGAGGCGCCGATCGCGCGCGCGTTGGAGGTCGGCAAGGAATGGCTGGGCGAAGACCATCCGGCAGTCGCCAGCCTGAAGGCTGGCGTCGCTATTCACCATGGTCGTCTACCGAGTCCGTTCCTGCGCGAGCTGGAGGTCCTTCTGTCCGAGGGTGTGCTGAAAGTCATCGTCGCTTCGCCGACGCTTTCCCAAGGCCTCAACCTCAACGCCGCCGTCCTGCTCGTGCCGGCGCTCTACCGGGCCGGCGAGAAGATCAAGGGCGAGGAATTCGCGAACGTCGCTGGCCGGGCGGGGCGTGCCTTCGTCGACGTCGAAGGCCTGATCGTCCATGTCATGTTCGACAAGACCGATTGGCGAAAGAAGGAGTGGAGGAAGTTAGTCGCCTCCGCGAAGGCCCGAACCCTGAAGAGCGGCCTCATTCAGATCGTCGCCGAGATCCTCGAACGCCTGTCGCGCGAAGGCGTGCTCGACCGTGATGACGCCTGGGAATATCTCGCCAACGCGCGGGAGGCGTGGAGATCGCCCGACGAAGAGGCCGAGGTAGCCGAGCGTCTGGCCGCTGCGGTGGACTATGACGCTGACGGCGATGGCGGCGACGATGATGAAAGTGATGAGGACGACAAAGAGGAAACCATCGACGAAGAGCCGTTGTCGCAGATTGTCGAGCGCCTCGATGCTACCGTGTTTGGTCTGATCGAAGCCCTGGACGCCGATCGCGCCGATCTTCCGAAATTGCTGGATGAAGCGCTCAAGGGATCACTTTGGGCTCGCCAGATCTCTCGCGAAGAAGAGGATGTCGCGCCGCTGCACAAAAAGGTGTTCGAGGCGCGCGCCGACCTCATATGGAAGACCACGACGGAACAGTCGCGCCGCGGACATTTCGCGATGGGTGTTGGGCTCGAAGCGGGGCTCTCCATCGATGCGATGGCCGACGTCCTGGCCGAGCTGGTCGACCGGGCTGACGCCGCTGCGCTGAGCGGCGATGTCGACGAACTCGCCGACGCTCTTGGCGGGCTGGGCGAACGCCTTCTGTTCATGCGGCCTTTCATTCCCGACAAGAAGAACGCGCTGCCCGCCAACTGGAAGGCCATCCTGCGCGCCTGGGTCTCCGGCGCGGAAGTCTCGAAGATCGGACCGCAGAACATGCGCGCGGTAGAGGAAGCCTTCACCTATCGCCTGGTCTGGGCGCTGGAAGCCATCCGCACCCGCCGCATGTCCCTTGGCTGGTCGGCGGAGACGGTAGCGGGCGGCGCGGCGGCAGCGGTCGAAACTGGTGTCCCTCAGTTCCTGATGGCGATGCTGATCCGGGCGGGCCTCCCGTCCCGGCGCGCGGCCATCGCCGCTATTGAGGATGCAAAGCCCGTTTTCGTCACACCGGCGGAGATGCGGGCCTGGCTCGAATCCGACGAGATCACCGCCTACACCGATGCAGGCGACTGGCCCACGCCCGACACCGCCGCGCTTTGGGCGCGCTTTCGTACCGAAGCACTTAGCGGTGGAATCCAGAAGTGGTCGGTCGAACGCTACAAGCGCCTGCTCGACACCGCAGCGGCTCCACCCGCCGGGCTGTACCGGATCGTCACCGATGAAGGGGATGGACGAACCTGGCTGACAACCCCTGACTATCAACACGTCGCCGCCTTCAGGAAGCCGGCAGTGGACCCCAAACCCAGCCTCTTTTCCGGCAGATTGCCGGGAAATACCAGGTTGGTGGATGCCTTACGCGTCGGCCGCGGAAAGCTGCGGTGGCCGCCTGCCGATGCTTAGAGGGGACCGATAGCCATGCTCTATGCTTGGGTCGGCGACCAAAAGCGCGGGCCGCTCGCCAAAGGAGAGCGGACAACCTGCCCTGATTGCGGCGGCCTGCTGACAGCCGTCATGCCGGTCGAGAACACGCCTCATTGGCGGCACAAGGCCGGCGACTGCGATCCATGGAGCGAGCCCGAAGGGCCGTGGCATCTCGGGTGGAAAGAGCTCTTCGATATGTCATGCCGCGAGATCGCACTGCGAGACTCGACGTCCGGCGAACTGCATCGCGCCGACGTTCTGGTCGGCAGCGGCACGCCCCGGGCGACCGTACTCGAACTGCAGCATTCCTCGATCAGCGAGGATGAGCGCAACGCGCGCGAGGCCTTCTATCGGCGTGGGCATCGGATGTTTTGGTTGGTCCACATCCACAGCGAAAGCTCGTTCCTGGGAACCTACTTCAGCATGTCGCTCGACTTCGGAACGCGCGTCGTCAACCTCGACGGCAAGGAGTTCGCGGTCATGCGCTGGATGGGACCGAACAAGCAGTTCATCGAGAAGTGGAAGCGCGCGACCGCTCACGTCTTTTTCAGTGCAGGCCCTTACATCTTCTACCTCGCCGGCCCGGGCGTCTCCTCTCGCTTGGGAGGCCCGTTCCGACACGGTGAGTTCGCTCTCAGCCAGTTGACACGTGATGAGTTTCTGCGCGCCGTCCGATGGGAGGATACCGCGCCTTAGGCCGCGAGCAGCCTCTCCTCCGACTCGTCTTCCTCTCCAATGGCGTTTTGCAGGAACCGTGAAAGCGCTGCTTTCCGGGAGGCGCGGTCGAGAGCATATGCCGTCTGCTTGAATTCGACTCCATCAAGCAGGCCTTGAATGTAGCCGGAGATCGTATCGGCCGCCATGATCAGGGCCGTGTCGAGCGTATGAATGTACTTGCTCGTGACCGAGCCCTTCGAATGTCCGACGAGCGCCGCGATCGTCACCTCGGTGAAGCCCAGATCATTGGCGATGCTGGCGAAGCTATGGCGCAGGACGTGCGGCGTAACGTCGAAAAGCGGCGAGTCCTTGAATAGCTGCTCCCAATGGTTCGGGAAGCTGCCGATGGCATTGTCGTCGCCCTGACCGGGGAAGACATAGGTGCCTTCCGCGCCGCCCTTGCGGCGTTCCTCCAGATATTCGACGACGGGGAGGCCAATGGGACGTATTGACTCCCCCTCCTTGCTGTCCGCCAGTCGCAGGCAACTCGCCTCGGTATCGGCTTCGGACCACATCAGCGAAATCATCTCCGACCGGCGACAACCGGTGAGTGCGATTTGCCGAATGATTTCCACGGTCATCGCGTACTTCTCATTCTCCGCCGCCTCGCGAAGCATGACGCCTAGCGTGCGATACTCCGCCTCGGAAAGCCGACGCTTGCGGACATTGTCTTTCGGCTTCTTGATGCCGTGCGCCGGGTTGCGGTCGATGATGCCGGCATCGACCGCATAGGTGAGGATGCCACCGAGCAGGCCTACCGTCCGCGTCGCCGTACCGGCGCCGCCGCGCACAATGGCTTTTCCGCGTAGCTTCTTCGTCTTGACCGACACTCGGGTCTTGCCGGCCATGATGTCCTTCAGCACCTTGTTTATATCGGCCTTCGTCAAGTCCTTCACCCGCCGCGCCCCGATCAACGGGATGATGTGGCGTTCGATGCGACCTGAATCGGTAACGATGGTCGTCGCCTTCTTGGGGCGCCCGCCTTTACCGAGGATCAGGCCTGCCTTGAGGTCTTTAAGATAGAGCGTGCATAGCTCCTTGACCGTCATGGCCTGGTGATCGAGCTGCCGTTCCTCGGAGGGGTTATCGCCGCGAGCGACGCGCCCAAGCTGGGCCTTCGCTTCCTGCCGTGCGGTCTCCGGCGTCCAGATCCCGTGCAGGCCGATGGTATAGCGACGGGTTCGACCGAGCGCGCGATATTGGATAAGATAGCTGCGCTTGCCCGACGCGAACACGCGAAGGCCGAAGCCGGGAAGCTCATCGTCCCAGATGAAATAGTCCTTCTCTCGGACGTCGGCGGCGTCGACCACTCGTTTCGTTAGCTTCGTCATCATGCGATCCCCCCATTGTGGAGGGGCTGTTTCCGCGGAAGCACCACGGAAGCAGCCGGGCGAATATCGGAGCGAAATTGTGGATACGGATTTCGGCGTAAAAAATGAAATAGTCCAGCTATTTCATGGAGTTGTAGTATCATGGCGTGCCCTAGCGTGCATTTAGGATAGAGGGCCTAAATTGCTCCGAAGGCAAAGGTCACACGTTCGAATCGTGTCGGGTGCGCCAATGATTTCAAATGCTTAGACAGATATCCTGTTTTCGTCTCACAGACCGTCTCACGCAATTGCTCTACTGTTTGACGAATTGAGCCGAATCTCCTGTTCTGGGGATAGACTGTCAGCGCATATGCGCCACCTTCACCGTCATGGTGACGCCGCTCATCACCACGATCTCGTGGCTCCCGTCGAACTGGTAAACCTCGGCCGGCGCGAACGACAAAAGCACAAACGCCACCGCGGTCGAGCCAGCGTTCTCGCGGCTCCGATGGCAGGCGTAGCGGCGCACCGCGTCGTAGCCGCCGTCATAACCAAGACTGCGTAGCTCCTCTAACAGACGGATGAGGGTTAGCCGTTCGCGCGTGGGCTTGCGCCCGTTCGCTTCCAGCATCTCGCCGAGCTCGTGTCCATCCAGCGTCCGAGCTTGGGGCGAGGTTGGACCTCTCGTTCATAAGCGAACGACGTCTCCTGAGACCGCAGAACCTTCCGCTCCGTGTTGCGCGATTGCTTGAGATCGCGCGCGATCTGCTTGATCGGCTTGCCCTTGACGAAATGCTCCTGCCGGATCCGGCCGATCGTCTCCACAACCAACATCCCCGCCACCCGCTCGCTCGGTCCTCGCGAGCAGGCTGCCAATCAATCGAGTTGGGGTCAGTTTTGGGAGCCAATCACGACCGCCACGGTGTCAATGTTCCACGCCGGATCACATAGATGGCCGAGCCGAAGAGTGGCGTGCCGGCGCCGCTCGCCAGAAAGGGCGCAACGCGGCCAATTTCCTCGATCGTCACAAGCTGGTCCGCAGGTGTACGAGAACGAACCTCATCCAGCAATTCGTCAAACCTATCGATGCCGGACGCAGCCCGTGTCTTGACCGGCCTCGCTGAGACCGCATGGGCCGGGATTTTCCGGTCTGCAACTTCAGCGGCGATATAGCGGACGCTGGATTCGAGGGCGGCCTTCACTGGTCCCATCAAATTGTGGTTTCAACGACGCGATCCGCTCCATAGAAACTCACAGTAAGGAGGCAGCTGCGTTCGTCATCGCGGAACAGCCAGCTTTGCCATGCGAATAAAGAATGGCACGAGACATCCATGGCAAGGACAGACCCTTCGACCGGGAGCAATTAACGTCGCCCGTGTGCAGATCCTCACGCGGCGCAAGGCGAGGGAATGCAGTACAAAATCAAGCTGCCCCATTGTCTCTCAATTGCCCCGAACGCGCGCTCCAATTGTCCCGGAATACGAACATCGCAGGGAACGATGACAGGCGCGGAGAAAGATTCCGCGATGGGCCGTACGTGCGGCGCGGCCTTTTCGTTGAGATACGTAATCGCAAGTTCGGCGCGAGCCCGCCAGAACGCGGCCGCGCATCCTGTGACGATGCTCTGATTGTGTGCGATACCCACAACGAGACCGCACTTGTCCGCCAGATCACAACGAAAGGCTCATGGCGCGGGAAGCCTTTCATTCAGAATCGAAAACGCCTCGTCGGCGATGACTTGCTCTTCATTGGTTGGAATGACGTAAACAGCGATGCGGCTGGAGCGCGTGCTGATCGTTTCGGAGTTTGCCTCATTCGCCGAGGAATCAAGTTCGAGCCCCAACCATGCAAGCCGATCGCATATTCCGGCACGGATTTGAGGCTGATGCTCGCCGATACCCGCTGTAAAGACCAGCGCATCGACACCGCCCAGCGTTGTCGCAAGTCGGCCCATTTCGCCAGCGATACGAAAAGTAAAGAGCGCGATTGCTTCCCGCGATTCCGGTCGATCGCTCATCAAAAGCTCACGGCTGTCAGCACTGATTCCGGATACGCCAAGAAGCCCGCTCTGACGATAAAGCGTGTCCTCGACCTCGGCGAGCGTGCGGCCTAACGGGCCAAACAGATACAACAACACGCCCGGATCCAGCGCGCCGCAACGCGTCGCCATGGGAATGCCATCAAGCGTGGAAAATCCCATGCTGGTATCACGGCTGACGCCGTCCTCAATCGCACACAGGCTGGCGCCGCTGCCAAGGTGGGCGATGATAACCTTGCCCCGCGCGACCGAAGGGGCGCGGCGCGCGAGTTCGCCTGCGATATATTTGTAGGACAACCCGTGAAATCCATAGCGCTTGATGCCGGATTCGTGCAGCGAACGAGGAATAGCGAAGCGCCTGACCACGTCTGCAAGGGTGCAGTGAAATGACGTGTCGAAGGAGGCAACCTGCACCACGTCGGATCGCAATTTCTCAATCGCCCTGATCAGGCGCAGGCATTGCGGCTGATGCAATGGCGCGAGCGCGCTCAGGGCGTCGATTGCTTTAATGGAAGCGCTATCAATCCGAACAGGTCCAGCGAAAGTATCACCCCCGTGAACCACGCGATGGCCGACCGCGACAACGCGACCAAGGTCGAAGTGTTTCGCGAGCCAGCCAAACGTCTCAGCCAGTACGTCGGTCAGATCGTCTGACGCCTTGGCTTTGAGGTCGACTTTGAAGACCGCCGGCCCCTCGGTGACCCGGAAACTCAGCGGGGCTTTCCTGAAATCGATCACGCCGCTTGCTAATCGGCGGGGTGCGGCTCCATCGAGCTCAAACAATCCGATCTTAACCGAGGAGGAGCCCGGATTGAACGTGATCAGAAGATCCGCGCTCATGACGGCAAGCCCTTCGCGGCGCCCGGCGCAGCGACCAGCCTGGCAAGCGCGGCGGATGCGATCCGCGCCGTCAACGAATCAAACCGACTTGTCAGCACAATTGGGACGCGCGCACCAAGAAAGACAGCAGCGGCGATCGCGCCGGCAAAATAGGTCAACTGCTTGGCAAGCATGTTGCCCGCTTCGAGATCCGGCACCAGCAGGATGTCGGCTTGACCGGCGACGGGCGACAGGATGCCCTTGGTTTTTGCCGCATCGAGATTGATGGCACTGTCAAAGGCCCGCGGGCCGTCCACTTTGGCGCCGGTAATCTGACCGCGCGCAGCCATCAGCGCGCCCGTCCACATGCCATGTACGACGATATGGCCAAAAATTCCGGTTGCGGCATATTTCGGACTCATGTGCGCGGGGTTCACGTCGGCTGGGACCGCAGCGAACAAGGCAATGTCGTCGCGCCCCGCGACATAAGTCAGCGAGGCGCTCGCACCGACTTGGATCTCGTCAAATGTAATGTTCTTGAGCGTTCCCGAGTCCATTATGACCTCACCGTTGATGGACATAAGTGCCGGGCGCGTCCGAAACCGGTGCAAGGCCCTTGTCAGCAGCTCCCATGGCTGGCGGCTGGACGCGTTTCTGCGACGAATGTCCGGCCAGCCAGGCTTGCCAGTCGACCCACCAGGATCCGGTTCGTTGTGTCGCGGCGGACGCCCACTCATCAGGGCCGAGACAGATGTCCGCATTGTGTTTGAGCGCAATCCGAAAGCGACGCTTGGGGTGCCCGGGTTCACTGACGATACCCGCATTATGGCCCCCACTTGTCAGCACGAACGTGACATCCGTATCGGCCAGCTGGTGAATTTTATAGACTGAACGCCAGGGCGCGACGTGATCGCGCTCGGTCCCGACGACAAACATCGGTGCGCGTATGTTCTGCAGTGCTGCCGGGCGGTCGTCGACCATAAAGCGACCAGCGGCGAGTTCATTTCGCAGATAGAGTTTTTCGAGATATTCCGCATGCATCCTATATGGCATGCGAGTGGAGTCCGCATTCCATGCCATGAGATCGATCATCGGCGCCCGCTCGCCCATGAGATAGTCATGTATAATGCGGGACCAGATAAGGTCATTAGAGCGCAGCAGCGAGAAGGCTCCCGCCATCTGATCGGCGGACAGATAGCCTCTGTTCCACATGATGCTCTCGAGAAAATGCACCTGGCTATCATCGATAAATAGCGCCAGTTCACCCGGCTCCGAGAAATCCGTCTGTGCGGCGAGCAGCGTGAGGGATGCCAGACGATCGTCACCGACGCGCGCCATCGCAGCGACGGCAATCGACAGCAACGTCCCCCCGAGACAATATCCCGATGCATGAATTTTAGAACCAGGAACGATAGTGCTGACCGCATCAAGCGCGGCCATGACGCCCAACCGCCGATAGTCGTCCATGGTGAGGTCCCGATCGCTGGCGCCGGGATTCAGCCAGGAGATGCAGAAGACGGTATGACCTTGGCCAACAAGATACCGGATCAACGAATTCTGCGGGGACAGATCGAGAATGTAGTATTTCATGATCCATGCCGGCACGATCAGGATTGGCTCCGCGAATACGGTCTCCGTTTCCGGCGAATACTGGATCAGTTCGATCAGACGGTTTCGATAAATGACCTTTCCGGGGGTAATGGCGACATCTTTTCCAACGACGAACTTCTCGGTGCCTACGGGAGGCTGCCGTGTTGCCGCACGGCTCGCATCCTCGAGCCAGTTGCGGAATCCTTGAACGAAATTCTGTCCGTTGGTCGCCAAGGTTTTCTTGACCACTTCCGGATTCGCGAAAGCGATGTTCGACGGAGAGAACATGTCAAGAAACTGACGAGCGGCAAATGACACGACGTCTTCATGGTGTGGCGTAACGCCGGGTACGCCGTGCGTGACGTTGTGCCACCATTGCTGATTGAGCAAAAACGCTTGCGCCCAGACACTGTACGGCGGCTTGCGCCAGCCCTCGTCCGAGAAACGGTAGTCGCCTGGCAGCGGTTCGATGCAGGGGTGTTCATCGCTGTTGATGCCTGCGGCTGCGATGTGCGCGCCCAGCCGGGCCGCCTTTCGGCCGGCCTTGATCGTAAGCTCCATGCATTTTCCCGGAGCGGATGCGAGATGAATTGACCAATCGATGAAAGCCAGCGTCAGCGCGGCTGGCGATAGCCCCCCAGTCACCTGGGCGGCCAAAGCCTCGCGCACCCGGTCCATGGCCCGAAACGTTTCCTCGCTGAAACGGCTCTCCGGCGGCGGCAGCTTTGGCAACTCGGCTTTCTTCGTCGCCTCGCGTGTCATGGCGTCCATGAGTCAACCCTTTCCATAAGATCCAGCGCCCGTTCCTATCCGGACGACGAATCCGTGACGATGATGCCCTCGATGATTTGAGTAATAAGCTTTTCTAGCTCGCCACCTTCGGCTTCGGCCAGCGAGTCGATGTGGAGTGCGTTTCTAAGAATTCCCACCCCCGTCAGCACCGCGATTATCACCGCCGCCCTGGTGTCGATCTTTTGGTCGATCTTTTTTGCAAGCGGATGAACGACGTTGTCGCGGGTGAACTTCCGCAACACGCGGGAGGCTTCGGGACTCGAAAGCGAGCGGATAATGATGTCCAGCGGTCCAACGGCATTTCGCCCCCGCGCTTTGTCTCGCGCAAATATCTGCCTTGCAAGCGTGACCGCAAGATCTGCTGCGGAGCCAGCAAAGAGGCTCGACGGTTCCATGGTGGCTTCAAGAGCGTCGGCAAAGAGCCGCTCTTTCGAACCGAAACAACGATGTACATATGCGACATCTACGCCCACATCTGAGGCGATATCTCGCAATCCGACCGCTTCATAAGAGTTCCGCGCAAACCGAAGGATAGCCGCGTTCAGAATACGATCCCGCGTGACGCCGCCGGTCGTTGCCACCGCACTCCGTGCCATCTGCTCCTCACAAAACCTGATTGCCATATAGGAGCGTTATCATACGATCGCCCGTGGTCAACGGTTGTTGACATGAATCAATATGGCGCTCTTTGACCTTGGCTAAGATTGCAAAGTCAGGTTGCAAAAACTGGAAAGACCATGGAAACGGCGACGGCGAATGAAAACAACCGTTCAGAAGCGCAAGCACCTGAGGCCGGATCGGGTTTGCAGTCCTTCAGCAGCTCAGAATGGCTGAAGTCATTCGTCCGAAATCCACGAAAGCTCAATAACACATGAAATCAGGCACTCAGCCTGATCGTGTCTCGCTTCCGGCAGAAGGTCGATTATGCAAGGCACTGTCCGAGTGCACAGATCCAGCGGAAGCGATAAAGTGTTTCGCTCTAAGTTGAATAACAAGAAGGTCGATTGATGACCATTACGAAGACCACCAGGCCCTGGCTTATTGCCGCTCTCATCGTATTCCTTGCTGGGATCGGCTACTACGGCTGGCAGAAATTCCTCAAAGGCGATCCTCTTGATGGGGTGGCTCGCGGCAACGGCCGGATCGAGGCGATCGAGATCGATGTGTCCACAAAAACGCCGGGACGCGTCAAAGAAATACTGGTCAATGAGGGAGATTTCGTGTCCGCCGGGCAGGTGCTCGCCCGTATGGACACCGAGCAACTCGAAGCTCAGCGCCGCCAGGCCGAGGCCCAACTGCATCGGGCAAAAATCGGCATTGATACCGCCAAGAGCCTTGTCACTCAGCGGGAAGCCGAAAAAACAGCGGCGGCTTCCGTTGTGGCGCAGCGCGAGGCACAACTGGATTCAATTGAGAGAAAGCTTGCGCGATCCGAGCGATTAATCACCACCAACGCTGTGTCTCAGCAAGTCCTGGATGACGATCGAGCAAATGCCCAAGGAGCAATTGCCGCGGTCGCGACGGCAAAAGCACAGCTCGCCGCATCGGACGCGGCGATCAGCGCGGCAAACGCTCAGGTCGTCGACGCCGGAGCCGCGGTCGAGGCAGCCAAAGCCGCGATCGAGAGCGTCAGCGTGGATATTAACGACAGCATTTTGAAATCGCCGCGCGACGGACGGGTTCAATATCGTGTGGCTCAACCCGGCGAGGTTCTCTCCGCTGGAGGGCGGGTTCTTAATCTTGTCGATCTTGGCGACGTTTATATGACTTTCTTTCTTCCGACGGCGCAGGCGGGCCGTGTCGCGATTGGTGCCGATGTGCGCCTGATACTTGATGCTGTTCCTCAATATATCATTCCGGCCAAAGTGACTTTCGTCGCTGACGTCGCGCAGTTCACGCCCAAGACCGTCGAAACTGAAGAAGAACGGCTGAAGCTCATGTTCCGAGTCAAGGCGCAGATTGCTCCGGAACTACTCCAGAAATATATCCAGCAGGTCAAAACTGGCCTTCCGGGTATGGCTTACGTCCGACTCGACCAGAAGGCGGAATGGCCCGCCAGCCTGCAGAGAACGCTGGCGCAATGAGCGACCTACGACCGAAAGACCACCATTTGTCTTCAACGCCGATCGTTCGCCTGAATGCCGTCGGGCTGTCTTATGGAAAGACCAGAGCGCTCGATTCCATTACGCTGGATATGCCGGCAGGCTGCATGGTCGGGCTCATCGGACCTGACGGCGTCGGCAAATCCAGTCTGCTTTCCCTTGTTGCGGGTGCTCATGCCATTCAGCAAGGCCATATCGCCGTGCTGGGTGGAGATATGGCCGACGCGGCCCATCGGGCGAAGACATGTCCACGCATTGCTTATATGCCGCAGGGGCTCGGCAAGAATCTCTATCCAACGCTTTCGGTATTCGAAAATGTTGATTTTTTCGGCCGCCTGTTCGGTCAAGGCAGGCAAGAGCGCGAGCGCCGCATCGGCGAACTGTTGCGCAGTACCGGCCTTGCTCCTTTTGCGGATCGACCGGCAGGCAAGCTTTCGGGCGGCATGAAGCAGAAGCTCGGCCTTTGCTGCGCCCTGATCCATGATCCCGATCTCCTGATTCTCGATGAGCCGACAACAGGCGTCGATCCTTTGTCGCGACGGCAATTCTGGGAACTGATCGACGGAATTCGACAAGACCGTTCCGGAATGAGCGTCATTGTCGCGACCGCTTACATGGAGGAAGCCGCGCGTTTCGATTGGCTGGTAGCCATGGATGCCGGCAAAGTTCTCGCAACCGGCGCCCCCGCTGACCTGCTGGAGCAGACCGGCGCTGTTAATCTCGATTCCGCCTTCATCGCCCTGCTCCCGGAAAAGGAACGCAAAGATCACAAGGAGGTGGTGATTCCGCCCCGCTCTTCTGAGCACGATGACGACGTGGCCATCGAGGCCGAACATCTCACCGTCCGCTTTGGAGACTTCACAGCGGTTGACGATGTCAGTTTCCGCATCAGCCGGGGCGAAATCTTCGGCTTCCTCGGCTCGAACGGCTGCGGCAAATCAACGACAATGAAAGCGTTGACTGGATTGCTGTCGACCAGCGAGGGTAACGCAAGGCTGTTTGGGCGCGACGTGGACCCGAATGACATGGCTGTTCGGCGCCGCGTCGGCTACATGTCGCAAGCCTTCTCGCTTTATTCCGAGTTGACGGTCCGGCAGAATCTCGATCTGCACGCCCGCTTGTTCAGCCTGCCACTGGAGGCCATTCCGGCGCGAATCCAGGACATGGCGCAACGCTTCGATCTTTCCGCGGTTATGGATTCATTACCGGACGCCTTACCGCTCGGCATCCGCCAGCGACTTTCCCTTGCGGTCGCGATGATCCACTCTCCGGATATCCTGATCCTCGACGAGCCGACATCGGGCGTCGATCCCGTCGCGCGTGACGGCTTCTGGCAAATTCTGTCCGACCTTTCGCGCAAGGATCATGTCACGATCTTTATTTCCACGCACTTCATGAATGAAGCGGAACGTTGCGACCGTATCTCGCTTATGCACGCGGGCAAGGTTTTGATTAGCGACACCCCCGCTGCAATTACGCAGAAGCGAAATGCCAAATCTCTCGACGACGCCTTCGTTGCCTATCTTGAAGACGCTAGTGGACAGAACGAAAAATCATCTCTCGATGCAGCGGTCACGCCCCCTCCCTCGATCGTGGCAGTCGGCAGACGAAATGAGGCCCGGCAAAAAATAACCGCGAACCGGTTTTTCAATTTCCGTCGCATGTTCGCCTACACGCAGCGTGAAGCGCTTGAACTGCGTCGAGATCCGATACGCGCTACACTTGCCACGCTTGGCAGCGTCATTCTGATGTTCGTTTTGGGCTACGGCATCACCATGGATGTCGAAAACCTCCCTTTCGCGGCGCTCGATCGTGACAATTCCACGATCAGCCGTGACTATGTCCTTCAGATAGCCGGCTCGCGCTATTTCACGGAAAAACCGCCGATTACCGACTATGCCGACTTAGATCGGCGAATGCGCAGCGGCGAATTGAGCCTGGCCGTTGAGATACCGCCGGGGTTTGCACGGGACATTTTGCACGGTCGCGATGTTCAGATTGGCGCCTGGATCGATGGGTCCATGCCGTCACGTGCCGAAACCGTAAGCGGCTATGTGCAGGCCATGCACGCAAGTTGGCTGACTCAGAAAGCTCGGGAACTTTACGGAAGCGCGGCGTCATTGGGTGGTTTCCAGATCCAGCTTCGTTATCGATACAATCCCGACGTCAAGAGTCTTGTGGCGATGGTGCCCGCCGTAATCCCACTTCTTCTCTTGATGATACCGGCGATGCTTGCCGTGCTCAGCGTTGTTCGCGAGAAGGAGCTTGGCTCCGTTATCAATTTCTACACGACGCCCGTCACGCGCCTGGAATTCCTGGTGGGCAAGCAAATTCCTTATGTCGCGCTGGCGATGCTGAATTTCTTTCTGCTCGTAATCTTTGCGATCTTTATTTTCCAGGTGCCATTTACGGGAAGCTTCATGACTCTCACCGGCGCGGCATTTCTCTATGTTATCGCCGCGACGGGCATGGGGCTTGTCATCTCTGCTTTTATTGCCAGCCAGATCGCAGCAATTTTTGGCACTGCCCTGCTGACCATGATTCCCGCCATGCAATATTCGGGGCTCATCGATCCGGTATCATCTCTTCAGGGAATCGGTGCGCTCATCGGACAGATCTACCCAACCACCCATTTTGTCACCATTTCGCGCGGCGCCTTTTCGAAAGGTCTCGAATTTTCCGATCTGGCCGGGTCGTTCATGCCTCTCGTCATCGCGATTCCGGTCTTGTTGGGACTCGGCACCGCGCTCCTCAAGAAGCAGGCGAATTGACCATGCGCCTGACAAATATCTTACAGCTGGGCATCAAGGAGTTGCGGGGTCTCATTCGTGACCCCATGATGCTGGCGCTGATCGTATACGCTTTCACCCTTTCGATTTATACCGCGTCTAAAGCAATGCCGGAAACACTCAATCGAGCCGCCATTGCAGTGGTCGATGAAGATCAGTCACCAGTCTCATCGCGCATCATCACGGCGTTCAATCCTCCTTACTTTTCGATTCCAAAGCTGATCACTCAATCGGAGATGGATCGACGCATGGACGCTGGTCTCGACACCTTCGCGCTCGATATTCCGCCGAACTTCCAGCGCGATCTGTTGGCCAACAGATCACCTGCGATCCAGCTCAATGTCGATGCAACTCGTATGTCGCAAGCCTTCACGGGCAGCGGATACATTCAGTCGATCGTTACCAGCGAAATCAACGAGTTTCTGAAGCGCCACCGATCTCAAGGTTCTCTTCCCATCGAGCTTGCGCAACGGTCTCGCTTCAATCCGACTCTCAACAAAAGCTGGTTTGGCGCCATCACCAACGTCATCATGTCTATCACGATGTTGTCGATCGTCCTGACGGGCGCCGCCCTTATCCGCGAGCGCGAGCACGGCACGACCGAGCACCTGCTTGTCATGCCGGTCACGCCATTTGAGATCATGGCCAGCAAGATCTGGTCGATGGGTCTCGTGGTTCTCGTCGCGTCGGCCTTTTCCCTTGTCTTCGTCATTCAAGGGTGGTTGGCGGTTCCTGTGCAGGGATCGATCGCGCTTTTCCTGCTGGGCGCAACGCTGCATCTCTTCGCGACCACCTGTATGGGCATTTTTCTCGCCACCATGGCAGGCACGATGCCGCAGTTCGGCTTGCTGCTGATACTGATTCTTCTTCCCCTTCAAGCATTGTCCGGCAGCATGACGCCGCGCGAAAGCATGCCTGAGATTATCCAGAACATCATGCTCGCGGCGCCCAACACGCATTTCGTGATGCTGGCGCAATCCATCCTGTTCCGGGGCGCCGGTCTTGATGTGGTTTGGCCGCAGCTTCTAGCGCTTATCGTGATCGGATCAGTTCTCTTTTTCTTTTCGTTGAGACGGTTCAGACAATTCCTCAGATAACCCTGGCAGGATTTGTCACTCATCCGGGATCGTCCGGTGCTTTAGGTGACAGTCAGGGGACGATTTTACATATGTTGGATTGCCGTAACGAGCAGCAATTTGTGATCCGGCGATCACTCAAGGCCGTAACAAGAGCAGTCTCGGTCAAAGAAAGGCTAACCCTTGAAAACCTACGGCATTGCCTACATCGCAACCGGTTTGGTGTTTCTTGCCATCGACGCGATTTGGCTGACGGTTGCAGCGCCACGGCTCTACCGCCCCCTGATGGGTGATATGCTGGTCGATAGTTTTAGACTGACGCCAGCGGCGCTGTTCTATCTCATCTATATCGCAGGCATCGTCGTTTTCGCGATCGCGCCTGCGTTCGCCAGCGAGAAGTGGACGACAGCAACATCCTATGGTGCATTCCTCGGGCTTTTTGCTTATGCGACCTACGATCTAACAAACCAGGCGACTCTGAAAAACTGGCCGCTTGCGGTGACTATTGCCGATCTCGGCTGGGGAACTTTCTTGACGGCCGTTGCCGCGACCGCCGGCTTTCTGATCACCCGCGCCTTCATCTCCGAGACTTGATCTTGCTTATAACGCCTGATGCGATGAGCCCGACGAAGATGGAGAGCGTACCAGCGCTCATGGCGTTCAGCCGGGAAAATGCCTGATATTCGGAAGGGGTATATATGTGCGCGGGAACGTCATATGCCCCGCTCAGCCCGAGATAAATGGTCAAAGCCGCCCCAATTAAAATGAAGGCGATCATCCGCTCTGAAGTTCTAAAGTAAGTCGCAGCAATCAAAGCGCACGGTATCAGGAAAATCTCGACGCCCGACGCCGCGCCAAATACCTTCGCACTCAAGACCGTGTTGGCCATACCCGCAATCGGTAACAGGGCTCGGCCAGCCTTTGAATGTCGTCTGGCAACCGCCGGCACTGCCAGGAAAAGCGGCGTCGACACGAATGTGAAGAAGGTTGGCCATACATGGTCGCTGACGGCGAAATAGACATAGAGTGGATAAAACGGCTGGTTTGACGCCACCACCAGGGCAATCGTGTTGCAGGCGGCGACCATGGGATCGTCATGCGCCGCGTAAGCCGCGATGCGATGCCAGATACGTCGATGAATATCCATCGGCGAACCGGGCGTCAGGCTGGACGCAGGCGATAGTGGCTCACGCCCCATTCCTCGCCGCCGGCGTGTCCGAACATCCCCGTCGTCGCCAGATAAAACAGACGCCAGCGCTGGCGCCACAGCCCGGCGTCGGCGCCGTAGACCTCGCACAGGATACGATCGATCGGCTCGCGGTTTTCATCGAAGCGCGCCAGCCAGTCCACCGCCGTCTTCTGATAGTGCAGCCCGCTCCAGCGCCAGTCCCGTTCAACCGCAAAGCAGCCCGGAAAATGCCTGAGGAGGCCGTGGCTCGGCATGATGCCGCCCGTGAAGAAATGCCGGGCGATCCAGTCAGCCTCGTTCTTGTGATCGAACCGATAGGGACTGTGCTTGTGGCTGAAAACGTGAATGAACAGACGCCCGGTTTCCGGCCGGAGCCATGTCCTGATGCGTTCGAGCAAACCTTTCCAGTTCGACATATGCTCGAACATTTCGACCGAGACGACCCTATCGTATGTCGCGTCCGCCATGAAGCTGTTCATATCCGCGGTGACGACGCGGACATTGGTAAGGCCGCGCTCGGCCGCCTGTGCTTCGATATAAAGGCGCTGCGGTTCGGAATTCGAGACTGCCGTGATTGTCGAACGCGGAAACCGCTCCGCCATGAAGAGGGTCAGCGATCCCCAGCCGCAGCCGAGTTCGAGGATCGACTGCCCGTCGGCGAGATCGGCGTGTACGACAGTTTCCTCGAGCGCCAGACGCTCCGCGTCAGCCAACGTCTCCTCGCCCGTCGGATAAAGGCAGCAGGAATATTTGCGATGCGGCCCGAGCGTGAGCGCGAAGAATTCAGGAGGCAATTCATAATGCTGCTCGTTGGCGGCGTCGGCATGTTCGGCGATTTGGTGTTCGCTCATGGCGCGCGCGAAATCGCCTTCCTCCCGGTGCGATGCCATCGCGAGCTTTCTTTTCGTGCGCCCAACGAGCAACTCAATACCGATCCGTGCCAAGGAGTCCGGAAGCGACGCGCGTTCGGCGGCGCGTATCGCCGAAGAAATGAGGCTCATCGAATATCTCCGTTCTTACCCGCATCGGCGGCGCGTTGCGGCCCAGGCCAGAACGCGTTGACGCGGCGCTGATAGTCGCGAAAATCCTTGCCGCGCGAGCGAAGCATATGCGCTTCGAGCGGCGGAATACCGGAGGCATGGACGAGGAGCCAGTACATCAGCGATGGCCCGGCAAGAGCGAGCCAACCCCGATCATAGGCACCCGAAAGATCGATTGCGATGATGGCGTAGGCGAGCCAGCCCAACCATTCGAAAAAATAATTCGGGTGACGTGAGATACCCCAAAGTCCGACGTCGCAAACCTTGCCCTCGTTTCTTGGATCGGACCGAAATGCTGCAAGCTGACGGTCGGCGATCGTCTCACCAACGACAGCCAAAATCAGGACGGTGACACCGAACCAATCAGAGACATTAAGACCGGGCGCGGGCCTATGAGCTGCAAGCATGATCGACAGCGAAAGCGTCAATGCCGCCATCGCCTGGATCTGCAGAAACCAGAACAGGCGATGCTTGAACGAACCGCCCCATTCCTCGCGCAGCTGCTTATAGCGTGGATCGTCGCCGCCACGAGCGGCGCGAATCGCGATGTGGAGGCCAAGCCGCAGCGACCAGAGTAGCGCCAGGGTCGCCACGAGCAGCTGCCGCGGCGACGTTTGCGCATCGTCGAAGGGGATAAGGGCCGCTGCCGCGCCGAATCCGCCGGTGGCAAAAGACCAGATCGCGTCGATCCAGCCGGACCGGTCGGTTCGAAGCGCCACAAGCCAGGCGCCGATCATCGTTGCCGAGAGGCAAACCGCCAGCGCCACAACGATGATCTCTGCCCTCATGCTGTCCTGTCCTGCGCTACCGGCCAAGTGGGAAGCGTTTTGTGATCAATGTGTTTGAGCGCAAAACGCGCGACATCGCCGAGAACCGGCGCCAGGAGTCGCAACGGACGCGCAAAGGCGCCGATTACCTCCGAATTCGGCAATGCGGTCTACCGTCCACCGTAGCGCCGCCGCCGCATCCTCGACGAACCTGGGAAAGCGGACCTCCGGATAAACCCGGCAGTCGGGAATGACAGTCGTAAAGCCACGCCCGGCCAGCGCCGATTCGACGAAAAGACAGTCGCGTCGCTCGTCGTCCTCCCAACCGCCGCCATAGAAAACGATGATGACCGGGGACGGAGCGTCCTTGGCGGTCGGATATCTGTCGCGGGCATAACGCAGGCAACGCCCGTGACGGATAGCTTGATCGGCTCGCGTTGCACCGATCTTGCCAATCAAGTTGAGGCAATCGACCGGCGACGGAAACGCTTTCATGCACCGACAACTTTCCGCGGCGCTGTTGTTATCGCTCCCACCGTGGCCACCAATCAGAAGCCCACGATCGGACGCAGAAGGCGACCGAGAAATCCGTGAAGCCGAGTATCACCTTCGAGGGCAGCAAGACAGACGCAGTCCGATTCTTGCCCGACGACAGGGCGATGATCGACCTCGTCGCTGGCCTCGTCGAGATCTCCCGGAAAATACTGGCCACGCTCGTCGGCCAACGATCCAGACAGAATTTGCATGAATTCGAGACCGGTATGTCCATGAGCCGGAAGATGGAGACCCGCTCTGCCTTTCAGCAGCATGATCTTTTCGTCAGGGCTACCGGGAATCTTAACCTTGCTCCATTTGAAGCCTGGTCCCAGCCATTTCCACGGACCGACCTCGCAGTTCCGCATCGCCCGTGGGAGTTCTATTCCCAATTCCGGGTGCTTGATCATGGGCCGCTCCTTGGTCCGCAATTGTTGAGCAACCTCAAGCCGCTCCATGGTGCGTCCGAACAGGTCCGCCGCAAGCGGAGCGGGTGGCATCTCGTCCAGAATCGCGCCGCCAACAGCCTCATAGTTCGCCATACGGTTGCGGCATACTGAACATCCTTCGAGATGGACAGACACGACAAGTGCCGGTCCGGCACTCAACGTCCCGCTCGCCATACGCATCAGCGTTTCGTCGCTAGGATGATGGTTGATCGTCATATATCGCTGTCCAACAAGGTTCGAAGCCGATTCAATGCGAGCCGCACACGGGATTTCACGGTGCCGAGCGGAATGCCCAGCTCTCGCGCGATCTCCGCATGTGGCTTCTCGGCAAAGAACGAGAGCCTCACGATAGTCGACTGGTCGTTTGGCAGGCTCGCCAATGCCTTGCGTACCCCTTCCTCCCGTTCGGCAATTATCGCGATGTCTTCACCCGATGGCGACATGTCGGGCTCGTCACTCGAATCCGGAAGATGATCGGCTGTCCGGGATCGCGCGCGGCGCAACCGGTCGATCCTTTGATTGCGGGCAATCGTAAACACCCATGTCGACGCGCCCGCTTTGCTGGGATCGAAGTAGGATGCTTTTCGCCATACCGCGATCATGACCTCCTGGGCCACTTCCTCTGCGGCAGAATCCGCAAGGCCCGATCGCATAAGGAAGCTTTTGACGCGAGGCGCGAAATACCCGAACAGACGCGCGAACGCCGCCCGGTCCTGCTCCCGCGCAACCGCGTCGATAAGACTGTTTAGCTCCCCGGCAGAGGGCCGTATCTCCTTTTGCCTAGCCTCGTTCAAGACGATGAGCCTCGCTGGCGGACGGATCTGCCGCGCACTCCCGGTTGCATAAAGTAGGCTTGCTGCATCCATTTGCCCTTCATACGCCCGCGCCCCGCGATCGGATCACGCCACGGGTGATCTATCGCGCTTCAAGTTCCGTAAATATTGGCAGTTTGGCGAGCGGAGGGAAATCCTTTGACCGAAAAGATTACAGCAACCGACTGGCGCAATAGATCGGAACTTCGTCTACCCGCCGATCGATGCCTCGATATTGCTGTTGTGGGCAGTGGGATTTCCGGGCTGTCTGCCGCGTGGCTGCTCTCGAAGAGACACCGGGTTGCCCTTTACGAAGCGGATGGGCGGCTGGGAGGGCACAGCCACACGGTCGAGGCCGCAGGCTTGACAGTCGATACTGGTTTTATCGTTTTCAATGAGAACACCTATCCGAACCTGACAGCTCTGTTCGATCATGTTGGCGTCGCCACCAAGCGTTCCGATATGTCGTTTGCCGTTTCGCTCGACGACGGCCGTCTTGAATACTCCGGCACCGGATTGCTGGGCCTTTTCGCCCAGGGCCGGAACGCGATCAGCCCACGATTCTGGATGATGTTGCGCGACCTCGTCCGCTTTTATCGCGAAGCACCACGCAATGTTGCGGCACTGGGCATGATAACCCTCGATGAGTATCTCGACGCCGCCGGCTATGGCGACGGTTTCCGCAATGACCATCTCTATCCCATGGCGGCCGCAATCTGGTCGACCCCGGCAGCAAAAATTGGCGCCTATCCCGCGGCCTCGTTCATCCAATTTTGCCAAACGCACGGTCTTCTAAAGCTTGTTGGCCGACCGGTCTGGCGAACCGTCGCCGGCGGCAGCCGGTCCTATGTCCAGGTGCTCTCCAAAGCCATCCCCGAAGTCGTTTCAAACTATCCGATCACGGCGATTGTTCGGGAAGAAAATGGCGCCGAGATCATCGGGCTCGATGGCCATCGTCGCCATTTCGATCACGTGGTCATCGCTGCACACGCGGACCAGGCTCTGGAAATGCTGGCCGATGCGAGTAGCGAAGAGCGGCGTCTGCTTGGCGCGTTCGACTATATCGTTAACGATACGGTCCTTCATTCCGATACGCGCCTGATGCCCAAAAGGCGTCGGGTGTGGTCGAGTTGGAACTATATGACCAGGGAGGAGGGTGACAGTCGCCGGCTTGCGGTCACTTACTGGATGAATCGCCTTCAGGGAATCGAAAGCGAGCGACCGCTGTTGGTCACGCTCAATCCTCACAGGCAAATTGAAGCCGGCGCAATCCTGAAACGAATGAGTTATAGCCATCCCCGTTTTGACGCCGTGGCGATGGAGGCGCAGAAGGGGCTATGGTCGCTACAGGGCCGCCGCAACACATGGTTCTGCGGCGCCTATTTCGGTGCCGGGTTTCATGAGGATGGGTTGCAAGCCGGGCTCGCGGTCGCCGAGGCGATCGGCGGAGTGCGGCGGCCGTGGACGGTACCGTACGAATCCGGCCGCATCCACATTCATGGCAGCGAGCCCGGCCTGTCGAAGGCGGAAGCAGCCTAATGCCGGAATTTCAATCAGGTTTCTATACCGGTTCGGTTATGCATCACAGGCTGCGGCCAAGACAACACCGATTGCGCTACAGCATCTTCTACATGCTGCTCGATCTTGATGAGGTCGACGCGTTGGCAAACAAGCTTCGCTTGTTCTCGCATAACCGCTTCAACCTGTTCAGTCTACATGATCGCGACCACGGCGAGGGAGCGGCACAATCGCCCCGCGACAGGATCGTCCGGCATCTGCGGGAAGCGGGTATCGAAACGGATGGCCCGATCCGGCTGCTCACGATGCCGCGCATCCTCGGATACGCTTTCAACCCGCTCAGCATTTATTTCTGTCATAGGAGCGACGATTCGCTGTCAGCGATCTTCTACGAGGTAAACAACACGTTTGGACAGCGCCATAACTACCTCATTCCTGTGCCTCCCGGCACACAGGGGGCGATCCGCCAGGAAAGCCGAAAGTCCTTTTATGTATCGCCCTTCATGACCACCGACATGGTGTATTCCTTCTCTATCGCGCCTCCGGGAAAGGACTTGTCGGTTTCGGTTATCGGCCGCGATGACGATGGGCCGCTCATTATCGCCAAGCTGACCGCTGTCAGACAGGATTTGACAGACGCCTCTCTAGCCCGCGCGTTCATCGTCTATCCGCTGCTGACGTTCAAAGTCATCGTAGGCATCTATTGGGAAGCACTGCTTATTTGGCTGAAGGGAATCCGTCTCCAGTCGCGACCTTCCCCGCCGGATCGGCCAGTCACCATCGGGCGCGGAGCAACCCCTGAAAGCAGTCGCAGGAAGAGCAGCGCACATGATGTTTGACGGCAAGACGAGGACATTGCCTGGCATTAAAAGGCCCAAAGAAAGCCTGGTCGCTCATTTGCTTGGCCGGATGATCGCGCGGATCGATTGCGGCCACATCACCGTCGTGCTGCCCTGCGGTGATCGTATCGAGCATTCTGGTGCGCGGTCCGGACCGCACGCCACGCTTGTCCTTCATAGCTGGCGAGCAATCCGGCGGCTGCTCAGCCACGGCGATCTGGGCTTTGCAGAAGGCTACATCGACGGTGATTGGTCGAGCCCAGATCTCGTCGCACTACTGGAGCTGGCGGCGCGAAACATCGCCGTGCTCGATCGCAGCATTTCCGGTTTCTGGCCGGCCCGCGCGTTTAATCGCATGCGCCATGTGCTGCGAGCAAACAGCAAGACTGGCAGCCGTAGAAACATTTCCTTCCACTATGATCTCGGCAATGCATTTTACGAGCGCTGGCTCGATCCGACCATGACCTATTCGTCGGCGCTTTATGCGCATCCAAACCAGACGCTTGAAGAAGCCCAGCAAGCCAAGCTGTCACGAATCGAAGAACTCGTGAACCTTCGAGGCGGCGAGCATGTCCTCGAAATTGGCTGCGGCTGGGGAGCGTTGGCCATGAGGTTGGCGCGCGCGGGTGCCCGCGTTACCGGCATTACCCTGTCGACCGAGCAACTGGCTTTCTCTCGAAAGCGCCGGGAGCAGGAAATGCTGGTCGACAGAACTGCTTTGGAATTGACCGACTACCGCGACGTCGAGGGTTCCTATGACAGAATCGTATCGATTGAGATGCTCGAGGCGGTCGGCGAGGCCTACTGGCCGGCTTACTTTGAAACACTCCATAAACGCCTAAATGTTGGGGGCATAGCGGTTCTACAGGTGATCACGATCGACGAGGCTCGCTTCGAGGCTTACCGCGGTTCGCCCGATTTTATTCAGCGTCACATTTTCCCGGGCGGGATGCTTCCGACCAAAGCAATAATTGCCCAACAGGGCGCGCAGTCCGGCCTCAAGCTGGTTTCAACACAAAGTTTCGGCCAGAGTTATGCCGCTACACTGGCCGAGTGGCGCAAACGTTTCCTGGCGTCGTGGCCCAGCATCATGGAGATGGGATTTTCCGAGCGATTCCGTCGTCTCTGGGACTATTACCTCTGCTACTGCGAGGCAGGCTTCAGGGCCGCAACTATCGATGTAGGTTTTTATGTTCTCGCCAAAAAAAGCTGACGATCTGGGCGAAGGAGCAGAATTTTTGGGAGAACTCGCAGTCTGCTCCACGCCGGCGCAAAATGGCTTCATCGGATTACTAGAGCAGGCCCCTGCCCCACCGAACTTTCCATCAGGCATACGGAAACATGTTGCCTGCGCCTGCCATGATAGATGACCTCAGCAGGCAGCCTCCCGTCGCTACGATTGGCAGCACATGGGAACTTGTTACAGACGCCGTCATGGGTGGGGGTTCCCAGGGAGTGATGGCCCGCGAGGTAGTTGCAGGTCGGCCCGCCATCCGTATGCGCGGAGACGTCAACCTGGAAAATAACGGAGGATTTGTTCAAGCCGCCCTCGATCTCTCGCCGACAGCCCCTGTTGTGGATGCAAGTGGCTGGGATGGGATCGCAATAGACGTGTTTGGCAACGAAGAGGTCTACGGCGTTCACCTGAGAACTGACTATTTGGCAAGACCGTGGCAGTCGTACCGCCAAAATTTCACGGCATATCCAGATTGGCGGACAGTCGTCCTACATTTTAGCGCTTTTGCTCCCTATCGCACCGATATTCCACTCGATACCCATCGGTTAAGGCGTATCGGGTTCGTAGCAATAGGCCGAGCTTTTCGTTGTGATCTGGCGATTGGCGGTCTGAGGTATATTCGCGACGATGTTCACGGCTGCGATCACCGATAAGATGGCAAGGGCGACGAAGCCGATTTGAGATCGCGCGCCATCTGATAGTGGCGGGAGTGTTGGATCAAAAGAGCTTCTTCCGTCGGACCCAAGAACTGCGATGGGCTGGATATGAATTATCCCAGTACTTCAATGACATATGAGTTCGCCGATTTATTCCGAATGGCGCGTCATTGATTCAACATCGCAACATCCCACGTCGATTCGCCGCAGTCTGATTCTTCACCGCAGCCGGCCGGGTGCGTCGCTCCGGGCAAATGCGTGCGAACTCAAAGCCTTCCGCCGGAGACGCGCTATCGCTATTCCGCTTGCTTCGCGCGCAGACTAATGTCGTCAGGCCGGGGGTGCGATCGCCGCCGGAAGCAACGATGTCCTGTCCGCTCGAAAGCGAAAATCCGAGTCAATCATTCCATGACCGAAACGACGACCAAAAACGGCTCGCGCAGCACATTGCTCGCCGTCGAAGATACCGAATTCCTGCTTCGCGACGAAATGCGGGCCATTCGCTTTGCGCTCGAATACAGCAAGGCCGAATTTTCGCTGCGCGACTGGGGCATCCGCTCGACCATCATCGTGTTCGGAGGTGCGCGCATCCCTTCGCCGGAGCAGGCCGAGGCCGCGGTGGCGGCAGCGCAGACCGAGGCGGAAAAGACGATGGCCGCGCAAGGACAAAAGCGCTCCGAGTTCTATCGGATCGCGCGCGAGTTCGGCCGCATCGCCTCCGAGCGCGGCGGCGCCTTCGCTCCAAGGCACCGGTGGCGGGACAACGTCATCGCCACCGGCGGCGGACCCGGCATCATGGAAGCCGCCAATCGCGGGGCCGCCGACGTCGGCGCTCCGAGCATCGGCTTCAACATCACCTTGCCGCACGAGCAGCTGCCCAACCCCTACATCACGCCGGAGCTCAGTTTCCGGTTTCACTATTTCGCGATGCGCAAGATGCATCTTGCCATGCGCGCCAATGCGCTGGCGATCTTTCCGGGCGGGTTCGGCACCATGGACGAACTTTTCGAGCTGCTCACGCTGCAACAGACCCGCAAGGCGCCGCACGCCCCGATCGTCATGTTCGACGAGAGCTACTGGCGCAGGATCATCAACTTCGACGCTCTGGTTGAAGAAGGCGTGATCGCCGCCGAAGACCTCGGGCTGTTTGAATTCGCCGAAACGGCCGAGGAAGGCTGGGCTTCACTGGTCCGCCGCGGGTTGCAGGCGCATGGCCCGGGTCCGGTCGACTGATGGACGGATGTGCGGGAAGCCTGAGGCTGGGGCTTGCCTTGCGCGACATTCCGGCGACAATCGCGTCCATGCATGATGTCATGAAACGGATGTCGATCTGCGGGAGCCTGGCCGGCGCGCTGCTGCTCGCGGCGCCCCTGCCGCTCTGCGCGCAAGGCCAGCCGCGTCCCTTCACCACCACGCTGTCGAACACCACGCCGCTCGCTTTCGGCATGAATGCCGACACCGTTTCGAGCGTGCTCGGCGTACCGCTCGCCTATGTGCAGGGCACGCCCGGCAACGAGACCTTCATGGTGATCCGCAACGTCAACGGCCAGGGCTTCCTGTTCCGCAACGATCCGCTCTATCTGCAATTCCGCAAGGGCCGCCTCACCGGCTGGAAGGGCGACTGGTCGCGACCCTGGCTGCGGCCGTAGGGTTCCGTCCCACGCGCCGCAAGCGACTCAGAACCAGCGCTCGCCGACCTGCACGGTGTCGCCCGGCTGCAGCAGCGTGCCGAGCGGCGCGCTTACCCGCGCCGCACGCCCGTCCCGATCACTGCGGGTCAACGTCACCTCGCCGCGCTGGGCGCGCGGCGTGAAGCCGCCGGCGATCGCCACCGCGCTCTCCACCGTCATGTTCGGCACATAGGGATACTGGCCGGGCGCGGTGACCTCGCCGAGAATAAAAAACGGCCGATAGGATTCGATTTCGACCGCGACGTAAGGCTCGCGCAGATAGCCCTGCTTCAGCCGCGCGGTGATCACGGCGGCAAGCTCGGCCGGCGTCATGCCGCGCGCCTTGACCGCGCCGATCAACGGCAGCGTGATCGCACCGCCGGCATCGACCGCATAGGTGTTGGTGAGGCCTTCCTGGCCGTAAATCACGATACGCAGCTTGTCGCCGGCGCCGAGCCGGTATGGCCCCTCGGTTGAGGCATAGCTGTAAGCGGCCGGGGAAGCGGCGGCCGGCGCCATTTTGTAGGCCAGCGCGTCGAGATCGGCACGCGGCTGCATCGCGACCGGCGCCGGCGCGCGCGCGCAGCCCGACACGGCAAGCGCCGCGAGGCCAATGGCGATCAGCGAACAGCGAAATGCGCGCACGACACGCTCCGGGGCCCTGCCTTCTCCATGAAGGACAAGGTCCGGTGTGCCGCATTTATGGTTAATAAAGGGTAACGAGCGGACGAGTTCCGTCCGTTTCGCCCGTCAAGCGCCGACGCCGACCGGGCAGGACACGCCGGTCCCCCCGAGTCCGCAATAGCCGGCGGGATTCTTCGCCAGATATTGCTGGTGATAGTCCTCGGCATAATAGAAGTCGCGCAGCGGGGCGATCTCGGTGGTGATCTCGCCAAGGCCCTTGGCGGCGAGCGCCGCGCCATAGGCTGCTTTCGACGCCAGCGCGGCCTGCATCTGCACCTCGCTCGTGGTGTAGATCGCCGAGCGATATTGCGTGCCGATATCGTTGCCCTGACGCATGCCCTGGGTCGGATCGTGATTTTCCCAGAACGTCCTCAGAAGCTGCTCGTAGGAGATCTTCACCGGATCGAACGCCACCAGCACCACTTCGGTATGGCCGGTGCGCCCGCTGCAGGTCTCTTCATAGGTCGGGTTCGGCGTCGAACCACCGGCATAGCCCGCCGCGGTGATGTAAATGCCCTCGCCGAGCTGCCAGAACTTGCGTTCTGCGCCCCAGAAACAGCCCATCGCGAACACGGCCGTCTCGATGCCGTCCGGAAACGGCGGCTTCAGCAGCCGGCCATTGACGAAATGGCTGCGCGCGGTGGGAATAGCGGTGGAGCGGCCCGGCAACGCCTCGTCGGCGGTCGGCAGGCTCAGCGGCTTGCGCGAAAAGAACATCGGCGGTCTCCCTTAATTCCGTGAGAGGAATATAGGCAGCCGCAGATCAAAAGTCAGACCGCGAAAAATCAGAGCGGAAAAGGTTCTAGTCGCGGCCGTAGCCGATCAGCGGCTTGGCGGGGCGGAACGCAAGCAGCAGCACGATGCCGGCGAGGCCGAGCACCGCCCAGGTCGGCTGGTTGAGGATCATCTTAACCACCCCGCTCCACAGCGCGGTGGAAATGCCCTCGACCGCGTGCTGGAACGAGGCCTGGCTCGCCTGATTGATATCGTTCCAGAAGTCGCCGAGCCGGGTCAGCCGCAGGGTCTGGTCGGCGATCGAGCGAGCGCCGTCGTAAACCAGGAAAATGAAACCACCGGCCAGCAGCAAGAGGCCGATCAGGCGGAAAAACCCGCGGATCATGCGTTATCCTTTGCGTTTCAGCCGCAATAGCCGCCAAAGCCCCAAAATTCAACCAAAACGGCCCTTCTCCGCACCCTTTGGACACTCCGGAAGTCGTTGACGGTCCGGAGCCGCCCCATTATAAGACCCTTCAACTGGCGGCGGAGCGATCCGGCCGCCGCTGTTCTTTGATGGAACATCAATCACCCACGCATCGGCCAACCGGTCGATCAGATCAAAGCAGTCCGGCGACACCTGAAGGTGGCGCCGCTGTCTGAAGGACCGAGAGCACATGGCGAATACCTCTTCCGCTAAGAAGGCGACGCGCAAGATCACCCGCCGCACCGCCGTCAACAAGTCGCGCCGCACCCAGATGCGCGGCGCGGTGCGCACCGTCGAGCAAGCGATCGCCAAGGGCGACCGCGACGCGGCGCTGGCGGCGTTCAAGGACGCCGAGCCGGAGTTGATGAAGGCGGCGCAGCGCAACCTCGTTCACAAGAACAATGCGAGCCGCAAGGTCTCGCGCCTCGCGCATCAGATCGCCCGTCTCGCGAAATAACGCGACGAAGCAATCCCAAAATTCAAAGCCCGGCCTTCGTGCCGGGCTTTTTGCTGGCCGCCTCATCGGTCCGCGCCATCGCGCAACGATAACCTTGTCGGCAGCGCGACGGCGCCCCCGCGTTACCGTCTCATCCTGGACAATCCGCTCCGCAATTTTTCGCCATCTCCATCCACGACTGCGCTTTTCGGCACCGAGTAATACCGCCTTTGTCTGCAGGCGCGGGCCATGCATGAGCGTTCAAAAAAAGCAACCGGCAACAGGTCGGAGCGATCGACTGACAGCGAAGTTACCCTGTCGCGACGAACACAAAAATCAACGGCACACTAATCACTTATCGGCATAGCGCGGAGCAGTACTTGCAAAATGCCGTTTCGCGGTCCGCAAACGTAAACAATTTATGAATTTATTTTAGGTCACCCCGGACCGCGAGGCAGCACCGCGGCTCTTCGAATCTCCACACAGATTCAAAATCTTGCCGTTTCGCTTCAGAACGTGAACGAAGGCGCGAGGGCGCCCAAGTCACATGCGGTGCAAGAGCGGCAAAATCAAATGCGTTGCGAGACGAAAGCCCTTGTGGCTTTCTTAAACCCGTCGCGGCGCCTGCGACTTGCCGATCTAAAGCGGCCGGTAAATCAAGGGCGAACGTGCAGACCAGCGGCGGCATGCACGTCAGCGACGCTTTCCAAGCGGTGGCGGATTACGTCTCACACGGTTTGTGAGATCGGATCCCTGCGTTGATAATTCTCTCAAGGCCGCGTCATCCGATTTCGGATGCCGCAACGCCGGGTGCAAGAGACAAGCACGCAGACGATCCATTTCCGAACATCGCCGAAAGCAGAAGGACGATACGGGTTGGACGGGCAAGACGGGCGAAAGCGGAACTGAACGGCAACCGTTCGGGGCACGCATCAAGAATTGAAATAGATCAATCGAAGCAGCTTGCCGCGGCGGTTCTGCGGTAGGAGGGGGATTTTATGTCAATCATCCAGGCGACACATCACGCTGCGGGTTTTGCCATGCCGAGCGAGGTTGCTTTCCTGATGACGGGCCCGCTGCGCTTTCCGATCTGCACCTCCTATCCCCCTCCGAGTACGCGCTAACCGCGCACCTCATTCCATTCAGTGCAACGATGCGGCACGGCGCGGTTCGCCGAACGCAAACTCGTCCATGAATGGAACGGATCGCGCGCGGCGATCCGCTACCTCCACCGACACTCTGATGTCGAACCAGAAACTCAACCAGAAAAGTACGGACAACATGACCATCGCGGCAGGCACGGAACAGGATCGTTGGGCACGAGTGAAGGGACGGCTTCGCTCCAGCGTCGGAGAGGATGTTTATTCGAGCTGGTTCGCGCGTATGGACCTTGAACAGATCAGCGACGAGAGCGTGCATCTGTCGGTACCGACCCGCTTCCTGAAAAGCTGGATCCAGACCCACTACGCCGAGCGCGTGCTGAGCTGCTGGCAGGCCGAAGTGCCGCAGGTGCATCGCATCGACCTTTCCGTCCGCACCCCGGTGCGTGCGGCCGCGCCGGCGGCGAAGGATGCCAAGGCGGCCGAGGATCGTCCGGCCGAGCGCAGCCATGCCGCCGACCCGCGCGCGGTCGCGACCGTACCGGTCTCGGCAAGCCACGAGGCGCTGGGCGGCTCGCCGCTCGATCCGCGCCTGACCTTCGCAAGCTTCGTCTCCGGCCGTTCCAACACGCTGGCGCTGGCCGCGGCGCGTCAGGTCGCTGAAGGTCGCCGCGGCGATCCGGTGATGTTCAACCCGCTCTATATTCACGCCGGCGTCGGCCTCGGCAAAACCCATCTGCTGCAGGCGGTGACCTGGTCTGGCAATTCCAGCATCGAGCGCAAGGTGCTGTATCTGACCGCGGAAAAATTCATGTACGGCTTCGTCGCCGCGCTGAAGACCCAGACCGCGCTGGCTTTCAAGGAAGCGCTGCGCGGCATCGACGTGCTGGTGATCGACGATCTGCAGTTCCTGCAGGGCAAATCGACCCAGGCCGAGTTCTGCCACACCCTCAATGCGCTGATCGATGCCGGCCGCCAGGTGGTAATCGCCGCCGATCGTCCGCCGTCCGATCTGGAAAGTCTCGACGACCGGGTGCGTTCGCGCCTCGCCGGCGGCCTTGTGGTCGAGATGGGCTCGCTCGGCGAGGAGCTGCGGCTGGAAATCCTCAAATCGCGCGTCGCCGCGGCGCGCGTCCACCATGCCAGCTTCGACGTGCCGCTGCCGGTGCTGGAATATCTGGCCAAGGCGATCACCCATAACGGCCGCGATCTTGAGGGCGCGATCAACCGCCTGCTCGCCCACAGCAAGCTCAACGCCCAGCCGGTGACGCTGGAAATGGCCGAGCGCGAGGTCCGCGACCTCGTCCGTCCGCAGGAGCCGCGCCGGGTCAAGATCGAGGACATCCAGCGCGTGGTGGCGCGGCAGTACAATGTCAGCCGCTCCGACCTGCTTTCCTCCCGCCGCACCGCCAATGTGGTCCGCCCGCGCCAGGTGGCGATGTATCTCGCCAAGACCCTGACCCTGCGCTCGCTGCCGGAAATCGGCCGGCGCTTCGGCGGCCGCGACCACACCACCGTGCTGCATGCGGTCCGCAAGATCGAGGCGCTGGTCGCCAAGGATCTTGCGCTGTCCGACGAGGTCGAACTGCTCAAGCGGCAGCTGCAGGAATAACGGCGAATCCGCCGGGGAAAGCGGGGGCGGCGGTCACGCCGCCCTTGCGCTTGCTTCGTATCCAAGCCACTTTACGCACCCCGCTGCCGGCCCGGATCCTGGGTGGGTGACGGTGTCAACCGCCGGACCGCCGCAAGGCGCTGGCATCTCCATCGCGCATGTCGCAGCACGCGGAGCACCGCCGGAAAGCGGAGACCGCGCGGGCGACGGGTGCAGATCAGTGGTTTGGAATCGGACAAAGCGTCATGAAAGTCACCGTCGAGCGGGCGCAGCTCCTGAAGTCTCTTGGTCACGTCCATCGCGTGGTCGAACGTCGCAACACCATTCCGATCCTCGGCAACGTCCTGATCCGCGCCGAGAACGCCCGTCTCAGCCTCAAGGCCACTGATCTCGATCTCGAAGTCACCGAGACGCTGCCGGCCGAAGTCGGCAATGGCGGCGCCACAACCGTGCCGGCGCATATGTTCTACGACATCGTGCGCAAATTACCGGACGGCGCGCAGATCGTGCTCGAAGGAGACAGCGACCGCTCGGTGCTGGCAATCCGCGCCGGCCGTTCGCGCTTCACGTTGCAGACGCTGCCGGAAAGCGATTTCCCGGATCTTGCCGCCGGCGACATGACCCACGCCTTCGCGCTCGCGGCGACCGATATCAAGCGCCTGATCGATCGCGCGCAATTCGCGATCTCGACCGAAGAGACCCGCTATTATCTCAACGGCATCTATCTGCACGCGGCGGGCACCGCGAAGGAGCCGACGCTGCGCGGCGTGGCCACCGATGGCCACCGTCTCGCCCAGGTTGATCTGGCGCTGCCGAAGGGCGCCGCCGGCATGCCGGGCGTGATCGTGCCGCGCAAGACGGTCGGCGAGGTGCAGCGCCTGATCGAGGACAATGAATCCGAGGTCGGCCTCGAATTGTCGCAGGGCAAGATCCGCTTCACCATCGCCAATGTGGTGCTGACCTCGAAGCTGATCGACGGCACCTTCCCCGACTATGCCCGCGTCATTCCGCAGAACAACGACAAGGAGCTGGTGGTCGACAAGGCCGACTTCGAGGCCGCGGTGGACCGCGTCTCGACGATCTCCAGCGAGCGCGGCCGCGCGGTCAAGCTCGCGCTGTCGCCCGGCAAGCTGGTGCTGTCGGTCACCAATCCGGATTCCGGCAGTGCGACCGAGGAGCTCGAAGTCGAATACGCCGCCGATCCGCTCGATATCGGCTTCAACTCGCGCTATCTGCTCGACATCGCCGCGCAGATCGAAGGCGAGGTCGCGGTGCTGCAACTCGCCGATCCGGGCTCGCCGACCCTGATCCACGACAAGGATGCCAAAGGCGCGCTCTACGTGCTGATGCCGATGCGGGTGTAAAGCTCTTTTGCCCATTCACACGCTGACTAAATTGCGTCATGGCCGGGCTCGTCCCGGCCATCCACGTCTTTGCGGATGGCTTCGAAAGACGTGGATGCCCCGCATAAAGCCGGGCATGACGACAGAGTAGTTGCCATGACCGTCTCCCGCATCCTGCGCCTTGTCCTCAACAACTTCCGCAATTATCGCGCCGCAAGTCTCATCACCCGCGGCGATCTCGTCGTGCTGGTCGGCCCCAACGGCGCGGGCAAGACCAACTGCCTTGAGGCGGTCTCGCTGCTCTCGCCCGGCCGCGGCCTGCGCCGTGCCACGCTCGAGGACATCGCCAACCAGCAGGGCGACGGCTCATGGGCGGTCTCGGCCGAGATCGAGGGCGCGCTCGGCCTTGCCACGCTGGGCACCGGCATCGACATTCCGGGCGCCGAGGGCTCGACTTCCGGCCGCCGGGCGCGGATCGACCGCGAGCCGGTCTCCTCGGCCACCGCGTTCGGCAATCATCTGCGCATGGTCTGGCTCACGCCGGCGATGGACGGTCTGTTCACCGGTCCTGCCTCGGAACGACGGCGCTTCTTCGATCGCCTGGTGCTGGCGATCGACAAGGATCATTCCAGCCGCGTCTCCGCGCTGGAGCGCGCGCTGCGTTCGCGCAACCGCCTCCTGGAGGACCGCAATTTCGATGCGCACTGGTGCGACGCCATCGAGCGCGAGACCGCCGAGCTTGCGGTCGCCGTCGCGGCGCAGCGCGGCGAAACCCTGCAGCGGCTCGCCGCGATGCTGGGCCGGCGCGCCGGCTCCGCATTCCCTTCGGCGCGGATTGCACTCGACGGCTGGATGGAGAATGCGCTGCTGCACGAGCCGGCCACCGCCGTTGAGGACCGCTATCGCGATGTGCTGAAAAAGAGCCGCGTGCTCGACGCCGCCGCCGGCCGCACCTTGAACGGACCGCATCTGACCGACCTGCATGTGGTCTACGCGCCGAAGGACATGCCGGCGAAGGACGCCTCGACCGGCGAACAGAAGGCGCTGCTGATCGGCCTCGTGCTCGCCCATGCCAGCCTTGTTGCCGAGATGACCGGGATCACGCCGCTGCTGCTGCTCGACGAAGTGGTGGCGCATCTCGATCCCGGCCGCCGCCGCGCGCTGTTCGATGAACTCACGCAACTCGGCGCGCAAGTCTGGATGACCGGCGCCGATCCCGCCGCCTTCGCCGACATCGGCGCCAGCGCCGACATTTTCGAGATCGAGGCGGGCGCCATCGCGCGCCGCAGCTAACATCCGACGGAACACTTTCACCGCCCTTCCGGAGCCCGACCGCAGCCTTGCGAATCACGCTTTTCCACAGGCCGAAAAACGCCTTTTCGAAGACTTGAAAAACCCTCGAAAAATCCCATTTATTCAAAGGCTTGGCGGCGCTCACTTTGAGCTATGCGGCCACCTGTTTTCATGGCACAAATTGACAATCGAAGCCGCGTATTTCGCAGGCTCGATTCGACCATCCGCGAAGGCACCTCATGACTGAACCAGCCCGGCAAGCGAGCGCCGAAACCGCGCCCTCTCCCAGCATTGAATATGGCGCGGAATCGATCCGGGTGCTGAAGGGCCTCGATGCTGTTCGCAAGCGTCCGGGCATGTATATCGGCGACACCGATGACGGCTCCGGCCTGCATCACATGGTCTACGAGGTCGTCGATAACGCGATCGACGAAGCGCTCGCCGGCCACGCCACTCGCGTCGAGGTGATCCTCAATCCGGACAATTCCGTCACGGTGCGCGATGACGGCCGCGGCATTCCGACCGACATTCACAAGGGCGAAGGCATCTCCGCAGCCGAGGTCATCATGACCCAGCTTCATGCCGGCGGAAAATTCGACCAGAATTCCTACAAGGTCTCCGGCGGCCTGCACGGCGTCGGCGTCTCGGTGGTCAACGCGCTGTCGAGCAAACTCGAACTGCGGGTCTGGCGCGGCGGCAAGGAGCACTACCTCGAATTCCGCCACGGCGAGGCGGTGGCGCCGCTCGCCGTCGTCGGTGAGGCCAATGGCAAGCGCGGCACCGAGGTGACTTTCCTCGCCTCGACCGAGACCTTCACCAATGTCGAATACGACTTCGACACGCTGGAGCACCGGCTGCGCGAGCTCGCCTTCCTCAACTCCGGCGTCAACATCATGCTGTCCGACATGCGTCACGCGGTCGAACGGCGCGAGGCGATGCATTACGAAGGCGGCGTCGAGGCGTTCGTCCGCTTCCTCGACCGCAACAAGAAGGCGGTGGTGCCCGATCCGATCATGATGCGCGCCGAACAGAACGGCATCAGCGTCGAGGTCGCGATGTGGTGGAACGACAGCTACCACGAGAACGTGCTCTGCTTCACCAACAACATTCCGCAGCGCGACGGCGGCACCCATCTCGCCGGCTTCCGCGGCGCGCTGACGCGCCAGGTCACCGGTTATGCCGAAACCATCGCCAAGAAGGAAAAGGTCGCGCTGACCGGCGACGACTGCCGCGAAGGCCTTACCGCCGTGCTGTCGGTGAAAGTGCCGGACCCGAAATTTTCCTCGCAGACCAAGGACAAGCTGGTCTCGTCCGAAGTCCGTCCGGTGGTCGAGAACGTGCTGAATGCCGCGCTGTCGGCGTGGTTCGAAGAACACCCGACCGAAGCCAAGACCATCGTCGGCAAGGTGATCGAGGCCGCTGCCGCGCGCGAGGCCGCGCGCAAGGCGCGCGATCTCACCCGTCGCAAGGGCGCACTCGATGTCGCCTCCCTGCCCGGCAAGCTCGCCGATTGCCAGGAGCGCGACCCGGCAAAATCCGAACTGTTCATCGTCGAGGGCGATTCCGCCGGCGGCTCCGCCAAGCAGGGCCGCAACCGCGAATTCCAGGCGGTGCTGCCGCTGCGCGGCAAGATCCTCAATGTCGAGCGCGCGCGCTTCGACAAGATGCTGTCGAGCGAGCAGATCGGCACGCTGATCACCGCGCTCGGCACCGGCATCGGCCGCGACGATTTCGACCTGTCGAAGCTGCGCTATCACAAGATCATCGTGATGACCGACGCCGACGTCGACGGCGCTCACATCCGCACGCTGCTGCTGACCTTCTTCTTCCGCCAGATGCCCTCGCTGATCGAGGCCGGGCACCTCTATATCGCGCAGCCGCCGCTCTACAAGGTGACGCGCGGCAAGTCCGAGCAGTACCTCAAGGACGAGCGGGCGCTGGAAGACTATTTGATCGAGACCGGCCTCGACGATTGCGTCCTGCGTTTGGCGTCGGGCGAGGAACGCCGCGGCCGCGACCTGCAGACGCTGGTCGAGGACGCCCGCGCCATCCGCAACCTGCTGGGCAATCTGCACAGCCGCTACAATCGCAGCGTGATCGAACAGGCAGCGATCGCCGGCGTGCTCAGCCCGCGCGTGGTCGGCAACGTCGAGACCGCGAACGCCGCCGCCGACTACATCGCCAAGCGTCTCGACGCGCTGTCCGACGAGGTCGAGCGCGGCTGGGTCGGCACATTCCGCGAGGGCGAGGGCTATTTCTTCGAGCGCACGGTGCGCGGCGTCAAGGACGTCGCGGTGATCGATGCTGCCATGCTGTCCTCGGCCGAGGCGCGCAAGCTCGACGAATATGCCGGGCGCCTGCAGGCGGCCTATCCGCGCAGCGCCACGCTGCGGCGCAAGGACAGCGAAACGCCGATCCACGGGCCGGTGACGCTGTTCGAAGCGGTGACCGATGCCGGTCGCAAGGGTGTCGCCTATCAGCGCTACAAAGGTCTCGGCGAGATGAACCCGAACCAGTTGTGGGAGACCACGCTCGACGTCAACGCCCGCTCGCTGCTGCAGGTGAAGATCCGCGAGGTCGATGCCGCCGACGATATCTTCACCAAGCTGATGGGCGATGTGGTGGAGCCGCGCCGCGAGTTCATTCAGGATAACTCGCTGGATGCGAATGTCGACGTGTGAGGATACCGGACTCTTCTGACAGAAAGAGTTTTTCGTCCCTTGCGTCTTCACTCCTGAATCGCACTGCGCGAATGCGAACCCTGTCGAGACGCGGTTAATCGTGCAGCCGCACCGTTTTGGCGCACATGGCCGTGCGCAAAATCATATAGCCGATAGTCTGAAACCGCCCGCGCCGCGCGATGGCCGCATTCGCGCGTCATCACAATCGATGTATGCTAGTCTTCATCGAGCGTGACTGACGGAGCCGTGCCATGAGCTGGATGCCCTCCAACGATCCGATCCTCGGCGACCCGCAAACCTGCGATGCTCTCGAACTCGTCATCGTGCCGCGCACCCGCGATCTCGGTGACGGCTTCGCCGTTCGCCGCGCGCTGCCGCATGGCAGGAAGCAGATGGTCGGCCCTTTCATCTTTTTCGATCATTTCGGCCCGGTGCAGTTCATCGCCGGACAAGGCATGGATGTGCGGCCGCATCCGCACATTGGTCTCGCCACCGTCACCTATCTGTTCGACGGCAGCATCATGCATCGCGACAGCGAGGGCCACATCCAGGAAATCCGGCCCGGCGCGATGAACCTGATGACGGCGGGACGCGGCATCGCCCATTCCGAACGCACCCCGGATGTCGAACGCGCCAATGGCCAGAGAATGCTCGGCCTGCAAAGCTGGGTGGCGCTGCCGGCCGGACGCGAGGAAATCGCGCCCTCGTTCCAGCATTACGATGCCGCGAGCCTGCCGGTCGTGCAGGATAGCGGCGCCCGCGCCCGCATCATCGCCGGCTCCGCGTTCGGCGTATCGTCGCCGGTCGAAACCGTGTCCGACTGGTTCTATGTCGAGGTCAATCTCGAGGCCGGGACCAGCGCGCCGCTCGACGCCGACCATGAAGAGCGCGCGATCTATGTCGTCGACGGCGAGGTCGAGATCGCTGGCGAACGCTATGAAGGACCACGCCTGCTGATCTTCCGTCCCGGCGACCGCATCACGGTCAGGGCGGCGCGGCCGACACGCATGATGTTTCTCGGCGGCACCGCGCTGGAAGGGCCGCGTTACATCTGGTGGAATTTCGTCTCCTCCAGCCGCGAACGCATCGAGCAGGCCAAGCAGGACTGGAAGACCGGCCGCTTCGCCGATGTACCGGAGGAGACCGAATTCATTCCGCTGCCGGAATGACGTGCCGCTTCCTTCGTCACGCAAGATCATCACCGCCTGCAACCGAGGACCGCAATGCCGACATTGGGATTTGACCGAGCACCGGAATTCCTGGGCAATCTTCTCAACACGCTGACCGAGCGCGGTCGCCATTTGTTGCGGGGGATTACACATGGCTCGAGCCATGCCCTCAGTGAAGCCGAGCTGATCGAGCTTGGCGAAACCTTGCTGTCGCGGCGCGGCGAAGCCACCGGCGTCGCCCTGGCGCAGACGCTGCTCGCAGGCTATGCCGCGGCCTCGCCGGCCGAGCGGCTCGCCTTCCTTACCGCGCTCGGCGACCTGTTCGGCCCGGACCGTGAGCAGATCGAGCAGGCGATGGCGCGGGTGCAGAAGGAGAGCTTTTCTAGCGCGGCGGTGAGCGCCCTGCACGAGGCCGCCGAGCCGCGCCGGCAGGAGCTAATCCGCCGCCTCAACCTCGCGCCCGGCGGCACCGAAGCCTTGGTCCGGATGCGGGAAATGCTGCTCGCCAACATCGCCGAGCACCCGCAATTGCAACCCGTGGACAGCGATTTCGTCCATCTGTTCGCTTCCTGGTTCAACCGCGGCTTCCTGGTGCTGCAGCGGATCGACTGGACCACGCCGGCCAACATTCTGGAAAAGATCATCCGCTACGAGGCGGTGCATGCGATCAGGAACTGGGACGATCTGCGCCGCAGGCTCGCTCCGCCCGACCGGCGCTGCTACGGTTTCTTCCACCCGCAGCTCATCGATGAGCCGCTGATCTTCGTCGAGGTCGCGCTGACCAAGGAGATTCCGGGCAGCATCGCGCCGCTGCTAGCCGAGGACCGCGTGCCGATCGAAGCCGCGCAAGCGAGCACCGCCGCGTTCTATTCGATCTCCAACACCCAGAAGGGTCTCGGCGGCATCTCCTTCGGCAATTTCCTGATCAAGCAGGTGGTGGAGGAACTCAAGCGCGAGCTGCCGAACCTGCACACCTTCGTCACGCTGTCGCCAGTGCCGGGTTTCGCCAACTGGCTGAAGCGCGAGCGCGCCGCGGACAATTCCATCGCGCTCGACGCCGCCGACAAGGAGACGCTGGCGCTGCTCGACCAGCCCGGCTGGCACGAGGACAGCGCGATTGTCGAGCGCATCCGCCCGGTGCTGCTCGCGGCGGCCGCCTATTATTTTCTGGAAGCCAGGGACAAGCGCGGCCGCGTCGCCGACGCGGTGGCGCGCTTCCATCTCGGCAACGGCGCGCGGCTGGAGCGGCTCAATTTTCTCGGCGATACGTCGGAGAATGGCCTGCGGCAGTCCTACGGCCTGATGGTGAATTATCTCTACGCGCTCGATGCGATCGAGAGCAATCACGAAGCCTTTGTTGAAAAGGGAGTCGTGGCGGCCGCACCGGTGGTACGCAAGCGGCTCAAGAGCGGCACCGCCAGCGTCGCCTGAGACGGTTCAGGGACCGGAAAGAAGAACAGGTACGGCTCAGGCCGCGCCAGCCATATAGGCTTCGCGGCGCCCGATCATGCGCTCGGCCGCGATCCGCGCCGCCGCCTTGGTGCCGGTCGCGCAAGTGCGGTATTCGAGGTCGGGCAGGATGGGATCGCGCTTGAGGAACAGCGACTTCAGCGAACGCGGCGGCCAGCCGACGCGCGACAGCGTCTCGGCGAGATTGTCGACGGCTCCGAATGCATAAAGCTCCCCGGTCACCGCCTTGCGCACTTCATAGATACCGGGTCCGATCGGGGCTTCGAGCGCCTCGCCCAGCGCCGCCCTGGGATAACGCTTCCATTCTCCCCATGTCGTAATCATCGCAAATCCTCAAAACTCTTTACTCAAACGTCGTCGTCTTACTCAAACGTAGTCGTCGCATCGTCAGATGCGGTTCAACGCAAAAAGGTTTCAGCGTGTTGGCGAGGATATGGGGCCGCCGCCGCGCATTGGCAAGGCCGCCTGCTGCGCCCCTCCTCTGCTGCACGGGAGGGTCCGGCCGACGTCAGACCGGCAGGCCATGCTGCTGCGCCAGCGCCTTCAGCGAGGTCTGCGGCCGCGCGCCGATATGCTGGATCACCTCCGCCGCGGCGAGCGCGCCGAGCCGGCCGGATTCGTGATAGCCGACGCCGCGCACCATGCCGAACAGGAAGCCGGCGGCGAACAGATCGCCCGCGCCGGTGGTATCGATCACCTTGGCGACCGGAAACGCCGGGATCACGGTGACGCCGGCCTTGTCGGCGGCCACGCAACCCTTTTCGCTGCGCGTCACCACGCCGAGCGCAACATCGTTGCGCAATTGCGCGAGCGCGGCATCGAAATCCTCCGTCTGGTAGAGCGAAGCAAGCTCGGCCTCGTTGGCGAAGATCACGTCCACCGTGTTGTCGCGCATCAGGCCGAGGAATTCGTCGCGGTAGCGGTCGACGCAAAATGCGTCCGACAGCGTCAGCGCCACCTTGCGCTGATGGTCATGCGCGATCTTCGATGCCTTGACGAAAGCGTCCTTGGCGTTCTTGGGGTCCCACAGATAGCCTTCGAGATAGACGATCGAGGCCGCCGCGATCTGCGCCGGATCGATGTCGGCCGGCGTCAGGTCCTGCGCCGCGCCGAGATAGGTGTTCATGGTGCGCTCGCCGTCCGGCGTCACCAGGATGTAGGAGCAGCCGGTCGCCGGGCCGTCCTTGGCCGGCGCGGTCGCATACGCCACCTTGGCGGCGCGGATGTCGTGGGTATAGAGTTGGCCGATCTGGTCGTCCTTGACCTTGCCGACATAGGCGGCGCGCGCCCCGAAATCGGCGACGCCGACAATGGTGTTGGCCGCGGAGCCGCCGGACATCTCGGTCGCCGGACCCATCGCCTGATACACCGCCGTCGCCCGCGTCTCGTCGATCAGCGCCATCGATCCCTTGGTCATGCCGTGCGCGGCGAGGAAGGCGTCGTCCGCCTGGACCAGAATATCGAAAATGGCGTTGCCGATTCCGAGCACGTCGTATTGAGCGGTGGTCATTAAGATTAATCCTGCGGGATGGAGGGCGAGGAAGCGAAAAACTGATATGTCATGCGGGATCGAACGATCCGGCGACCTATCACGACAAACCCTGCGCCAGCAAGCAGGCAGCCCCGAAACGTCTCCAGAACCACTCCATGATCCGCCATATCCTGACAGTGTCCTGCGGAACGCTCACCTCGCGTGTGCTGGGGTTTCTGCGCGACTCGCTGATCGCGGCGCTGCTCGGCGCCGGCGCGGTCGCCGACGCCTTTCTGGTCGCCTTTCAGTTCATTAATGTCACCCGCCGCTCGCTCAACGAGGGCACGCTGAACGCCGCTCTGGTGCCGGGCTATCTGCGGCTGCGCGAAAGCGAGGGCGTGGTGGCTGCCGCCGCCTTTGCCGGGCGCGTGCTCGGCAGTCTCAGCGTGATCCTGATCGGCATCGCGCTGGCGCTGACAGTGGCGATGCCGCTGGTGATCTCGCTGCTCGCGCCGGGCTTTGTCGGGCGCGATGCGCTGCAACTCGCGGTCGATGATGCGCGCTTGATGATGCCGTATTTCGCCTTTGTCGGCCCGGTCACGGTGATGATGGGCGTGCTCAACGCCGAGCAACGCTTTCTGCTCACCGCGTTCTCGCCGGTGCTGTTCAACATCACGCTGATCACGGTGCTGGCACTGCTGCTGATGTGGCGGCAAGAACCGCAGCTCTGCGCCTATATCATCGCCGGCACGGTCGGCATCGCCGGTTGCCTGCAGACCCTGATCCTGATCCAGCGCCGGCCCTGGCGCGACGGCGTCGCGCGGCCGATCCGGATCTCGTTCGATCCGCAGACCCGCGCCTTCTTCCGCAAGGGCATCCCCGGCATGTTCGCCAATTCCGGCCCGCAATTCCTGATCGTGGCCGGCGCGATCATCGCGTCGAGCTCGCCTTCGGCGGTGTCGTGGCTGTATTTCGCCAATCGCCTGATCGAACTGCCGCTCGGCATGGTGGGCGTAGCGATGGGCACCGTGCTGGTGCCGGAACTGACCCGCGCCATCCAGAACCATGACGACGCCGCGCTGTCGCAGGCCGAGTCGCGCGGCCTCGAGCTTGCCGTCGGCCTCGCGCTGCCCGCGACGCTCGGCCTGATCTTCCTCAGCCAGCCGATCATCGGCGTCTTGTTCGAGCACGGCGCCTTCACCAAGAGCGACACCATCGCCACCGCGCAGGCGCTGTCGGTGCTGGCGCTCGGCCTGCCCGCCCATGTGCTGATGAAGGTGCTCTCGCCGGCCTTCTTTGCCCGCGACGACACCCGGACGCCGTTACTGGCCACTCTCGCCGGCATCGCCGCCGCGGTAATCGCCGGCCTTGTCGCCGGACGCGGCTTCGGCGCCGCCGGCGTCGCCGCCAGCATCACCTTCGGCGCCTGGTGCGGCGCGCTGGTGCTGGGCTGGCGCGGCGCCGCCACTTTCGGATTTTCGATCGACGCTCTGGCGCGTAAACGGCTGCCGCGCATCGCGGTCGGCGCGGCGATCATGGGCGCGATGCTGTGGAGTTCCGACACCTTCGTCGCCCCGGTGATGGAGACCGCGGGATTTACCGCCCGTCTCACCATTCTCGGCGGCTTCGTCGCCGCCGGTATCTCGCTCTACGGCCTGCTGCTCGACCTGTTCGGCGTGGTGAGCTGGGGCGAGGCCATTGTCGGCCTGCGCGAGAACGGCGCGCGCGGCCGCAACGGCCAGTCATGAAGGGATTCCGAGGCTGCGCCGCGGTCACACCTCTTTTCAGCGAGGCAGTCCTTTTCGCAAATCGGGTTTCCCCTTGCCGGATGATGCGTTATTGACGGCGCAACAGCCGCCCGGCGCGGCACGACAATCACAGGACGAAGAACGATGGCGGCAATCGAGCGGGTGTTTTCAGGCGTGCAGCCGACCGGCAATCTGCATCTGGGCAACTACCTTGGCGCCATCGTCAATTTCGTCAAACTGCAGAACACTCACAACTGCATCTATTGCGTGGTCGATCTGCACGCCATCACGGTGTGGCAGGATCCGGTCGAACTGACCCGCAACATCCGCGAGGTCACCGCTGCGTTCATCGCCAGCGGCATCGATCCGAAGAAACATATCGTGTTCAACCAGAGCCAGGTCGCCGAACATGCCGAGCTGGCATGGGTGCTCAACTGCGTGGCCCGCCTCGGCTGGCTCAACCGCATGACCCAGTTCAAGGAGAAGGCCGGCAAGGATCGCGAGAACGCCTCGGTCGGTCTGTACGCCTACCCGAACCTGATGGCGGCGGACATCCTGGTCTATCGCGCCACCCATGTTCCGGTCGGCGAGGACCAGAAGCAGCACCTCGAACTCGCCCGCGACATCGCGCAGAAGTTCAACAACGACTTTGCCGACTCGATCCGCGCGCACGGCCTTGAGGAGAAATTCTTCCCGCAGCCCGAGCCGCTGATCACCGGCCCGGCAACGCGGGTGATGAGCCTGCGCGACGGCGCGAAGAAAATGTCGAAGTCCGATCCGTCGGATTATTCGCGCATCAATCTGTCGGACGAGGCCGACGCCATCGCGCAGAAGGTGCGCAAGGCCAAGACCGATCCGGAACCGCTGCCCTCGGAGGAAAAAGGGCTGGAAGCGCGCCCCGAGGCCGACAATCTGGTCGGCATCTATGCCGCGCTGTCCGGCCGCAGCAAGGCCGACGTGCTGCGCGATTTCGGCGGCGGGCAATTCTCCAGCTTCAAATCGGCGCTGGTCGATCTGTCGGTCGACAAGCTCGGGCCGATCGGCGCCGAGATGAAACGCCTGACGCAAGACCCCGGCTATGTCGATGCGGTGCTGGTCGATGGCGCCGATCGTGCGCGCGCCATCGCCGCCGAGACCATGCATGCGGTGAAGGACATCGTCGGCTTCATCCGCAAGAAATAACGGCTCGCATCCTCACATCGCCACGATTCGCAAGTCCCCTCGCGCCTTGTCGGAACCGCGCGCGCCGTGGCAGCATGCCGCCGGTTCGCATCGAATCCGGGAGCAGGCATGGGCAGCAAGCGGCGCGGTTACGAATCCGGTCATCGGCCGAAATGCCTGGTGCTCGTCGACGACACGCCGGAATGCGCCCGCGCGGTCTATTATGCGAGCCGCTGGGCGGTGCGTGCCGGCGGCGATGTGGTGATGCTGCGCGTGATCGAGACCGGCGATCTCAACCAGCAATGGCTCGGCGTCGCCACCATCATGCGCGCCGAAGCGGAGGAAGGCGCCAACGCCGCGCTCGACCTTGCCGCGGGTCAGGCCTATGCGGTCGCCGCGATCACGCCGCAACGGGTGATCCGCGAAGGCGAAACCAATGCCCAGCTTCTCAGCGTGATCGCCGAGGACACCGACATCACCATGCTGGTGCTCGCGGCCGGCACCGGCGCCGAAGGCCCCGGCCCGGTCATTACCAGCCTCGCCAAATCCGCTGCCAGTTTTCCGATCCCCCTGGTGGTGGTGCCGGGCGGCCTGTCGGACGACGAGCTCGACGCCCTGTCCTGAACCGGTTGCGGGTGCGGCACGGCGGCAAGCCCCGCGACCCGAATAGATACCCCCTTGATCGTGCTTTTTTCGCCGCCATCTGTTAGGAACGACGATCTTTAACCGAACGCGCCGGCCTTGACCCGGCGATGCGCCGGAGATTTCGATGTTTATCCAGACCGAACCGACCCCCAATCCCGCCACGCTGAAATTCATTCCCGGCCGCCCTGTGCTCGACGCCGGCACCATGGAGTTCGTCGACCGCGACAGCGCCGCGCGCTCGCCGCTCGCCACCAGACTGTTCGAGGTTCCGGGGGTGACCGGCGTGTTCTACGGCTCCGATTTCGTCACCGTCACCAAGGACGGCAGCGACTGGCAGCACCTCAAGCCGGCGATTCTCGGCGTGATCATGGAACACTACATGTCCGGTGCGCCGCTGCTCGCCGACGGGGCCGCTCCCGATCACGGCCCGCATGCCGAGGAGTTCTTCAACGAGACCGACAGCGAAACCGTCGCCATCATCAAGGATCTGATCGAGACTCGCGTCCGCCCGGCGGTGGCGCAGGACGGCGGCGACATCACCTTCCGCGGCTTCAAGGACGGCATCGTCTTTCTCGACATGAAGGGTTCGTGCTCGGGCTGCCCGTCCTCCACCGCGACGCTGAAGCACGGCATCCAGAATCTGCTGAAGCATTTCGTGCCCGACGTGGTCGAAGTCCGGCCGATGTAAGCGGCGCGGACTTTTCGACGAAATTCGCAAGGGGCGAGCGCACGGCGCTTGCCCCTTCGTCATTTGCACGGCAGGGTGCCGCCACCTCGTCACTGCTCTCAGGCCGCCCCATGCTCGTCCTTGCCATCGATACCGCGCTGGAATTCTGCGCCGCCGCGGTGCTCGATACCGAGACCGAGCAATTTCTTGCACGCGAAAGCCAGGCGATGAAGCGCGGCCACGCCGAGGCGCTGATGCCGCTGATCGCGCGGGTGATGGCGGACGCCGCGCTGCCCTTCTTAGGGCTCGACCGCATCGCCGTCACCACCGGCCCCGGCAGTTTCACCGGCCTGCGCGTCGGCATTTCCGCGGCGCGCGGCCTTGCGCTCGCTGCCGGCAAGCCCGTGGTCGGCGTCAGCACGCTGGCGGCCTATGCCGCGCCGCTGGTCGATGAAGTCGGCGAGGAGCCGATCGTGGTCGCGATCGACGCGCGGCACGATCAGGTCTACACCCAGACGTTTTCCGGCCGGGGCACCACCCTGATCAGGCCGGCGGTGATGCCGGTCGATGACGCGCTGGACGCCGCGCGCTTCGGCACGCCGCGTTTGGTCGGCAACGCCGCACAGATTCTCGCCGCGCGCTGGCCCGCGCATGCGCAGCCTCCGCTCTCGGTCGAGGTCCGGCCCGGCCCGGATATCGGCTGGGTGGCCTGGGTCGGCGCCGCCGCGCAGCCCGAGACCGCGCCGGCGCGGCCTTTCTATCTGCGCGCGCCGGACGCCAAGCCGCAGGCCGCGAAATCCGGCATCCATGCCGGGACCCAGCCGCAGGGCTGAGCGATGGGTATCCTCGCGCGGCTCGCCGCGTTGTTCGCAAACCAGCCCGCCGTGGTCGAGCCGGCCACGCTGCGCGATGCGCCGGCGCTGTCGCGGCTGCATCGCGCCGCATTCCATCGCGGCTGGAGCATCGGGGAATTCGAGCAGATGCTTGCCGAGCGCAACACGCTGGCGCATCGCCTGTGCATCGGCCGCAAGGTGGTCGGCTTCATCATCTCGCGCATCGCCGCCGACGAGGCGGAGATTCTCTCGGTCGCGATCGACAAGAGCTATCGCGGCCGCGGCCTGTCACGCGACCTCTTGCGCACGCATCTGGGCTACCTCGCCGGACTCGGGCTGACGCAGGTGTTCCTTGAGGTCGAGGAGAACAACCATCCGGCGCGGGCGTTATACGAGAAGGCCGGATTCAGCGTCATCGGCCGCCGCGAGCGCTACTACAAGAACGCCGGCGGCGAGGAATTGAATGCCCTTGTGATGCAGCGCAGCTTGTCGTAGGCCGCGCCGGATGGCAAAATAGCACCCATGACAGCCTTGAAATCCGTGCCTTCCTCTCCGACAACGGACATCGAGCATCGCTGTGCCGCCACCGGCATGCGGATGACCGAGCAGCGCCGCGTGATTGCGCGCGTCCTGGCCGAAGCCTCCGATCATCCCGATGTCGAGGAACTGTACCGGCGCTGTGTCGCCATCGACGACAAGATCTCGATTTCCACTGTCTATCGCACCGTGAAGCTGTTCGAGGATGCCGGCATTATCGAACGTCACGATTTCCGCGAGGGCCGCGCCCGCTACGAGCAGATGCGCGACAGCCATCACGACCATCTCATCAATCTGCGCGACGGCACGGTGATCGAATTCACCTCCGACGCCATCGAGAAACTGCAGACCGAGATCGCGCGCAAGCTCGGTTTCCGGCTGGTCGATCATCGTCTGGAACTGTATTGCGTTCCGCTCGACGAGGACAAAACTTGAGTTTTTCGCGCCGCGCCGCGGTTTTTACCGGCCCGGCGCGCTGGATTCGGGCCGGTTTCCGGTCTATCTGAGCCTCGTTCGCTCCCGATCAGGACATCTTCGACCGCATGACCGCGCCGCGCAAGCTGCACATCAAATCCTATGGCTGCCAGATGAACGTCTACGATGCCCAGCGCATGGTGGACACGCTGGCGCCGGAAGGATTCGTCGAGACCGCCAACGCCGAAGACGCCGACCTCGTCATCCTCAACACCTGCCATATCCGCGAGAAAGCTTCCGAGAAGGTCTATTCGGAGCTTGGCCGGCTGCGGCTCGCCAAGGAAGAGGCGGCGAAGCAAGGCAAAGAGGTCCGCATCGCGGTGGCCGGCTGCGTCGCGCAGGCCGAGGGCGAGGAGATCATCCGCCGCGCGCCGGTGGTCGATATCGTAGTCGGCCCGCAGAGCTATCATCATCTGCCGCAACTGTTGCGACGAGCCGCGCAGGACGGCCGCGCCGTCGAGACCGAATTTCCGATCGAGGACAAATTCACGGCGCTGCCGCAACCCAGGCCCGCGGCAATCCGCGCCCGCGGCATTTCCTCTTTCGTCACCGTGCAGGAAGGCTGCGACAAGTTCTGCACCTTCTGCGTCGTGCCCTATACCCGCGGCATGGAAGTCTCGCGCCCGGTCGCGCGCATCGTCGAAGATGTCATGCGCCTTGCCGACAACGGCGTGCGCGAGATCACGCTGATCGGCCAGAACGTCAACGCCTATCACGGCGAAAGCGAAGACGGCGCAACATGGTCGCTCGGCCGCCTGCTGCATCGCATCGCCGCCATCCCCGGCATCGCGCGGCTGCGTTATTCCACCAGCCATCCGCGCGATGTCGACGACGCGCTGATCGAGGCGCATCGCGACATCCCGGCGGTGATGCCGTTCGTGCATCTTCCGGTGCAATCAGGCTCGGACCGGATTCTCGCCGCGATGAACCGCAAACACAGCGCAAGCGACTACCTGCGCATTGTCGACAAGTTCCGCAAGGCGCGCGAAGACATCGCATTTTCGTCGGATTTCATCGTCGGGTTTCCGGGGGAGAGCGAGGAAGACTTTGCGGCTACCCTCGCGCTGGTCAGGCAAATCAGCTACGCTGCGGCCTACTCGTTCAAGTATTCGCCCCGCCCCGGCACCCCGGCGGCGGAGCTTGAGGGGATGGTCACGGCTTCGGTGATGGACCAGCGACTGGCGCGGCTTCAGGAGTTGATCGACAGCCAGCAGGCGGCGTTCAACGCGGCTGCAATCGGCACCACGGTCGACGTGCTGTTCGAGCGGCCCGCGCGCAATCCCGGCCAGATCGTCGGCCGCACCGCCTATCTGCAACCGGCCCATGTGATCGCCCCGCCCGACATCATCGGACAGGTCCGTCCGGTCGCGATCGAAAGCCTCGAGCGCTACAGCCTGCTCGGTACGCTTGCCGACACGCCGCCGCCTGCCGACCGCCTTTCCATGTCATCCCTCCCTACCGGAGCCTGAACCCTTGCCGAAAAGCGCATCGGATTCGCCCACCCTCGCTCCCGGCCGCAAAACTGACCGAGATACGCTCTCGCAAGCTGAAACCCAGATCGTCGTGGCTTTCGACGACAACCGCGCCGCCTCGGCGGTGATCGGGCCTTACGGCCAGCACCTCGCGCTGATCGAGCGGCGGCTCGGCGTGGTGGCGGATTCGCGCGGCAACCACATCAACATCGCGGGCACCCGCGATAGCTGCGACGCCGCGCAGCGCGTGCTCGAAACGCTCTACCAGCAAGCGGTCGGCAAGCATGAGATCGCGCAGGGCGATGTCGAGGGCGCGATCCGGGCCATTCTCGCGCAGGGATCCTTGTTCGATTTCGATTCGCGCGCGGCCAAGCCTGCTTTCGAGGAGATCAATCTGCGCAAACGTCCGGTGCGCGCACGCACCGCGGCGCAGGATTCCTACATCCGCGCGCTCAAGCGCAATGAGCTGGTGTTCGGCGTCGGCCCGGCCGGCACCGGCAAGACCTGGCTCGCGGTGGCGCGGGCCTGCCAGTTGTTCGAGCGCAAGGAAGTCGATCGCATCATCCTCACCCGCCCCGCGGTCGAGGCCGGCGAACGGCTCGGCTTCCTGCCCGGCGACATGCGCGAGAAGGTCGATCCTTACTTAAGGCCGATCTATGACGCGCTCTACGACCTGATGGATGCGCGCATCGTCGAGCGCGCGCTGCAAAGCGGCGAGATCGAGATCGCCCCGCTCGCCTTCATGCGCGGACGCACGCTGACCAATGCCGCGATCATCCTCGACGAGGCGCAGAACACCACATCGATGCAGATGAAGATGTTCCTCACCCGCCTCGGCGAGAACAGCCGCATGATCGTCACCGGCGACCCGAGCCAGGTCGATCTGCCGAACGGCCAGCCCTCCGGCCTTGCCGAGGCCAGCAGGCTGCTTGAGAATGTCGAGGGCATCGCGCAGGTCCGCTTCGCCGCCGAGGACGTGATCCGCCACGAACTGGTCGCACGCATCGTCGCCGCCTACGAGGGAATGCCGCAGCGTTCGACGCCGGCCAAACCCTGATCCGTCTTGCAGATCCCTTGCCGAATACCGACATTTCCGCCATGCCGACCGCTGCCTTCCCCGAAGCCGATATTCTGATCGCCGCGCCCTGCTGGCAGGACGCGCAGGAGGCCGAGGCGGTGGTCCGGCGCGCCATCGCCGCCGCCGCCGCGCTGGTCGAGCTGCCGAAGGGGCCCACCGAGATCGCCATCATGCTGACCGATGACGACAGCGTGCGCACCCTGAACCGCGACTGGCGTGGCCTCGACAAACCGACCAACGTGCTGTCGTTTCCGGCCGCCTGGCAGGATCAAGATTCGGCCGGGACGCAGGCGCCGCAGATGCTCGGCGACATCGCCATCGCCTACCAGACCACGCTGCGGGAGGCGGAGAGCGAGGGCAAGCCGTTCGCCGACCACCTCAGCCATCTGGCCGTGCATGGCTTCCTGCACCTGCTCGGCTACGACCACATGACCGACGACGAAGCGGCGGCCATGGAGGGGCTCGAACGTGATATTCTTTCGCGACTCGGCATCCCCGACCCCTACGCTTCTCCAGACCAGGTGGATTGAGTGACGCCCGAACCTGACAGCGCCGCGGCCGATACCCCGCAACCGCAGCCATCCGACACTCGCCTGCCGGTTCCGGTGCGGCAGGGCGAAGTGCTGCGGCCCGCGCGGGAAATGTGGCTGATGCGCGCGCTGCGCACGTTGTTCGGCTGGAAGGCCGGCTCGGCGCGCGCCGACCTGCAGGTGGTGCTCGACGCCACCGCGCCGGGAGAGACCAGCTTCACCACGATCGAACGCACCATGCTGCGCAACATCCTCGCGCTGCATGATCGCCGCATCGCCGACGTGATGGTGCCGCGCGGCGACATCGTCGCGGTCAAGCGAGACATCTCGCTCGGCGAACTGATGGGCCTGTTCGAAAGCGCCGCGCATTCGCGCCTTGTGGTCTACAATGACACGCTCGACGATCCCGAAGGCATGGTTCATATCCGTGACCTGATCGCCTTCATGGCGGCGAAAGCGCGGGTCGATCCCGACACCAACGCCAAGCGCAAGAAGCCGTTTCCCGCCGGCCTCGATCTGCGCTCGGTCAATCTCGGCATGGCGCTGGCGGATGCCGACCTGATCCGCAAACTCTTGTACGTGCCGCCATCGATGCCGGCGATCGACCTCTTGGCGCAGATGCAGGCGACGCGCATCCATCTTGCGCTCGTGGTCGACGAATATGGCGGCACCGACGGCCTCGTCTCGATCGAGGACATCGTCGAGCAGATCGTCGGCGAGATCGACGACGAACACGACAGCGATGAAACGCCGACCGTGATCCGACAGAGCGACAACTCCTTCCTGGTCGATGGCCGCGCCCATCTCGACGAAGTCAAGGCGGAGATCGGCGATGCGTTCGATACCGGCGAGGCCGGTGAGGACGTCGATACCCTCGGCGGCTATCTGGTCAACCAGATCGGGCGCTTCCCGGTCCGCGGCGAAGTCATCTCCGGTCCCGGCGATTTCGAGATCGAGGTGCTCGACGCCGATCCGCGACGCGTGAAGCGCGTGCGCATCGGCATCCGCAAGGACCGCTCCAATCTGCGTCCGCGCCGCCGCGACGCGGCACCTGATTCCCCCGGCGCCGCGCCTGGTGAATCCCCATCACGGCCCAATGACGGCGCGGGCGCCGCATGATTGCAGCACCGACTGCCCTGGCTGCGACCGGCCGCAACGTCATCCTCGCCTGGGGCTCGAAGCGCGCGGCAATCGCATGTCTGGCCGGCGCGCTGTCGGCGCTGGCCATGGCGCCGTTCAATATCTGGCCTGTGCTGTTCATCACCTTCCCGGTCGCGTTATGGCTGATCGACGGCGCTGCGGCCGGCAAACTCAACGGCATCCCCGCAGCGGCCGTCGCCGGCTGGTGGTTCGGCTTCGGCTATTTCATCACCGGTCTTTACTGGATCGGCTACGCTTTTTTGGTCGACGCCGACACGTTCGCCTGGCTGCTGCCGATCGCGGTCGCCGGACTGCCCGCCGTGCTCGCGCTGTTCATGGCGCTCGGCTTCGCGCTGGCGCGGCTGTTCTGGACCCGTGACGCCTTCCGCATTCTGTCGTTCGCCACCGCGCTCACCGTCAGCGAATGGCTGCGCGGCCACATCCTCTCCGGCTTTCCCTGGAATCTGTTCGGCTATGCCATCACCGAACCGCTGGCGCTGGCGCAGAGCGCATCGCTGATCGGCATCTGGGGCCTCACCTTCCTCGCGCTCGCGATCTTCGCCACGCCTGCGGTGCTGATCGACGATCGTGCCGTCACCCGGCGGCCATGGCTGCCGCTTGCCGCCGCGCTCGCCGTGCTGCTTGGCATGGGCGGCTATGGCGCGCTGCGGCTGGCGCAACACGCCACACAGTTCGTGCCCGGCGTGAAGCTGCGGCTGATGCAGCCCAATCTGCAGCAGGATGTGAAGTTCAACTACGGCGCCAAGAAAGAGGTGATGGAGAAGTACCTCGCGCTGTCCGACCGCGCCACCGGGCCGCAATCGAGCGGCGTGCGCGACAGCACCATCCTGATCTGGCCGGAATCGGCGTTTCCGTTCTTTCTCGCGCGCGAACCGGACGTGCTGGCGCAGATCGCCGACTTCCTGCCGCGCGGCACCACCCTCATCACCGGCGCCGTCCGCCCGCCCGATGCGCCGCCGGGCGTGAAAATCAGCCGCGCCTATAACTCGATCTACGCCATCGACGGCGACGGCGACGTGCTGTCGATCTACGACAAGCTGCATCTCGTGCCGTTCGGCGAATATCTGCCGTTCCAGTCGGCGATGGAAAAACTCGGCCTCATCCAGCTCACCAGGGTGGTCGGCGGCTTCATTCCGGGAACACGGCGCAACGCCATGACCATTCCGGGCGCGCCGAAGGCGCTGCCGTTGATCTGCTATGAGGTCGCGTTCTCCGGCCAGATCGTCCCGCCGGGCGAGCGACCCGGCTGGATCGTCAATCTGACCAACGATGGCTGGTTCGGCATTTCCACCGGCCCGTATCAGCACCTACAGCAGGCGCGGCTGCGCGCGATCGAGGAAGGCCTGCCGATCGTGCGTGTCGCCAATACCGGTATTTCAGCGGTGATCGACCCGCTCGGCCGTTTCATCGGCGAATTGCGGCTTGGCCAGGAAGGTGTGCTGGATTCGCCACTGCCGGCCGCGCTGCCCGCTCCGGTCTTTGCAAGCCTCCACGACTGGCCGCTTGCCATCGTGCTGGCAATTTCAGTTCTTATGATCAGCCGGCGGCGGCTGCGCCAGCACCCTGGAAACCGGTCGCGCACCTGAACGATATGTAATGAATTCAGGTCTTACTTACCTGAAATATATCACCGGGATCACCCCTCGTGAATGACATCGTGCGTTGTTCTGGAATAGTCATAACGGCCGTGCGGGATATTTGACGAGTACGTCACAAACAGCGTATTTCGACCGCGGATCAGCATCCGCCCGGGATGGACAGAAAGATTGAGATGTCAGCCAAGACGCCGAATCCGATCGATAAATACGTCGGCAGCCGCGTGCGGATGCGGCGTATCATGCTCGGCATGAGCCAGGAAAAGCTTGGCGAAGCACTCGGCCTGACGTTCCAGCAGATCCAGAAATACGAAAAAGGCACCAACCGGATCGGCGCAAGCCGTGTGCAACAGATCGGCGAGGTGCTGCAGGTGCCGGTGTCGTTCTTCTTTGAAGGCGGCCCCAGCGGCAGCATAACGGTGCCGGAGGGCATGAGCGAGGCGCCCTCCCCGACCTATATTTCCGATTTTCTCGCAACCAGCGAAGGACTGACGCTGACGCGCGCTTTCATGCGCATCACCGACCCCAAGCTCCGACGCAGCATTGTCGATCTGGTCGAGCAGATGGCGTCGCGCGAAGCGTCCAAATCGTAGCGGACCGGCGGCGGCTTCGCGCCGCATCCAGCATGATCCGGCGGAAGGCGATCCCGGCGGCTTCTTCTTCCCCTCTCAAGGAATGCGTGCCGCCGCAACCGTGCTTGCGAACCGGCAGGTTTGACGGCACAGCTAGGCGCGACCCTGCGGGATGTGATCGATTATCATGGTTTCCGACAAGACAGTTTCCGGCATCCGTGAGGCCGACGACGCCATCGCCCATTCGCACGGCTCGTTCTTCGGGCGGCGCAAGGGACACCGGCTGCGCGCGCATCACGCCGATCTGATCGATCACCTCCTGCCGCATCTTGCGATCAACATCGATCAATCCCCGCCTGCCGCGCCGACGACGCTGTTTTCGCCGCAGATCGAAACCATGCGCCTCGAAATCGGTTTTGGCGGCGGCGAGCATCTGGTCGCCGAGGCGCTGGCGCATCCGCACACCGGATTCATCGGCTGCGAGCCCTACGTCAACGGCATGGCGAAGATCCTGGCACAGATCGAGGCGCACAACATCGGCAACATCCGCCTGTTCGCCGGCGATGCCGCCGAGTTGCTCGCCTGGCTGCCTGCCCGTGCGCTGACACGGATCGATCTCATTCACCCCGACCCGTGGCCCAAGCGCCGGCACTGGAAACGCCGCTTCGTGCAGGACGCCACCATCGCCGCGATGTCGCGCGTCCTCACGGACGACGGCGAGTTTCGTTTCGTCAGCGATATCGACGACTACGCGGCATGGACGCTGGCGCACATGTTGCGCTCGCCCGATTTCGTCTGGATCGCCGAGCGCGCCGACGACTGGCGCAAGCCGTGGAGCGGCTACACCATGACACGTTATGGCGCGAAGGCGACGCGCGAGGGACGCAAGGCGACTTATCTGATTTTCTGCAAATCGCCGGCGCGATGACGCCGCGACCGTGAGATCCGGCCTGGCACCGGGCCGGCATGGCACGGCGCGACGCCTCCCGCCTTGTGGACATGCCGTCCTTAACCCGGAACGGCGGCAAGCCCGTCCGGCGCCCGGTGAAGCAGGGGTGCGCCGGAGGGTTCCCGGCCGGGCCTACGGGACCCCCGCCCTTGCCGAACCCGGGCAGAACAGCTATATCTGCATCGAAATCAATTCTCATACGGTCGCGTAGGAGAGTGGGACCCCCGGGGACCCGCTCTTTTTTATTACTTGAACGCGGCC
>JAFKKO010000040.1 GCA_017305455.1 Hyphomicrobiales bacterium | reverse complement strand
ATCAGCACTTTCTTCTTGTCGCGCTGGACCAGGCGGCGGGCGAGCTTGGCGGTGGTGGTGGTCTTGCCGGAGCCCTGCAGGCCGACGATCATGATCGGCACCGGCGCGGGCGCGTTGAGGTCGATGAGCTGGCCGTCGGCGCCGAGCGTGTCCACGAGCTGGTCGTGAACGATCTTCACCACCATCTGGCCGGGCGTCACTGACTTGATGACGGTGGCGCCGATCGCCTGCTCGCGCACCTTCTCGGTGAAGGAGCGCACCACGTCGAGCGCGACGTCGGCTTCGAGCAGCGCGCGGCGCACCTCGCGCATCGCGGCGTCGACATCGGCTTCCGACAGCGCGCCGCGCCGCGTCAGCTTGTCGAGTATCCCTCCGAGCCTTTCCGACAGATTGTCGAACATCGCGGCCTATAAATCCTGTTCCGTCATGGCCGGGCTCGTCCCGGCCATCCACGTCTTGCCTCGCAAAGATTTAAGTCGTGGATGCCCGGATCAGGTCTGGGCATGACGACCGTGGGTTCGCGAGGTGCAAACCCAAACACTTTTGCGCCCGAGGGCGCACAGCGCTGTCGGGCGTTGGCCTCCGGCATCCAGCACCGGGCGGCGGGTCGAAAAGAACATCTTTCCGAGAAACCGCGCGGTTAAAGCCCGCAAAGGCCGGAAAGTCAAGAAAGGACGCCAAAATCGCTGATTTTGCGGCCTGATCCGGCCCGGGAACCCGCCGGGCCGGGCTGGAGCGGGCAGGGTTCCGATCAAAAATCGTCCCGGTCGCGAAGCTGTCACTTGCCTGGGCCGGACAGATCGGGGCAAGCCGGGGCCATGTCCATCACCCGCCGCCGCTTTTTCGGGTTGTTCGCCGGTCTCGCCACCCTGCTTGGCGGCTCGGCCTTCGGAGCCTCGCAGATGAAGACCTATGACGGGCCGTTGTCGGACCATTTCGACGGGCTGCATTTCTTCGATCCGGACGGCGCGCCGCCGCGCAGCCTATGGGAGGTGCTGCGCTGGCGCGTCACCCAGAGGCAGGCGCGCTGGCCCGAATACGCGCCGAGCGGCTTTTCCGACACGCCGCCGCCGCGCGTCACCGGGGCGAAGGCGCGGCTGTCCTTCGTCGGCCATGCGAGCTGGCTGGTCCAGACCGGTGGCCTCAACATCCTGATCGATCCGGTGTGGTCGGAGCGCTGCTCGCCGGTCAGCTTCGCCGGACCCAAGCGCGTCAACGCGCCCGGCATCGCCTTTGATTCATTGCCGCCCATCGATGCCGTGCTGGTCTCGCACGGCCATTACGACCATCTCGACGTGCGCACGCTCTCGCGCCTTGTCGCGCAATTCTCGCCGCGCGTGATCACGCCGCTCGGCAACGATGTCACCATGCGCGCCAATGACGACACCATCCGCGCCGAGGCCTATGACTGGAATCAGCGCATCGAGATCGGAGACAACGTCGCGGTGACGCTGGTGGCGACGCGGCACTGGTCGGCGCGCGGCCTGCTCGACCGCAACAAGGTGCTGTGGGCGAGCTTCGTGCTGGAGACGCCGGCGGGCACGATCTACGTCGTCTGCGATTCCGGCTATGGCGACGGCACTCATTTTCGCCGCGTGCGCGACACCCATGGCGCGCCGCGGCTCGCGATCCTGCCAATCGGCGCCTATGAGCCGCGCTGGTTCATGCGCGAGCAGCACATGAATCCGTCGGATGCGGTGAAGGCGCTGGCCGATTGCGGCGCGCCGCAGGCGCTGGCGCATCATCACGGCACGTTTCAGTTGACCGACGAGGCGATCGACGCGCCGGTGCGGGATCTCGCTGCTGCGTTAGAGGCGGCCGGCCGGCCGCGCGAGACGTTCGTCGCACTGAAGCCGGGGCAGGTGTTCGAGATTTAGGAAAATGATGTTGGTGGCTGCTCGCTACAACTCAATGTCATTGCGAGGAGGCGAAGCCGACGAGGAAATCCAGTCCGGCTGTTCGATTTTGCTGGATTGCTTCGGCGCAAATGCGCCTCGCAATGACGGAAGTCCATTTCTCGTCATGGCCGGGCATAGCCCGTTGAAGACGGGCGTGAACGCCCTTTCGCCCGGCCATCCACGTTCTTTCTTCTGATGATTCGCTTTCAAGGCGTGGATGCCCGGCACATAGGCGAGCGAAGCGACGCCGTTCTTCGAACGCCTATGGCCGGGCATGACGACATCACAAGTGACGCTGGCATGCTCACTCAATCCTTGAGAACACGGCGCGTCATTGTCGTCCGCGCCCTTATCCTTCGAGACGCGCAAAGACGCGCTCCCCAGGATGAGGCGCTGTCCTTACGGCGTCTTCGGCTTGATCTCGTAGGACACCGCGACGCCGATGCGCAGCCTCTCTTCGCCCTGCGCGATCGGAGCGGCCGCCATCGGCGCGACGGCGCGGCGATAGGCGATCGGCGCAGGGCCGCCGTTTTCCGAGATGCTGAGCGGTGCGCCGAGCGACACGCCCGCCGCGCGGGCATAGATTTCGGCCTTGCGCCGCGCGTCGGCCAGGGCCTCGACGCGAGCCTCGTCAAGCAGCTTGGAGGTGTTCGAGACCGAGAAGCTGATGCCGCTGATGTCGTTGGCGCCGTTGCTGACCAGTGTGTCGATCACATTGGCGAGTTTGCCAGTGTCGCGGATGGTGACGGTGACGCGGTTGCTGGCGCGATAGCCGACGATCTGGGTCGGTCCGCCCGAGGTCCGGGTCGAGGTTTCGGGCTGCAGCGACAGCCGCGAGGTCTGGAAGTCCTTTTCCGCGATCCCGGTATTCTTCAGCGCCAGCAGCACCACGCCCATGGTCTTGTTGTTGGCCTCGCTCGCCTCGCGCGCGGTCTTGGCGGTGGTGGTGACGCCGCCGTCGATCTGGGCGAGGTCGGGCGGCACCGAGATGGTGGCTTCGCCGTTCACCGAGATCGTCGCGAGCTCCGCTGTTTGCGCATGCGTCGGCGCGGCCATGCAGATGACCGCAAGCGCAGCGAGAGAATGACGGATCATGACGGAACCTCCGGTTATTTCAGCGGCACGAAGACGTTGATGACGAGCTTGTCTTCGGCGGTCTTCAATGGGTCGGTGACATATTCTTCAATGAACGTGTCGCGGGCTTCGAGCTTCTTGTCGTCGAGATGGTTGGTGATCGCCTCGTAGGTGTTGTCCATGTTGTCGTAGGAGCCGCGATGGACGAATTTCAGCGTGCGGCCTTCCGGCGACTGGCCGATGCTGATGTCCTTGCCCGGATTTTTCGGCTCCTGCGCCACCGGGATTTCGGCGATGAAGGTGAAGCCGGAATCGTCGGTCGAGGTGTAGACCACCATCATCGGCCCGGCGGCCGCGATCTTTTGCTTCTCCAGCAACGTCGCAAGCGTCTTCAGCGAGCCGGTGATGGTCTCGAAGGCGGCGTCCCAGTTCGCCTTGCCCTTCAGCATCACCACCTTCTGTGCCGTCAGCGTGATCTCCTCGCCGAACGGATCGGCTTGCGTCTTCTGCTCGGCGGGCGGGGTTGCGGGTGCGGGGGTTGCCGCCGGAGGCGTGGCGGTTGACGGCGATGTGGTGGAAGGCGTGGTCGTGGCGGGCGGTGCCGCGGGTGGCGTAGTGCCGGAGGTCGGCGGTGTCGCTGGCGTGGCGGATGACGCGGCCGGCGGCGAGGCCGGAGTTGCGGCCGCCGGCGGCGTGCCGTCGGGAGCAGGTGTCGCGGCGGGCGCGGGCGTGGATGACGTCGCCGCAGCGGGGGGCGTGGTCGTCGAGGACGGGGCCGCCTTCTCCGATGGCGCAGGGGTGGCCGGAGGTGTTGCCGAGGGCGTTTGCGCGAGGGCCGCGGACAAGGTGAAGCAGGCGACCACTGACAGGACGGCGGGCAAGGTCAGACGGCTGTTCGACCGGGCGGCGCAGGGGCGGCTCATTCCAGAAGTCTCCATCGGGTGGCGGCATTTGCGAGGGTCGCAAAACGCCGGAGAACCTAGCATGCGGCCTTCGAATCGTCTGCGGCTGGATGCCGATTCCGGCTCACTGAGGCAACCAAAACGGGGCAGCGGCAAGGCAAAGCGGGCAGGCGAGTGTCGCGTCGCTGGCCAATCCGCCGCTCTTCGCCATATAAGACGGCGGAAGGACCTGATCATGAGCCCGCTCGCCAACCACAGCTTCGCCAAGATGAACGGCATCGGCAACGAGATCGTCGTGCTCGACCTGCGCGGGTCCGCCACCGGCGTCAGCCCGGACGAGGCGCGCGCCATCGCCGCGCCGAATGCGGTGCCCTACGATCAGTTGATGGTGCTGCAGGCCCCGCGCGCGCCCGGCACCAGCGCCTTCATCCGGATCTACAACAATGACGGCTCGGAAGCCGGCGCCTGCGGTAACGGCATGCGCTGCGTGGCGCGGCAGGTGTTCGCGCAGACCGGCGCGCGCGCCGCCACCTTCGAGACCCGCGCCGGGCTGCTCAATTGCTGGCAGGGGCCGACGCCGGACACCTTCACGGTGGACATGGGCCCGCCGAAGTTCGGCTGGCGCGACATTCCGCTGGCCGAGGAATTTCGCGACACCCGCTACATCGAATTGCAGGTCGGGCCGATCGACGCGCCGGTGCTGCACTCGCCCTCGGTGGTGAGCATGGGCAACCCGCATGCGATCTTCTGGGTCGATGACATTCACGCCTACGATCTCGAACGCTTCGGGCCGCTTTTGGAAAACCATCCGGTGTTTCCCGAGCGCGCCAACATCACGCTGGCGCAGATCGTGGATCGCGAGCACATCGTGATGCGCACCTGGGAGCGCGGCGCGGGCCTGACCAAGGCGTGCGGTTCGGCGGCCTGCGCCACCGCGGTGGCGGCGGCGCGATTGAAGCGCACCGAACGCACCGTTCACATGACGCTGCCCGGCGGCGAGCTCACCATCGAATGGCGCGAGAGCGACGATCATGTGCTGATGACCGGCACGGCGGTGCTGGAATTCGAGGGCCGGTTCGATCCGTCCGTATTCGCGAACGTCGCCTGACGATGACGCTGTCGCTCGTCACCTTCGGCTGCCGCCTCAACATCGCCGAATCCGAGACGATCCGGCGCGAGGCAGCGGCCGCTGGTCTCGATGACGCCATCGTGGTCAATACCTGCGCGGTGACGACCGAGGCGGTAGCGCAGGCGCGGCAGTCGATCCGCAAACTGCGCCGCGATCATCCGCATCGCCGCATCATCGTCACCGGCTGCGCGGCGCAGACCGACGCAAAGATGTTCGCGGCGATGCCGGAAGTCGATCGCGTGCTCGGCAACGACGACAAGATGCAGTCCGAGGCGTGGCATCGCACCCGCGCGGCATTTGAGGCGCAGCCGTTCGGCATCGCCGGCGAGCAGAAGATCGCGGTCGCCGACATCATGGCGGTGCGCGAGATGTCGCCGCATCTGGTCGAGGGGTTTGCGAACGGGCTGCCGCGCGCCTTCGTTCAGGTGCAGAATGGCTGCGATCATCGCTGCACCTTCTGCATCATTCCGTTCGGGCGCGGCAATTCGCGCTCGGTGCCGATGGGCGCGGTGGTCGATCAGGTCCGCGCGCTGGTCGAGGCGGGCCATGCCGAGATCGTGCTGACCGGTGTGGATCTGACCAGCTATGGCGCCGATCTGCCCGGCGCGCCGAAGCTCGGCACGCTGACCAAGCAGATCCTCAAGCATGTGCCGGAGTTGCAGCGGCTGCGCATCTCCTCGCTCGATGCGGTCGAGGTCGATGTCGATCTGTTCGATGTCATCGCCAGCGAGGCGCGGCTGATGCCGCATCTGCATCTGTCGCTGCAGGCGGGCGACGACCTGATCCTGAAGCGAATGAAGCGGCGGCATGCGCGCGCTGACGCGATCGCGTTCTGCGATCAAATCCGGCGGCTGCGGCCGGACATCGCCTTCGGCGCCGACATCATCGCCGGCTTCCCGACCGAGACCGAGGCGATGTTCGCGCGCTCGCAGGATCTGGTTGGCGAATGCGGCCTGACCTTCCTGCATGTGTTTCCGTACTCGAAGCGTCCCGGCACGCCGGCGGCGAAAATGCCGCAGGTCGATGGCCGCGTCGTTAAGGAGCGCGCCCGCCGGCTGCGCGCGTGCGGCGAAGTCGCGTTGCGGCGGCGGCTCGCCTCCGAGCGTGGCGCGGTGCGTCAGGTGCTGATCGAAAGCGCGACCCAGGGCCGCACCGAACATTTCCTGCCGGTGGCGATCGAGAACGGTGTTGCCGGCAGCGTCCACACGATGACCATCGCTGGTAATGACGGGATGCGGTTAAGCGCTTGACGCCGCGAGTTCGGGCGGAGCGACGTCCTCGCCATTCCATCCGCAGGCTTTCAGCCGTTCATGCAGATGAACCGGCGCGGGGGCGACCACGCGCACCGGCGGCTTATTTTTTGACAGCGGAATGACGATCTCGCGCGCATGCAGATGCAGGCTGGGCTCGCCGAAGCGCGGACCGTTACCATAGATATTGTCGCCGACGATCGGAAAGCCTGACGCCGCGCAATGCACGCGCAGTTGATGGGTGCGGCCGGTGACCGGCTCCAGCGCCAGCCATGTCAGGCCCTCACCGCGCCCCAGCACCTTCCAGCGCGATAATGATGGCAGGCCGTTCGGGTCCGGCTTCTGCCACCAGCCGCGCTCGGCGTTGAGCCGGCCGAGCGGAATGTCGATCTCGCCTTCGTCGGCGGCCGGTCCGCCCTCGACCACCGCCCAATAGGTTTTGTCGATCTTGCCGTGCTTGAACAACAGGCCGAGCGAGGCGGTCGCCTTGCGATGACGGCCGAGCACGAGACAGCCGGAGGTGTCGCGGTCGAGCCGATGCGCCAGCACCGGCGGGCGCGGCAGGCCATAGCGCAGCGCGTCGAACGAGGCTTCGAGATTGGGGCCGCCCTTGGGACCGCGATGCACGGCAATGCCTGCCGGCTTGTCGATCACCAGCATCAGGCCGTCGCGATGAAGCACGCGGGCCTGCATGTCCTCCGGGGTCGGTTGCGGCGTATCCATGATGCGGAACAGCTTTCGTTTGCAGCCCGAACCGGGTAACACACGGCTCGATATGTTGACAGTCTGCAAATGACAAACACGCCGCAGGACACTCCCAAACAAAGCTGGTGGAAGCGCCTCTCCGCCGGGCTGAAACGCACCTCGAGTTCGCTCGGCGGCGCGGTGGCGGATCTCGTCACCAAGCGCAAGCTCGACCGCGCCATGCTCGAGGACATCGAGGACGTGCTGCTGCGCGCCGATCTCGGCACCGAGGTCGCGAGCCGCATCGCCGCGGCGGTCGGCGAGGGCCGTTACGACAAATCGGTGTCGGCGGAGGACGTGCAGGGCATCGTCGCCACCGAAGTCGAGAAGGTGCTCGGCGCGGTGGCGAAACCGCTGGTGATCGACACCGCGCACAAGCCGTTCGTCATTCTCGTTGTCGGCGTCAACGGTTCCGGCAAGACCACCACCATCGGCAAGCTCGCGGCGAAGTTCGGCCAGGAAGGCCACAAAGTGATGCTGGCGGCCGGCGACACCTTCCGCGCCGCCGCGATCGAGCAGCTCAAGGTCTGGGGCGAGCGCAACAAGGTGCCGGTGATCGCGAAGACGCAAGGCTCCGATGCCGCGAGCCTCGCCTTCGAGGCGGTGGAAGCGGCGAAAAAGGACGGCCGCGACATTCTGCTCATCGACACCGCCGGCCGCTTGCAGAACAAGACCGAACTGATGGTGGAGCTGGAGAAGGTGCGGCGGGTGATCGGCAAGGTCGATGCCAGCGCGCCGCATGCGGTGCTGCTGGTGCTCGATGCCACGGTGGGTCAGAACGCGCTGTCGCAGGTCGAGGCGTTCGGCAAGACCGCGGGCGTCACCGGCCTTGTCATGACCAAGCTCGATGGCACCGCGCGCGGCGGCATTCTGGTGGCGCTGGCGGAGAAATATCGCCTGCCGGTGCATTTCATCGGCGTCGGCGAGGGCATCGACGATCTCGCGCCGTTCACCGCGCGCGATTTCGCGCTCGCCATCGCGGGCAAGGAGTAATCAGCCTCGCCCTTCGAGACGCGGCAAGAGCCGCTCCTCGGGACGAGGCTCAACACACGTTTTCCTCATCCTGAGGAGCCGCGCATCGTAGCCAAGTTTACGCAGGCTACGCCTGCTATGGTGATGCGTCTCGAAGGATGAGGGCGAGGAACACAGATGACCGATACGTCCAAACACGCGCCGCATCCGCTGTTCAAGCTCGCCACCGAGCTTGGCCCGCTGCTGGTGTTCTTCGCCGCCAATGCCAAGTTCGACCTGTTCGTGGCGACCGGCGCGTTCATGGTGGCGATCGTTATTGCGACAATTGCGTCCTATGTGGTGACCAGACATGTGCCGCTGATGGCGCTGGTCACCGCGGTGATCGTGCTGGTGTTCGGCGGCCTGACGCTGTTCCTGCACGACGAGACCTTCATCAAGGTCAAGCCGACCATCATCTACGGCCTGTTCGCCGCCACGCTGTTCGGCGGTTTGCTGATGGGCCGTTCCTTCATCGCCATCATGTTCGATCAGGTGTTCAACCTGACGCCGGCGGGCTGGCGCGCGCTCACCATCCGCTGGGCAGGCTTCTTTGTCTTCATGGCCGTGCTCAACGAGGTGATCTGGCGCACCCAGAGCACCGATTTCTGGGTGGCGTTCAAGGCGTTCGGCGCGGTGCCGATCACCGCTTTGTTCGCGATGCTGCAGATGCCGCTGATCAATCGCCATTCGATCGCACCCGCCACCGACGAGGCCGGCGACACCGAGCGCGGCGACATCACCAAGGGGTAGATGGAGACCCTCATGGTGAGGAGCGAGGCGATAGCCTTGCGTCTCGAACCACGAGGCCCTGGACGCTGCGATATCACCAAGAGGTAATGCAATTTATCGTCATGCCCGGCCTCGTGCCGGGCATCCACGTCTTCGCGCAGCATCGGAAACAAAAACGTGGATGGCCGGGTCAAGCCCGGCCATGACGCCCTCGGGGCCTTCGCTCGCAATGACGAAACAAAAATGCACCGGCATGGCTGCCGGTGCATTTTGCTGGATCGGTTCGCTGCAGGCAGATCACTTCTGCTTGGCGATGATCTGGTCCTTGATCCCGTCATAGGTCTTCTGCGGGATGATCTTCTTGTGCACCAGGTCGTCCTTGCCCTTGTAGGGGCGGCCCTTGATGATCGCGGCGGAGTACGCCTCGCCGATGCCCTTCAGCTCCTTGAGCTGGTCGGCGCTGGCCGAGTTGATGTCGAGCAGATCCTTCTTCGGCTCGGCCTTGGCCGCCGGGGCCATCATCATCTTGTCGGACTTCGGCGCCATCTTCGGGGCCATCTTGTCGCCGGTGGCCGGCTGGGTCGCCTGGGCGAACAGCGGCGAGGCGCTCATCAGGCCGAGCGCAAGCACGGCGGCAGTCAACGAAGCAAATCTCGAAGTACGCATGGATGTCCCTCCAAGGACAGTGATTGCAATGGCCCCAAGCTAGGGGTGGATTCGTGGCTGCGCCATGGCGGCGAAATGAACGGCAGATAAATCCGTAAAATTATTTTGGCGAATAGCGCGGACCGGTTGGCCCCGCGCGGTCAGGAGCCGGCGCGCAGCGCCTTCTCGATCTCGGGCTTGAGCGTGCGCTCGAAATTCTCCGGGGTGATCGGGCCGATCAGCTTGTAGGCGATGGCGCCGTCGCGGCCGACCACGAAGGTTTCCGGCACGCCGTAGACGCCCCATTCGATCGCGGCGCGGCCGTTGTCGTCGGCGCCGACCGCGGCGAACGGGTTGCCGTAGCGGCCGAGGAAACGTCGCGCGTTGTCCGGCACGTCCTTGTAATTGATGCCAAGCACGCGGATGCGCTTGTCCTGCGCCAGCTTCAGGAGCAGCGGCGCTTCCTCATGGCAGGGGATGCACCACGAGGCCCAGACATTGATGACGCTGACCTCGCCCTTGAACGCCGCCGGATCGAGGCCCGGCACCGGCTGGCCGTCGAGCGCCAGCCCCGCCAGCGGCGGCAGCACGGTCTGCGGCGCGGGCCGGCCGATCAGCGCCGAGGGAATCCGCGAGTGATCGCCGGCGCCGAGCCCGAACCAGAACAGCAGCGCAACCCCTGCGAACGCGACCAGCGGCAGCGCGATCAGCCAGGAGCGGCGGGTGCGAGCGGGCGGCTGGGTCGCGGTCATGACGGCTCGCCGCCGCGCGAGGCCGAGCGGCGGGTGATGCCGCTGGTTTCGAGATCGCGCAGCGTCTTCTCTTGATGGCGCTGGTCGATCACAATCCACGCGATCAGGCCGAGCACCACGACGGCGACCAGCCCGTAGGAGGCGAGGATGAAATCGGCATAGGGGCCGAGCGAGGCGAGAAGGTGCATCGGATCACATGCCCTGCCGGCTCGCCTGCATCATCTGCAGCGTGCGGATCCGCCGACGCAGCACCTCGTTGCGCATGGCGGCGAGATGCAGCGTGACGAACAAGAGAGAGAAGCCGAGCGCCATGATCAGCAGCGGAACGAGGAAGGCGCGGTCGAGCGCCGGCCCGCCCATCCGGATCACCGAGGCGCCTTGATGCAGCGTGTTCCACCATTCCACCGAGAACTTGATGATCGGAATGTTGATGGCGCCGACCAGCGTCAGCACGGCAGCGGCGCGCGCCGCGCGCGAGGGGTCTTCGACCGCGCGCCACAGCGCGATCAGGCCGAGATACATCAGGAACAGCACCAGCACCGAGGTCAGCCGCGCGTCCCACTGCCAGTAGGTGCCCCACATCGGGCGGCCCCACAGCGAGCCGGTCACCAGCGCGAGGAAGGTGAAGGCGGCGCCGATCGGTGCGGCCGCCTTGGCCGAGACATCGGCCAGCGGATGGCGCCACACCAGCGTGCCGAGCGCCGACAGGCTCATCACGCCCCACACGAACATCGACAGCCACGCGTTGGGCACGTGGATGAACATGATCTTCACCGTCGCGCCCTGCTGGTAGTCGTCCGGCGCGAGCCATGACTGATACAGCCCGAGCGCCAGCAGCAGCGCGGTCGCGATCGCGAGCCACGGCAGCACGCGCGCCGTGAAGGCGAGAAAGCGCGTCGGGTTGGCAAGGTCGATCAGCTTCATGACGGTCCCGGGGGCATGGTGTCCTGATAGTCGCGCGCGGCGCGGGAGGCAATGCAGGAAGGCGTCAAACAAGATGAATTCGGGCGTGGCGCGCCGCTGTGCCGCATTGTCCGATCCCTGAGCCTCTTGATTGGACGCGCTTTCTTCACGCGAACCGATCTCCACTTTGCTTGAAAACGCTTCAGTTCAGTCCTTGCCGCAGCGCGGCGGCGGCGGCGAACGGGCCGACTACCAGGCTCGCCAGCGACAGCGCGCACAGCACCGAGAACGGCGTGCCGAACTTCGCCGGTTCCAGGATCGCGGTGTTGGAGGCGGCGACCCCGAAGATCAGGATCGGGATCGACAGTGGCAATACGAGGACGGCGAGCAGCAGGCCGCCGCGGCGCAGCGTCACCGCCAGCGCGGCGCCGATCATGCCGGTGAAGGTCAGCGCCGGTGTGCCGGCGAGCAGCGTCAGCGCCACCGCGAAGGTCGCCCGCGGTTCGAGATTGAGCAGGATGCCGAGGAACGGCGTCGCCACGATCAGTGGCAGGCCGGTGGCGAGCCAGTGCGCCAGCGCTTTTGCGGCGCAGGACAGTTCCAGCGGCACCCGGCCCATGGTGATGAGGTCGAGCGAGCCGTCGTCGAGGTCGGCGGTGAACAGGCGGTCGAGCGTCAGCAGGCTCGCCAGCATCGCGCCGAGCCAGAGCACCGCGGGCCCGAGCCGTTGCAGCAGCGGAATGTCGGGGCCGAGCGCGAACGGCATCAGCACCACCACGGTGAGGAAGAACAGCACGCCGATCGGCGCCCCGCCGCCGACGCGCAGGGCGATGCGCAGATCGCGGCGGATCAGTGCGGAGAGCGCCTTCATATCGCGCCTCCAATCCGCAATTCCTGCGCGGCGATGCCGAGCGGGGTATGGGTCGCGGCGGCGATCAGGCCGCCGGCGTCAAGATGCGCGGTCATGATAGCGGCGAAGATCGCCTGTCCCGCGGTGTCGAGCGCCGAGGTCGGCTCGTCCAGCAGCCACAGCGGCCGCTTCACCGCCAGCAGCCGCGCCATCGACAATCGTCGCCGCTGCCCGGCGGACAAATACGCCGCCGGCAGGTCGGCGACATGGCCGAGCCCGGCGGCTTTCAGGCTTGCGGCAAGGTCCTCGCCGTCACCGCCGCCGAGATAGTCCTGCCAGAAGGCGAGGTTTTCCCGCGCCGTCAGCGCGCCCTTGATCGGGTCGCGATGGCCGAGATAGTGCGCCTGTTCGGCCAGGGTCAGCTCGGTGTCGCTGCCCTCCAGCGCCACCGTGCCGCCGGAGATCGGCAGCAGCCCGGCGATAATTCGCAGCAGCGAGGATTTGCCGGCGCCGTTGGCCCCGGTGATCGCGAGCGCGGTGCCGGCGGCCAGCGCGAAATCGAGACCGGCGAAGATTTCCCGCCCGCCGCGCACGCATGTCACGCCCCGCCCGTATAGCTGCATTTCATTTTCCGAAAACTTGAGGAGAGTCAGGCCTGTTGAGATGACATAACAGCCTGTCCGAAAGGCGAAGCGACCATTGTCGTGTGGCGGATAGATTGGAAACGCTCTATAAAACCGGAACTTGGTGCGGCACACAATGCACCCGAAGCAAGCCGGCGGGCGTCAACCCGTAACGGTGTTTTAATACCTGCAAAAAGGTCATCCTCGCAACTCGGGACTTTACTCATGCCTTCGCTCGACAGCTTCAAAAGTCAGAAAACACTCAAAGTGGGAGGCAAGACCTATGTCTATTACAGCCTCCCGGCGGCGGAAAAAAACGGGCTCAAGGGAATCTCGCGGCTGCCTTATTCGATGAAGGTGCTGCTCGAGAACATGCTGCGCAACGAGGACGGTCGCACCGTCAAGAAGGAAGACATCGTTGCTTTCTCGCAATGGGCGAGGAAGCGCAAGCTGGAGCACGAAATCGCCTTCCGTCCGGCGCGCGTCCTGATGCAGGACTTCACCGGCGTGCCGGCGGTGGTCGATCTGGCCGCGATGCGCAACGCGATGAAGGCGCTCGGCGGCGATGCCGAGAAGATCAACCCGCTGGTGCCGGTCGATCTGGTCATCGACCATTCGGTGATCGTCAACTTCTTCGGTGACAACAAGGCGTTCGGCAAGAACGTCGCCGAGGAATACAAGCAGAACCAGGAACGCTACGAATTCCTGAAATGGGGCCAGAAGGCGTTCTCGAATTTCTCGGTGGTGCCGCCCGGCACCGGCATCTGCCATCAGGTCAATCTCGAATATCTGGCGCAGACGGTCTGGACCAGGAAAGAGAAGCTGACGATCGGTAAGAAGAAGGGCACCTTCGAGGTCGCCTATCCTGACACGCTGGTCGGCACCGATTCGCACACCACCATGGTCAACGGTCTTGCCGTGCTCGGCTGGGGCGTCGGCGGCATCGAGGCGGAAGCCGCGATGCTCGGTCAGCCGCTGTCGATGCTGCTGCCGGACGTGGTCGGCTTCAAGCTCAAGGGTCAGCTCAAGGAAGGCGTCACCGCCACCGACCTCGTGCTCACCGTCACCCAGATGCTGCGCAAGCAGGGCGTGGTCGGCAAGTTTGTCGAGTTCTTCGGCCCCGGCCTCGATCATCTGTCGGTCGCTGACAAGGCCACCATCGGCAACATGGCGCCGGAATACGGCGCGACCTGCGGCTTCTTCCCGGTCGACAAGGAAACCATCGAGTATCTCAAGACCTCGGGCCGCAAGGCGGACCGTGTCGCGCTGGTGGCGAAATACACCAAGGCGCAGGGCCTCTATCGTGACGCCAACACCCCGGACCCGGTGTTCACCGAAACGCTGACGCTCGATCTCAAGGACGTGGTGCCCTCGCTCGCCGGACCGAAGCGCCCCGAGGGCCGCGTCGCGCTGCCGGGCGTTGCCGAAGGCTTCCGCGCCGCGCTCGCCAGCGAGTACAAGAAGACCGCCGACACCGAGAAGCGCTATCCGGTTGCCGGCCGCAATTTCGATCTCGGCCATGGCGATGTGGTGATCGCCGCGATCACCTCCTGCACCAACACCTCGAATCCGAGCGTGCTGATGGCTGCGGGCCTGCTCGCCCGCAACGCCGCCGCCAAGGGCCTTGCCGCCAAGCCGTGGGTGAAGACCTCGCTCGCGCCGGGCAGTCAGGTGGTCGCGGAGTATCTCGCCAATTCCGGTTTGCAGCTCGATCTCGACAAAGTCGGCTTCAACCTGGTCGGCTTCGGCTGCACCACCTGCATCGGCAATTCCGGCCCGCTGCCGGAAGAGATCTCGAAGTCGGTCAACGACAACAACATCGTCGCCGCGGCGGTGCTGTCGGGCAACCGCAACTTCGAGGGCCGCGTCTCGCCGGACGTGCAGGCGAACTATCTCGCCTCGCCGCCGCTGGTGGTCGCCTACGCCATCGCCGGCAATGTCGGCATCAACCTTGCCACCGATCCGCTCGGCATCGGCAAGGATGGCAAGCCGGTCTATCTCAAGGACATCTGGCCGACTTCGAAGGAGATCAACGCCTTCATCAAGAAGTTCGTCACCTCGACCGTCTTCAAGAAGAAATACGCCGACGTGTTCAAGGGCGACGCCAACTGGCGCAAGATCAAGACCACGGCGAGCGACACCTACAAGTGGAACATGAACTCCACCTACGTGCAGAACCCGCCTTACTTCGAAGGCATCAAGAAGACGCCGGAGCCGATCAGCGACATCGTCGATGCGCGTATCCTGGCGATGTTCGGCGACAAGATCACCACCGACCACATCTCGCCGGCCGGTTCGATCAAGCTGACCTCGCCCGCCGGCAAATATCTGTCGGAGCATCAGGTGCGGCAGGCGGACTTCAACCAATACGGCACGCGGCGCGGCAATCATGAAGTGATGATGCGCGGCACCTTCGCCAACATCCGCATCAAGAACCACATGCTCAAGGGCGCCGACGGCAACATTCCCGAAGGCGGCCTCACCAGGCACTGGCCCGACGGCGCGGAGATGCCGATCTACGACGCCGCGATGAAGTATCAGGACGAGAAGGTGCCGCTGGTGGTGTTCGCCGGTGCCGAATACGGCAACGGCTCCTCGCGCGACTGGGCGGCGAAGGGCACGCGCCTGCTCGGCGTGCGCGCCGTGGTGGCGCAGAGCTTCGAGCGCATCCATCGCTCCAACCTCGTCGGCATGGGCGTGCTGCCGCTGACCTTCGAGGAGGGCACGTCATGGTCCTCGCTCGGCCTCAAGGGCGACGAGACCGTCACCATTCGCGGCCTGCAGGGTGATCTCAAGCCGCGCCAGACGCTGGTCGCGGAAATCGTCGCGGCCAATGGCGGCGTCAAGCGCGTGTCGTTGCTGTGCCGCATCGACACGCTCGATGAGCTCGAATATTACCGAAACGGGGGTATTCTCCATTATGTGCTGCGCAACCTTGCGGCGTAATCACGGCTGGTGAACAACGAATCCGTGAACCCACTCACCGCGACGTGAGTGGCAGCAGACAGGAAGGCGGCCTATGAACAGGCTGCCTTCCGTCGTTTTGGGACAGGTTTGAATCGAGGGTCGGAATTGAACGATCACGATGGCAATGGCACCGCGAAGACGTCTGGTCGCGATGAGGGGCGCAATGTCACTTCGCGCCCGCTCTGCCGCGCGGACCGTGGGTTGTTGCATGGCGCGGCGGCCGGTCTGGTCGGCGTTTTCGTGGCGATGACGACCGCCACCTCGCTGCATGCGGATCCGCGCGCGGTGGTGGAGTTGTTCACCTCGCAGGGCTGCTCGTCCTGTCCGCCGGCCGACAAAATTCTCGGCGAGCTTGCCAAGGATCCGTCGCTGATCGCGCTCAGCCTGCCGATCGATTACTGGGATTATCTCGGCTGGAAGGACACGCTGGCGGATTCGCGGTTTTCCGCGCGTCAGAAAGCCTATTCGCATATGCGCGGCGACCGCGAGGTCTATACGCCGCAGGTCGTGGTCAACGGCGTGACTCACGTGCTGGGCAGCAACCGCACTGGCATCGAGGCGGCGGTGGCGAGCATGCAGGCCCAGCAGGGAATCATGAAAGTGCCGGTGCAACTGAAGCGCGACGGCGGCCATCTCAATGTCTCGGTGGCGGCCAGCGTCAGTCAGCGCGGCGAGGTCTGGATCTGCGCGATCTCCAAGGCGGTGCCGATCACCATCAGCCGCGGTGAAAATCGCGGCCATCAGGTGATCTATCATAACGTGGTGCGCAACGTGCTGAAGGTTGGCGACTGGAACGGGGCCGCCGGCAACTGGACCGTGCCGCTGGAGAACATCGCGCGCGAGGGCATCGATGCCGCCGCGGTGTATGTGCAGAACGGCAACCGCGACAATCCGGGCGCGATGCTCGGCGCGGCTTATACCCCCCTGAACTGATCGCATCAGTATCTTGAATTCTGTAGCCGGACGCTTGGATTGCGCCGGCTCGCGCACCTCATGGTGAGGAGGAGCCGACAGCGCGCTTGCGCGCGTCTTCCGACGCGCTATGGCGACGTCTCGAACCATGGGGCCAATGGATTATCGAACCACGAGGCCTCATCCTTCGAGACGCGCGCCGTGGCTGCGTTCTTTGCGGGAGCCTTCCGCCGTTGCGCGCTCCTCAGGATGAGGAGCAAAGCTGGATACGCATGAAAGGGACGCGCCCGGCGCGCCTTGCCGCGCGCATAAACAAAAAGGGCCAACTGACGTTGGCCCTGAGAAGACAGAGAGAAGAGAGGTGAGGATGCCTGTCGGCAAAAACTAGACCCGATCCTGACGACCCCGGGGGGCTGGGGGCTGAGGAAACCGGTGCCGAAAGGACCGGGCCAACGCAGTGATATTCTCTTCGCAGCCCAGCACGGCAAGCGATGGGCCGAAATCGGGCGGCATTGTGATCATTCTAACGTTGGCGTGAGGCGTTCCCGCGGCAGGTTGGGACTTGCGGGACGGCCCGTTGCGGCCGATCATGTCGGGCAACCGACATGGAGATGCCGATGGGCTTCGGAGCGGGGGAGATCGATTTGAGCGAGGGGGCCGCTGCCGCCGGGAACCGGGTGACCTTCAACCGCTTCGAGCTCAACCGCATCCTCAACCTCTACGGCCGCATGGTGTCCGACGGCGAGTGGCGCGACTACGCCATCGACTTCCTCAAGGACCGCGCGGTGTTCTCGATCTTCCGCCGCGCCTCTGAAATCCCGATCTATCGCATCGAGAAGGATCCGCGACTCGCCCGCAAGCAGGGCGCCTATAGCGTGATCTCGGCGAGTGGCCAGGTGCTGCGGCGCGGCCATGAGCTCGACCGCGTGCTGCTGGTGATCGACCGCAAGCTGGCGCTGGTCTGAACGCGGGACTGTTTTTCTTTCAGGCCGGATCTAGCCGGCCGGCGTCGTGCGCCCGCCGTCGCCGAGCGCAAGCTGCATCTGCACCGAATCGAGCCAGCGGCCGAACTTGAAGCCGACATCGGGATGGGTGCCGATCATGGCAAAGCCGGCGCGGCGATGCAGACCGATCGAGGCGGCGTTGGCCGAATCGCCGATCACCGCGATCATCTGGCGGAAGCCGCGCGCGGTGCATTGCGCGATCAGCTCGGTCAGCAGCGCGCTGCCGATGCCGCGCCGGTAATAGGTCGGATCGAGATAGACCGAATTCTCCACCGTGTAGCGATAGGCCGGACGCGGCCGGTAGGGTCCAGCATAGGCGTAGCCGGCAAGGCGGCCTTCCGCCTCGGCGACGAGGTAGGGAAAGCCGCCGGTGGCGAGGGCGGTGAAGCGCCGCGACATTTCCGCTTCGTCGGGCGCGGTCAGCTCGAAGCTCGCGGTCTTCTCGCGCACCTCGAAGGCGTAGATCGCGGTGATGGCGGGAATGTCGGCGCTGGTTGCCGGCCGGATGGTGAATGTAGCCATGGTCGTGAAGCTCAAGGCACGATGATCAGGTTCAATTACGGATCTAGCCGTCATTGCGAGCGAAGCGAAGCAATCCAGTTCCTCCTGGCGGGGAGCGAGGCGGTGCCTCGCGTCTCGAACCATGAGGAGCATGGCCCTTTAATCCGCAAAGCGCCAAAACAAAAGAGAGCGCCAAAACAAAAGCCCCGGCGCAAGGCCGGGGCTTGATCGTTGCGATGGCGGTGGCCTCGCTTACTCGCGCTGTCCGAGAAGCTGCAGCAGCAGCGTGAACAGGTTGATGAAGTTGAGGTAGAGCGACAGCGCGCCGGTGATGGCGGCCTTCTCGGCGATATCGCCGCCCTGCGCGGCGTAGCCGTAGATGTAGTCGTTCTTCAGCCGCTGGGTGTCCCAGGCGGTGAGGCCGGCGAACACCAGCACGCCGATCACCGACACCACGAACTGCAGCATCGAGCTGGCGATGAACAGGTTCACCAGGCTCGCGATGATCACGCCGAACAGGCCCATGATCAGGAACGAACCCATGCCCGTCATGTCACGCTTGGTGGTGTAGCCGTAAAGGCTCAGCGCACCGAACGAGGCGGCGGTGATGAAGAACACCCGCACGATCGAGGAGTGGGTGTAGACGAGGAAGATCGACGACAGCGAAATGCCCATCAGCGCCGAGAACACCCAGAACAGCATCTGGGCGGTGGCGGGCTGCAGGCGGTTGATGCCGAAGGAGATGGCGAACACCATCACCAGCGGCGCGAGAATGAACAGCCACTTCAGCGGGCTGACGAACATCGCGACGCCGAACGAGGTCAGGAGGGTGCTGCCGATCTTGCCGGCGGCTGCGCCGGCGTCGCCGGTGGTCGCCGCCATGTACACGCCGAGCGCGGCGAGGCCGGTGATGGCCAGGCCGATCGCCATGTAATTGTAGATCTTGAGCATGTAGGCGCGCAGGCCGGCGTCCACAGCCGCGGCGTCTGCGCGGCTTGCGCCGGCGCGGCCGAAAGGTGAGGCGTAGTTGCGATCCAAGTCCGACATTGTCGAAACCTTTTGTTAGAGGAATCCGGAGACTGCATGGGAGTTGCAGCACGGAGTCGCTTGTTCAGAGCCGTATCTGACGCCGTTGCGTGGCGGTATCAAGTCGAAATCTGAACCTTCACGGTATGTGGGAAACTATCATATTCACCGCAAGTTACCCGGCGCGGCGGAATGTCGCAAAACTCGGCGCGGGAGCTGCTACATATTGTCATAAGTTGCGCAATACGCCCGCCGGTTTCTGATGAAGTGCAATTAATGTCCCGGTAAGTCCCAAGGCAACCGTCACTGCCAGCGCGGCCAGCACCACCAGCGCGGCGCTCCCGGCCTGCCAGACGAAGCTCAGGGTCATCATCCGGGTGACGATCTGCCAGGCGGCGATCGATCCCGCCGCGACTCCGAATACGGCCGTGGCCGATCCGATCAAGAGATACTCGAGCACATAACCGCCGAGGAGCCGCGCGCGCGTCGCGCCGAGTGTCTTGAGGATCACCGCGTCATAGACCCGGTGGCGATGGCCGGCGGCCAGCGCGCCGCCCAGCACCAGCAGGGCGGACAGCAGCGTCACCGCGCTGGCGCCGCGGATCGCAAGCACGAGGTTGGTCACCACCGCGCCGATGCTTTGCAGGGCGTCGCGCACCCGCACGCTGGTCACCGAGGGGAACACGGCGGCGACGCGGCGGATCAGCTCTGCATCGGCCGCAGGGCTGGACTGTTGCTCGGTCAGAGTGGCGATATGGGTGTGCGGCGCGCCGGCGAAAGCGTCCGGGGAGAACACCAGCACGAAATTGATGCCGAGGCTCTGCCAGTCCACGGCGCGCAGATTGCTGATGGTCGCGGTGATGTCGCGGCCGAGTACGTTGACGGTGATGGTGTCGCCGACCTTGAGGCCGAGCCCGTCGGCAATTTTCTTCTCCAGCGAGACCTGCGGGCCACCGGATTTTTCTGCGTCCCACCAGGTGCCGGCCACCACCTTGGAGCCGCGCGGCACCTCGTTGGTATAGGTCAGGCCGCGGTCGCTCTGCAGCACCCAGGCTGCGTCGGTCGAGGCCTTGAGGTCCTCAGCCTTGATGCCGCGTGCGGCGGTGATGCGCCCGCGCAGCATCGGCACGTTCTCGACATGCGCGCTGGGCTCGGTTTGCTTCAGGAAATCGCTGAAACGAGTGGCGTCATTGGCAGGAATGTCGATGAAATAATACGACGGCGCATGCTCGGGCAGCGCCGCCATGAACTGGCGGCGCAGATTGCCGTCGATCTGAGTGATGGTCACCAGCACCGCAAGGCCAAGCCCGAGCGACAGCACCACCGAAGGTGTCAGCGCGCCGGGGCGGTGGATGTTGGCGAGCGCCAGCCGCAGCATCGGCGCGCGCGGCCGCGGCAGCCGCGCGGCAACGGCCATCAGCAGCGCAGCGACCGCGCGCAGCAGCACGAAGGCGGTGATGCTGGCGGCGACAAAGATGGCGGCGACCCGCTTGTCATAGGCAAGTCCGATCGCCAGCCCCACGAGCGCAAGGGCGGCCGCTGCGGTGAACAGGAGATCGCGCAGCCGCGGCCGGCGCGGCTGCGGCGCGATGTCCTCGCGGAACAAGGCCGCGACCGGCACGTCATGCACGCGCCCGAGCGGCCATAATGCAAAGGCGAGCGCCGAGAGCAGCCCATAGACCAGCGCCAGCATGAGCCCTGCCGGATGCAGCGTCGGCGCGACCGGCAGCGGCAACATCTTGCCGAACAGGCCGGCGATCGCGTAGGGCGTCGCCGCGCCGAGCACGAGGCCAATGACGGCGCCCACCATCGCCAGCAGCATCACCTGGATCAGATAGATCGCGAACACCTCGCGCGCGGTGGCGCCGAGCGCCTTGAAGGTCGCGATCACGTCGCGGCGCTGGTCAAGATGGCTGCGCACCGCATTGGCGACACCGACGCCGCCGATCAGCAGCGCGGCGAGGCCGACCAGCGTGAGGAATTGCGTGAAGCGGGTGATGTTGCGCTCGAGTTGCGGCGAGGCGTTGCGGCTGGAGCGGATATCCCAGCCGGCCTGCGGAAACCGCGCGCGGGCTTCCTCGATCAGACGCTGTGTCGCGGCCTCGTTGCTTGCCGCATCGGGCAGGCGCAGGCGATAGGCCCAGTGCACCAGACTGCCGGGCTGCAACAGATGCGAGGCGCGCAGCGCTTCGATGCTGACCAGAAAGCGCGGGCCGAAGCCGATGCCGCCGGACAGCTTGTCGGGTTCGGCGTTGACCACGCTGCGGATGACGAAGGACGCATCGCCGACGCTGACGCGGTCGCCGAGCTTCAGGTTGAGCCGCGCCAGCAGCAGCGGATCGACGGCAGCGCCGAACGCGCCGTCTTGCTGAGCGAGAATATCCTTGAGCGGCAGCGCCGGCTCGCGCGCGACCTCGCCGAGCAGCGGATAGGCGTCATCGACCGCCTTGAGATCGACCAGCGCCAGCTCGCCGCTTTCCGCCCGCACCATCGCGCGCAGGGTCGCGGCAGCCGAGACACGGCCCTGCATCTCAAGAAACGCGCGCTCGTCCGACGTCGCCTCGCGCTGGGTCAGCACGAACGACGCATCGCCGCCGAGCAGGGTGCGGCCCTGCCGGTTGAGGCCGTTGTTCAGACTGTCGGCCACCGCGCCGACGCCGGCGATCGCCATCACGCCGAGCGCGATGCAGGCGATGAAGACGTAGAAGCCGCGCAGACCGCCGCGCAGTTCGCGCACAGCGAAACGCAGCGGCAGTAACGGCGCGCGGGGTGAGGACGACGGGCTCATGCCAGCGACGCCGTCTCGATCCAGTGCCGTTCGGTGGCCGGTCCCTCGATGTGGCCGTCGCGCAGCCGCACCACGCGGTCGCAGCGCCGCGCCAATGCGGCGTCGTGCGTCACCAGCACCAGCGTCATGCCGCGCTCGCGCTGGGTCGAGAACAGAAGATCGGCGATCTGCCGGCCGGTGGTCTCGTCGAGATTGCCGGTCGGCTCGTCGGCGACAAGAATGGCGGGATCGGGCGCCAGCGCCCGCGCCAGCGCCACGCGCTGCTGCTCGCCGCCGGAGAGTTGCGCGGGATAATGATGCAGCCGCTCGCCGAGGCCCACGGCGGCCAGCTCGCGCGCGGCGCGCTCATGCGCGTCGGTCTTGCCGGCGAGTTCGAGCGGCACCGCGACATTCTCCAGCGCGGTCATGGTGGGAATGAGATGAAACGACTGGAACACGATACCGACATGCCGGCCGCGAAAGCGTGCGAGGCCGTCCTCGTCCAGCGAGTTGAAAGAGGTGCCGTCGATCACCACTTCTCCGCTGTCGGGCCGCTCCAGTCCTGCCATCACCATCAGCAGGGTGGATTTGCCCGAGCCGGAGGCGCCGATCAGGCCGACGGCCTCGCCGGGGCCGATCCGCAGGCTGACGTCCTTGAGGATGTGCACCCGCGCGGCGCCACGACCGAGCGACAGGTTGACGCCGGAAATGGCAATAAGGTCCGGCGTTGCGCCGGTGGTGGTCGATGAGGATTCGATGAGACTGTCCATGCCGATGTCATATGGGGAGATGAACGTGGCGGTCGAGGGGCTGGCCCGCGTCTTTTGGCGCAGCATCATGATCATCACCGCGATCATGGGGACGATATTAATGCCATTCATGCCCGATTCCGCGCTGGCGCAGACGCCGGCCGCCGCCTCCGCGAAACCGGTCAAACTGGTGGTTCTCGGCGATTCCCTCACTGCCGGTTACGGCCTGCCGGCCAATGCGGCCTTTCCGGCGCGGCTGCAGCAGGCGCTGCGCGGCAAGAGCCTCGATGTCGAGATTGTGAACGCCGGGGTGTCAGGCGACACTACTTCGGGCGGTCGCGACCGGCTCGACTGGTCGGTGCCGCCGGATACGGCGGCTGTGATCGTCGAGCTTGGCGCCAACGACGCGCTGCGCGGTCTCGATCCGAAAGTCAGCCGCGCCGCGCTTGACGAGATCCTGACGAAATTGAAGGCGCGCAACATCGCGGTGCTGTTGTGCGGCATGCTGGCGCCGCCGAATTACGGCGCCGACTACGCGCAGGCTTTCAACAGTCTCTATCCGGAGCTGGCGAAGAAGCACGGCGTCCCGCTTTATCCGTTCTTTCTCGACGGCGTCGCCGGCAAGGCGGACCTCAATCTGCCCGACGGGATGCATCCGACCGCCGCCGGCGTCGATGTGATCGTTGGGCGCATTCTGCCGACCGTGGAGACATGGCTGCGCGACCTCGGAACCCGGCAATCGGCGGCGCGGCCCTGAGGATGTGCACAGCGTGCGGCGCGGCTTGCTTCGCATTGTCACGCCCGCGCGCTAAAAAAGCGGAAGTGATTCGCGCCGCGTGATTCGACGACTCGATCTGGTACCCGCAGGTCCTCTTTCGCATCGGGGAGTGTTGTGATGCCGCGTCTGTTCACCGGGTTGGAAATTCCCCCCGACATCAGCCAAACGCTGTCGAGCCTGCGTGGCGGCCTGCCCGGCGCGCGCTGGATCGATCCGGAGAATTATCACGTCACCCTGCGCTTCATCGGCGACATCGACGGCTTCGCAGCGGGCG
>JAFKKO010000039.1 GCA_017305455.1 Hyphomicrobiales bacterium | reverse complement strand
TCCAGGCTTTTGGCCGCGGTCTGCGGCAGATCGAGCGGCACGCCGACGGTGAGCAGCGGCGCCGACACCATGAAGATGATGAGCCGCACCAGCATCACGTCCACCATCGGGGTGACGTTGATCTCCGCCATCACGTTGGCGCGCTGATGGCGGCGTCGTCCGCCACCGCCCGCTCCGCCACCCATGCTCATGCCCATGATGCGAGGTCCGTTCTCAAGCTCGTGATCGTAACCGTTCCCTCACGCCCGCTCGTCGATCTGGCGCGACAGGATCGCGGAAAACTCGTCGGCGAAACCTTCCAGCCGCTGCGCCTGCCGGTTCACCTCGGAGGTGAACTTGTTGTAGAAAATCGTGGCAGGAATAGCGGCGATCAGGCCGATCGCGGTGGCGAACAGCGCCTCGGCGATGCCCGGCGCCACCACCGCGAGCGAGGTGTTCTTGGAAGCCGCGATCGACTGGAAGCTCGACATGATGCCCCAGACGGTGCCGAACAGGCCGACGAAGGGGCTCGCCGAGCCGACCGTCGCCAGCACCAGCAGCCGGCGATCCAGCCGCTCGATCTCGCGCGCGATCGACACGCTCATCACCTTGTCGATCCGCATCTGCAGGCCGGCGAAGGACCGCGAATGGCTCTCGAACGAGCGTTTCCATTCGCGCATCGCCGCCACGAACAGCGCGGCCATCGAATGGGTCGGCTTGGCCGACAGCGCGCGGTAAAGCTCGTCGATCGATTGCCCCGACCAGAACGCCTGCTCGAAACGGTCCATCGCCCGGCGCGTGCGCGCGTAAAGGAAAACCTTGTCGATCGCGATCGCCCAGACCCAGACCGAACAGGCGAGCAGGCCAAGCATCACCAGCTTGACCACGATGTGCGCCTGCCAGAACAGCGAGATCAGCGATACGTCGGAGGACGCCAGCGGCAGGGCTGATTGGGCCACATCGGCTGGATTCATGTTCGGTATCCTCTCAACAACGCCAGTCTCCATGAGTGCGCGCGAGGCGGTGGCGCGACCGCAGCCATCGCGGATGCAGCCAAAACGCTGACGTTGCCGACCGTCGAAGCCGATGCCATGTCGCGTGAAACGGCCCTCCCCGGGGCCGTTCCCTCAATGTCCCGCCAACATGTCAAAACGAGGGCTGTACGCGCTGTTTTGGCCCCCTCACCAGACGCCCGGCGTGGTTAAAAAGGGGTTACCAAAACCGGCTTTTGCCTGCGAAACGCCTGTCCGATCAAGGTCGGAACAGGCCACCCATGACAAAGCCGCCCGCCTGGGGGATCAGGCGGGCGGCTTCATCAAACGGTGGTCAGGGGCTCAGGCCTGCGGCTGCTCGCCGGCGGGACGCGGCCGGTGCTGCGCCATGAAGGCGTCGAACTCCTCCTTGTCCCTGGCGTGGCGCAGACGCTCAAGGAACTCCTTGAACTCCTTCTGCTCCTCCTCGAGGCGGCGCAGCGTCTCCATGCGGTAATCGTCGAAGGCGCGGTTGCCGCTTGAGGGGGCCCAGAAGCCGCGACCTTCCATGCGGCCGCGCATGCGGTCCATCTTTCCCTGCATCCGCTCCATCTTGTCGGCGAAACGCTGATGATTCCAGCAACCCATTTTCCTGCTCCAGAATGTGTAGGCCAGCGCCGCAAGGCCGAGCGGCCACCAGACGATGAAAGCGGCGATGATGATCAGGATCGAGGCCGGGTGGCAGCCCGGCGACCATTCCCGATCGCGCCAGTGAAAGTCCTCGTGCCGGGAGCCGGCCCAGGCGGGACGTCCCGATCTGTCGAAGTCTGCGGTATTCGCCATGGGTTTCTCCCTCACGCCGTCGTGAATGTAAATAACATTCACATAATGTGGTTTGGCCGGTCCGGTTGTCAAGCTGCGCGCGGAGCCGGGCGGCCGGATTATTTTTTGGCGGAGGATTGGGCCATTTGCTGGGCGGTCGGGAACCCGAGGCCCTTGAGATAGACCAGCACGCCGGCTTCCAAGAGATCCTCGGACGACATTGGCAGCTTGCGCGAGGCGGCATCGCCGCGTCCGAACAGCGAGGCGATGCCGTGCGACAGCGACCAGATGTGCAGCGCCATCATCAGGGCCGGCGGACGCGGCTGATCCGGCGGCGCCATCGCCACCAGACGCTCGGCGGCGGCGCGGATGATCGCAAATGCGCGCTCGCTCGCGATCAAGAGCGCCGGATTGCCGTCGAGCGGCAGGCCGGATTCAAACATCGCCGAGTAATGCGCCGGATGCTCGCGCGCGAAGGCGAGATAGGCCTTGCCGACGCGCTGGAATGCGGTGAGCGTATCGGGCCGGCCGTCATTCCAGGCAGCGTTCAAGCGCGCCTCGAACTGCTCGAAGCCCTGCTGCGCGATGCTCGCGAGCAACTCGTCGCGATCGCGGAAATGCCGGTACGGCGCGGCGGGGCTGACGCCGGCCGAGCGCGCGGCTTCGGCGAAGGTGAAGCCGGCCGGCCCCTTGCGCGCGATCAGATCGAGCGCGGCCTCGACCAGCGCTTCCTTCAGGTTGCCGTGATGATAGCCCTCGCGGCGGCCGCGGCCCTTGTCCCAGCTCATCTGTGTATCTTACGCCAAATCATGTAAACGATTTTTACATGACGCCGATGCGGCCGTCACGCATTTTACGGGCTATCGGAAAGCGCTTAGGCCGGCGCGGCGCTCGCCAGATCAGCGAGCAAGCGGCCCTTCAGATCAGCCATGGCGCGGGAGAACACCTTCGGATCGTCGAGCCCGCGCGCGATCACCAGCGCGCCCTGGATCACCAGCATCGCGTCCTCGGCGCGGCGGCGCGCCGTCGCCGCGGACAACCCGCAGCGGCGCAAAGCAGAGGCCAGCGCATCGGCCCAGCGCTTGAAATAGGCCCGCACCGGTTCGGCGAAGGCGTCTCGCGCCGCGCCGAGCGCGACCACGCCAACGAGGCACACCCGCCGCCCGGATTTGAAATAGCGCTCCGCCGCGCCGATCATCGCGGCGATCGCTTCTTCCGGATCCTCGCCCTTGAGCAGCGGCTGGAAGATGTTGGTTTCGAACCAGCTGTCGATCTCCGCCAGCACCTCGGCGCACATCTGCTCCTTCCCGCCGGGAAAGAAGTGATAGAGGCTGCCCTTGCCGAGGCCGCTTGCCTCCGACAGCAGCGCCAGCGTCGCGCCTTCATAGCCATGCGCGCGGAACACCTCGGCCAAAGCCGGCAGGATGTCCGCGCGTTCGGTGATCGTTTTCGCCATCACGCCGCGGCCGATAAGGCCTTCCTCACTTCGGAACCGGCGCCAGTTCCGGCACGCCGGCCGGGCGCGGACCCGGCGCCGGCCAGTGGAAGCGGCGCTCGCTCTCGTTGATCATCACGTCATTGATGCTGGCCTCGCGCCGGCGCATCAAGCCCTCTTCGTTGAATTCCCAGTTCTCGTTGCCGTAGGAGCGGAACCACTGCCCGGCGTCATCGTGCCATTCGTACTGGAATTTCACCGCGATGAACTGGTTGTCGAACGCCCAGAGCTGCTTGATCAGCCGGTACTCGTGTTCCTTGGCCCATTTGCGGGTGAGGAAGGCGACGATTTCGTCGCGGCCCTGAATGAACTCGGAGCGATTCCGCCAGATGCTGTCCTCGGTATAGACCTGCGCCACCCGGACCGGATCGCGGGAATTCCAGCCATCCTCGGCGCCGCGCACCTTCTGGGCGGCGCTCTCGCGGGTGAATGGCGGCAACGGCGGACGCGGCATCGTGATCTCTCTTCTATGTACCGATCAGTACATTCTGTACCGAATGGTACAATTGTCAAGAGAACCAGTGCGTCTCATTCAAGCCTGACCAAAACGCAGCTTTTGGGACTTTCACCCGTCATGGCCGGGCATAGCCCGTTGAACACTGGCGTGAACGCCCTTTTTGACCCGGCGATCCACGTCCTGTCATGGCGGCAACACTGCGAAGACGTCATGGCCGGCATCAGCCGGGCATCACGGCGACAATCCGCCTGATTTTGTGTCCCGGTTGAATTCAGCCGCTCAGGAACCAGCCTGATCGGCCTTCATGGCGATGCGCAGCGCCTTCGGGATCGGCCGCGCCCGCCCGCCGGAGACGAAGGCGACCTTGACCCGCGCCTCCATCAGCAATTCCTCGCCAAGCCGGATTTCCTGCGCCAGCATCATCGAGGCGCCCTTGATCTCATCGGAGCGGGTGATGACGGTGAGGATGTCGTCCATCCGCGCCGGCCGCAAAAATTCGATCTGCATCGAACGCACCACGAAGGCGAAGCCGGATTTTTGATTTGTCGCGTTTGCTTCACGCGAACCGGTTTCCATTTCGGCCGCCGCTTCCGCGAACAGCGCACTCTGCTCGGCGCCGAGCAGGCGCAGATAATTGGTGCGGCCGCGCTCCATGAAGCGCAGGAAATTGGCGTGATAGACAATGCCGGAAAACTCTGATTTGCCAACAGCATACCATGACCTTAATTCATTGATTCCATTGGGCCGCTGGAAGATCACAGCATGAACAAAACGCCACTATTTGACCCCTTGCATGGCCATGCGCAGGGATTTTGGAATGCGTTGTGCTTTCCCACCGGATATAAACGCCACGCGGACGGTCGCCGCGACCAAGAGATCGGCACCGCGCCTGCATTCCTGTAGCAAGGTGATCGAGGCGCCCTTCACCTCCTCTGGAACTGTGACAACCTCAAGCAAGTCGTCCATCACGGCGAATTTCAGAAAGTCGATTCTCATCGAGCGGACAACGAAGGCAAAACCCGGCGCGTCCCGGTGCGCTTGTTCGAGGAGTTCCTGCTGATGCGTCCCGAGCAGGCGCAGGTAGTTTGTTCGGGCGCGTTCCATGAAGCGCAAAAAGCTGGTGTGATAGACGATCTGGCCGGCGTCCGTATCTTCGAGGTAGACGCGAACCTGCATATGATGACGACCGTCGCGAATTTCGCCATCAAGAGAGACTGTCACTGGGAAATTTCTCATATTGCACTTCGGGACTAATTTCCTTGCACAGAGGCATGCTCTTCAGCAAGCGCCGATCGCTTCGGCTAGGCTTGCTTCACCTGCCAGGCTCATTCTCATTGCAACTCGCCATCATTGCCAGTTCGGACTACGATCAAGGGGCATGACGACGGCGGCGCCGATCTAGCCGCGGCGTCCTTCTTGATCCACTTCCGAAGCAGGCTCGTGTTGACCCCGTGTTCGAGCGCAAGTCTCGAGACCGAAACGCCAGGCTCAAGGCAGGCCGTCACAAGACGCTCCTTCGATGTCGTCTCAAAGCGCCGGCGACCGTTCCGACCAACAAGCCTGACACGCAGTTTCTTATCATCGTCACTCATTACATGGTGTCCACCTAGTTAAGTGGACACCTCATGCATCAGAGCACTCAAAACCAAAAGGTCGGAGAAATTCGCGCTTACGAATAATGTGATTGACCTTCCCCCTGAGAAGTGGCCGGTTTTGAGAGTTAGAGTTTCGGCTATTTTGGGCTTTGCAGGGGGCACGGAATGGCACGGAAGAACTATACGGCGGAGCAGATCATCGGGATGTTGCGCGAAGCTGAGGTTCCGCTTTCGCAGGGAGAGAAGACCGGTGCGATCTGCCGCGGCCTTGGAATATCGGAGCAGAGCTACTACCGCTGGCGTCGCGAGTATGGTGGGCTGAAGGTGACGCAGGCAGCGCGGCTGAGGGCTCTGGAGAAGGAGAACGCCCGGCTCAGGAAGGTGGTCTCCAATCTGACGCTGGATGCGCTAATCCTGAAAGAAGCTGTCGAGGGAAAGTACTGAGCCCTTCGCGACGCCGTGCTGGTGTTGCTCATGCCTGTGCGACGCTCGGTGTGTCCGAGCGTCGTGCATGTCGTGTGAAAACCTATCTCGGCCGCGTCATCCGCGACATTGCCCGCAAGATCGACGGCCGCACCGACTTGCTCGGCGAGATTGTCCTCGGACGCATGCTGGCGCGGGCGCGATGGGTGGCCAAGCTGACGCCCCGGAGAAACGACGCCCTGGGGTATAGCCGGTCTTGTCCAGGAGCACCGGCTTGCGTAGGCGCTCGATGGAGTCCTTTGGGCTCGTCTTGCTCGACCACCAATTCCACCTTGCGCTCGGCGATGCCGCCCTGATCCGGGTGCCGGGCAAATTCTAATCGGCGCATTTCGTTCTTGTCAATATTGCAGTCATATCTTTATAATATATTATTGATATGCGACGGGCCTCCGAAGTTAGAGGGAGCGGCATGTATGCGCTGCGCCGATGGGCAGTAAGGAATGCGAGAGTGCTGGAGACGCTTTACAGGGCGCTCGATAAAGCCTTCGAGCGCTTGTGGCCGCTTGCGAAGCGGATCGGCTACGAGCGCCTGGAGAAGTCGGTTGCCGCAATAGAGCGTCTGGCCAAGGGCCTTCTTTTCGATTGCAAGATGTGCGGCGCGTGTCTGCTTGCCAGTAACGGCATGTCCTGCCCGATGAACTGTCCAAAGAGGCTTCGCAACGGTCATTGCGAGGTGAAGCCGGACATACCCTGCGTGTTTGTCGAAGGCTGGAAGGGTGCGCAGCTCATGCGTAACCCGCATCGTCCGCAAGCACCCAATCCCCCTGTAGAGCATCACCACGTGGGCAGATCGAGTTGGCTGCGGGGGGTGCGCGAGGAGCCCTGGCCGGCCGCCCTGGTCACGCAAGCGCCCCATCCCCACGAGGCATCGTCCGCAGGCAGGCTCGAAAGGCTCCTGCGGAGCAACACCTCCATCGTCACCTCGGAGTGTTCTCCGCCGGATTCTGCCGACCCGGAGGACGTCCTTCGCCTGGTGCACCACTACGAAGGTCACGTGGACGCGCTCAACGTGACCGACGCACCGAGCGCCCACTGCCACATGTCCAGCATCGGCGTGTCGCTCATCCTTGCACGGGCCGGATGGGAGCCGGTCATGCAGATAGGGTGCCTCGACCGGAATCGCATCGCGATCCAGGGCGACATCTTGTCCGCGGCCGCGCTGTGCGTGCATAACCTCCTGTGCCTCACCGGTGACGGCATGGCCAGCAACGACGATCCGGGCGCAAAGCCCGTGTTCGACCTCGACGCTGTATCGCTGCTCGATACGGCGCGACGCCTCCGGGATGACGGACTTTATCGATCCGGCCGCCGCTTGCACGGCCGCCCGCAGCTATTTCTCGGTGCCGTCGACAACCCGTTCGTACCACCCTTTGATCTTCGGCCGATGCGTCTGGCGAAGAAGATCGCCGCCGGTGCGCAGTTCGTGCAGACTCAGTACTGCTTCGATGTCGCCGCTCTGGAGCACTACATGGCCCGCGTACGCGACGAGGGCCTGGACCGCCAATGTTACATCCTTGTGGGAGTTGGCCCGCTGCCGTCGGCGCGCACCGCGCGCTGGATGCGCACGCACGTTCCTGGAGTGTCCATACCGGACGAACTCGTCACCCGTCTTGAGCAGGCGGCCGACCCCGAGGCCGAGGGCGTGCGCACCTGCGTGGAAACCATCCGTCGCATTCGTGCCATCGAGGGTGTGGCTGGCATCCATTTGATGGCGCCCAAGAGAGAACATCTCATCGCCGATATCGTGCGCGCATCCGGCGTGCGGGCGGGCAGGATCACTACAACAGAAGGAGGATCGCAATGTCACTTGCAGGTTTGAGCATCATCGGGGAGCGCATCAATCCTGGGTTTCGCTCCACCAAAGCGCTTTTCGACGACGAGAACCTGGCGGGCATCCAGGCCCTGGCCGTGCGCCAGGCACAGGCGGGCGCCGCCTACCTCAACGTCAATGCGGGCACCAAGGCGCTGGAAAACCCCCAGTTTCTGGTTGAGGTCGTGCGTAGCATCCAGGCAGTGGTCGATCTGCCTCTCTCGGTGGACTGTCCGGACGCAGCGGTGCAGGAGGCCGTGCTCAAGGCATACGATGCGGACAAGGCGGGCGGACAGAAGCCTATCATCAACTCTCTCTCGGAATCACGCTGGGAACTGAGCGAATGCCTGCGTGTGCGACCGTGCAAGGTGATCCTGATGTCGTCGGAGCTGCGCATGGATGATGGATCGATCGTGCCCAGCCGTACGGGCGCGGATGTGCGCGAGTCGGCCCGCAACATGGTTCGCCGCCTGCGTGCGGCAAATCCGGGCATGACCAACGACGACTTCCTGATAGACGTATCCGTGTGCACGCTGGCTGCGGACGCCGAGGGACTGCTGCCGATGGCCCTCGAGGGCGTGAAAATGATCCATGACGATGCCGAACTCAGCGGAGCGCACATCATGGGCGGCTTGTCCAATCTTGCCCAGCATCTGCCGCCGAAAGGCGCAAAGGGCGAGGACCTCACCCATGAACTCGAATGCGCCTTCCTAACGGTGGCGATGCCGCTTGGCTTCGACATGGTGCTCGGCACGCCGTGGCGCGGCTACCGGCGGCTGCCCGAGGATAATTTCGTGCTGCAGCAATTCCGGCACATCATGAGCCTGCGCGGCACCGACGCGCTGGCGGCGGTGGTCGATCTGTACATGGCGGACGCATGATGAAGTCCCTCATTGCATCGCGCCATTTCGACGGCGAACGCTACCATCAGGATCCGGCCACGCTGCTCATCAATGGCACCCGCATAGTGGACGCGCGCGCTGCCGGTACGGTGCGCAGCCTGACGGAGGCGGAGGGCACCCTGTTCACAGCAACTCACCCCGACTCCAGTTCCTGAGGATTCCACTTTAAGCTGCAAGCCTAACCAACTTGAAATGCTTGAGGCGGAAGTGATCGCGTCGGCCAATACCGGCTGCATTCAGCATCTGTCGTCGGACAGTAGATTTAGACTAGCTGGAGCGGCATCCGAGGTTCGGCTTTCCCTTGGGAGAGCTGAACTGAGGTTGTCGGGCTATAGATTCAACCAAATGCCATCATGCTTCAGGCGGCTCCGCGGGCGTAGCGCTTCCCACGGCTTTCCGGGCATAGCGGATTACTGCTCCCCGCGCGCCATTGGCATTGGCCCGCCTTCGCCAGGGCTCAGGAACATGTCGGCGCTGATCTCGCCGCCCGGCCCAACAACGACAAATTCGTTGCCCGCAGTCGCCTGTCCCGCTGACAATTGCGCCAGTTGGTCGATCAGCTGCGACGTTCCGATCGTTTCGTCGTACTCCATGCCGAAGCGCTCCTTGCAGAAGGCGGCGACCTTCATCGCATCGGCCCGGCAGGCGTCCAGTTCCTCCTGGGAAAATCCGACCATGCACAGTTTGCGGTAGTGCTTGTACTTCATATGGACCAGGTAGTCGGCCGTCTCCTGGTCATAGTCCCTTACGTAGTCGAGATAGTCGGTGAGCGGCTCATCCTTGGCGTCGAGCCAGCCCTTGGTGAGATAGTAGGTGTTGGGACTGGCGAAAAAGCGCTGCACATAGCGTTGATGCGAGCCCAGGAAGATTGCCACGCAGTCGTGCGTGCGGGGGATGATCAATGTGTGTTGCCGTGCCTTCACCCCCACCAGGCCGTTGCCGCATAGTCCGTAGCCGACCAGGACATGCGACGGGTCGGCGATCGCATCGATGCAGGTCTGCAAACTGGTTGCCAGCTTGCGCGGGGTGTTATGCAGGTTGATGTCCATCCAGGTCACTGGTGTGCCCGGCGGCAGCCTCGATCCGAGCAGATCGGTCAGAACGCTGCAGGCGATCACCACCGTATTTCGTTCCCCCATCCTTCGCTCCTTTCTGGCGACTGCCGCGCCTACGCGAGTGGTGCCGGCGCCAGCTCGGTGTGAGTAATGAACATTTCCTGAAAGTCCGCCCGGCCACTTAGCTCGAGCACCGTAAGGCGCCGCGCCAGGGCGATGGCGCGACCTCGGTGGAACCGATTGAACAGGGCCATCCGGGCGCCATCACCCGCCGCGTTGCCGATGGAGCGCACCCGCTCGACCGGCAGGGGAGGCAACAGGCCGATGTTGAGTATGTCCTCGGGCTCGAGATGGTTGCCGAAGGTGCCGGCAAGGTGAACGCGGTCCAGGGTTGTCACCCCGCTTGCAGCCATCAGGATTTCGATGCCGGCGCGCAGGGCGGACTTGCCGAGCTGCACGTTGCGAACATCTTGCTGGGTGAGGACGATGTTGCGGCCAGTATGCGACCGGCGGTCAGGAACGAGCACCACCTCCTCGCTGCGTACGCCGTCGTTGCAGCACAGCGACGGGTGATGGTCAGGGGACGCCAATGAGCCGTCAATTCCGATCAATCCGCCTTTGACCAGCGCCGACACCGAAGATATGACGCCGGAACCGCAAAGCCCCACGGGACGCACGCGGCCTTTCTCGCGCTCGCCTATCGTCGCGCAGCGTATCTCGCCGTTCGCGCCGACCCAGACGCGTTCGATGGCTCCCGGCGCGGCGCGCATGCCGCAGCGAATATGTGCTCCCTCATATACCGGGCCCGTGGCACACGAGGTTGCCGTGAGGCGTCCGTTGTGCGCCAGGACCACCTCGCCGTTCGTGCCGATGTCGACCAAAAGCTGCGTGCCCCGGTAGAACTCCGGACCGCGCGTGAGCAGCGCAGCCAGCGTGTCGCCGCCGATGAAGCCGTTAACCATGGGAAACACGAAGACGTAGGAGCGCGCCGCGACGGCCAGGCCGAGGCTTGCCGCCTCCACCTCGACGCCGCCGGACCAAACAGGCTGGTAGGGTCCGCGCCCTAGCGGTTCTGGATTGATGCCCAGCAGAATGTGCTGCATCGTCGGGTTGCCGACGATTACCGCGTCGACCACATCCTCCGGACTGATGTCGTTGGCCGCGCAGGCGTCCGCGACCAGTCCATTCAGTTCGTCGACCACTAGGCGCTGCATGGTTGGCAGCGTGGTCGGATCCTTCTGGATGTGCGTCATGCGAGAAATCACATCCTCGCCGTACATTCCCTGCGGGTTGGCGGCGGTGCGCATAGCCAGGATCTCGCCGCTGCCCAGGTCACACAGGAACATGACCATAGAAGTGGTGCCGACGTCCACGGCGATACCGCACTGGCGTTCATGTCGCCCCTGCCGCAATTGGATCACCTTGCGCTCGCGGTAGAGTGTCGCCGTGACTTCGTGCGCCCGGTCGAACCCGCGGTGTTGCGAAAAGTCCGCGACGGTCGACAATGGCAGGTCAACCCGGCGCCGTCCCGTGGCGCGCGCGGCAGCCTCGAGGATGCGCTCATCGAGCGGTCGGGGCAGGTGGGTGCTCGGAGGATCGATTTCAAGCACCAAGCGCGAGGTAACCGGGCGCGCAGCGACGCGCGTGACGGTAAAGGGCTTGCGGGGAGCGTTCTTCACCGCCTGGCTTTCCGGCGGGATCGAGACGGTAAGGTCGCCATTTACCTCGCACTGGCAGGCGAGGCGGTAGATCTTGCCTGGGACATCCTTCGGCAGCAAGTCGCGTTCGGCCGCGCTGGCTGGCTCGAGAGCGCCGGTGCCGCCGGGAATGGCGTCGATTTCTACCACGCAGCTCCCGCACTTTCCGCGACCGCCGCAGATGGACTTGATTCCCACACCCGCTTTCCAGGCGGCCGCCAGGAGCTGGTCGCCGGGGCGAACTTCCACGTTGCGCAGATCGGGCTGAAAGGTGATGCGTGGCATGACGGTGATCGCGTGCGGGGGGCTTCCGCGGTGCGCGCGGAAGCCCCCGTTCCTTTACCGGTAGGGTCCGTACTTGCGGATCGCGCGCGACATCGCCAGGACGTTTTCCGTCTTGCAGTAGTCGGTGATGCTGTTCGCGCTGGAGATCATGTAGGCGCCGCCGCGGCCGATCTTCTCGATGCGGTCGCGCACCTCGGCTTCGACTTCCTCTTCCGTGCCGCTGGGCAGCGTGTAGTCGAGGTCGATGTTGCCGATGATGCACACCTTGTCGCCGTACTCGCGCTTGAGGCGGTTGATGTCCATCGCAGCCGGTTGCACCGGATGGATGCCGCTCATCCCCAGAGTGACTAAGCCGTCGAGGATCGGGAAGAGATTGCCGTCGCTATGGAAGATCCAGGGCTTCTTGATCTCCTTGGCAACCATCATCTGGTAGGGCTTCATGAACTCTTCCCACATCTCCAAGTTGACCCACGACGCCTTATTGTCGGCGTGATCGTCATTGGACCAGATGAAGTCGAAGTCCATCTTGTTCAGGTGTTGCACGACGCGCGCGGACCATTCGGAGAAGCGGCGATGCACCTCCTTCACCAGATCCGGATCCTCGTACATCATGATCGAGAACACATCCAAACCCATGCTCTCGAAGGTGCTCGCGCCGCCGAGGCGGATTCGGGCAAAGACGGCGTAGTCCTCGCGGTACTTTTCCAACCACTCCGCGATTTTCTCGTAGCGCGCCGGATGATCCGGATCCGGCAAGAACTCGTCAAACAGATCCAGCGCGTCACGGCTGGTGAGCAAGCCTTGCTTGACGTAGGTGCGCCCGGTCGCCGCATCGCGACCCATCTCGGCAATCCACGGCGGAGTGAAGTCGAAGGTGATGCGCGAGGGGTAATACCAGGCATCCTTGCCGGTCAGTCCTGTGGTCTGGACCGACTGGCCGTCCATGGCGTCGAGGCCGCTGGGAAAGTGGTAGCCAAATCCGTCCATGCCCAACTCGCGGCACAGCTCGCCGGGAGTGAAGTCTTTGCGCCCGCCCATAATGCGAATCTGGATCTCCTCTTCGAGATCGTTTTCGATCCAGGGTACCTGATCCGGTTGTTCTCTCCTCAGTGCGGCGAGCACGCGCTGTCTTGGCGTCATCATTGATTCCTCAGTGGGCTTGGTTGGAGTGGACTGGGCGCAAGATGCCGTTGCAGACTTGCACGCACTTGTAGGCGTCTTCGCTGTAGAAATCGGCGCCAATTTCCTTGGCGAACTTGTCCGTGAGTGGCGCGCCGCCAACCCCGATTTTCACGCTCGATCGCAAGCCGGAAGCCTGCAGGGCCTCGACGGTCCTGCGCATGCTCTCCATGGTGAGGGTGATCAGCGCACTCATCAGGACGAACTGCGGCGACTGGCTCTTTACGACCTCGACGAATTTCTCCGGCTGGACGTCCACACCAAGGTCGACCACCTCGTATCCTGCACCTTCCAGCATCATACCGACGATGTTCTTGCCGATGTCGTGAAAGTCTCCCTGCACGGTGCCCAGGACCACTTTGCCCTTCTTCTCGGCTGCCTCTCCCACCAGGTGCGGCTTGAGGACAGGCACGACCTCAGTCATGGCGCGTGCGGCGATCATCATTTGCGGCAGGAAGAATTCTCCCGTGGAGTATTTCTCCCCGACTACAGCCATCGCGGCGATCAATCCGTCCCTCATAATGGCGGCCGGATCGACCTTCTGGGCCAGCGCGGCTTGCGTAGCGGCGACGGCGTCGGCTTTCTTGCCTCGGATCACCAAGTTTTTGATCGTTTCGATATCAGCAGACATGATTTCCTCGTTATTCAGACAGACCGCGTGCGAACGGCTCTTTGTAGTACATATGATATTTCACTAATATATTATTCATACGTTTAAGCTCTACTAGACTTAAAGTCCGGCGTCCTTGATCAAAATCAAAGATGCTTCGGATCGTCGGTGGGGGCGGGGTGAGCGCGGACGAAAAGGCGCCAGGGCAGGCCGAGACGGCCGGCCTTGGCCACGCCGCCGGCGAGATGGCGGCGCCTACAGCCCGGCGAGCCGCTCGGCGCGCGTGTCGCTTTCTGACATATTAATTATATGCTAGATGCCAGTCCATCGCCTCAGCGAGCATGCACGATAGCCGCAAACATTGCGATGAATTCCGCCGGTACGCATTTGTCCGAAGTACGTCGTAACGACCAACCGCTGAGTCGAGATGACGCCTTGCATTTCAGCCGCAGCAACCTCTTGCCGAAGACCCCTTGGGTACGGGTGAAGGGGCTGTCATGAGAGCTGCCAGAGGACACTGCGAGTTAAGAGCGGGAAAAGGTTGGCAACTGAGCCGAGACGAAGTTCGTGAAGCACGTCTCAACTTGCGTTCCAGAGGTGATGTCTGCGCGGCCGAACGCCTGTTACGACATAGTATTGCTTGCGACATCGTCGGCTGGTCGTGCACCGGTTCATGCAGGCCGCTGCTCTGGGCTTTAAGCGATTGGACATCTACGAGCCCTACTTCAAGGCGGGCGGCAGAGCGGCTGCAGGCGGGCGTGCTTGCAGCAGCAGAGGAAGAGGCCAAGACGCTCATAATAGGGTTGGGGGCGGCGCTCATTTCTCGAATCATCCGTTATTCCGCGCAGCGACAGCCAAGCGCTCGACATCATCCTTCTCGATGCCTTCACCGGGCACACCATCATAGGCATCAACGAGAGCGAGCTGGTCCACCCCCAGCCTGTCATAATCGATATTCAAGCGGGTGTCCGAACGCGACCTGGCTGTCGTATTGGCCGATCAGCTGCGCACCTTGCGGGATGAGGAGTTGTTTGCCGGTCGGGGTGTCGTAAACCTGCTCCGTCACCTGTGCGGTGATCGTTCCGGGCAGGTCGGACTTGATCCCGGTAATCAGTGCCGCGGGAATGACGGTGCTGGCCTGTACGACGTAGGGTGACGCCTTTTCCTGCACGCGGTCGGGCGAGACGGTGCGCCGATCGGCGGCAGCGTTGACGAAGGCGAGCTTGCGATCCTGCATGTTCTGCGCGGCGCCGGAATCGAGCCGCGGCGTCTCGGTCGGCAGCGTGAGGCCCATGGTCGGATCGACACGGCCCGCGGCCGAGGCTGCCACAGGACCGGCCGACGCCTGCACGCCCCGGCTGTCGGTGAAGACCTTGGCGACGCGCGCGGCTTCGATCTCGGCGAGACGGCGCTGTTCGGCCGGATCGGCGCGCGGAGTTCGGATATCCGGCGCGACGACGGGCTTACCTTTTTAAGATCAGACGGCCCAGGTCGCCCGGCAACGCCGGGCCGAGCCTGGGGATGCCGGTGTAGTCCTTCGGCAAGTCGGCGAGCCCATCCGCCGGTGCACGGTTTTCGGTGTTGTAGAGTTCGGTCGGCGATTGACTGGCGCGTCGGTTGGCATCGAGCGCCCAGAACAGCGCCGCCATGATAACGACGGCGCTGACGCCGCCGAGCGTGATCAGCACTTTGCGCGACAGGCGCGTGACGCGCGGCTGCTCGGGGCGCAAGCGCAATTTGGCGCGGGTGTCGCCGGCGCTGTCTCAGGTTGTCATTGCCGATGTCTTGCCGCCTAGGTTAGTTTGCCAAGTCGCCTAAAGTATCTGCACAGCGGACCCAGGTACTGAGTACCTTCAGCGCCTCGATTAGTGTCATGCCACCGCATACGGTGAGGCGCTCGGGAATCACCAGGCGTTTGTCCAACGGATAGAGCTTTTCGAGCGCCGGATGCAGCACGAAGGCGCGTCCTTGATCCTCGGCGCGATCGCCCTCCTGCGACATCAGCAATAGATCTGGCTTCAGCGCAATGACCGCCTCTAGCGAGACGAAGCCGCCGTCACCCATGCCCAACTCGTCAGCTGCGTTGTACAGGCCGACTTCCTGCAAGAGCGCACCAACCAGGCTGGTGCGCCCCGAGACCCAACCACGCCGTGACAGCGGCAGCACGCGCTTGCCGCGACCTGCGATTACTCCGCGCGCACGCTGCACGACGGCATCGAACCGCTTGACCAGCGCATTGGCGCGGTCAACATGGCCGGTAATCTCGCCCATCTGACGGATCTGCGCTTTCACCTCGTCCATGGTTCGTGGCACAGCGAACTCGGCCAAATGCATTCCATTCTGCCGCAATAACTCGCGAGTCGAGCGCTTGTCGAGCAGGCTCGCGACCACGACATCTGGCTTCAGCATGAGGATGTCCTCGGCGCCGCCCGACAGCACCGGAAACTTGGGCGCCTCGCCCGAGGCCCAGGAAACCCAATCGTCGCGCGCGTATGGACTGAGACCTATGATCTGACCGGGATCGGCAAGCGAAAGCAGAAGTTGGTCCGTACAAACATTCAACGAAGCGATCCGCGGCTGAGGCGCGGCAAACGATGGCAGGGCGACCAGCAGCGCTACGCCGACGATGGTTCCCGCCCAATGCATCTTCATATATCCGCCCACGGAACGATCACCGCCTCGTGCTCATATTCCGCGCGATAGGTTCTGATGCGGAAAACATCGGCCATGACAACCTGAGACAGCGCCTCCACGGGCTTTCCCTGCGACACCAGTTGCCCGTCGGACAATACCAGCACGTGATCGGCAAAGCGTGCGGCAAGCCCAAGATCGTGCGTCACCACAATCACCAGCACGCCACTATCTGCAGCGCCGCGAAGCGTCTTCATCACGTTGAGCTGATGTCGTGGATCGAGCGAGGAGGTCGGCTCGTCCGCTAGGATCACCGGCGCCTCGACGGCCAGCACGCGGGCCAGCGCGACACGGCTGCGCTCGCCGCCGGAAAGCTCGGTGGCGGGACGATCGACGAATTGCAGGACGTCGGCCACTTGTATAGCGAGCGCCACGGCCTCCGTGTCGCGGGGCGACAACCGTTCCGGATCGGTCACGCCATGCGGATAGCGTCCGAGCGCGATGATGTCGCGCACTGGAAGTGGCCAATGCACGACATGGCCTTGCGGCAGATAAGCAAAACGCCTGGCGCGCTCGCGCAGGCTGAGTGCGGTCAACGCATGACCGCCGATCTCGATACGGCCGGTGGCAGGCACGAGGCCCGCAAGCGCACGCAACAGTGTGGTCTTGCCGGCGCCATTTGGTCCGACCAGTGCAACGAGGTGACGGGACGCAAGTTGCAGCGATATGTCGTGCAGCACGGCGCGGCTCCCGAGACTCACATTCAACGTCTGCGCGGTGAGCAAGGCCTCGTTCATCCGACGCCTCCGCACAGCATGCGGCGTTCACGCACGATCAAATAGAGAAAGAATGGTACACCGATGATCGAGGTCAGCACGCCGACCTTGATGTCGGATGTCGAGGGAATGATGCGCACGGCGATATCGGCGGCAAGCAACAGGGCACTGCCAGCGAGTGCGCTCGGTACCAGCACTCTTGCCGGATCATGCCCGACTAGCGGTCGCATCAGATGTGGCGCCACGAGACCAACGAAGCCGATGGTCCCGGAGACTGCAACGGCACCACCAACTCCAAGCGCAACGCCCGTAATCACGAACAGCCGCAGGCGTCCGACGTCGACACCCAGGCTTTGGGCTGCTTCCTCGCCAAGGCTCAACGCGCGAAAGGCATCGCGCTGGTTCAATAGGATGATTGCGCCGATAGTAATGAAGGGCAACGCCAGCATGACATGGCGAAAGCTGCGATCTTCCAACGAGCCGAGTAACCAGAACGCGATCTCCAGCACGATGAATGGATTCTGGGAAAGGTTCATCACCAGCGCAGTCGCCGCGCCTGCAAGCGCCGAAATCGCGAGCCCGGCGAGAATCAGAATCAATAGGCCGGCATTACGACCGGCGATCGCCAGCAGCACGAACACCGAGCTGAATGCCGCAACGATCGCCACCACCGGCAGTGCATAGGAGCGCACATCGGCGAACCCGAGCGCGATCATCAGCACGGCGCCGAATGCAGCCGATTGCGGCGCGCCGAACAGCGATGGCGAGGCTAGCGGATTGCGCAGCAGTCCCTGCAGCGCCGCGCCGGAAAGCCCCAGGATGGCGCCGATCCCGAGCGCCAGGATGGTGCGCGGCAAGCGAATCTCGCGCACGATCACCTGTGCGGTTTCGCCACCAGCGCCAAACAGAGCTTCGATCACGGCGAACGTCGAAAGACGCACCGCACCGATCCCGAGCGAGATCACCGCTAGCAGGATGACGAGTATGACGAGCGCAGTCATCACACCCGCACGCCGATGTACGATGGCCTCTGCATCAGTCATCTCGGTCTGAAGACTTATTTGATTACTCACAATCTATCTTTCGATTTTCGTCGCTCTATCACAACCCCAACGGCTTCGACGTCTTCGAATATATGCGGCTTAACGACTTTGACGCGAACCCAAACGGCACCGAAATGGTCTATTATCAAATCAGCAATTGCCTGCGCGAAAGCCTCAAGCAACTTGAATCGATGTTCGCTTAACAGAGAACGCAATCGGTCGCATATGAGGCTGTAGTCAATTGTGTCGGCGATTTTATCGGTGTTGCAGGCACGCAGCCAATGCACACCCGCTTGAATATCGATTACGACAGTCTGTGGATGGATCAATTCGCTTTCGTTGATGCCTATGATGGTCTGTCCGGTGAAGGCATTGATAAGGATGATGTCGAGCGCCTGGCTTTCGCTGCGCGGAACAACAGACGATTCGAGAAGCGAGTACCGCCGAAAGACGTTCAACTTTGGCTCCTTTGATTACGCCGATAGTAATCGCGCCCCTTTATAATTGCGTCGACATGTGCGTTATGATCATTTGCCAGAAAAATATCTTTGATTTGTAGCCTGAAGGCGGCGGCGACAGTAAGGGCCCGTTTGTCGGCCGCATGGCAAGTACAGCAGCCTGTCATAGTACCCACCGGCCATAGTCAATGCGGCCATCGGTATTGTCGAACACGATCCTGGGGGTTTCGATGAGATCGAGGTCTTCGAAACTTTGGTGCCGAGACCTGAAGCTGGTTCGCTGATATCCACACGCTAAGCGCGAGTTCGTCAGGATAAAGAAGCGACTGGGAATCGATCTCAGAATTGAAAATACAATAGGCCATCGCGACTCTAGCGGCCCCGTACGCACCAGCTCCTGTGAATATTGCGAGAGCCGCTTGGCCATATTCATGGCGAGTTTTTGCCGAGAGCGGATTGCGGCACGACAACAAGATTGGCGTAATTATCGACTTGTCGGCGGCTCTTAATATTTGTTTCCACGTGATTATCTCTGATACGTGCTACAATTATTCCACTGCGCTGGATCTGTCAGCGTCGTTCAATTCGATGATGAAAGGAAAGTCGCGACAGAGGCGCTCAACGCCATTGTGAGCGACTTCGCTCCCTCTTCTGCAACCGCAAGTGCACTCGCCGGCAGCTGCTCTGCCGCAGCCTTAAAGTAGGGTTCGTAGACGTCTAACTGCTTAACGCCCAGAGCGGCAGCCTGCATGAACCGGTGCACGACCAGTCGGTGATGCCCGCAAGCAATACTATGTCGCAACAGACGTTCGGCTGCGTGGACATCGCCTTTAGAACGCAACCTGAGACGTGCTTCACGGACTGCGTCTCGGCTCAGTTGCCAACCTTTTCCAGCTTTTAGCTCGCAGTGTCGTTTGGCAGCTTTCATGATCGGTCCCCTCGGCAATACTCAACGGTGTTTTCTCCAAGAGACTGCCACGTCTGCGAGACTTGCAGGCTCATCAACGCGCGCCCCGGTGAGGGCCAAAATTTACCTCGTCGGCGAACACTTGCACGGTCGGCTTCGGTAGTGCCGCGATCGCGCAGGCGGCGTACAGCGTGTTGACCAGGAGGCAAGCGACAGTCATCTGGCCAACGCCACCTGGGACCGGTGTGATCGCACCAGCCACTTGCAGCGCCTCAGAATAGGCGACATCGCCGACGAGGCGGGTCTTGCCGTGTTCTTCCAAAATGCGGTTGATGCCAACGTCGATCACGGTCGCACCGGGCTTCAGCCAGGTGCCGCGAACCATCTCTGGCTTGCCGACTGCAGCGTAGACGAGGTCGGCGCGCTTCACGAGTTTAGGCAAATCCCGCGAGCGCGAATGCGCGATGGTCACGGTAGCATTCTCGTTCAGCAGCAATTGCACAAGTGGACGGCCAACTAGATTGGAGCGACCGATTACGATCGCGTTCATGCCCTCAAGCGATGGATGCACGGTCTTGGTCAGCATGATGCAGCCGAGCGGCGTGCAAGGCGATAGCGCGGAAAAGCCGCCGGCAAGCCGGCCGGCATTATTCGGATGCAGCCCATCGACATCCTTGGCAGGATCAATGGCGTTAATGACGCTCTCTGTATTCAGGCCTACCGGCAAGGGCAATTGCACCAAGATTCCATGGACGACCGGATCTCGGTTAAGCTTGGCGATCAGTGCCAAGAGTTCGGCCTGCGAGACATCAGTCGGCAGTTTGTACTCAAATGAGGCCATGCCGGCAGTCTGGGTTTGCGTGTGCTTGTTGCGAACATAGACTTCGCTGGCGGGATCGTTGCCGACCAGAACCACCGCGAGCCCAGGGACGAGATTGTATTCGCGCTTGACGCGGGAAACCTCATCCGCAACGCGGGCACGGAGCTCGGCTGCGATAATCTTTCCATCGATAATATGGGTCGTCATTTGGTCCTTCGTTTGTTGTTGCTTCGACGATGGCATCTCGCGCAGACCGAGCCCCGCCGCAAAGGGTGGACTCGCCCACCGCTCATCGGGTATGAAGAATCCGATCTGCAACGTCGCGCATACTTCTCCAGCACGAGATCTATCTGTTCTGGTTTGTTCGGAGTGTAGGTGAAGTCAATCATTGCGGCTGGAAGCGTGGGGAGAGCGAGCGACGACAGGCGCTTCGCATCGGCGGTTGACGCACCAACTACCCGCATGATGGCTTCGGCCATATCGGACGCGGCCGCGCGGACGCCCTCGACAATATCGGTTATGGCCCCAGCCAGAAGCCAGATCAGATATCCCCAAGCCGCCTCTATTTGGCCGTCGGGAAAAATTACCTGGCCCGCAGTTTGTGCCGCAGAAAGATCGCGGATGCCAAAGGGGCGGAAGCCTACATGCATCCGGCGCGCCATCAGATCAGTTCGTCTCAGCCACAGGCGCCACATTGGGTCAGTCAGGATCTCAATCGCGGTCAGACGTACCGAGTTCGAGATAACTGCCAACGCGTCGGCAATGTTAGCAGCATCATTGGCCATCTGGTTGCGCTGGCCGAGATTGTGGATCACGCAATCCAGCGCACATGTCGTGATTTCATCCTTCGAAGAGAAATAGCAGTAGAAGGTGCCGAGACCTACATCGGCCCTGTCGGTAATCTCCTGCACTGCGGCGTGGTCCACGCCTTTGGCAGACATCTCTAGGTAGACCGACTCCACCAGGCGCGCGCGCGTTCTAATTTTCCGTTTCCAGACCCTACTTTCGGCCATTTTCTGCACCTTCGGCTTCTTCAATTTCTCAACCCGTACAGCGCAAGAGAAATTCTAAGTCTCTGAACATCAGTTCGATTGAGGATCGAGTTTCAGCGCACGCCCGCCCTTTCGAGAATCTCCGCGATTTCGTGTTCGCGTCGAAATGCCATCAAATGGACGCCCGATACTCCCGGCTCCACCGCCAGTTCTTGGATCAGCTCAATGCAGATTTCCCGACCCTCCCGTTTCGGATCGCGAGATCGATCGAGTCTATCGATCAGCGCTTCGGGAATGTTCAGACCGGGCACGCGCTTCATCATCCGGCGGGCAGCAGCGGCTGAGGACAGCGGTCCAACGCCAGCGAGGATCGGGATCGCGTGGTCTAGTCCACGATCCCTCATTCGTCTCATGAATGTTTTGAACGTGTCCAAATCGAAGATGTAGTTTGTTTGAATGAATTCGGCTCCGGCGGCAATCTTGCGCGCTACCCGCTCGACCCGTAGTTCGATGGGGGGATTTGTTGGATTTTCGACCGCTCCGATGAACAGATTTGGTGCCACCTCGATGCCGCGACCCGACATGAAGCATGCCTCGTCACGCATTGTCCGTAGGCAGCGCAGGAGCGTGACCGAATCTAGGTCGAAGACGCGTGCGGCGGCAGGGTGGTCACCGCAGGTAACATCATCGCCAGTCAGACACAGGACGTTGCGGACGCCAAGCGCTGCAGCGCCGAGAGCGTCGCCCTGGATGGCGATGCGATTTCTATCGCGGCAAGTGATCTGCCAGACACTCTCAATTCCTTCGGAGGCCAAGATTGTACAGACTGCAATCGAAGACATGTGGCAGTTGGCGCCTGCACCATCGGTAGCATTGATGGCGTCAGCATGCGGCGCCAGAATACGTGCGGCGGCGCGTATGCGCTCCGGCTCGGCCGTATCTGGCGGCGAAAGTTCAGTCGTGACGACGAACTGCCTTTCAACCAGTTTGCGCTGCAGCGCGCTCGGACTGGAAGACATATCCATTGTTTCAGCCGTTTCGTGAGCCGGCGGTGGCCCGCAGGCGCAGAACACGGAGAAAAGATGATCGCCCTGTAAGCCGCCGGTCTAGCGGCGGTAACGGCAAAGCTAGCTTGTCAGAGTGGCCCATGTGCTCCAGCCCCTCCGCCGCCATTAGCCAGACGCAGCGACGATCCGGCCAGACCTCGCAGAAGCCGCCTGGGCGAACTCCGCCACAGGGGCCATTGCGCATCTGCTTCGGGCAATTCATTGGGCAGGACATGCCAGTCTGCGACAGCACGCACTGTCCGCACATGCGGCAATCGAAAAGTAATCCCTTGATCAACCTTTCGACTGCGGAAAACGGGCGCTCGAGCCGTTGTGATCCGATGTGGAAGATCAGCGGCTCGGCTAACACGAACAGTCGCTCGGTGAGTGAATAGAGCCGCATCATCGCGCGCGCATGGCGGACAGAGAAAGCACGCATCGCTTTCATGGCACGGTCTCCGATTGTGCGCTGGCCAGGAGTAGACCTGCGGAGTGTCGTAGCGCAGCGGGATCGGTAAAGGGCGAGTCGCCGAACAAGGCGATATCAGGACTCTCGCCCGGCTGGAGGCGCTGTGCCGGCTCACCCCAGAGCTGGCGCGGCGTCGCTGTGGCCGCCGTCAGCAAGGCATTCATTGGGAGGCCGCCTTTCGCCATCAGCAGCATTTCATCGATGAAGCCGATTCCGTGCGGAACGCCATGGCTGCCTGCGTCCGATCCGACCATGATCGGCACGCCCTTTTCATGACCTTTCACCAGCATTCGAGCGTGATCATCTAGGATGCGCCGCATCGAGTCGCGCGCCGTCTGGTCCCAACCGCACCACTGTGGCTGAGACCATTGAAAATGGACCGGCGCAAAGGTTGGCACCCAGGCAATCTGCTTCTCCGCCATCATTGAGAGAACGTCATCGGTCATGAAGAAACCGTGCTCAACGGATCCAACGCCGGCTGCAGCGGCTACCTCCAACCCTGACGTGCCGCTGCAATGGGCGAAGGTCGCAAGACCGTGTTCGTGGGCTGCGGCGATCAGGCTTGAAAGGGCCGGGATATCGAATTGCGGCGGCCCTTTCACTGTGCCTGAGGCGAAATCGATGATCCCGGTCAGCAGAATCTTGCAATCGTTCGCACCCTCGCGCGCGATTTGAGCAACGATCGGTGCGATATCATTGTCGTGCTCTACTTCATACGCCATGAAGCTGCCGTAGCGGCCTTTGCGGCGTAAGCCGAGCCCCGGCGAACGCACTCGGGGATTTCCATCTGTGGCCGCTGCGTAAGCGCGAATTTGGTGGTTGATTCCGTAACGATCGCCTGCATCGCGAATCAGCGAAATGCCCGCAGATAAGCTCGCGGCGAGATTTTGACGCGCCGTGGTCAACATCTGCTCAGCGCTGCTTTTCAAGTAGTCTGCGCGTGCGGCGGTATCGAGCATCCCACCGTCGAGGAAGAAATGCGCATGGGCTTCGACCAGCCCCGGGGACGCGAAGACGGCGCTCTTCCGTGCGACTCCCTCCTGACGGAAGACAGGAGGAATGACGTTTTGTCCGGCGCTCCCATGAGCGATGGTGACAATCTGTCCCGCCTCACGGCAGATCAGCCACGGACCTTTCGTCACTTCGCGTTCGCCGTCGAAGTAGCTTTGAACTTCAATGATGTCGCGCATTCCCGTCATCCTCTCAGTCTGCGACGCGGCCAGTCGCTCCGAAAGCGGACTTACGCCCCTTCCATATCAGCGCCGCTTCAAGGGCGGATTGCGCTTCTTTGATAGTGCAGGCACCGTTGGCTCGCGCTATCTCGATCAACAAGGCGAGCTGCTCCGATATCTCGGCCGAAGACCCTTCGACCTCGACGGTTGAGGATCTGCGACCGCCGAACGACGGTACTCTCCTGCAACTGCAAGAATCGCAACATTCAAACCGCCGAATTGTGTCATCCACGAACGAGTCGCTTGGTGCCAGACCCGACACCAAGTCAAAACGAGGGACCGCCGATCACGTAAG
>JAFKKO010000038.1 GCA_017305455.1 Hyphomicrobiales bacterium | reverse complement strand
GCATCAACAGATAGCCGATGCCGCCCTGGCTGTGCGCCACGCAGATGTCCATGTCCATCGGCGGGATGCGGTTCATCGTCAGCATCTGACGCATCATGATCTTGCCCACCACAGGACCATTGCCGTGCGTGATGATCAGTTCGTTGTCGGCCTGGGTCAGCGGCAGCAACGCTTCCGCAGTTTGCCGAGCGACGGCACGCTGCTCGTCCGAGGTTCCACTTATGTCCTCGGGATGAACAGCGTTGCCGCCGATCGCAATGACAAGGCGGCGGGGAAGCGCGCTTGCCGACCTCATGGCGACGCCTTAGCCGCCGACGATCGCGAGCGCGAGCTCGCAGGCGTCCGCGTTCGACGGCGCAACGATAATACCCGCCTCACGCAGCTTGGCAGCCTGAGCCGACCGGACTTGCGGGTCCTGCTCGGTGCCGCAGACCGAACCGATGATCAGCGGCGCATTCGGACCACGCTTGGATACCACTTCGACGAAGTGGCCGGCGGGGTCGGCATGCGCGCCATAGCCGATCACGAGATCGACCAGGATCACGGCAAGGCTCGGATCCTTCAGCGCGGCACGAAGAGCATCGTCACGCACCGACGGATCGATCATCGGATGCGGGCGGCCCTTGGTGTATTCGTCGGCGCCGAGGTCGATCACGCGCTCGCGGCCCTTGGCCTCGGCGGAGTCGAGATACGGCACACCCGGAATGGCGGCGTTGGACGCGACGCTGCGGCCGCCGTGCTTGAGGATCACCTGAGCTTCCGCACAGAGCGTGCCGCCGGCATACAGACCCTCGATGCGGGTCGCACCCTTCGGCGCCTTGTGCTTGGCGGCTTCCGCCTTGGCATCGAACGCGCCACCGGCAATCTTGCCCTGCAATGCGGTTTCCGCCGCGCCCTTGAGCGTCGGCGCAAACTTGGCGTTGGCCGGCAGATCGGCGGAGTCGGCGCCGATGAAGCACACGGTGTACGGCTTCTTGCTCTTGGCGATCCGCGCGATCACCGCCTTGGCGACATCCGGATGCGGAGGCTTGGAGATCAGCACCACGCGCTCGGTCGCGGGGTCCTGATCCAGCGCATCGATCGCCATCAAGGTGGTGATGCCGCCGATCTCCTTCTTCAGATCGCGGCCGCCGACGCCGATGGCGTGGCTGATGCCCTGACCAGCTTCGGAAATCAGGCAGGAGACTTCCTGCGTGCCGGTGCCCGAGGCGCCGACAATGCCGATATTGCCCTGCTTGAGCTTGTTGGCGAAAGCCAGCGGCACGCCGCCAAGGATCGCGGTGCCGCAATCAGGCCCCATCATCAGCAGGCCACGCTCGCGCGCCACCTCTTTCAGCGAACGCTCGTCCTCGATCGAGACGTTGTCGCTGAACATCATGACGTGAAGGTCGCGGCGCAGCGCCTTGTGAGCCTCGGCGGCGGCGAAGTCGCCCGGCACCGAAATCAACGCCACGTTGAGGCCGTCGACCTCCTTCACCGCGGCGGCGATGCTCTTCGGCCGGTAGGCCTCGCCACCGTCACCCTTGGTCTTCGGCTTGTCGAGCGCCTTGGCCGCATCGTCCAGGGCCGCACGCGCCGCATCCTCGCTCTCCGCGCGAACGGCAAGGATCAGATCGTTGCCCTGCGCGTTGGCGGACTGCTCGTTGAGCAGACCCGCGTTACGCATGATCGCGACGTTGGAGGGCGTGCCCATCATCAGGGCGGCCTCGAGAATGCCCGGCGCACCCGCGATCTCGCGCGAGATCCGCATCAAGGCGACGGAATCGAGATAAAAGCCCTTGCGAACTTCGTTGAGAGTAAACCCGCTCATGACACCCCCAGATCCTTAGCAATTGCCCGCACCGCCTGCGTGAAGCAGGCCATCGGCGCCTTGACGACACCGGCGCCGACCTGGCCGACGCCAGGCTCGCGATGGGCGATACCGGTATTGATGGTCGGCGCCAGGCCGGTCTCGACCACGAGACGGACATCAATGCCGGTCGGAACGCCGGCGAAGTCCATCGCCGCAATCGTCCATTCCGAATTCTGGCCGACGGTGATCTCGCCCATCGCCCGCGTGAAGTTCGCGGCCGAGGACGGCGAGCCGGCGCCGACGAAGCCCGCGACCGCCGGCGACGCCGCCATCGCAAAGCCGCCGAGACCCACGGTCTCAACGATCGCCGAGTCGCCCATGTCCGGGTTGGCGTCCTTCTCCGAGTAACCGGGGAAATAGAGCCCTTCCGGCATCTCCACCGGAGCGGTAAACCACTGATCGCCGGTGCCGCTGACGCGGATGCCGAACTCGGTGCCGTTGCGGCACATCGCGGTGACGACCGTCGAGCCGTGGATGCCCTTGGCGGGATCGGTCATGGTCTTGGCCATCGGCATCGCGATGTTGAGGAAGAACTGATCGTTCCGCGCGATGAAGTCGAGAACGTCCGCCGTCACCTTCTTGTCGGTTGAGACGGTCGCCACGGCGGCGACGATCTCACGCAGGAAGACGCTGGAGCACGCCACGTTGCGCTGATGCAGTTCGTCGCCCATCGCCAGGCCGCGCGCTACAATCGATTTCAGTTCGAGAGGACCGGTGTGCTTGAGCGCCTTCGCCATTTCGGGGCCGAACACGTCGCGCAACCAGCGCAGGCGGTTGAGCACGCTCTCGTCGTTGCCGCCGAAGCGCATCACCTTGCCGAGACCTTCGTTCATCGCGCAGTAGGCGCGGTTCTTGAAGCGCCTGTTCTCGACCACGAACACCGGCATCGACACCGTGGTCATGCCCGTCATCGGACCGACGGCACTGAAATGATGGTTGGGATGAAACTCGATCTCGCCCCCCGCCGCCATCTTCTCGGCGGTCGCAAGGTCCTTCGCCCAGCCCTCGAACACGATCGCACCCGCGACCGCACCGCGCATCGGACCGCACATCTTGTCCCACTTGATCGGCGGGCCAGCGTGCAAAATCATCCGCTCCTTGAGACCCTTGATCGCCTCCCGGGCCGGCACCACGTCGAGAAGCATAGGCTCTGCTTCGAGGATACGGCTCAGCGCTTCCTTGTTTGCGTCTTCGATCAGCTTCATCGCACCCTTCCCTTACACGCCGAGTTTCGCCAGCAACGCCGCCATCTGGGGATCACCACCCGCGGGCGGCGACCACTCGACGTGCACAACCTTGACGTTGCAGTCTTGAAGATCCTTGACGAAGCCCTCCAGCCCGACATTCACGACTTTGACTTCGGAGCTGAGCAGTTTCTGGATGGGCGATTTCTCTTGGCCGGACATACGCACCTCTCAATCCTGAGATCTTATCTCTCTTCTTTGCATTAGTAATAAATTTATTACTTGTCAATCGCGCATCGTTTCGGCGACGCACATGCTGCACCGCCACAATGAGTTTTCCGAGAGTTGTAGGTCGAGTGTTTTCCGGCCCGGTGAGCATGCCCATTGGCCAGATCAATCAACGCCATGCATTTCAGCATGATGGGCATCGCGGATCAACGATACCCGAGACGTCCGATCTGATCGGGGCGCAACCGTTTTTCGATCCACGAATACCGCTCGACTCTGGTATCCTGTGGCAACGATCGACAACGGGGGTTCAGATCAGCCTTGGGGCGAGTGTTGCTGTGGTGTGTTGGATAAGGATAAACTTCTGGCGGCATTGACCGCGCGATTTTCATCGCTTCTATTGCAGAGCGCTGTTTCTCAAGAATAGAGCGCCAACGGGCCGACAATGGAACACGGCTTCTTTGCGAACCCTCACCGCTGGCAAAGCCGTTTCCTTCCGCTCCAATTATGTAATAATATTATTACTTGTTCAGCCCCGACCGCGGCATCTGCCGCGCCTATGCCAGACCAACCAGAGCCGAGCGTAGACTCATGAAACAAACCGCCCAGCGAGTCGCCAAAAAAGCCGTGGCGTCTGCCAAGCCGAAGCAGACCCGCGACCCGGTGCGTTCCAAGCAGGCCATTCTGGAGGCGGCCAACGAAGAATTTTATCAGCATGGCTTCAGCGGCGGGCGGGTGGAGAGCATCGCCAAGAACAGCAAGTCCAACATGCGGATGATCTATCACTACTTCGGCGACAAGGAGGGGCTCTACCTTGCCGTGCTCGAAGCCGCCTATCTGAGACTGCGCAGTCAGGAATCCAAGCTCGACCTTTCCCTGGTGACGCCGCCCGAGGCCATGCGTCAGCTCATCAGGTTCACTTACGACTTCTTCTCGTCGAACAAGGACGTTCTCACGCTTATCAACAATGAGAACACCATGAAGGGGCGCTTCCTCAAGCAACTGCCCAATGTGAAGAACATCACCCAGCCGCTGATCAATGCAATCACCAGCATTCTCAAGCGCGGTCATCGCGATGGCAGCCTCCGCGGCGGCGTCGATCCGTTGCAGTTCTATGTCTCGCTGGTGGCGCTAAGCCAGTTGCATATCCTCAATCGTTTCACGCTGTCGATCGTGTTCGACAAGGACCTCACCGATTCCGCGTGGCTCAAGCAGCGCCGAACCTGTGTCGAGGATACGCTGATGGCCTATCTGCAGGACACTGCGCCCTCGTCGAGCGCGCCAAAGGGATCCTGATCGATCAACCCGTTGGCGGGCGCGGCCTCGCAGGCTGCTGCCTGCGCATGCCTTGCGACGGAAGGCTTTCAGGGCTTCCGGCTTGCCGAGGGGTCCGGGCCGTTGCCGCGGGGCTTCTGATTCAGCGGCGTATCGTCATCATCGAACAGAATGCGCTCGGCTGCACCGTCGAGATCGTCATATTGACCGTTGTTCAGCGACCACAGAAACGCGACCAGGCCGATCAGACCGAGCCCGAGCGCAATAGGGACAAGATAAAGAAAGTCATCGATCACGAATGACGGTCCGTTAGAGCAGGAACAGAGCCCGCCGGCCCACGCAGCCGCAATGCGTTGGCAATCACGATGATGGACGACGACGACATCGCGATCGCCGCCACCAGCGGCGTAAGATAACCCATAATGGCGATCGGCACGGCGATGATATTGTAGATAATCGCAAGAACCAGATTTTGTTTCACCAGCCGCGCCGCGTTCTGCGCGATCCGGATCGCTTGCGGAACTGCCCGCAGGCTTTCGTGCAGGAACACCAGATCCGCGGCGTTGCGCCCGATATCCGCCGCGGTGGCCGGCGCCATCGAAGCTGTCGCGGAGGCCAGCGCCGGTGCATCGTTGAGGCCGTCGCCGACCATCAGCACCTTGCGGCCGGACTGCTCGATGGCACAGACGCGGCTGACTTTGTCGGCCGGCGAGGCCCCCGCGCCGTAACGAACGCCCACCGCATCGGCGATCCGGCGGACGGCCTTGTCATGATCGCCGGACAGTATCTCGACCGCATAGCCTTCGCGATTCAAATCCGCGATCGCTCCCTCGGCGTCTTCACGCAAGCCGTCCTCGAACAGAAAACGCGCCAGCAATTGCCCGTCCTGCGCAAGCACAACGCCTTCCTCGTCCTGCGCGGCCGTGCACGAGGTCAGCGCCCAGCCGGGACGGCCCAAACGATAGATATGAGAGCCGTACTGCGCTTCCAGACCTGCACCCGGATGCTCGGACACGTCGTTCGCGCCGATTATGATCATGCTTGACGGGGAAGCCGCCACCAGCGCACGCGAATAAGGGTGACGGGAATGCACTGCCATCGCGGCCGCGATCTGCAAAGCAGCCGGATCGGCATTGTCGATCTCGACCAGACGCGGCGTGCCGAGCGTCAGGGTGCCGGTTTTATCGAACACGATCGCGGATATCCCGGCGAGCCGCTCAAGGGCGCCGCCATCCTTGAGAAGAATGCCGTTTTCAAACAGGCGGCGGGCGGCCATGACCTGCACCATCGGAACGGCAAGACCGAGCGCGCACGGACAGGTGACGATCAAGACCGCAATGGCAATGGTAATGGCGCGGTGCAGATCGCCGGTCGCGATCATCCATCCGACGAATGTCAGGAACGCCGCGCTATGCACCGCGGGCGCATAAAGCTGCGAGGCGCGGTCGGCGATCCGCCGATAGGCCGAGCGACCGGCTTCCGCGGTCTCCATCAGCCGCATCATCTCGGCCAGGAACGAATCGCGGGCGACGGCCGTCGCCACGATGGTCAGCGGTCCGGTGAGATTGAGCGTGCCGGCCAGCAGGGCCGTGCCTTCCCTCGCCGGAACCGGCGCGCTTTCGCCGGTCAGCAGCGCGCGATCGATCTCCGATCTGCCGCTGACAACGCGCGCATCGACCGGAACGCGCTCCCCCGCCGCGAGCAGGATCGACATGCCCGGCTCGATCTCGTCGACCGGAAGATAAATCCGTGCGCCGTCGGGCCGCACCACCAGCGCCCCGCGCGCGGCGAGGCGCGCCAGGCCCTTCACCGCGGTGCGCGCCCGCTCCCGCATCATGTAATCGAGCGTGCGGCCGATCAGCAGGAAAAACAGCAAGGTGATCGACGCATCGAAATAGGCGTGCTCGCCGCGATGGATGGTCTCGTACAGACTCATGCCGAAGGCAAGCAGCACCCCGATCGAGATCGGCACGTCCATGTTGGTGCGGCCATGCCGCAACGCGCGCCAGGCCGAGCGGAAGAATATCCTTCCCGAATAAGCCAATGCCGGCAGCGCGATCAGCCCCGAGAGAGCATGAAACAGGTCGCGGGTCGCGTCATCGGCGCCGGACCATACCGACACCGACAGCAGCATGATGTTGCTTGCGGCAAACCCGGCGACGGCGAGAGCCCGGACCAGTTCGGACAGCGTATTGTCCTTGCTGTCGGCGGCGGCATCGTAAAGATGGGCCTCATAGCCGATACCGCGCAGCGTCGCGATGAAAGGCGGCGGCGTCACTGCGCGCCAGCGGATCGTCACCCGCTTGGTCGATAGATTCACCCGCGCCGCTTCGACATCCGGCAGCGCCGCCAGCGCACCTTCGACCGCTCGAATACAGCCGCCGCAGTGCACGCCCGGCACAGACAGGTCCGTCTGCCGGATCCCGTCGTCAAGTACGCGGCTTGCCAGCAGCACTTCCTGGGCATCGCTCTGCGGGTCCGCCATGACCAGCGCAAGATTTCCGGCGGGAGCAGCGCAACAACTCATCGGACTCTCCAAACCAGCGCCCGCGAAGGATCAACGCGCTGGGAACAGCCTGTTTAATCAGCAGCCTGCACCATCCTCATGACATGGATCAAATCAGACCGGATCAATCCAGCTTGGCTGCCTGATAGGCATGCCAGGTTCCGTGGCCAATCAGCGGGAACACGATGATCAGCCCCAGCAGGCCGGTAGCAAGACTGGTCAGGAACAGCGCCAGCACGATCACTCCCCACGGCAAGAGCGCGCGCAGATTGTGCCAGACCAGCGCGGTGCTGGTTCCCATCGCCGTCAGGGCGTCGACGCGCTTGTCGAGCAACATGGGAATCGAAAACATGCTGATCGCGAACGAGAACGACGCGAACAGCGCCCCGATCACGCTGCCGACGATCAGCATCGCCCAGCCGGTCGGCGTCGTGAACAGCATCTGGCCGACATGATCGAGACCGGGAAACGGCGTCAGTCCGAAGAACAGCGCGTAGACGATCACCGCCGCCCGCATCCACACCAGCATCAGCAGGCACAGCAGCACGCCGGTGAAAAGAATCTGCGGACCCGATTCAGGGTGCACGAAAATCATCCGCATCAGGCTGACGGGTTCGCCCGCCGCAAGACGCCGGCTCTTCTCATAGAGCCCGATCGCCAGGATCGGGCCGACCACCATGAAGCCGGCCAGCGCCGGAAACAGGATATAGTCCCAGCCGAACCGGAACAGGCAGCCGATGATGATCGCCGAAAGGGCGAAGATCAGCACGCCATAGGCGATGCTCGGCCCCGGCATCGTCCAGAAATCCTTCCAGCCCGCGCCGAGCCACTGCAAGGCCGCGGAGGACGGCAGATTGCGCTTCCAGCGCAATTCCGGCGCGAGCGGCGGCATCACTGTCGGAATAATAATATCGTCTTGGCTCATGCGGACCTCACCGTATTCTCAGCGCGGCGTACAGGATGACTTGGCCGCGCTGAACGCGCCCGGATTGGCGGGGCTGCCTTCACCGGGCCGCAGATGCGCGATGCATTCGGGCTGCGACGTCACGGCGACATAGACCAGATGCCAGTTGGCGGCGGCGACTAGAAGCAGGCCGGCGCTCACCAGCACCCAGACCGACAGGCGGCCGCGCCTTGTCATCGCAGCGCTCACGACTTGCCTCGCCGATCGAGCAGATAAAGCACCAGAATCCGCCGATCGAGATCCGACAGCCGGCTTTCCCATGTCGGCATGTGTCCCAGCCGGCCGCCCCACACCGTGGTCATGATCGCGGCAGCGTCGCCGCCATAAATCCAGAACGGGTCGGTCAGGTCCGGCGCGCCCATCTCGGGATTACCCTTCGCGTTCTCGCCGTGGCACGAACTGCAGTTGGCCTCGAAGATGGTCTTGCCGGCCGCAACCTTGTCAGCCGGCAGATCCTTGGCGTCCGGATGCGAAAGGCTGCGCACGTAAGCGACAACTTTGTCGATGTCCGCACGCGGCAACATGCCGTCACGGCCGAAAGCGGGCATCTGCGAGGTGCGGGTGTCGGGATGGGTCGAGTTGATGCCGACACGGATGGTTTCGGCGAGCGCCTCGGGCGTGCCGCCCCACAGCCATGACTGCGTGGTGAGATTGGGATAGCCGGGGCCGCCGGTCGCGTGAGTGCCGTGACAGGCCGCGCAGTTGTCGCCGAACAGCGTCGGCCCCGTCTCGCGCACCACTTTCATCAGCGCCGCGTCCTTCTGGATGTCGGCGAAGCTTTCCTTCTCGATCCGGCTGCTCCAGGTCGCGCGATCCAGAGCGGCCTGCTTCACCGACTCGGTGACGATCTTGCGCTGATCGATTCCGAGCAGCCCCTTTGTGTAGGTCGTCCCGATCGGCCACGCCGGCATCAGGATCCAGTAGCCGACGGCAAACAGCGCGGTAGCGATCAGAAAGAAGAAGATGATGCGCGGCACCGGGGTGTTGAGCTCGGTGATGCCGTTCCATTCATGACCGGTGGTCAGATAGCCGGTATGCGGATCGCGGTCTTTTATCTCCATGACCGGTCTCCGTACGGCTTGTCTTCGTCGCCAATAATCGACTGCGCGGCCTCGTCGAACACCTTCTTGTTCGACGGCCAATAAGCGTAGACGACAACGATCAACGAAAGCCCAAGCAGGTAAAACAGGCCGAACGATTTCGAGAGCCAGACCAGAACATCGTGCTCGAAAGTCATGATTACTTCTCCGCCGATGCGATGGGTGTATGTGCGGCGTCGGTCAAACGTCCGAGTATCTGAAGATAGGCGACCATCGCGTCCATCTCCGTCAGCACGCCGGCCCGGCCATCGAACGAGCGCACCGCGGTTTCCTTCCCGTAGCGCTTGGCGACGCCCTCGGCCTGCGGCGAGTCCGGCGCGGCCTGACCGTAGGCATCCGCCGCGGCGTTCGCGATCATATCATCGGTGTAGGGCACGCCGACCGTGCGCTGGGCCTTCAGATGCTGGGTGAGATCGTCGGTCCGCAATTCGTTTCGCGCCAGCCACGCATAGGCCGGCATCACCGATTCCGGCACCACGTCACGCGGATTGATCAGATGCGCGACGTGCCACTCATCGGAATATTTGTTGCCGAGGCGGGCAAGATCGGGGCCGGTGCGCTTGGAACCCCACAGCATCGGATGATCGTATTTCGATTCAACCGCCAGCGAATACGGCCCGTAGCGCTCCACCTCGTCGCGCAGCGTGCGGATCATCTGCGAATGGCAGGCATAGCAGCCCTCGCGGATGTAGATGTTGCGCCCGGCAAGCTCGAGCGGAGTGTAGACGCGCATGCCCGGCGCGTCCTCGACCGTCTGGTGAATGGTGAACAGCGGGGCGATCTCGACGATGCCGCCGATGCTGGCGACGCCGATAATGCCGAGGACGAGACCGATCGTCTTGCGTTCGAGCCGGTAGTGAAATCCAAACATCGTGCTCACTCTCCCGGCTGAAGAACAGGTGCGCCGGCCACCACCGGATGATCGGCCGCGGCTTCAGCCGCGGTCTGCGGCGCGGTGCGGATCGTCATCCAGATATTGTAGCAGCCCACCACGGCGCCGATCAGGAAGAACAGGCCTCCGACCGCGCGCGCGATGTAATAGGGATGCATCGCCACCAGAGAGTCGACGAACGAATACGCCAGCGTGCCGCTCTCGTTATAGGTCCGCCACATCAGCCCCTGGATAATGCCGGAATTCCACATCGCGAAGACGTAGATGATGGTTCCGGACAGCGCGAGCCAGAAATGAACCTCAACCAGCCGCGCCGAATACATCGCCTCGCGCTTCCACAGCCACGGCACCGATGCGTAGATCGCGCCGAACGTGATCATCGCGACCCAGCCGAGCGCGCCGGCGTGAACGTGGCCGACGGTCCAGTCCGTATAGTGCGACAGGGAGTTGACCGAGCGGATCGCCATGAACGATCCCTCGAAAGTGGACAGGCCGTAGAACACCGCCGCCACCATCATGAAGCGCAGCACGGCATCGTCGCGCACCTTGTGCCAGGCGCCGTTCAGCGTCATCAGCGCGTTGCCCGCCGACACCCATGACGGGATCAGCAGCATCACCGAAAACGTCATGCCGAGCGTCTGCACCCACTGCGGCAGCGCCGTGTAGTGCAGATGGTGCGAACCGGCCCACATATAGAAGAAGGTGATGCCCCAGAAGCTGATGATCGACATCCGGTAGGAATAGATCGGGCGGCCGGCGCGCTTGGGCATATAATAGTACATCATGCCGAGAAAGCCGGAGGTCAGGAAGAAGGCCACCGCATTGTGCCCGTACCACCATTCCGTCATCGCGTCCTGCACACCGGAGAACAGCGAGTAGCTCTTGGCGCTGCCCCAGGCGATCGGCACGGCGAGGTTGTTGACGATGTGCAGCATCGCCACCACCAGAATGAACGCCAAGTAGTACCAGTTGGAGACGTAGATATGCGGTTCCTTGCGCCGCGACAGCGTGCGCAGATAAAGGATGAAATAGGTCACCCAGACGATCACCAGCCAGATATCAGTGTACCATTCGGGCTCGGCATATTCCTTGGACTGGGTCACGCCCATCAGGTAGCCGGTGGCGGCGAGCACGCAAAACAGGTTGTAGCCGAGCAGCACGAACCACGGGCTGAGCTGGTCCGGCAGCCGCGCGCGCGAGGTGCGCTGCATCACGTAGAAGGAGGTGGCGATCAGCGCATTGCCGCCGAATCCGAAAATCACTCCGGAAGTGTGAACCGGCCGCAGCCGGCCGAAGCTCGCCCATCCTGCATCGAACGTCAGATTGGGATTGACCAGAAGCCACGCCACCCAGTCGCCGACGAACATGCCGACCACGGCCCAGACCATCGCGATCAGGATGCCCCACTTGCTCGGCTCGTCATAATACTGGCTGAGCCGCTCCGGCGACGGCTCCGGCGCGTAGTAGCCCGAGATGACGGCGAAGATGCCGGCAATGGCGACCACCATCACCAGCGCGCCATGCACGCCGAGCGGATCATGACGGCCGGCGACCGCCATGATCAATCCGACCACGGTGAGCGCGAGCAGAATGATCAGCGCGGATTGCCGTTCGTTACCAGTCAACTGTCCGATCATCTGTGGCTCACTCTGTTACGATCACAAGGACGCACGACCGCGCGCACGAAAAACCGGCCCCGCTGATCGATTGTTGATGTGCTCTGAAAAAGATACAGGCGGCATACCTTAAGGCTTTCACAAGCGCAATTCCTTCAAGCCCGGTCCGGAATCGTAAGGCTCGCGCATATTACCGAAGGCGCGCGACAATCTCCAGTCGAACAGTCGATATATCGGCACACGATATGATCACGATCGGCTCACATCCCTACGAGAACGGCAGATAGGCGCGACCGGCGCGGTCACGTCGACGCCGTGGTGTGCTTTTTTCGATAAAACTCGACGAAAATTCGGCCGGGAGCGGTGAAGCTGACGTGATGGGCGACGCCGGCTTCAATCACGATGGTCTGCCCCGCCGCCGCCACGCGCTCGCCCTGATGTGGCGGCTCGAGCTGATAGAGCACTTCGCCTTCCAGAACGTGAAGCAGCGCCCAGGTTCCCGCCTTGGTCGTGTGGGCGGACTGCAAACGCGCCGGCAGCGTCTCCGGCGTGAAGTCCGGCGACCGGGCGTAGGCCTCGAAGCCCGCTGGTAGCTCGCTGGGTATCGTCATCATGCAGGATCTGTTTGTTCGTCATTACCTCAATTTGATTTATATCAAAAGACCTGCAGTTCACGATCCCGATCGAACTTGTCGTCGGCAACCATCGGACTAAGCCGGTGCAGCAGGGCATTGAACTTCCGCCATTGCCTCGAATCGCCATTGCGCAAGGCGGCGCAGGCCCGGCCGGCAAGCCGGCAGGCTGCCTCGGGCTGTCCCGCGGCGGCCAGCGCCTGAAGACTTTCAAGCAGCAAAGCGTCCAGCACCGGCGCAGGCGGCAGGCATTCCACGTCAAAGCCGGAGTGATCGACGATCATCTTCATCATTAGCCTCCATCGGCTACGCCGAGATGCCTCTTGGCCTCGGCACTCATCAGATGCGGCCCCCAGGCCGGGTCGTAGGTCAGCATCACATCCACCGACGCGACGCCCGGCACCGACAGCGCCGCGTCACGCGCGCCTTCCTGCAGATAGCTGGTTGCCGGACACCCGCGCGTGGTGGTGGTCATGACAATGTTGACCACACCGCCCTCTTCCACAGCGACGGCATATATCAGCCCCAGATCGACAATATTGTGACCCAGCTCCGGGTCGATCACGAGCCGCAGGGCTTCTTTGATCTGCTCGTCGCGAACAGGCGACGCCGCAACACTCATTTTCCCGCCTCCGTTGCAGTTCCAATCCGGATCAGAACCTTATAGGTCGTGCCGTCGGCCTCGAACCCACCGCGCCAGGCATGGCCGCGCTTGGCGAGTTCAGGGAACAGGAACATCGGCTCGCGGCACAAAAGCGCCGAAAGCACCTCACCCGGCGCCATCGTTTCGGTCGCGGTGAGGATTTTCACCATCGGCTCCGGAGGATCGAGATCGCGATTGTCGAGATGCTGGCTTGCCTCCGGCCAGGACTGATCGTCGCTTGCCGCCGCTTTCGCCGGTTCGGCTTTGTCGGCCGGTGCGTCTGTCGGCGAGAACAGAACCTCCCAATCGCCGCCACCGACCTCTTTTGCCTGATGGTCGAAGCCGCGGGAGCCCAGCACCCGGAACAGCGGCGTCGGCTTGAAGGTCGCGAGCAGGCGCAGACCCTCGCCCGGTCCCAGGGCATCCACCGCCTGCATGATCTTCTCAAAAGGCTCGCCGCCCGCCCGCAGGATCGGCCGAACGTCCACCTCCACAAATGTTGTCGTCATGACAATCTCCCTTCAGGCATGTTGAACCGAACAATGAAACAGGTGTGGCAGGCGCACGCCGGGCGGAAATCGCAAGGCGACCTTGACGTCGACCAGCCGCCGGATCCGCACCAGCTCCGAGATGATGCCGATGCTCGCGATCGCCATCACGCTGGCGCAGATGCGAAACGCCAGCGGCACATCGACAAAGAGCGCGCCGGTCGCGCACCACACCGCGAGAAAATAAAGCGCGAACCATTTGATGGCGCGGGTCTGGACCGCAAGGTCCTGCACGCGCGGCGTCGGCGTCTTGCCGAGCACCGGCCCGTAGCATTCCAGCCAGGTCAGGAACGCGACGATCTTGTAGAGCTTGGCAAGACCAAGTCCCGACAGCCATCCGAAGCTGACCAGGAAAACAATAGCGGGAACATGCCGGGTGAATACACCGGCCCCCAGCAACACAAGGATGGCCGCCACCGCGACGGCAAGGCTGGCGAGCGCGAGCGCCGCCATCCGGCTGTTGAGCTCGATCGCGCGCCGCATCCGCGCACGATAGAGATGGACGATGTCCGCGCCGTAAAGTCCGCAGCACCCGAGCCCGAGCAGCCCCGCGACGCTCAGGATCAACGTCAGGCTTCCTTGCAGGCAGATCGCGGCAACGCCGCCCACGATCGCGACCGCCAGCGCTGCCGCGCCGCTATAGAGCGCCGCGCGGGTGCGCGTTCCGTTGAGTTCGGGCGCCAGCATGAACATGGCCAGCAAACGATAGCTCACGCCCATCGCGGTGAAGGTCAGCCAGCCGCCGAGACCGGCGATGACATGCAGTGGCAGGCCGCTCGCGGTCAGTTCGGTCAGATGCGCATGACCGGTCACACCGCCCAGCACGAGAGCGAAGATCACGCCGAGCGCCGCCGTCGCGCCGAGGCTGCACAATCCGACCACGACGAAACGCGCGGCCAGCGACAACGGGCGCGCCGCCCACAGGGTGCGGCCGAGATTCCAGAGCGCGACGCCGAATCCGAGACTCAGCAACGCGGCCGCAGCCGGAAATGCAGGCCACGCGCTCGCAAGCCGGCCGCCCATTTGCAGGAAGCCGACAACGAGCGCGGCAAGGCCGCTCACCAGACACACCAGCACCGGCAACGGCAGCGTGTCGCTGTAAAGTCTGTGGGTGACCAGCACGGGCACGAATTGAAACAGCGCGCCGCACAGCAGCAGGCTGAGCCAACCGATCGCGACGATATGAACAAGAACCAGGGTTTCGGCCGCTTCGACAGGCGCAGCGGGATAACCGAAGCCGAACGCCATCAGCAGTTCGGCAAGAACCAGAGCGACAAGCGCGAGCCCGAAATAGGCCATGGTCCAGCGGGTCAACGTAACGCCGGGCACTCTCTTGCTCCTTCTTCCAGATCTGGCGTGGGCAACGAATGGCCCACGCCAGATTTCATGCCTCAGGCCGCCTTTTGCAGACGTCCGATCTCGACCCGCCATACCGACGGGCCTTTCTCGAGATAAGTCCAGGAAAATGCGTTCGGATACTCGGCCTCGAGTTGATAGTAGAGCGGCTTGGGATCGTGATCGTTGACGAGGACGAACGACGCACCCGGCGCAAGTTCATCGACGAGCTGGAAAATCTTCTGGTGCCGCTGGGCCGGAACGAGACTGCGAACGTCGATCTGGTTCACGGTTGGCGCGTCTTGGGCCTGTGCCATGGAGTTATTCCCTTGGTCGCGGATTTGCCTGATCGGCGGGTACGGTCGCGACCAGATCCGCGCCTCGTGCCGGTTGCCGGCAGCGCCTCCATGCCCTGCCATGAGCCGAACTCTCCGCCCTAAAACATTCATTGTCAATATATGTTTTATCGCGTCCGATACCGCCTGCTGATCGCACCAACATGGGTCTTGCGAAGATTCAGCGGATTTTGCGGTTTCGCGTGTATGACATGAGGGTTACGCAGGGACGTCAGGAAATGCGCATCTGGTCAAAGACAGCCTAGACGCCCTCGAACTGCAAACGCGCAAGGCGGGCGTAGAGTCCATTCTCGGCCACCAGCGAGGCGTGGGTGCCCTGCTCGACGATCCGGCCATGCTCCATCACCAGGATGCGATCGCAGGACAGCACCGTCGCCAGCCGATGCGCGATCACCAGCGTGGTGCGATGCTGCATCAGCTCTTCCAGCGCGGTCTGCACCAGCGTTTCGCTTTCGGCATCGAGCGCTGATGTCGCCTCATCGAGAAGCAGCAGCGGCGCATCGCGCAGGATCGCCCGTGCAATCGCGATGCGCTGGCGCTGGCCGCCTGACAGTGTCACGCCGCGTTCGCCGAGCTGGGTCTCGAACCCGCCCGGCATGCGGGTGATGAATTCGCTGGCGTGAGCCTGCTCCGCAGCGCGCTCGACCTCGGCATCGGACGCATCGGGCCGGCCGAACCGGATGTTGTCGCGCGCGCTGGCCGCGAACACCGTAGCGTCCTGCGGCACCAGCGCGATGCGGCTGCGCACCTCGCGCGGATCGGCGTCCCTGATCGGAACGCCGTCGAAAGTAATCGCCCCGCTCGCCGGATCGTAGAAGCGCAGCAAGAGATGGAACAGCGTGCTCTTGCCGGCTCCGGAGGGGCCGACGATCGCGATCTTCTCGCCAGCCCGAACCGAGAGCGAGACGTCGTCAAGCACCGGCACATTGGGCCGGGTGGGATAGGCAAAGCGGATGTTGTCGAACGTGACGTCGCCGCGCGCCGGAGAAGGCAACGCACGCGGATGCGCCGGCGCGGCGATGTCGGACTTCACATTCAGGATCTCGAACAGCCGTTCCGCCGCGCCCGAAGCCTGCGAAATCTCGCCCCAGACCTGGCTGAGTTCACCAAGCGCGCCCGCGGCGAAAGCGGCATAGAGCACAAACTGGCCGAGACGTCCGGCGCTGATCTCGCCGATCAGCACGTCATGCGAGCCGACCCAGAGAATCGCGACCACACTGGCGAACACGAGGAAGATGACGACAGCGGTGAGATAGGCACGCGCCCGCGTCGAGGCCTTGGCGGCGTCGAAAGCGCGCACCACCTCGACGCCGAACCGCGTCCGCGACAGCGGCTCGTTGGTGAAGGCCTGCAGCGTGCGGATCGCGCCGATCAATTCAGAAGCATAAGACGAGGCTTCGGCCAGCGTATCCTGCGCACCGCGCGACAGCACCCGCACCCGGCGGCCGAACGCAACCAGCGGCAACACGATCAGCGGAATGACCGCCAGCACGAAACCGGACAGTTTCGGACTGGTCACCACCATCATCGCCGAGGCGCCGAGAAACAGCACCAGGTTGCGCAACGCGACCGAGACGGACGCGCCGACCGCCGACTTGATCTGCGTGGTGTCGGCGGTGAGGCGCGACACCAGTTCGCCGCTATGCGCGGTGTCGAAGAAGGACGGCGACAGCGAGATCAGATGATTGAACACGTCGCGCCGCAGATCGGCGACGATGCGCTCGCCGAGCGTGATCACGAGGTAGTAGCGCGAGGCGCTTGCCAGCGCGAGCACGGCCACCACGCCGATCATCACGCCGAAGTAGTTGTTGATCAGCGCCACGCCTTCGGGGCTGAAGCCGAAATCGATCATCCGCCGCACGGCAAGCGGCACCGCAAGCGTCGCCAGCGACGCCACGATCAGCGCGATCAGCGCGCCGAAAGCCTGACCGCGATAACGCGCCACATAGGGCGCGAGCGCCAGCAGCGGCTTCAGCCGCAGGCCGCGCCGCCTGCCGCCGTCAGGGGTCTCGGATGGCGAAGGCCCGGACGGTGCCACGCGGCCCGCATCCGGCAAAGCCGTGGACGCCGGGGTAGCCTCGCCCGCCTGGTTCCTGACCCGTTCCACCACGCCCATGAAATCCGATCCTCGATTGTGCCTTCCAGATAGGCCCCGGCAGCCCGGCTGGCAAATCCGGCGGCGGCGCTTGTCTCTGATGCCGCCGTACGATATAGACCGGCCAAATTCGTCCCGACATCATTGATCAGCAGGGCGCCCGCGCCGAAGGATTTGCCATGAAAGCCGAAATTCACCCGGATTATCATACGATTAAGGTCGTCATGACGGACGGGACCGAGTACATGACCCGCTCGACCTATGGCAAGGAAGGCGACACGCTGAACCTCGATATCGACTCGAAGTCGCACCCGGCCTGGACCGGCGGCCAGCAGCAGATCCTTGACCGCGGCGGCCGCGTCTCGCGCTTCCAGAAGAAGTTCTCGGGCTTCCTCAAGAAGTAACCGCCCGACCTATCGCTTGCGAAAAAGCCCCGGCATGGCCGGGGCTTTTTTTTGGGCGAATGTTTGTTTGGACGAATGTCTGATTGTTTGGACTGGTGTCGGTGCCCAGCCCCGCATGCGGCAATGCCGCCGCTCGCCAGCCCTCACCCGTGGACGGCGATCAACGCTCGAACGCGGCTTTGAGCATATCGAGTTGCGGCAGCAGCGGATTGCCCGCCGGCATCCCCTCGCCCGGCGCCGTGTGAATCGTGACATCGAGTCGCCGCACCTTGTCCTGCAACGCCACCGAGCGTGTGATCAGATCCCGCAAGGTCGGCGGCAGTTTCTCCAGCAGGTCTGGCGCGCCGGGCTCGGCCGCGGTGAGTTTGACCTTGGTCTTCTCGCGATTGGCTTGACTGAGGGTCATCTCGCCTTCCTTCACCGCGCGATGCAGCAGCAGCCATGAGGCAAGCTGCATCAGGCGCGTGGTCAGGCGCATGCTTTCGGTGGCGTAGGTCAGGCTGGCCGGACGATCGAGTGCCTTGGCCTCGGTGCGGCCCTCGCCATCGAGATAGGCCGCGGTCTCCTCGACCATGTCCATGCCTTCACGGAACAGGGCGCTGAAAGCGGGAGAATTGGTCAGGCGCTCGCCCAGCAGAACAAGACTTTTTTCCGCCAATGACTGATCCGACATGGTTAACGCCTCACGCCCACTGTTACGCTGGATTTCTTATGATGAACAAATCATTGCGCGGGCGCGGCGCAGAGTCCAGCGGTCTTGGAGCGGATGTGGCGATATGGTTTCCACGCCCTGCATGACGGCGACAAAAAAAGAGCCGCCGAGAACGGCGGCTTTTGAAAGTTGATAACAGGGAGGCGTCAAACAGAGTGGACAGGAGCCACTCGGTGTCCAGAACAAGGACAGTCGAGTCATAAACCCGAAAGCTTAATACCGTGTAAATGAAGGGTTTTCTTTAACGTTTGTTTGCCAGACCACGTCTTGCGCCCGGATCACGTTTTGAACACATTGTTGGCCGCTTCGCGCGAGGCACGCTTCTTCGTCATCTCGGTTTTCAAACGCTCGACCTCTGCGCTGAGGAGCACGATCCGCTCGCTCAAATCCTCGACTGAGAGCAACGACAGGTCCTGCCCGATCTCATGACCGAACTTACGCCGCGGTCTGTCTTCATCGTCGATCGCCATCCCATCCTCCGAACCGTTTGCAACAGGATCAGCGTAGCAAATTCGGAACGGCGTCAACAAACAAGCGGTTGCCAGCGCCGGCCGGTCTGATTAAGCCAAACCGCAACAGACCGCCGCGTCCGGCCTCCGCTCATCACCGCAGGGACCCCATCATGACCAAGCTGCCCTCTCACATGACTGTCATCGCCATCAGCAAGCCCGGCGGTCCCGACATGCTGGTGCCCGAGCAGCGCGCGATGCCCGTTCCCGCTCCCGATGAAATCCTGGTCAAGGTCGAGGCCGCCGGTGTCAATCGGCCCGACGTCCTGCAGCGCATGGGAAAATATCCGGTGCCTCCGGGCGCGAGCGATCTGCCCGGCCTCGAGATCGCGGGTGAAGTTGTGGCGCTAGGCGCCAACGCCACCAAGCACAAGATCGGCGACAAGGTGATGTCGCTGACCTCCGGCGGCGGCTATGCCGAATATTGCGTAGCCCCTGACCTTCACGCCATCACCATTCCGCCGAACCTGTCGATGAGCGAAGCGGCGACGCTGCCCGAAACGATGATGACGGTCTGGCATAACGTGTTCGAGCGCGGCGCTCTCCAGCCCGGCGAGACGCTGCTGGTGCATGGCGGCTCCTCCGGCATCGGCACCACCGCGATCCAGATGGCGAAGGCGTATGGCGCCAAGGTGATCGTGACCGTCGGTTCGCAGGACAAATGCGACGCTTGCCTCAAGCTCGGCGCCGATGTCGCGATCAACTACAAGACGCAGGATTTCGTCGCCGAGGCAAAAGCCGCGACGGGTGGCGACGGCGTTAATGTGATCCTCGACATGGTCGGCGGCGACTATGTCGACCGCAACTACGATGCCGCCGCCACCGAAGGCCGCATCGTGCAGATCGCATTTCTCGGCGGCCCCAAGGCCACGGCCAATTTCGGCAAGCTGATGATGAAGCGTCTCACCCACACCGGTTCGACGCTGCGGCCCCGCTCGCTCGCCGACAAGGCGGCGATGGTGAAGGCCATCGAGGCGACCGTGCTGCCATGGATCGCGGCGGGCAAGGTCAAGCCGCTGATCGACAGTTCCTTTGCACTGCAGGATGTCGGCAAGGCCCATGCCCGGATGGAGACCAGCCAACATATTGGCAAAATTGTGCTCACGGTCGGCTCCGCCAGCAAGGTTTAACCGTTCCGAACAGGCTTAAACTCTTTGATTCGCATGCCATTCGTGGCATTTATCGCGTTCCCGCCGGGATGATCCTCGCCCAGCGAACGCGGAGACTGACATTGCGATCGATCAGATGCTTCGCGCTGCTGGCGTTGAGCTTCCTGGCGTTTGCCGCGACACCGGCGCGCGCGCTCGACGCGGTGAGCGTGCGTACCGATGCGCCCGCGATCGATCTCACCGGCATTCTCGAATTCCAGCGCAGTGATACCGACCGCATCCAGGTCTCGACCGCGCCCGGCACCGACGGCATCGTCCGCCGCATCGAGGTCCGCGCCCGCGAGGGCGGCCACAACTGGGTGGTGTTCGCGCTCACCAACAACACCGACGATCAGCTCGACCGCCTGATCGTGGTTCCGCATTATCGCATTGTCTCCTCCGGGCTGCTGTGGCCCGATCTGGGCACGTCGCGCATTGCCACCATCACGCCGTCGACCGGCGACCGGCCGGAGCGGCAGGACAGCGCCACAGCCGACATCTTCCGTCTCACCCTCGATCCCGGCGCGGTGGTGACCTACGTCGTCGAACTACGCACCGACAAGGTGCCGCAATTCTATCTGTGGGAGCCGGAGGCCTATAAGGACAAGGTCAACTCCTTCACTTTGTATCAGGGCATCGTGATCGGCATCTCCGGCCTGCTGGCGCTGGTGCTGACCATCCTGTTCGTGGTCAAGGGCAGCATCATGTTCCCCGCCGCCGCCGCGCTCGCCTGGGCGGTGCTGGTCTATATCGGCGTCGATTTCGGCTTCTGGGGCAAGGTGTTCGACATGTCGATCGACGCCGAGCGCGTGTGGCGCGCCTCGGGCGAGGCCATGCTGGCGGCGACGCTGCTGGTGTTCGTGTTCGCCTATCTCAATCTGTCGCGCTGGCATGTGCGCTATTCGCACATCACCATCGGCTGGCTCGCCTTTCTCGGCGCGCTGGTGGCGCTCGCTCTGTTCGATCCCGCCGTCGCCTCCGGCATCGCGCGCATCTCGCTGTTCCTGATCGCCGGTTTCGGCTTCGCCCTGATCGTCTATCTGTCGACCCCGGGCTTCGACCGCGCGGTGCTGCTGATCCCGACCTGGTTCCTGTTCCTGGTCTGGGTGATCGCCGCCGGCATGACCGTGACCGGCGCCGTCACCAACGACATCGTCGGTCCGGCGCTGCTCGGCGGCCTAGTGCTGATCGTGATGCTGATCGGCTTCACGGTGATGCAGCACGCGTTCGCTGGCGGCGGCGCCACCAACGGCGTGGTCTCCGATGTCGAGCGCCGCGCGCTGGCGCTGACCGGCTCGGGCGATCTGATCTGGGATTGGGACGTCTCCGCCGACAAGGTGTTCACCAGCCCTGAAACCGAGAGCCTGCTCGGCCTCAAGCGCGGCGCGCTGGAAGGCCCGGCGGCGAAATGGCTGGAGGTGCTGCATCCGCTTGATCAGGACCGCTTCCGCGCCGCGCTCGACAGCGTGCTCGACCAGCGCCGCGGCCGCCTGATGCAGGATTTTCGGCTGCGCACGCCGGACGGCCATTTCGTCTGGTTCGCGCTGAAAGCGCGTCCCGTAGTTGGCTCCGATGGCGAAGTCGCGCGCGTGGTCGGCACCCTCTCCGACGTCACCGAGCTGAAGAACTCCGAGGAACGCCTGCTGCACGATTCAGTGCACGATAACCTCACCGGCCTGCCGAACCGCCAGCTCTTCATCGACCGGCTCAACGCGGTCTCCGCCTTCGTCAAATCGACGCCGGCACTGCGTCCCACCGTGATGGTGATCGACCTCGACCGCTTCAAGCAGGTCAACGACTCGGTCGGCATCGTGGTCGGCGATTCCATTCTGCTGACTCTGGCGCGGCGGCTCGGCCGCATCCTCAAGCCGCAGGACACGCTGGCGCGCATCGCCGGCGACCAGTTCGGGCTGCTGCTGACCTCCGAGCACGAGCCCGCCAAGATCACCGCTCTGGCCGAAACCATCCGCAAGACCATCCGCGCGCCGATCGCCTTCAACGAGCGGGAGATTTTCCTCACCGCCTCGATCGGCCTCGCGCTCAGCGACCCGCAGGCGCCGCTGACCGATGAGCTTATCAAGGATGCCGAGCTTGCGATGTACTATTCCAAGCGCATCGGCGGCGACCGCATCGATGTCTACAAGCCGGCGATGCGCGCGCGCAAGACCGACCGTCTGACACTGGAATCGGAATTGCGCCGCGCCATCGAGCGCCAGGAGATCACTATCCTGTATCAGCCGATCGTGCGGCTGGAGGACCGTTCGGTCGCCGGCTTCGAGGCGCTGGCGCGCTGGGATCATCCCAAGCTCGGGCGCATGTCGCCGAGCGAGTTCATCTCCATTGCCGAGGAAATCGGCCTGATTGTCGATCTTGGCCTGTTCGTCATGGACGCCACGGCCAAGCAGCTCAGCCAGTGGCAGCGCGCGGCGCGCGCCCGCGCCCCGGTGTTCGCCAGCGTCAACGTCTCCTCGCGCCAGTTGCTGCGGCACGATCTGATCCACGATATCCGCGGCGTCCTGTCGCGCGCGGCGGTGATGCGCGGCTCGCTCAAGCTGGAGCTGACCGAATCCCTGGTGATGGAGAATCCCGAACACGCCGCGCAGATGCTGCAGCGGGTTCGCGAGCTCGGCGTCGGCCTGTCGCTGGACGATTTCGGCACCGGCCATTCCTCGCTGGCCTATCTGCAGCGCTTCCCGTTCGACACCATCAAGATCGACCAGTCGTTCGTCCGCGCGACGCGCAATGGCGGCCGGCCGGTGCTGCTGAAATCAATCGTGGCGATGGCGCACGATCTCGGCATGGAAGTCGTGGCCGAGGGCGCCGAGACCGATTCGGACGCGGTCGAGCTCTATCAACTGGGATGCGAATTCGCGCAGGGCTTTGCGTTCGGCGAACCGATGGACGCCGAAGCCGCGACCCGGCTGCTGACCGGCGAGCGGCCGGAGCCCACCAAGATCCGCCGCACCCTTGGGCTGAAGAAGCCCGGCGCGATCGCCACCCAAGAATAAACATCGGAATATAAACGTCGCGAACGGCAGCACACGCCGCACAAGGCCGGCCCGCCCAAGCGCTCCGGTCTTGGCACCGCTGCCGCCGCGGTCAGGCGTGACCTGCGGCGCCCGACAGCATGCCGATATCGATGCCGATCTTGCTCAGCGCCCGCTGGTATTTGTCGTCGGTATCGCTTCCGAACACCAGATCCGCATCGGCAGGACAATGCAGCCAGCCATTGTGCTGAATTTCATTCTCGAGTTGCCCCGGCGCCCATCCGGCATAGCCGAGCGCCAGGATGGCGTGCTTGGGTCCGGTGCCGGTGGCGATCGCCTTGAGAATATCGAGCGTCGCCGTGAGGCTGATCTTCTCGTCGATCGGCAGTGTCGCATCCTCGATCGAAAAATCGCTCGAATGCAGCACGAAACCGCGCCCGGTATCGACCGGCCCGCCCCGCAGCACCTTCATGTGCTCGGCATGCTCGGGCAGCTTGATCTCGCCTTCCCTCTCGATGATCTCAAGCTGGACCAAAAGTTGCGGGAAGTCGATGGTGCCCGCGGGGCGATTGACGATGATGCCCATCGCGCCGTCCGCCGAATGCGCGCAGATGTAGATGACCGAACGCGCGAAACGTTCATCATCCATCACCGGCATCGCCACCAGAAGCTGGCCGTCGAGATAAGTCGAAGCCGGCTCGGCATCCGCCGGCTGGTGCATGTCGCCGTGAGCTGATTTCATCTTCGGCGCCCGATTTTTGACCATCAATTGAGTCTCTTATCTTGCCCCAAACAGATATTGGGTGCCAACTCTGTCAATCAAGCTGCTTCGATCTGTCCCGCCTGCAATCACAGCCAATTCAATGGCCTGGCACCGCCCCAGACTGTAAAGACGCTCACATGGATCACATGGTTCCCCGTTCTTTTCTTCATCTTTTGGCGGTTGCGGCGCTGGCGTCTTTCGCTCCCGCGACAGCGCAGGCGCAAGATGCCTCGCCCTGGGTGACGGATGGTCACGCTTCGGTGCGCCTGCTCGCCGGCTCGCGCAACGGCGCCGTGCT
>JAFKKO010000037.1 GCA_017305455.1 Hyphomicrobiales bacterium | reverse complement strand
GCATCCGCCGCTCTCGGCGCGGTGCTGCAGGCGCGGGGCTACAAGGTCCGTCTTCGCAAGCTCGATCCCTATCTCAACCTCGATCCCGGAACGATGTCGCCGTATCAGCACGGCGAGGTGTTCGTGACCGATGACGGGGCCGAGACCGACCTCGACCTTGGCCACTACGAGCGCTTCACCGGCCGTCCGGCGACCAAGCAGGACAACATCACCACCGGCCGGATCTATCAGGACATCCTGACCAAGGAGCGCCGCGGCGACTATCTGGGCGCGACCATCCAGGTGATCCCGCACGTCACCAACGCCATCAAGGATTTCATCCGCAGCGGCAATGACGGCTACGATTTCGTGCTGGTGGAGATCGGCGGCACGGTCGGCGACATCGAGGGTCTGCCGTTCTTCGAGGCGATCCGCCAGATCAAGAACGACCTGCCGCGCGGCGAGGTGATCTACATTCACCTGACGCTGCTGCCTTTCATTCCAAGTGCCGGCGAACTCAAGACAAAGCCGACCCAGCACTCGGTCAAGGAACTGCGCTCGATCGGCATCCAGCCGGATATCCTGCTGTGCCGCACCGACCGCGAGATTCCGAAGGAAGAGCGCCGCAAGCTCGGCCTGTTCTGCAACGTCCGCGAAAGCGCGGTGATCGAGGCGCGCGACGTCGACAACATCTACGCCGTGCCCGAGGCCTATCACGCCGCGGGGCTCGACGACGAGGTGCTGGCGGCATTCGGCATCGAGGCGCCGCAGGCGCCGGCACTGACGCGCTGGCACGAGATCAACGAGCGCATCCGCAATCCGGAAGGCGACGTCACCATCGCCATTGTCGGCAAATACACCGGCATGAAGGACGCCTACAAATCGCTGATCGAGGCGCTGTCCCATGGCGGCATCGCCAACAAGGTGAAGGTCAATCTCGACTGGATCGAGAGCGAGGTGTTCGAGAACGAAGACCCCGCGCCGTTCCTCGAACACGTCAACGGTATTCTGGTGCCGGGCGGTTTCGGCCAGCGTGGCGCCGAGGGCAAGATCAGGGCGGCGCGGTTCGCGCGCGAGCGCAACGTGCCGTATTTCGGCATCTGCTTCGGCATGCAGATGGCGGTGATCGAGGCGGCGCGCAATCTCGCCGGCATCACCGACGCCAACTCCACCGAGTTCGGCCCGACCAAGGAGCCGCTGGTCGGCCTGATGACCGAATGGCTGCGCGGCAACGAGCTGGAAAAGCGCTCGAAGGCCGGCGACCTCGGCGGCACCATGCGGCTCGGCGCCTATCCGGCAGCGCTGAAGAAGGGCAGCCGGGTCTCGCAGATCTATGGCGGCGCGCTGGAAATTTCCGAACGCCATCGCCACCGCTACGAGGTCAATACCGCCTACAAGGACCGCCTTGAACAGCACGGCCTGCGTTTCTCCGGCCTGTCGCCGGACGGCGTGCTGCCGGAGATTGTCGAATACGAGGACCATCCCTGGTTCATCGGCGTGCAGTATCACCCTGAACTGAAGTCGCGGCCGTTCGAGCCGCACCCGCTGTTCGCCTCTTTCGTTGCCGCGGCGGCGGCACAGAGCCGGCTGGTGTGACGGCCATCGGCTTCGCGCCGAACGCGGACATTTGCCGCCCTCGCGCCTTCTGAGGACGAAACGCGGCTGGAGGCGCGCCTCCCGGCGCGGTCGTACTTTAATTAATTATACAACCCTAGATAGAATCATTGTAAATATTGCAACCGTGATTTGCCGGAAGTCATCCAGTCCGCGCCACGGGAGAGATCACTGTGGATCGGTCGGAAGGCAGAAATGCGCCTACAGCCTGGCGTTGCGGATCGAGCGAGATGGGCGGCGCTGAACGGCACGGCGCCGGCGCTGCTGGCGGTTTTGATGGCGGCTCATCCCGCCATCGCTGATCCGGGGAAATGGGGCGCGCATCTGGACTTCGAGGGTCGCTGGGGCAATGCGCGCTCGCTCGGCGACGCCGGGCTGTTCGCGCCGCTGTGGCAGAACCAGACCTCGCTCCTGTTCACCGACCTCCGTGGGCGCCTCGATTCACAGGACGGGCAAGGCAATTTCGGCCTGGGCTATCGCCACATGCTGACGAGCGGCTGGAATCTCGGTGTCTACGGCTATTACGACGTGCGCCGCACCTCGTTCGGCAACATGTTCAATCAGGTCGCGCTGGGCGCGGAGATGCTGTCGGCGGACTGGGATTTGCGCACCAATCTCTACGCGCCGTTCGGCGCGCGCAGCAGACAGATCGCCTTGTCCGGCGGCGGCAACCCGTTCGCGGAGTTCGCCAACGACACCATCCAGATCGTGACGCCGGGATTGTATCAACTCGTCGAGCGGGCGCTGACCGGCTTCGACGGCGAGATCGGCTGGCGTGCGCCGGTGTTCGATGTCGACGCGCTGACGCAGTTGCGGCTCTATGGCGGCGGATTCTATTTCGACGGCGGCGGCGTGACGCGCGACATCGCCGGGCCGCGCGGGCGCATCGAGTTCTCCATCGACGACGTGGCGGGGTTCTCCGGGGCGCGCCTGACGCTGGGAGCGGAGGTGCAGCGCGACGACGTGCGACGCACGCAGGGCTTCGCCGTCGCGCGGCTGCGGGTGCCGCTGCAGGCCGAGAAGGCGCCGCCGCGGCTCTCGGCGCAGGAGCGGCGTATGACCGAGCGCGTGGTGCGCGATGTCGATATCGTCAGCGCCACCGGCCGGGGCCCGCGGTCACGGGCCGAGATCCGCGAGGCCGCGATCGATACCTGGAACGGCAAGACCGTCACCGGCGTGGTGCAGGCCGCTCCGGCGGCCGCCGTAAACCTTCAGGTGCAGCTCGATGCAATGGACGCGGGTAGCATCGTCATCCTCAACGGCGCGCCGATACTTTTTGGGGAGACCACAGTGAAGGCCGGCCAGACCCTGATCGGTGGCGGCACGACGCTGGCGCTGAGAGGCGCAACGACGGGCGCCGCAGTGAATTTCATCGCCCCCGGCGCGCCCGGGAATCTGACTGGTCCGACGCTCATGGCTCCCGTGGTCGGGCTCGGCGCCGGCAGCGTGGTCGGCGGGTTGACCATCGGCAATACGGCCGGGTTTGCTTCCAACCACGCGATCCAGGCCGTCGACGCCAACGGCGCCGTCATTTTCGGCAACACCATCATGACGCAGGCAACTACGGGAAACGGCATTTATGTTTCCAACTCCCGCGGCGTCACCATCAGCGGCAATCAATTCGGCGCCATCGGCGGCAACGTCATCAATGCCGCGAACGGCAGCAGCTTCACGCCCGCCTCCGCCGGCAACAGCGTTACCGGACCGGTCGGCGGCACGCGCTGCGGCGGAGACGGCACCGCGTCCGGCACCGTTTCCTTTGCCGCTGGCGCCGACTGTACCTATCCGTAACCGCGGCAGCGGGCGGATCGAGGGATGCGGCACGCGCTGTGCAGGGCGGCAGGACCGGATCGGCGCGAACGGGCGCGCGCGGACCGCCGTGACGCAGGGGGCAAGATAACCCCGCGAGCAAAATCCGCTCTGGCGTCCGGCCTCGAAACGCGGTTATTGAAAAGCCGGTTCTGCCGTGTTTGCTGGAGATATCATGAGTATTTACGAGTTGCGCGTTTACACCTGTCTGCCCGGTCGCCTGCCGGCGCTGTCGAAGCGGTTCGAGACCCAGACCCTGAAGATCTGGGAAAAGTACGGCATCAGGCAGGCCGGCTTCTTCACCACGCTGATCGGCGAATCCAATCAGGAACTGACCTATCTGCTCGAGTGGGACTCGCTCGCCGAGCGCGAGACCAAGTGGAACGCCTTCCAGTCCGACCCGGCCTGGCTTGCGACCCGCGCCGAGACCGAGAAAGAGGGCCAGATCGTCGCCAACATCGCCAGCTCCTTCCTCGTGCCGACATCATATTCGTCGGTGAAGTGATCGTTTGAGCGAACTTGCGCCAATCGGAGCGCGGCCGCGCGGCCTCGATCACATCGTCCACGCCGTGCGCGATCTGGATGTCGCGGCGCAGTTCTATTCCCGCGCCGGCTTTCAGGTCGGCGCGCGCAACACCCATCCCTGGGGCACGCAGAACCATGTCGTGCAGTTCGACGGCTTTTTCATCGAACTGCTCACGGTCGCCGCGCCGGAAAAACTGACCGGCGAGGGGCTGGCACAGTATTTCGGCATCCCGAACCGCGATGCGATCGCGCGGGGCGATGGCTTCTCGTTCCTGCTGCTGGAGAGCCGCGACATCGCCGCCGATGTCGAGGATCTCGAACGTCACAAGATCGGCTCATCGCCCGCGCTGCCGTTCACCCGCGAGGCGAGGCTGCCGGATGGCGCCACCACGACCATCGGTTTCACGCTGGCGTTCGCGCGCGATGATCATTCGCCGCAAACCGGCTTTGCACTGTGCCGGCAGAGCAATCCGCAGGCATTCTGGAACAGCGACTATCAGCGCCATCCCAACGGGGCGCGCGGTGTCGTCGCCGCCATTCTGGTGGCCGATAATCCGGCCGATCATCACATCTTCCTCAGCGCCTTCACCGGCATGCGCGTGCTGCAATCGAGTTCGACCGGCGTCATCGCTTCGACGCCGCGCGGCGATGTCGAGATCATGGACTCGCGCAGCTTCCGGGACCGCTTCGGCGTCGCGGTGGCGGCCGAAGGGGAGGGCATGAGGCTGGCGGGGCTGCGGCTTGCCACGCGGTCGCTCGCGCAGACCGAGACGGCCCTCACGGGCGGCGGCGTCACGCATCACCGCCATGTCGGCCGGCTCGTGATCCCGCCGCAGGCGGCGCTCGGCGCGACGCTGGTTTTTGAAGAGGCCACGGCGTCCTGAGCATTTGGCCATCCGATTTGAGCATGTGCCTGGAAGTCACCTGGTCGTCCTATCCCGTCATGCCCGGCCTTGTGCCGGGCATCCACGTCTTCGCTGGATGACAACAAAGGCGTGGATGGCCGGGCGAAAGGGCGTTCACGCCCGTCTTCCACGGGCTATGCCCGGCCATGACGAATTCAAATGAATGAGCCGATTTCATAGGCCGCGTTCCGCCTTGATCTTCCCCCGCGCTCCCGGCAAAAGGGGCCGCAACCTGAAGGATCAAGTCCTTGTCCACGGCCTCGAAGACGGTTTCCATCGGCAATGTCACCTTCGGCAACGCGCTGCCGCTGGCGGTGATTGCCGGGCCGTGCCAGCTCGAAAGCCGTCAGCATGCGCTGGAGATGGCCTCGGCGCTGAAGGAGATCGCGGCGCGGCTCAAGATCGGGCTGGTCTACAAGACCTCGTTCGACAAGGCCAACCGCACCAGCGCGTCGAGCGAGCGCGGGATCGGGCTGGCCAAGGCGCTCCCGATCTTCGCGGAAATCCGCGAGACGCTGGGGCTGCCGGTGCTGACCGACGTGCATGAGGCCGAGCAGTGCGCGGAAGCTGCGCAGGCGGTGGACGTGCTGCAAATTCCGGCGTTCCTGTGCCGGCAGACCGATCTTCTGCTCGCCGCCGCGGCGACCGGGAAGGTGGTCAACGTCAAGAAGGGTCAGTTCCTCGCGCCGTGGGACATGGCCAATGTGGTCGCCAAGCTGACCAGCGGCGGCAACACCCAGGTCATGGTCACCGAGCGCGGCGTGTCGTTCGGTTACAACACGCTGGTCTCCGACATGCGCGCGCTGCCGATCCTGGCGCGCACCACCGGCGCGCCGGTGATTTTCGACGCCACCCATTCGGTGCAGCAGCCGGGCGGCAAGGGCACCTCATCGGGCGGCGAGCGCGAGTTCGTGCCGGTGCTGGCGCGCGCCGCGGTCGCGGTCGGCGTCGCCGGCGTTTTCATCGAGACCCATCAGGACCCCGACAACGCGCCCTCCGATGGTCCGAACATGGTGCCGCTGAAGGATTTCGAGAGCTTGTTGCAAACCCTGATGGCGTTCGACGCGCTGGCGAAGGGTGGCGACGGGGATGGCGGAAGGAGCGCACCGCGCTGAGGCCGTCCCGGACCGGCGCGGCGCCAAGGGAACGAATGAAGTCCTGATGCCGCCGATCCTCAACGTCATCGCCGTCACGACCTTCGCGGCCAACCTGTCGGCGCGCTCGATGGAGCCTGTGCTGCCGCTGGTCGCCAGCGATTTTGGCGTCACCGTCGCGGTGGCGGCGAGCCTGTCAGCGGCGATGGCGCTGACCTACGCGCTGGTGCAGCCGGTTCTCGGCGCCGCCGCCGACATGTTCGGCAAGCCGCGGCTGATGGTGGTGTGTCTGGTGCTGCTCGGCGTGGTCAACATCGTCGGCGCGCTCGCGACGTCGTTCGACCTTCTGTTCGCCTCGCGCATCCTGTGCGGCCTTGCTGCCGGCGGCACGTTTCCGATCGCCATTGGGTTGGTCGGCGACCTTGTCCCGCCAGACCGGCGGCAGGTGGCGCTCGGCCGTATTCTGGCCGGAGGCATGACCGGCAACCTGCTCGGATCGGCGGCGGCGGGAGTGATCGGCGACCTGCTCGGCTGGCGCGGCGTGCCGGGGGTGCTCGGCGTGCTGATGATCGCTGCGGCGGTGGTGGTGATCGTCGGATTTCGCCGCGCGGGGGGCGCGGCCGCGCGCGGCGACATGAATTTCGCGACCCTGCGACGCGGCTATCGCGTCATCATGTCCAATCCGCTCACCGTCGTCTGCTACCCTACGGTATTCGTCGAGGGGATGTGCGTGCTCGGCTTCTTTCCCTTCGTGGCGGCGCTGCTGTTTGATCTCGGCGAAACGCGCGCGTCGATCCCTGGCATCGTCATCGGCATGTTCGCCGTCGGCGGGCTATTCTACACCATGACCGTGTCACGGCTGCTGCCGCTGATCGGCGTCAAGAAGCTGATGATCGGCGGCGCGGCGGTGATGGCCATCCAGTTCATCGCCATTTCCTTCGGGCCGTGGTGGGGCGTTCAGGCGGGCTGCTTCCTGCTGATCGGGTGGGGATTCTATTCGTTGCACGGATCGCTGCAGGTGTTCGCCAGCGAACTGGCCCCCGAGGCGCGGGCCTCGGCGGTATCGCTGCACGCTTTCTTCTTCTTTCTCGGGCAGGCCGCCGGGCCGGTCGCCTACGGTTTCGGGCTGGAGCATTTCGGCACGCAGCCGACGCTGTTCGCCAGCGCGGCCATCATTCTGATGGTCGGGATTGTGTCGGCGACACTGCTGAACCGCCAGCCCGCGCCGTAAGCCGGCTCAGCCCCGTCCTCTGTAAGGCGGCACGCCCTGATCCGGCACCCAGACATCCTTCGGCAGCTTGCCGGTCTGCCAGAACACGTCGATCGGGATGCCGCCGCGCGGGTACCAGTAGCCGCCAATGCGCAGCCAGCGCGGCTTGATCTCCTTCACGATGCGCTTGCCGATCGAAACCGTGCAGCCCTCGTGGAACGAGCCGTGATTGCGGAAGCTGCCGAAATACAGTTTCAGCGATTTGGATTCGACCAGCCAGTCGCCGGGCACGAAGTCGAGCATCAGATGCGCGAAGTCCGGCTGGCCGGTGATCGGGCACAGCGCGGTGAATTCCGGCGCGGTGAAGCGCACGAGGTAATTGGTGTCCGGGTGCGGGTTGGGCACGCGGTCGAGCTTTGCCTCATCCGGTGAGGCAGGCAGTCCCACCTGATGGCCAAGCTGCAGGGATGACGCCTCGATGGCGGTTTTGCGGGGCTTTCGCGACATGATCTGTTCTCCTTGCCACCTGATAGCCAAATCCGCCTGCGCCGTCACGGGCCCCGCCGTCACGAACCCACCATCACGAGTCATGCGCCGGCCGGCCTTTTCCCGCCGGACTCGTTGCGGTAGAAGCTGCCTTATCAATCCGAATCCCGTGAAAATGAGGCGCACATGACCGCAATTGTCGACATCATCGGCCGCGAAATCCTGGACAGCCGCGGCAACCCGACGGTCGAGGTCGATGTGGTGCTGGAGGATGGCTCGATCGGCCGCGCCGCGGTGCCCTCGGGCGCCTCGACCGGCGCGCATGAGGCGGTGGAACTGCGCGACGGCGACAAGGCGCGCTATCTCGGCAAGGGCGTGCAGAAGGCGGTGGAAGCCGTCAACAGCGAGATCTTCGATGCCATCGGCGGCATGGACGCCGAACAGCAGGTGCAGATCGACAACGCGATGATCGCGCTCGACGGCACGCCCAACAAGAAGCGCCTCGGCGCCAACGCCATTCTTGGCGTCTCGCTCGCGGTGGCGCGGGCGGCGGCGACTTCGTTCGACATGCCGCTCTATCGCTATGTCGGCGGTACCTCGGCGCGCACGCTGCCGGTGCCGATGATGAACATCGTCAATGGCGGCGTTCACGCCGACAACCCGATCGATTTTCAGGAAATCATGGTGATGCCGGTCGGCGCGGCGAGCTTCGCCGAGGCGCTGCGCTGCGGCGCGGAGATTTTCCACACCCTGAAAGCCGAGTTGAAGAAGGCCGGCCACAACACCAATGTCGGCGACGAGGGCGGCTTCGCGCCGAACCTGCCGTCGGCCGACGCCGCGCTCGACTTCGTCATGAGCGCGATCGGCAAGGCCGGCTACAAGGCGGGCAGCGACGTCATGCTGGCGCTCGACTGCGCCTCGACCGAGTTCTTCAAGGACGGCAAGTACGTCTACGAGGGCGAGAACAAGACCCGCTCGCGCTCCGAGCAGGCCAAATACCTGCAGGACCTCGCCAAGCGCTATCCGATCGTCTCGATCGAGGACGGCATGGCGGAAGACGACATGGATGGCTGGAAGGAACTGACCGACCTGATCGGCAAGAATGTGCAGCTTGTCGGCGACGATCTGTTCGTCACCAACGTCACCCGCCTTGCCGAAGGCATCAAGGCCGGCCGCGGCAACTCGATCCTGGTCAAGGTCAACCAGATCGGCACCCTGACCGAAACGCTCGCCGCCGTCGAACTGGCGCACAAATGGGGCTACACCGCGGTGATGTCGCACCGCTCCGGCGAGACCGAGGACTCCACCATCGCCGATCTCGCGGTCGCCACCAATTGCGGGCAGATCAAGACCGGCTCGCTGGCGCGCTCGGACCGCACCGCCAAGTACAACCAACTCCTGCGCATCGAGCAGCAGCTCGGCAATCAGGCGATCTACGCCGGCCGGTCGGCGCTCAAGGCGCTGGCCTGAGTCTCGCGTTGAGGCTTCGGTCCCTGTCCGCGGACCAAGCCTGACGCACGATCGGATGTGAGTTGCGCACCGCATCGTCCGCAAGGGTGATGCGGTGCGGCTTTATGCGCATCCCGCAGGCGATTGCTGGATGGTTTCGTCTGCCTGATAGTCGCTCCGCGCCCGATACGCCTCATTTGTCCGGGATGACAGGGAGTGTTCACCATGAAGTTTTCGCTTGGCCTTGCGGCGTCCACGCTCGCATTTGCACTGGCTGCTGGATCCATGACTGGCGCGCAGGCCGCCGAGCTTCAGGTGATCGCCGGCGGCGCAACCACCGCGCCGCTGAAGGAGATCGCTGCCAATTTCGAGAAGGAGAGCGGGCACAAGCTCGTCATCCGGTTCGGCACCACGCCCGAACTCATCAAGATGGCGACGGGCGGTCCGTTCGACGTAGGGCTGGTGCCTCACGAGGTGTTCAAGGATGCGGCGGCGCTCGCCAGGTTTGCGCCCGGCGCGGCGACGGAGGTGGTTCGTGTCGGTCTCGGTGTTGCCGTGCCTGCGGGAGCGCCCAAGCCGGACATCGGCACGCCGGACGCGTTCAAGCAAACCCTGCTGAAGGCGAAATCCATCGCGGCCGTTCCGCAGAGCGCGGCGGGCTACCAGATCACGGCGATCTTCGAGCGCATGGGCATCACTGATGCGGTGAAGGACAAGATCAAGGCCCAGCCTAGCCCCGGCGCGGTTCGGGACGTTCTTGCGAAAGGCGAAGCCGAGATCGGCGTATTCCTGATCAACGCGCTGATGGGGCCCGGCGTCGATGTGATCGGGCCTTTCCCCGGCGATCTGCAGCGCGAGGTGTTTTTCGCCGCGCAGGTTGCCGCGGACGCCAAACAGCCGGACGCCGCCAAGGCGTTCATCGCCTATGTGAAGTCTCCCGCGGCAACCGCGATCTTCAAGGCGCGCGGCATGACGCCGAACTAAGAGAGCGTTTGAAAACTTGAAAACCTCGCCTGAGGAGCCGTTTCGTCAGAGGCGGCGTCTCGAAAGGCGAGGTTTTCAAGAAAAGTCCCCGATCCTTCGAGACGGCGCCATAGCGTGTCGGAAAACGCGAGCCTGATCGCTCAAGGCAAAGCCCGCTTCAGCCAGGACTGCAACACATCGGCCGATGCCCGCGTTCGCGCGGGCATATTTGTGTCCATTATCTGGACAGAGAACAAGGCGGGACGCGATGCGGCCGGTATCGGCGAACCGGCGACCATCGTCCGATATTCATGCACTTGCATCTTTATTGCGGAGAGGCTACCTCAGCCTGAACCGGGCGGCCCTGCGCCGCGTTGTGTTGTTTCATCACCAAAGGATCGTCCATGGCCCATCAAGTCCTCGTCATCGTCGGCAGCCTGCGCAAGGAGGCGTTCACGCTCAAGCTCGCCAAGGCTTTTGCCAAACTGGCGCCGGCCTCCTTGAAGCTCGACATCGCGACCCTGCACGAGTTGTCGTTCTTCAATCAGGACTTCGAGGCCAATCCGCCTGCCGACTGGGTGGCGTTCCGCGAGAAGATCCAGAAGGCGGACGCGGTGCTGTTCGTGACGCCGGAATACAACCGCTCGATCCCCGGCGTGCTCAAGAACGCCATCGACGTCGCCTCGCGCCCGTCCGGCAAGAGCTCGTTCCTCGGCAAGCCGATCGGCATCGTCGCCAATTCGCCGGGTCCGCTTGGCGGCGTCTGCGCGGCGATGAACCTCAAGCAGATCCTGCCGGGCTACAGCGGGCCGATCATGCAGCAGCCGGAAATCTATCTGACCCAGGTGGGCGATGCGTTCGACGCCAATGGCGATCTGGTCAAGGACGCGCTGAAAACTGTGATGACGCAGTACATCGAGAAATTTGCCGCCTTCGTCGAGCGCAACAAGGCATAGCAATCCGTCATGGCCGGGCATAGCCCGTCGAAGACGGGCGTAAACGCCTTATGACCCGGCCATCCACGCCTTGTTTTGCGAACCTTCATGAAGACGTGCTGCCCGCGACAAGCGCGGGCATGACGAATCCTCGAGTGGTTCGATTTTCAGCCAGACTCGAAACGTGGCCGCGTCCGCCGCATCATCCTCTACCCGGCACAGTAGCCGCCCCATTTCGGGGTGTCTTTTTACTCGGCGGGGAAGCCGGGCGGCTTGATCGTTAGCAAGGAATTAACTGTGTCGTCGCATCGTGGCGCATGGTTTCGCGCGCCCGACTCAAGGCTGTTCTCACCTGCATCGCGCTCTATGCGATCGCGGCGGGCTTCATTGCCTATTTCGGCGTCAATGCCTACACCGGCCGCTACGGCCTCGACGCGCGCGTTGAACTGGATCAGGAAATCGCGAGACAGACCACCGAGCTCGCCGACCTGAAGGCGGAGCGACTCAAGCTCGAACATCGCGTGTCGTCGTTGCGTTCGGACCGCGTCGATCCGGATATGCTCGACGAACAGGCGCGTCTCCAACTCGGTTATGCGAGCCCGCGCGATCTGGTTCGCATGCTTCCGGCGAACTGAACTTCGTAAATTTCAAAAACGTTCCAAATCAATCGCATAAATTTCGTGGCGGTGCGCTGCAAAACGTCGCGCGGCGCCGCTGCGTCACGCAATGCTTTCAAGGCGCTGGGAGTTGGAGTAGAGAAGGGTATCGGCACTCTCATCCGGACATGTCATGTCATCTGGAAAACACTCGGCGCTGGCTAAAAAAGGCGGCGCGCAGGATGCCGGGAACGGCGCAAGCCGTCCCACCAATCTCAAATTCACCAAGGACGAGGAGCTGAAGGCGCTTCGCGAGATGCTGCTGATCCGCCGCTTCGAGGAGAAGGCGGGCCAGCTTTACGGCATGGGCGCGATCGGCGGTTTCTGCCATCTCTATATCGGGCAGGAAGCCATCGTCGTTGGCATGCAGATGACGCTGAAGGACGGCGATCAGGTCATCACCAGCTATCGCGATCATGGCCACATGCTCGCCTGCGGCATGGACCCCAAGGGCGTGATGGCCGAACTCACCGGCCGCCGCTCGGGCTATTCCAAGGGCAAGGGCGGCTCGATGCACATGTTCAGCAAGGAAAAGAATTTCTATGGCGGACACGGCATCGTCGGCGCGCAGGTGCCGATCGGCACCGGCCTTGCCTTCGCCAACCGCTATCGCGGCAACGATCATGTCAGCCTCGCTTATTTTGGCGACGGCGCGGCCAACCAGGGCCAGGTCTACGAGAGCTTCAACATGGCCGAGCTGTGGAAGCTGCCGGTCGTGTTCGTGGTCGAGAACAACCGCTATGCCATGGGCACCTCGGTCGCGCGCTCCTCGGCGCAGCCCGACTTCTCCAAGCGCGGCCTCGCCTTCAACATTCCGGGCGAACAGGTCGACGGCATGGATGTGCGCGCCGTGCGCGCCGCCGCCGAGCGCGCGGTGCAGTGGTGCCGCGAGGGCAACGGCCCCTATATCCTCGAGATGCAGACCTATCGCTATCGCGGCCACTCGATGTCGGACCCGGCGAAGTACCGCACCCGCGAGGAAGTCGACAAGATGCGTCTCGATCACGATCCGATCGAGCAGGTGCGCAACCGTCTGCTCGAATTGAAGGTCAGCGAGGCCGATCTGAAGGCGATCGACGCCGAGGTGCGTGAGATCGTCAACGAAGCCGCCGATTTCGCCCAGCGCGATCCCGAGCCGGACGTCGCCGAACTTTATACGGATGTTTACCGATAAGCGGGCGCGCCGCCGGCCACAATCAGGCGGCGCGTTTTTTTAAGACAGGTCCGGAGCGATCATGCCGATTCAAGTTCTGATGCCCGCGCTTTCGCCGACAATGGAGAAGGGCAACCTCGCCAAATGGCTCAAGAAGGAAGGTGAGGCCGTCAAGTCTGGCGACGTCATCGCCGAGATCGAGACCGACAAGGCGACGATGGAAGTCGAGGCGACCGAAGAGGGCACGCTCGGCAAGATTCTGGTGCCGGCCGGCACCGCCGACGTCGCGGTGAACACGCCGATCGCCACCATTCTCGGCGATGGCGAGAGCGCCGCCGATCTGGACAAGGCCGCCGCTCCGCCGCCGGCGCAGAAGGCCGCCGAATCTGCCGCACTCGCAGAGGCGAAGGCCGAGGCGCCCGCGCCGAAATCTAACACGGCTGCTGCGCCGCAGGCTCCGGCCGTTGTCGCCGCGTCCGATCCCGACATTCCGCCCGGCACCGAGATGGTGAAGATGACGGTGCGCGAAGCACTGCGCGACGCCATGGCCGAGGAGATGCGCCGCGACGAGGACGTGTTCGTCATCGGCGAGGAGGTCGCCGAATATCAGGGCGCCTACAAGATCACGCAGGGCCTGCTGCAGGAATTCACCGCGCGGCGCGTGATCGACACGCCGATCACCGAGCACGGCTTTGCCGGTGTCGCGATCGGCGCGGCGATGGCGGGCCTCAAGCCGATCGTCGAATTCATGACCTTCAACTTCGCCATGCAGGCGATGGACCAGATCATCAACTCGGCGGCCAAGACGCTTTATATGTCGGGCGGCCAGATGGACTGTTCCATCGTATTCCGCGGCCCCAACGGTCCGGCCGCGCGCGTCGCCGCCCAGCACAGCCAGGACTTCTCGTCCTGGTTCTCGCACATTCCAGGCCTCAAGGTGATCGCGCCTTACAGCGCCGCCGATGCCAAGGGGCTGCTCAAGGCTGCGATCCGCGATCCGAACCCGGTGATCTTCCTCGAAAACGAAATCCTCTACGGCCACAGCGGCGAAGTGCCCAAGCTCGACGACTTCGTGCTGCCGATCGGCAAGGCGCGGATCGCGCGCGCCGGCGATCACGTCACGATGGTGTCGTGGTCGAACGGCATGACCTATGCGCTGAAAGCTGCCGAGATGCTGGCCCAGGAAGGCATCGAGGCCGAGGTCATCGACCTGCGCACGCTGCGGCCGATGGACACCGAGACCATCGTCGCGTCGGTGAAGAAGACCGGCCGCTGCGTGGTGGTCGAGGAGGGCTGGCAGCAGTCGGGCGTCGGCGCGGAGATCGCGGCGCGGCTGATGGAGCAGGCGTTCGACTATCTCGATGCGCCGGTCGCGCGCGTCTCCGGCAAGGACGTGCCGATGCCGTATGCCGCCAATCTTGAAAAGCTCGCGCTGCCGACGGCCGAAGAGGTCGTCGCGGCGGCGAAAGCTGTGAGCTATCAGTGAGTGCACTATGAAGATAAAGAGCATCACCACAGCGGATGGATGGTATCGCGTTAGCGGAAAGAGCGTAAATGCCTACATTTTAGAGGAAATTGCGGTCTGGGCCGTCGTAGAATACGTCGATATCAATGACGATATCATCGTCGGAATTCCGTTAGATCATTTTGGTGTCTCCGGAAACGAAGAAGATTGTTACCGAGTGGGTATTGCGGGTTATGTGAAGGAATCGCAGACCGAGATCGACTCTTCTGGCAATCGCGTTCTTAAGAAGAACGAGTGGCAGCAACTCTTGTGGGAGGAATAGCGTGCCGATCAATATTCTGATGCCCGCGCTTTCTCCCACCATGGAGAAAGGCAACCTCGCCAAGTGGCTGAAGAAAGAGGGCGACCAGGTCAGATCCGGCGACGTGATCGCCGAGATCGAGACCGACAAGGCGACGATGGAAGTCGAAGCCACCGACGAGGGCACGCTCGCGAAGATCCTGGTGCCGGAAGGAACCGCCGACGTTCCGGTCAACACCATGATCGCCGTGCTTGCCGCCGATGGCGAGGACGTCAAGGCGGCGAGCGCAGCGGCGGGGAGTGGTTCTGCACCGGCTGCGAAAGCGCCCGAACCGGCGAAGCCTGCGGCATCCGCCGCGCCTGCGCCCGCACCTGCCAAGGCTCCCGAAAAGGCTCCCGAAGCCAAACCGGCCGCGCCGCAGCCCGCAGCCGCTCCGGCGGCAGCGGCTTCTGCTCCGGCCAGCAACGGCGCGCGGACATTCTCCTCGCCGCTGGCGCGGCGTCTGGCGAAAGAAGCGGGCATCGATCTGTCGCGCGTCAGCGGCTCCGGCCCGCATGGCCGCGTGGTTGCGCGCGATATCGCGGAGGCGAAGTCCGGCAAGGGCCTGAAGCCCGCCGCCACAGCGGCAGCAGGGGCTTCCGCCGCGCCGTCGTTCACGCCCGGACCGTCGGACGCGCAGATCCTCTCGCTGTTCAAGCCGGAGAGCTACGAAGCCGTCCCGCACGATCAGATGCGCAAGGTGATCGCGCAGCGTCTGTCGGCGTCGGATCGCGACATTCCGCAATATTATCTCACCGCCGATTGCGACATCGGCAAGCTGGTTGCCGCGCGTGAGGAGATCAACGCGCTGGCGCCGAAGGGCGAGGACGGCAAGCCGGCCTACAAGCTCTCGATCAACGACTTCGTCATCAAGGCGCTGGCGCTGGCGTTGCAGCGCGTGCCGGACGCCAACGTGACATGGACCGAAGAGGCCATGCTGCATCACAAGGTGTCGGACATCAGCGTCGCGGTGTCGATCCCGACCGGACTGATCACGCCGATCATCCGCAACGCGCATGCCAAATCGGTGGCGCAGATTTCCGCGGACATGCGCGATCTGTCGAAGCGCGCCAAGGAGCGCAAGCTCAAGCCCGAGGAATATCAGGGCGGCTCGACGGCCGTGTCCAATCTCGGCATGTACGGCATGAAGCAGTTCACCGCCGTGATCAATCCGCCGCAGACCACGATTCTTGCCGTCGGCATGAGCGAGGAGCGGCCGGTGGTGCGCGGCGGTAAGATCGAGATCGCCACCATCATGACGGTGACGCTGACCTGCGATCACCGCGCGATGGACGGCGCGCTCGGCGCGCAACTTCTCGGCGCCTTCAAGATGCTGATCGAAAATCCGGTGATGATGGTGGTGTGAGGCGGCGTCTCGCATCTGGATTCCCATGAAGCTGTTCGGCACCATCATCCTTGCAGGTCTGGTCTCCGTGCTGGTCGGAGGCGCGGCGGCATTGCTGCTGTCGGCGCTCGCGGCCTGCGTGAACGGGGAATGCGGTCTCGGCGATACCCAGCAGCTGGCCTTGATGCCGCTTTACGCCGTGCTCGGCATGGCGGTGTTCGGGGTGGCCGGCACGCGGCCGCGCTGGCGCGAGGCGATGTTCTATTCGGTGCGGCTGCTTCTGCTGATTCCGGTGGTTCTGATCATCGTCGGCCTTGCAGCGGACGCATCGCCCGGCGCGGAGAAAAAGTTCGTGCTCACGAGGGCGCTGCAGCTTGCGGTGCCGTTCTGGGTCGTCGTGATCTCGCAATGGGGAATCATCCGGCGCATGCTGTCGTCGCGGGAGGCAGTGCGCTCGTGACCGCGCGTTCGTGCGGAGGGCAGGAGAAATGCCTATGGGTACGACATTGGCGGTGCAACTGATGGTGAGGCGCGGCGCCTCGCGAACCGCAATCTGGCTGGCGGCCGCAGCGATTACGCTCTCGGCCGGCGCGGCGCAGGCGGAGATGAAGCCGAAGGTCACGCAACTCGACGAAGTGCCGAAAGCGGTCCTCTACATCGGCAACAGCTTTTTCTATTACAACAACAGCCTGCATAGCCATGTTCTGAAGCTCGCGCACGCCGCCGATCCGGGGACGCATTACTACGCGACCTCGGCGACCATCAGCGGCTCCGGGCTCAACTGGCACAATGTCGAGGCGCTGTTCTCGACCGACGGCATGGCGTCCTATTCGTTCGTGCCGGGCAACAAGGTGGTGATGACCACCCGCAACAAGAAGTTCGACGCGGCCATCATGATGGATTGCAGCCAGTGCCCGGTGCATCCGCAGCTCAAGGGCCTGTTCGCAGAGACCGCGGCGAAGGATGCTGAGATCGTGCGCAAGCACGGCGCCGATCCTGTGCTGTTCATGTCGTGGGCCTATGCCGACAAGCCCGAGATGACAGAGCAGCTTGCGGAGGCTTACACCACCACCGGCAATGCGAACGGCATGCTGGTCATTCCGGCGGGGCTCGCGTTTGCGCGCGCCAGGAAACAGCAGCCGGATCTGGCGCTAAACGTCGAGGACAAGCGCCACCCGACGCTTGCGGGGACCTATCTCGCGGCCTGTACGGTGCTCGCGTCGGTCTATCGGCGCTCGCCGGTCGGCAACAGCTACCATGCGGGCCTTGACGAGAAGACCGCCGCGTTCCTGCAGAACGTGGCGTGGGAGACGGTTCAGGACTATTACAGGAAGTAGTTTTTAGCCCGAGCGGTCAACAACGGCGCGGGAAGCTTTCCCTCTCCCGCAATGGGAGAGGGGCAAAGATCAAACTGAAGCAGGTTAGCGAACATGGCTGATACATCTTTCGACGTCGTTGTGATTGGCTCTGGCCCCGGCGGTTATGTCACCGCCATCCGCGCTGCGCAGCTCGGCTTCAAGACCGCGATCATCGAGAAGCAGCATCTCGGCGGCATCTGTCTCAACTGGGGCTGCATCCCGACCAAGGCGCTGCTGCGCTCGGCGGAAATCTATCACTACATGCAGCACGCCAAGGATTACGGCCTCTCCGCCGAAAAGATCGGCTATGACGCCAAGGCCGTGGTGCAGCGCTCGCGCGGCGTCTCCAAGCGCCTCAATGAGGGCGTCGGCTTCCTGATGAAGAAGAACAAGATCACCGTGATCTGGGGCGAGGCGAGCATCGACGCGCCCGGCAAGATCACGGTGAAGGCGGGCAAGGTGGAGGCGCCGAAGGGCGCGCTCGGCGCGGGCACCTATCAGGCCAAGCACATCATCGTCGCCACCGGCGCGCGGCCGCGCGTGCTGCCGGGTCTGGAGCCGGACAAGAAGCTGGTCTGGACCTATTTCGAGGCGATGGTGCCGGAGACGATGCCGAAGTCGCTGCTGGTGGTCGGCTCCGGCGCGATCGGCATCGAGTTCGCCTCGTTCTATCGCACCATGGGCGCGGAGGTGACGGTGGTCGAGGTGCTGCCGCAGATCCTGCCGGTCGAAGACGCGGAGATCGCGGGTCTTGCGCGCAAGCAGTTCGAGAAGCAGGGCATCCGCATCCTCACCGGCGCGAAAGTCACCAAGCTCGACAAGAAGGCCGACAGCGTCACCGCCACCATCGATCTCGGCGGCGGCAAGACTGAGCAGATCACCGCCGATCGCGTGATCTCGGCGGTCGGCGTGGTCGGCAACATCGAGAATCTCGGGCTGGAGAAGCTCGGGGTGAAGACGGACCGCGGCTGCATCGTGATCGACGGCACCGGCAAGACCAACGTGCCGGGCATCTACGCCATCGGCGATGTCGCCGGTCCCCCGATGCTGGCGCACAAGGCCGAGCATGAAGGCGTGATCTGCATCGAGGCGATCAAGGGTCTGCATGTGCACCCGATGAACAAGCAGATGATCCCGGGCTGCACCTATTGCCATCCGCAGGTGGCGTCCGTCGGTCTTACCGAGGCGAAGGCCAAGGAGAGCGGTAAGGAGATTCGCGTCGGCCGCTTCCCGTTCGCCGGCAACGGCAAGGCGATCGCGCTCGGCGAGGATCAGGGCCTGATCAAGGTGATCTTCGACAAGAAAACCGGGCAGCTTCTCGGCGCGCACATGGTCGGCGCGGAAGTCACCGAACTGATCCAGGGCTATGTGGTGGCGATGAATCTGGAGACCACCGAGGAAGAATTGATGCACACGATCTTCCCGCATCCGACGCTGTCGGAAATGATGAAGGAAGCGGTGCTCGACGCCTACGGCCGCACGCTCAACATGTAAGGCATGACGACATGCCCATGACGGTGCGGCGTGGCTGCGCCGTTCGTGACCGGACGTCATGACGAAGCGGGGGAGGGAACATTGTTTCCTCCCCGTCTGATTCCGGAGTGGCGCGCGCCGATCATCGGTTTGAGAAAACGCTCAGAGTCGTCATAATCGGCGGTTCGGGTCCTGCCGATGGGGAGACGCCGTGCAGTCATGGCACTTCGCGAGCGATGACTATCCATCCGCCTTGCGCGACACCGCATGGCGCGCGGCGATCGAGCGCGCCGGTTTGAGCGCGGAAATCGGCCAGGAGGATCTGCGCGCCCATTCGCATCATCGCCTGTCGCCGCTCGGCGGATCGTTCTCCATCGTCTCGGCGCGGTCGCAACGCTTTCGCTCGCTCGGTCAGGACGATGGCGCGATGCTCGTCGTCCTGCATCTCGAAGGCAAGGCGCTGCTGCAGAACGACCGGCAGGCCCATGCGCTGGCGGCCGGCGATTTCGCGATCTTTCCGGCCGGCGTCGATTTCGATCTGGTCTGCGACGGGCCGTTCCGTCAGGTCTGGCTTCGCCTGCCGAGCATCGTCTTCAGCCGGCGGATGTTGCCGCCGCAGGCTTTCAGGGTGCTGCCGATCGCGGGCGACAGCGGGCTCGGCCATGTGCTGTCGCAGTTGCTGCGCTCGGTTTCGGATTCGCTGCAGGAGCTGGACGACGATGAGTTGTCCGCCATCGAGATCGCGATTTCGGATCTGATCGTCGCCACGCTGAACCAGCGCAGCGATGCCGGCGGCACCTCGTCGAGTCAGGCCGCGATCCTGCATCGCATCTGCCAGTTCATCGAAACGCGGCTCGGCGACAGCAACCTCAGCCTTGCCGAGGTGGCGCGGGCGCAGCGGGTTTCGCCGCGCTATCTGCAGAAGCTGTTCGAGTCGGCGAACGGCAACTTCACGCGCTACATCCGCGAGCGGCGGCTGGAGCGCTGCCGCGCCGAACTCGCCAAGGCCGATGACGATGCCATGTCGGTCTCCAGCATCGCGTTTCGCTGGGGCTTCACCGATGCGGCGCATTTCAGCCGCGTCTTCCGCGACAAATACGGCGTGTCGCCGCGCGACTATCGCCTCAACATCCGCAGGATCGAGACCAGCGCGGCGGAAGCCCGGCATCGCGGCCGGCCGCCGCGCGCATCGGAAAGCAGTCCGGCGGAAGCGCCGCCGCTGCTCGCCTCCGATGGATCGGTGGCGGTGGAGGCGGGGAGCCAGACCCATTACATTCCGGCCAACGACAAGACCGTGCACTGGGGTTATTTCAGCCAGAACCTGCCGCCGGTCGCGGTGATCAATTCCGGCGACACGGTGACGATCGAGACGCTGACCCAGCATGCCTCCGACGATCATGAGAAGATGATCGCGGGCGATCCCGGCGCGGAAGCCGTTTTCCGCTGGACTACGGACGAGAAGGCCGTGGACCGGCGCGGCGCGGGCCCGATGGATGCCTCGATTTACGGGCGCGGCGCGGGCGAGGGCTTTGGCGTCCACATCATGACCGGACCGATCGCGGTGAACGGCGCGATGCCCGGCGATGTGGTCGAGATTGCGATTCGCGACATTACTCCTCGCCGCAGCGCCAGTCCGGAGTTTGCCGGGCGCTGCTTCGGCTCCAACGCCGCGGCGTGGTGGGGCCTGCACTATCAGGAATTGATGACCGAGCCGAAACAGCGCGAGGTCGTGACGATCTATGAGTGCATGTTCGATGCCGCGCCGCCGTTTGCGAAAGCGCTCTACAGTTTTCGCTGGACGCCGCAGACCGATCCGTTCGGCCGCGTGCATCCGACCATCGATTATCCGGGTATTCCGGTCGATCACGCCACCATCGCCAAGGTCCACGACATTCTCGATGGCGTCACCATTCCGCTGCGTCCGCATTTCGGCGTCATCGGCTGCGCGCCGCGCGAGACGGGGCTGATCGATTCGGTGCCACCGGCTTACTTCGGCGGCAATCTCGACAACTGGCGGCTCGCCAAAGGCGCCAAGATCTTCCTGCCGGTCTCGGTGCCGGGTGCGCTGATCTCGGTCGGCGACCCGCATGCGACGCAGGGCGATTCCGAGCTTGACGGCACCGCGATCGAATGCTCGCTGACCGGCGTGTTCGACATCGTGCTGCACAAGAAGGGCGGTCTCGCGGGAAGCCCGCTGCTCGATCTGGCCTATCCCTTGATCGAGACCGGCAGCGAATGGATCCTGTTCGGATTCAGCCATCCCGACTATCTCGCCGAACTCGGCGAGAAGGCCCAGAGCGAGGTCTACCGTTCGTCCTCGCTCGACCTTGCGATGAAGGACGCCTTCCGGAAGATGCGCCGCTTTCTGATGGCGACGCGCGGCCTGTCCGAGGATGAGGCGATCACCCTGATCTCGGTGGCGGTCGATTTCGGCGTGTCGCAGGTGGTGGACGGCAACTGGGCGGTGCACGCCATCCTGCCCAAGAGCGTGTTTGGGGCAGGCTAGCTCCGAACGGAGAGGGTCGCGACCGGCGGTGGCAGTTTGCGCCGCACCATGTGTGACGATCCCGGCTAGCCGTCCCGGCGTCTGTTGGGGAGCTCGCAACATGACAGGAAAGGTGGATGTAATACTGAGTTCATACTGATTTCATGTGCCCGCGCGCGGTCGCCGGTCGGTTCTCGCTCCGCCCGCTGGCGTCTGTTGATGGTGGCACGGGCGCAACGGATGTTGCTGGCTCGCCACAGTGCCTGAACATTTAACCCTGGCCGCAGGTAGCCCTTGCATGCGCCGCGATTTGGCCACACGCCTCCATGCATCGTTATCTTCGTAGTTGAAATGCCGTGACCCATACGGAGATAGCGAAAAACCTTTCTGTTTGAGGGGTTTTTGGAAGCTCTCGGGGGCCGGCAGGGGTTCACGATGGACGCGAAGACCAACATCAAGTCTCGACTCCCCAGCCGTCATGTGACGGAGGGGCCGACGCGCGCGCCGCATCGTTCCTACCTCTATGCCATGGGTCTCTCCACGGAGCAGATTCACCAGCCTTTCGTGGGCGTTGCGTCGTGCTGGAACGAGGCCGCGCCGTGCAATATCTCGCTGATGCGCCAGGCTCAGGCGGTGAAGAAGGGCGTCGCCGCCGCCGGCGGCACCCCGCGCGAGTTCTGCACCATCACCGTGACCGACGGCATCGCGATGGGTCATGAGGGTATGCGCTCGTCGCTGCCCTCGCGCGAAACCATTGCCGATTCAGTGGAATTGACCATCCGAGGACATTCCTACGACGCCCTGATCGGACTCGCCGGCTGCGACAAGTCGCTGCCCGGCATGATGATGGCGATGTGCCGCCTCAACGTGCCGTCGATCTTCATCTATGGCGGCTCGATCCTGCCCGGCAATTTCCGCGGCCAGCAAATCACCGTGCAGGACATGTTCGAGGCGGTCGGCAAGCACTCGGTCGGCGACATGTCCGACGAGGACCTAGACGAAATCGAGCGTGTCGCCTGTCCCTCCGCTGGCGCATGCGGCGCGCAATTCACCGCCAACACCATGGCCACGGTGTCCGAGGCCATCGGCCTTGCGCTGCCTTATTCCGCTGGCGCGCCAGCCCCTTACGAAATCCGTGATGCGTTCTGCTCGGCTGCCGGCGAGAAGGTGATGGAGCTGATCGCCTCCAACATCCGGCCGCGCGACATCGTCACCCGCAAGGCGCTGGAGAATGCCGCCGCCGTGGTCGCCGCCTCGGGCGGCTCGACCAACGCCGCGCTGCATCTGCCGGCGATCGCGCATGAGTGCGGCATCGAATTCGATCTGTTCGACGTCGCCGAAATCTTCAAAAAGACACCTTATGTCGCGGATTTGAAGCCCGGCGGTCGTTATGTGGCCAAAGATATGTTCGAGGCTGGCGGCATACCGCTGCTGATGAAGACGCTGCTCGATCACGGCTATCTGCACGGTGATTGTCTGACTGTCACCGGGCGCACGATGGCTGAGAACCTGAAAAGCGTGAAATGGAATCCGCATCAGGACGTGGTGCGACCCGCCGACAATCCGATCACCGTGACCGGCGGTGTCGTCGGCCTCAAAGGCAATCTTGCGCCGGAGGGTGCGATCGTGAAAGTCGCCGGCATGTCGGTCCTGAAGTTCACCGGACCCGCGCGCTGCTTCGATTGCGAGGAAGATGCGTTCGAGGCCGTGAACCAGCGCACCTACAAGGAAGGCGAGGTCATCGTCATCCGCTATGAGGGGCCGAAGGGCGGTCCCGGCATGCGGGAGATGCTCGCCACCACCGCCGCGCTCTACGGGCAGGGCATGGGCTCCAAGGTTGCCCTCATCACCGATGGACGTTTCTCCGGCGCGACGCGCGGTTTCTGCGTCGGCCATGTCGGTCCCGAGGCCGCCATCGGCGGTCCGATCGCATTGCTTCGCGATGGCGACATCATCGAACTTGATGCCGAGAACGGTACACTCAACGTCAAATTGACCGACGCCGAATTGGCGGAACGGAAAAAGAGCTGGAAGCCGCGTGAAAACGCGGCGGGGTCGGGCGTCCTCTGGAAATACGCGCAGCAGGTGGGACCGGCGGTCAAGGGCGCCGTCACCCATCCGGGCAGTGCGGGCGAGAAGAGCTGTTATGCGGACATCTAGGCGTATCGTTGCTTTTGCGTGCGTAACGGTTGCGGCTTTCGCAACGGTGCCGGCTGACGCGTTCGACGGGACCGCGAATGCGGATGCCCAGAGCGCGGCGGCGCCGCTTGCCGTTGTCGCCGCACCGACCGGCGGCGTCGCCGTGGTCAAGAAGATCGTGCCGCCGGCCAACATTCCGAATATTCCGGAGGCGGCTTCGTTGACGGCGCTGCAATACGCTGCGGAGGACGGTCACGCCGCCGCGCAGTGGAAGCTCGGCCGCATGTACGCCACCGGCGTCAACGTGCCGCGCGACGACCTGCGCGCCTTCGAGTATTTCAGCAAGATCGCCAACCAGCACGCCGAGGACAGCCCTTCGGCGCCGCAGGCCTCGATCGTCGCCAACGCATTCGTCGCGCTTGGCCGTTATTATTCGGCGGGCATCGCCAATACCCGGATCAAGGCCGATCCGGAGCGGGCGCGTGAGATGTTCTCCTACGCCGCGTCCTACTTCGGCAACGCCGAGGCCCAGTACAATCTCGCCCGCATGTATCTCAACGGTGTCGGCACGCCGCGCGACACCAAATACGGCGTGCGCTGGCTCGGTCTGGCCGCGCAGAAGGGACAGCACCAGGCGCAGGCTTTGCTCGGCAAGATGCTGTTCAACGGCGACCATCTGCAGCGCCAGGCCGCGCGCGGCCTGATGTGGCTGACGCTCGCGCAGGAAAGCGCGAGCCCGGAAGAGACCTGGATTCACGACAGCTACAACACCGCGATGACCAAGGCGTCCGAGGACGACCGCGCGATGGCGCTCCAGATGTTGCAGCGCTGGGTGCAGGGTCGGCGGGACTAAAGTCTCTAGCTGCTGCCCCCTCTGCGGAGGATATCCAGACTTCACTATGCTACGTCATGATCTTCTTCTCCGTTGATCATTGCAAGTCCACATCATCCATCCCGGAGTGCAACAGTCTCTTCGCGGTCGGGCGCTTGGTATGGC
>JAFKKO010000036.1 GCA_017305455.1 Hyphomicrobiales bacterium | reverse complement strand
TTGAGCGACAGTCGCAGCATGGTCGAGATCAGCAGCAAGGTCGGAAACGCCGAGAATTCCAGCGGCGCCTGAATGAACAGCGACGTCATCAGGATCAGCACCGACAGCATGATCGAGATCACGAGGAACAAGTCGAGCACGATCGGCGGCAGCGACAGGATCAGCACCACCAGAATGGTGAGAACGCCGAACGCCAGCGCGAGATCGCCGCGCTTGAGCATGGTGCCGATGTCGTTGAAACTGGGGATGCCGGAGAGCGCCGAATTCCGTCCTGCCGCCGTCACATCAGTCATCGTCGCCGCTTCTCCGCGCGTGTGCCGCCGTCTGGCCCCAAACGTTTTCGCGGCGGCCGAGGGGCCGCCGGTCGAGACGTGACTCACCGCACTTGCTTCCACGGGATGCTCCCGTTCCGGCACGATTGACGATGACACTCGACTTCACCCGGCAAATTTTGCCCGGTGTATGGTTAGCAAACAGTTAACGATGTCTCGCGGCGGTATCTCGATCCGGGTCTGACCGGCGTTCCGGAGCAAATGCCGCCCAGCCGCATCGTGATGCCCGCGGGCTTGACCCAAGGGGTCGGGCCGGAGAAGTTGCCGCCGTGTCGCGCTCCTCCTCCCATTCCTCGCCCGCCGTCTTCCGTCCGGATTCCGCCGCGGCGTTCGTCCGGCTGGGCCTGGCCCTGCTGATCGGCTCGTTCGGCAGCGTCGGCATGTGGTCCTTTGTCGTGGTGCTGCCGACGGTTCAAGCCGAATTCGGCGTGACCCGCGCGGCGGTGTCGCTGGTCTACACCTGCGCCATGGTCGGCTTCGGCATCGGCGGGGTGCTGATGGGCCGGCTCTCGGATCGGGGCGGCATCGTCCGGGCGGTCGGGCTTGGCACCATCGTGATGGCGGGCGGCTATATCGGCGCGGGCTATGCGACCACGCTCTGGCAGCTCGACCTCATGCATATCGCCATCGGCATCGGCGCGGCGGCGAATTTCGGACCGCTGATGACCGCGGTCTCGCACTGGTTCGAGCGCTATCGCGGCGTCGCGGTGAGCGTGGTCGCGAGCGGAAACTACATCGCCGGCGCGTTCTGGCCGACGCTGATCGAGCGCGGCACGGTCTATGCCGGCTGGCGCGTCACCCATATCGCGATCGGCGTGAGCTGCGCGGCGGTGATGTTCGCCGTGCTTTGGCTGCTGAGCCGCCGGATCGGCGATGACCGTATCCAGTCGCATGAAAATGCGCCGCCGCCCGAGGTCGATCTGCGCATGAGCAACAACGCGCTGACCGCGCTGCTCAGCATCGCCTCGATCGCCTGTTGCGTGGCGATGGCGATGCCGCAGGTGCATATCGTCGCCTATTGCGGTGAACTCGGTTACGGCGTCACGCGCGGCGCCGAGATGCTGTCTTTGATGCTGGCCTGCGGGATTATCAGCCGGATCGGTTCGGGCTTTCTTGCCGATCGGATCGGCGGCCTTCGCACGCTGCTGGTCGGCTCGATCGCGCAAGGCGTGGCGCTGCTGTTTTATGTGTTCTTCGACAGCCTCGTCTCGCTCTATCTGATCTCGGCGATGTTCGGCCTGTTCCAGGGCGGCATTGTGCCGAGCTATACCATCATCGTGCGCGAATCCATGCCGGCGCACGATGCCGGCGCGCGCGTCGGCATCATCATCGGAGCGTCGGTGCTTGGCATGTCGCTCGGCGGCTGGCTGTCGGGCCTGATCTTCGACAGCACCGGCTCCTATGCGGCGGCATTCCTCAACGGCCTCGCCTGGAATGCGCTCAATGCGTCGATCACTTTTGCGCTGCTGCAGCGCGGGCGGCCGCGCCTTATTCCGGCGCGAGCCTGATTCTTCGGCGAGCTGTTCTCACGCCAACGCCGTCGCGGCAACGGGCCATAGTTCGGAATGCTCGATGGCCGAGCCGACCAGATAGGCGAAGCCGAGCAGCGCGAGGAAGCCGAGGAAGAACAGCACAAACAGGATCATCGAGATTCGCTTGGCCATCGCCGAGATGTTGGTCAGGCCAAGACCGCCGGCAATCAGCGAAATAACCAGAAAAAGAACGGCCCAGCGAAACATGACATCCTCCGTGGTGGCGGAGTCTGCAACGCGATGGTCCCGGCAGAAGTTCCCGCCTCATGCCGGACGATGGCGGGGACGTGAGCCTGTTAGGAATTCCGCCGCACCTGTTTCCACAACGCTGCCGCGGCCGGGGACAGGCGCTTTTCATTCAGGCATGCCAATCCGACCCGGCGGATCGTGCGCGGCTTGAGGCTGCGGAACACGATGCCCTCGAATTTTTCCGGCATCGCGGATGAGGCGATGACCGACACACCTTGGCCGCGCGCCACGAACTCGAAGATCGAGGTCAGTTGCGACAGCTCATGCGTCACACGCGGCTCGATGCCTGCGCGGGCAAATGTTTTCGAGACAAAACCGCCCGAGCCGGCCTGCGTCAGAATGAAGGGATAACGCGCCAGGTCGCGCAGGCTGACCGTTTGCGCGGCGGCGAGTTCGTGTTTCGCCGGCAGAACGGCGACCAGTTCGTCAGTCGCCAGCACTTGGGTGTCGAAACGCTCGTTCGGCAGAATGATGATGCCGATCTCGATTTTGCGGTCCACCAGAGCCTGTTCGATGTTGAGGTCGGTTCGCTCGATGACGAAGACTTCGACTCCTGGATAGCGCTTGCGAAAGACGTCCAGGATCGGTGGCAGCAACTTGAGGGATGCGGTGATCCCGAGCGATCCCAGCCGCAGCACGCCGGTTTCCAGGCGGGCTTCCGCATGCGCCATCGTTTGAATGAGTTTCAACGATGCAAACATATCGCGGACGTGGGGCAGGATTAGACGGCCCGCGTAGGTCAGTTCGACGCCCGGTGCGTTTCGGTCGATGATCGGCGCGCCGAGATTGGTCTCCAGCGCTTTCAAGGCATGGCTGGTTGCTGACGGCGACATTCCGAGGGCATGACCGGCGCCGGCAATGCCGTCCGCCTTGTCCAGTTCAAGCAGGAGCCTGAGTTGCTTCAGGGTCGGAAGATCGCCGGGCAAGGCCGCTCCCATATTGAAATTGATTTCAATTGTAGGTGCATGAATTGAAGTCATAGGATTGGCGTTGAGATAAGTCAAACCGCTGGTCCAGATCCGGCTCGGGCGATGTGCGCCCAAGGCGGATCGGCATTCCTTCGCTTTGCGAAGAGTGGCCCCGTCGCCCGCGTTGAAAGGAGGCCGATCCGTCCGTGTCGGGACGTCTTGAGACCACGACATCATCCAAACCGAGCGAAATATGTTTGCAGGGAAGGAAACATGACAAATCCAGAGCAGAAGACGAAAGAGTCGGCCTCGACGTCGCGCAGAAAATTTCTGCAGGCCGGCACGGCGACGGTCGGTGCATTGGCGGCAACCGCCATCACCTCCGTGCCTGGCGCGCAGGCCGCTCCCGCGGCAGGCGATCCGAACGGACCTCCGAATATTCCCGAATGGATGAAGCAGCCCGGCGCAGATGTCGGCAGCCAGACCTATGGCACGCCATCGCCGTTCGAAAAGAAGGTCGTCCGCAATGTTCCGAAGAATCTGAAACAGTACACCTCGGCCTCCAGCCGCACGCCGTTGCAGGAGCTCGACGGCATCATCACGCCGAACGGCGTGTTCTACGAGCGCCACCATGGCGGCATTCCGGAGATCGATCCGGCGCAGCATCGCCTGATGATCCACGGCCTTGTCGGCAAGCCGACCCTCTTCACGATGGACGACATCCGGCGTTATCCCTCCGAGTCGCGCATTCATTTCCTGGAGTGCTCCGGCAATCCGGGCTTTGAGGCGATCTACAGCAAGACGGCATCCGATCTCGTCGGCCTCGTGAGTTGCGCCGAGTGGACCGGCGTTCCGCTCAAGACGGTGCTCGAGGACGTTGGCTTGAAGCCGACCGCGAAATGGATCATCGCCGAGGGTGCCGATGCAGCGGCACTGACTCGCAGCATCCCGATCGAGAAATGTCTCGACGATGCGATGCTGGTCTACAGCCAGAATGGCGAACGCCTGCGGCCGGCGCAGGGTTATCCGCTGCGCGTGTTCCTGCCGGGCTTCGAAGGCAATATGAGCGTGAAGTGGGTGCGCCGTCTACACGTCTCCGACGTGCCGGCCTATTCGCGCGAGGAAACGTCCAAATATACCGACTCGATGCCGGACGGCACCGCGCGGGAGTTCACGTTCTATATGGAGGCCAAGTCGATCATCACCCGGCCTTCGGGTACGCAAAAGATCGAGAAAGGCTTCAACGAGATCACCGGCATCGCATGGAGCGGGCATGGCAAGATCGCGCGGGTGGATGTCTCGACGGACAACGGCAAGACCTGGCAGTCGGCCAAACTGCAAAATCCCGTTCTGACCAAGGCGCTGACCCGTTTCAGATTCCCATGGGTCTGGGATGGCCAGCCGACCGTCATTCTCAGCCGGGCGACGGACGAGACCGGCTATGTGCAGCCGAGCTTTGCCGATCTGAAAGCCGTGCGCGGATTGAAGTCATTCTACCACAACAATGCGATGCAGCCCTGGCAGGTCGCGGAAACGGGGGAGGTCAGCAATGCAAACGTCAAGGCTTAAGCTCATCGGCGCCGTTGCTCTTATCTTCGGCGCGGGCTCCGCCGGATATGCGCAGACCCAGACCTCGTTCGGGTTCGGCCGCGCTGCGACGAACGCCGAGGTCGCGGCCTGGAACATCGACGTCGATCGCGATGGCAAGGGTCTGCCTGCCGGCAAGGGAAGCGTTCAGCAAGGTCGCGAGGTCTTCGCCGCGCAATGCGCCTCCTGTCATGGCGAGAAAGGCGAGGGCGGTCTTGGCGATCGTCTGGTCGGTGGACAAGGAACGCTGGCGACTCCGAAGCCGATCAAGACTGTGGGCAGCTTCTGGCCTTACGCGCCGACGCTGTTCGACTACATTCGCCGGGCCATGCCGTTGAATGCGCCGCAGTCGCTGACAAACGACGAGGTCTACGCGGTGTCCGCCTACGTTCTGAACCTGAACGGATTGGTGCCCGAGACCGCGACGCTCGATGCCAAGTCGCTGGCGGACATCAAGATGCCGAACCGCAACGGATTCGTTCGGGATCCGCGCCCCGATGTGCATGTCAAAGTGTGCATGACGAAGTGTTAGGTGCTGAAGTAGAAGAGGGCGGCCCGATCATCGTGATCCGGCCGCCCTTTTGTTTGTCGGTCGCGTTACTGAAAAATGCTCGCCCGCTTCGGGCTGAAAAGTACGATCGTGTGCGATTGTCTCAGACACACAACGTGCGCTTTCGCCGGCTCGAACCGATGGTTTCATCGTTCCAAGCCTGCAAGCTCGGCGAAGAATGATGCTCCAGTTGGTCAGGCTCGCGGTGACGAAGCAGATCGCTCAAAAGCTCGGGCTTGTGAAACAGAAATCCCTGGCCGATGCGCAAATGGGTCTGACCGATCAGATAGTCGTTCTCATCCGCCGTTTCGATGCCTTCCGCGACGACGGAGATTCCCAGTGCCGCGCCGAGCGATTCAATGGCGCGAAGAATGCTCTGGCTGCGCGGGCGCTGCTGGATCGATGATATCAGCGAGCGGTCGATCTTCAATTCATCGACTGTCAGCTCCGCCAGCTTGGCGAGCGACGAATATCCCGTACCGAAATCGTCGATGGAGATGCTCACGCCCGCCTCGCGCAACATCGGCAGGACATGGGTCTGGAACGGTCCGGTCGAGGCGAAGGATTCTTCGGTTAGCTCCAGAATGAAGCGTCCGGCCTGGCCCGTGTCGCTCAGATGCTGCACCAGCTTGTGCATGAACGGCGTTTTCATCGACTGGGCGGCGGAGATGTTGATGCTGTATTTGACATCGGTGCCGAAACGGCGATCGAGTCCGGGCATTTGTTTGATCAGCTCGTCGATCATGGCATTGGTGATGCTGTCGAGCAGACCGAGTTCGCTGGCGAGGGGCAGGAATTCCGCAGGGCTGCGAGCTATGCCGAATTCGTCGATCCAGCGCACAAGAGCCTCGAACCCGACGGTGGTTCGACTGCAGATGTCCACCTTCTGCTGAAGCGCGCAATGAAACTCCCGCTTTGTCAGACTGGTTCGCAGGCGATGCTCCAGTGACAGCTTGTCCGCGGCTTCCCGCCCCAGCGCCTGATTGAAAAATGCGATGCCGCCCTTGGCGGAGGTCTTGGCCCGATACATCGCCATATCGGCATGGCGCCTCAGCGTATCGTAGTCGCGGCCATGCGTCGGATAGAACGCAATACCGATCGAGGCGGATGCGCGAATCTCCACGCCCTCGATCCTGAACGGCCGTTTGAGCCGATTGCGCAAGCGGCCGACCAGAGCGGACACATCCGATCGCTTGTCAATCGGGTTGAGCACGATGACAAATTCGTCGCCGCTGATCCGCCCGAAAATATCGGTGGGCCTGATCTCGGATTTGATCCGCTGCGCGATGCCCCGCAGCAGCGCATCGCCGATAGCGTGGCCGTGCAGATCGTTCACCCGCTTGAAGTCGTCGAGATCGATAAAGGCGCAAGCCGCTTTTGTGCTCTTGCCGGCGATCAGCTTGTCGACCAGTTCCTGAACGTAGGTGCGGTTGGGCAGGCCCGTCAGCTGATCGTGGTTGGCGCGGAACTGGAATGCTTCCTGGCTGGCTCTGAGCTGTTCGGTCAGGTGTTGCAGCCGGTAGCTTTCCGCCTCGGTCTGGTTTGCGCGTTTAGCCGCCAGGGCGTGCGATGCCAGCAGCGAGAATTTCCGCGCCAGCGTGACATGGGCGCGGTCGAAGCCCAGCTGGTGCGGATCGCGCAGCAACATCATCAGGCCGCGCCGGTTGCGCACGCCCAATGGCAGATACAGCGCCGGCCGCGCTTCGCAGAAGCCGATGTCCAGATTGCCTGGCCACTCGCTCACCCCGGCATCGGAGACCGTGGTGACGATCCGCCCTGAAAGAGCCTTGCCGAACAGTTTGCCGATCTTCCAGACCGATCCCACGATGGAGGGATGGCTGGAGGCCACGCATTCGAGGGAATCGTCGCTCCTTTCGGTCAGCACGATGGCGCACGAATACTCGAAAACCGGCATCAGGGCGGAAAACACCCCGGCGAACGGATCGTGGTCGCCGTCCACGCACAGCACCGCATCCAGAGCGGTCAGTAGCAAATTGGCGTGCGTGGTCTCAGTGCGCAGGATATCGATTTCCCTGCGCATCCCGACGAGAGTTTCGCGCAGCTCTTCTGAGCCTTCCATCACCAAAGCCTGTTATTTTCCGAAAGCAATCGCCGAAATCATCAGATTTCCATGTGCATTGCGATTGAGAATGGCTCCCTGTTCGCCGAACGTGAAGCAGCCGAGGAAAGGCATTCCGCCAAAGCTGCTGGTCACCGCCTGCGAGACCTTGGGCATGCTGTCGCCGACCGCCAGCATGCAGCCGGCGCAATAGACCACGAGCCCGCCGGCCAGATTCGAAAGTCCGCCGGATAACGTCGCCGCCGCGGCCGAGGCGACCTTGCCGGCGCGATCGACAAGGCGCGCCCGCTCGCCCCGCATGCTGTAAAGCCGTGTCCCTTCCTCGATGTCGGCGAAGGTAGACAGCACGCCGTTGTCGAGAATCTTCTCCGGATGAACCAGCAGATAGTGGGTGATGCCCTCGATCTTGCCGGCATCGACGCCCAGCGGATGCATCGTGGTGTCGACCAGGATATTGCCGCCGGCCTGGACCTTTTCCGACAGCGATCCGCCGACCCATTGATTGTAGACTTCGGCTGCCGGCCTGCCGTCGATCTCCACGATCTGCCGGCCGCATGATTTGGTGACGATGCCGCTGGTTCCGGCGGAATCGTACACGACGCGCGTGACGATGCCGCTCTCTCCGCTCGGCTCGTAGCCGCCCTGGAACATGAACCCGATGCCTCCGGACGAGAACAGGACGCCGACGACAAGCCCGTCCTGCATCACGCCGTCCTGACTGATTTGCCGCCACTTGCCGGCGACCTCATTGTCGGCGGAGCTGCCGCCGATGATCGGGCAGCGGTCTCCGACAACGCGCCGCAGGCCCTCGATGACCGATTCCTCCTGGCCGGGCGTCTGGTAGATCCAGATCAGTTCCGGCAATTCACCCGAACAGCCGGCATTGTCGAGCGCGGCGTGCAGCGCCCGCTCGGCGCAATCCGCCGCATTTCCTTCAAGGCGAACGCTCGCGGTGCCATAATCGCCTTCGGAATCCTCGATCAACAGAAGGCCGATCGAGCCCGCGCCGCCGAGTCCGGTTTCGGTCATGATGCCGGCGCAGGACGTGCCGCCCAGGATCGCGGCGTCTGCAAAATTGCCGCGGAGAAAATCCAGGATCGCGCTGTCGTCGTGATCGCAGTCGTAAAAAGCGCAGACCAGGTTTGGCGTGATCGCTGTGCTATCGATGGCTGTTTGCAATTCGGACAACGCGCCGGAAGTCGAACGACTCGATGCCGCGAATGATTTGACCACAACCATAATATGTCACCTCCAAAAGCTGCTTTTGAAGGTGCCAGTTGGTGGATGTATATCGGGTTAAAACACGTATGTTCAGGGGTTCATCCTAAAGGAATGATGAGCATAGGAGCTGCAATCGGTAGCAGCCTGCCGGCAGGGAGTACCAGGGTAAGTATGGCGGTATTCCGTTGCGTGATAATCGGTCAGCGACGAAGTTGAAGTTTGCTTGCGGCAGGAAAATTCGCAGGGATTCTGAAGCAGGAAAATCCGTCTGCCCCATCGTGAGAAAAACCGCTGGCGCGTCCCGGCTGGTTGTCGTGCTGTCGCGGATGACGAGATCACCGCGGTAGACGACGCCGGCGCCGCTCCGCACAGCTTGGATCATTCCGGCAGACCGGCCGCCGGAATGATCCGGCGGCCAGTTGCATTCACCTGCGTTTATGCGCGGCCGGCGAAGATGTCTTTCTTCACGACCGCATGGACGCCCCAGTTGCCATCGACAACCTGGGTGATGCCGAAATCGACGCCAATCGACATGATCGAGATCGCCTCGTCTTCCGTCAGACCCTTGGTGGTCATCAGGAAGTGACGCATCTTGTGGAATGCGTCGCGCAAGGCGAGATCGACCGAGCCCTTCTTGTAGATGTCGGTTTGAGCGGAGGCTCCCAGTTCGGCGAGGTAGTTGGCATAGCTGAAGCCATGCACCAGCCACTCGTCCTGAGTCTCGAGCATCGGGTAGTTCAGTTGTTCGAGCGGCGTGCCGCCCAAATCCTTCTTCTTGTGCAGAATGAACTGGAATGTGCCGGTGAGCGAGCATTCGATCGCCGTGCCGCATAGTTCGCTGTCGCCCTGCGAGGCATGGGGATCGCCGACGGAGAGCAATGCTCCCTCGACCGCAACCGGGTAGAACATGGTCGCGCCCTTGCCGATGCGCCAATTGTCGATATTGCCGCCGGTGTAGCTCGGCGGAATAGTGTCGACGATATCGGCTTCCTTCGGCGCGACACCGAGCGTTCCGAAATGCGGCCGGATCGGCAGGCGCACGCCTTTCAGGAAGTCGAAGTTGCGGTTGGTTTTTGAGTGATCGACCGGAACGCCAGGGTAGTCGATCGTCTTGTGCACCACGCCGAAGGGGTCAGTCTGGGGCACCCACTCGAAGCTGTGCGCCGCCTGGGCCCAGTTGCGGGCGCCCGTGGCGTCAACCTCATAGATCGTCACAACCTCCCGCTTCTTTCCTCCCAAGAGGTCATTGTACTGGAAGCCCCAGTTCGCGGCGGCGTTGCTGCCGAACGCCTTGCCCTTGAATTCTGGATTTTGCGAAGGCCGGAATCCGCAATCGACAATGCGCACTTCGAGGATGTCTCCAGGCTGTGCATCGCGCACGAACACCGGACCGGTCATGATATGAACGCCCATGCCTTCGCCGGCGCCGCGGCCATGGATCGAAGCGTCCATCGGGCCGGCGCCGCGCCGGTCGACGTTCTTTTTGTCCTTGGTCCAGTGGAAGACGCTTTCCGCACCCGGATCGTTTTTGATCATGCGATCGTAATCGTCGTAAGCATGGTGCGTCAGCGACTCGATGGTGACGAAGTCGCCCGAGTCGACCTCGACCCTCGGCTTCAGCGATTTGCTGAAATAGCCCCAGTGAACCGTATCGGCATTCGCCGGCAGATAATAATGCTTCGGGCCGTTGACGTTGCGTGCCTTCGCGGTCTGGGCCAGGGCAGGCGTCACGAGAGAAAGTCCACCCGATGTGAGCGCAGCGGCGGCGCCGGTCGCTGCGAAACTGCTTTTGAGAAATGAACGTCGTTCTGAATTCAGTTCGGCTTTGAACTTTGCATGGTGTTCGTGAAAGTCGGGGCAGTTACGATCGTCGCCCATACACATTGGTGTTCCCTCCTGCCTTTGTAGGCCCCCGATGATCGGGGTAAAAAAATTTTAGAAGGGCTTTGGAACGCGGCAACCCCGGTTGCGGTGCGACGTTTCGCTTGGCTTTCGCAATCGATGATTTTTGAATCCGTCCCGCTTGCGATTTTTCTCTCGCTCACGCAACCGCTTAGCGTGAGCGTGCAAACCCGCGGAAGTCGCTGGGGGATGCCGGTCGTGCGCTTATGTTCAAGAGTTTTGGCGTCTGCGATCAAGTCGTCATGGCGGACCTGCGGAAGCGTGTTCGCCTTCGCATCAAAGCATGAATGACAGTGCCGTTTGCAGGTTATGTGCGGTTTGTTTCGTTATGTCGATACCGAGACGCTGCGCGGATTGCCGCGTCTGCAACGAACGCTCGACGGCTCAGCCGTGATTGATGAGAGACGATAATATTGGAATGCACAATGCCACGAACGGACACAAAACGGACGGCGTACGAAACTGCACCGGAAGAGGTACGCAGGCTGTCGTGCGTCGCACAGGCATGAACAACTCCCTGAAGTCAGGCAGGATGCTTCGGAGTGCCGCTGCTCCGGCTCGGCGTATTAATCGCCGTAATGCGTCCGCCGTCAGGGTTTGCGTGTTCGCTTCATCCGGCCATTCGCTTCTTCACATAAAGATGACAGTCGGTCTGAGGAACATGGCCGCGCCGAATTTCTTGGGCTCGCGGGATGCCATAGGGCGTGGCGTCCCGAAGACGGGGTGATGCCATGACCGAGACGTACGATCCGCAACGCAGTCAGGACAGGCCGACGGAAGATGATCTTGCGCAGGCCGAGCTTGGCGGCGTGAAGGGAAGTCCGAAGCTCCCGCCGGCGCCGCTGACAAGGAAAGAAGCGGAACAGATGCTGCCCAACGACGAACCGGGGCATGTCGCCTGAGGAGGCTCGATGCACCGACGTCTTTATCGGCAGATAGGCCGGTTTTATCGTGAGATGGACGGGTTCGAGCAGATCGCGTTTTGCTCGCTTGCGGCGGTTTTCCTCGCCTCTTTGCTGACCGGCGGTTTGAAAGCGATCGTCGGATAAATTCTTGCGGCTTTGGTCAGCGATCGGACCCGTCATATTCGGCCCAGCAATCGGGCGTCTCGTAGACTCTGACGCTGTAAAGTTGCGGCAGCCCGGGTTTTGTTTTCTCCCAGATCCAGATCGCGATATTTTCGGCAGTCGGATTTTCCAATCCGCGAACCTCATTCAAGCAATGATGATCGAGTTCCTTGAGCAGTGGCGCAAACGCTTCTTCCACATCGAAGAAATCGACGACGAATCCTGTCTGCGGATCGGTCGGGCCGTTCAGCACCACCTCTATCCGGTAGGAATGACCGTGCATCCGATGACAGCGATGGGTTGGCGGAACATGGGGAAGCCGGTGCGCAGCCTCGAATGTGAATGCCTGGGATATTTTCATCGGATACCGAGGTGCTTGTGGACTTGATATTTGGTGGGCCCGGCAGGACTCGAACCTGCAACCAGACCGTTATGAGCGGTCGGCTCTAACCATTGAGCTACAGGCCCATAGAAACGATCGAAACCCCGAGGCATGATCCGGAAAAGCGCAAGGCGATTTTCCGGAAAAGATCGGCCCTCGCCGGAGCCTGACGCGCTGGGACGTTCGGCTTGAAGTCATCGCGCGTCAGGGGGCCGCCATTCCTTACAATGCCGTTGTCCGGGGAGCAATCGTCCCGTTCCGGCGTGCGGCCGCCGGTCATGCGGCGAATGCGCCTCAATCGTGCGAGATGTGATGCTTGCGGATGCGCCGGACGGTGGCCCAGATCGCCAGGGCCGCGACCGGGATGAAGGCGGCGATCATGTAAGCCGGATCGAGGTGCACATAGCCGCTCTCGTGGATCGCCTTGGCGACATAGCCGAACAGGCTGACCACATAATAAGTGATCGCCGCGACCGACAGGCCTTCGACCGTTGTCTGCAACCGCAACTGCATGCGCGTGCGCTCGTTCATCGATTTCAAGAGTTCCTGGTTCTGCTTTTCCAATTCGACATTGACGCGGGTGCGCAGCAGATCGGCGGCGCGCGCCAGCTTCAGCGACAGTTCGGTCTGCCGCGTTTCGGTTGTGACGCAGGTGCGGATCGCGGGCGCCATCCGCCGGGCGAGGAACGAGGTCCAGGTCGGCAGCCCGCCCATCTTGCGTTCGCCGATGGTGGCGAGGCGCTGATGGATGATCTCGTCATAGGCGCGCGTCGCGCCGAAGCGGAACACGCTGGCGGCGGCGCCGGCTTCGAGGTCGGCGGCAAGAGCAGCCAGTTCGTCGAGAAGCTGGCGGTTGCTGCCGAGGTCTGTCGCCTCGCGCATCCTCTGCGTCACCTCGGTGAGCTTGTGCTCGATCTTGTTGATCGAGGGCGCGAGCCGCTGCGCCTCCGGCAGGCCCAGCAGCGCCAGCGTGCGATAGGTCTCGATTTCGAGCACGCGCTGCACCAGCGCGCCGGCGCGATCGCTCGCCAGACCGTTGTCGGTGACGAGGATGCGGATGAAACCCGACGGATCGAGCCGGAAGTCGGTGGCGTAGGATGCGGTGCCGTCGGAATTCTCCGCGCTCGCAAGGCTGGCGCGATCGAAGATTTCCTCGACCGGAAGATGGTTCGGATTGGCCCGCAGGATGTGCAGGTCGATTCCGACCAGCAGCGGGCCGGGCTGCGGAATGGCGCGGGTCTGCGGCTCGAGCACCGCGACGCTCGGGCTAAACGGCGGATCGCTGACCGCGGACGGCATCTCCCAGGTGTAGGTGGTGAATTCGGAATGCTGCTCCCAGCGCAACACCGTGGAGCCGAGCGTGACGCGGTAATGCTTTTCCGAAGGCAGCGGACCGGGCAGGCCGCGTGTTGTGCAGAAGGCGAACAGGTTCACCCGGTCGGTCTGCGCGGTGGCCTCGTCGGTCTGGAAGGCGAAATGCAGGATGCGGCGCGGCACGGTCAGCGCGGTGAACGGGCGGGCATGCAGTTCGTTGAGGATCGAGGCGCGCAGCCGGTGCTGCACCAGCGGAGACATTGTTGCCGGTTCACCGGACGGTCGGGTTGTGGTCACGTCGTTGCTCAACGGTCTTTACCTTCATCGCCGCGCGCGGCCCGCGTGGCATTGTCGGGACGTCATGGCTCGCCGACCCTGATGGCGGCCGGTGCCGGGACATCATCTATCACGGTCATGCGTGGGATTGATGAATTTTTCAGGGTAGGGTTACGGGGCGTAAGGTCTTCTGCACTTTGGCTGCCCATTCAGCGGGCGGCCCGCAGGTCGTGGGACGTCCCAGCCATGGTTACAGCCGCTGGCACAGTTCATGGAGCGCATTGCGCAGCCATTTATGGCCGGGGTCGCCATCGACCGACTGGTGCCACATGAAATAGATCGGGATGTGGGGGAAATCGAGCGGCGTCTTCAGCACCTTGGTGCGGAAGAAGTCGGCATAGACCAGCGCCATGCGTTTGGGCAGCGTGCAGATGAAATTGGTCTTCTGCACGATCAGCGGCATCGACAAAAAGTGCGGCACCTGCAGCGCGATGTTGCGGGTGAGGCCGTGCGCTTTCAGCACCGTGTCCACCACCGGCTTGTCCTGGGTCAGCATGACGTGCGGCAGGGTGATGAAATCGTCGAGGCTGAGATGGTCGCCGATGGTCGGATGATCCTGCCGCACCATCGAGACCAGATGTTCGTCCATGGCGTGAACATGGTGGAAGTCGTCGCCGCGAATCCGGAAGTAGTCCATCGCAAGGTCGATCGCGCCTTCGCGTAATTCGGCCTGGATGAAGCGGCCGAGCTCGGGCCGGATCTGCACCTTGATGTTGGGGGCCACCTGCGCCAGCCAGTCGACGAAGCGCGGCATGATCACCGCCTCGCCATAGTCGCTGATGGCGATGGTGAATTTTCGCGTCGCGGTTCCGAATTCAAAGGCACCCTGTTCGCGCAGGCCGTTCTGGATCAGGTCGAGCGCCTGACGTACCGGCCCTGCGAGTTGTTTGGCGCGCGGGGTCGGCATCATGCCCTGAGCGGTGCGGATGAAAAGCTGATCGTCGAGCGTGGCGCGCAGCCGCGCCAGCGCGTTGCTCATCGCCGGCTGACTCATGTGCAGCTTGGCGGAGGCACGCGTCAGGCTGCGCTCGCTGAGAATGGTGTCGAACACCGTCAGCAGATTGAGATCGATCGTCCGCAGGTTCATGCCCGAGCCACCCTTGCTTCTCCTCCTCTCGCCGGATTTGGCGATTTGATATCGATTAGATGATTGGAATGAGCACTTTCATTCATCAAACTAAAATTACATGCTTCGCTGCAACATCATCCTATTCAATAAATCTCATTCTGATAATCCATTTGTGTGTTGTGGAACGCCTTCCTAGGCTGAGCCCGTTCCGTCGCGTTGGCGAAGACCGATGCACGGGGAGGAATCAGCGGAGGGCGCGCCGGGCATGTCAGTCAGTCTGCCGAAAACCGACTTGGTCCTGGGTGTGGTCGGCGCGGGCGCGATGGGCCGCGGCATCGCCCAGGTCGCCGCCACCGGCGGCATGACCGTGCTGCTGTTCGACAGCCGGCCCGAGGCGGCCGCCGAGGCGCGGCAATATGTCGAGAAGATGCTGGCGCGCGCGGTGGAGAAGACTCTTCTCTCCGCGCCAGATGCGCAGGCTGCCATCGGCCGCATCCGTCCGATCGCGAATCTCGCCGACCTTGCCGCCTGCCATCTCGTGATCGAGGCGGTGGTGGAGAACCTCAAGGTCAAGCAGGATATGTTCGCCGAGCTGGAGGGCATCGTCTCGGACGACTGCATCCTCGCCAGCAACACCTCCTCGCTGTCGATCACCACCATCGCCGCGCGCGCGCGCCGGCCGCAGCGCATCGCCGGTTTTCACTTCTTCAACCCGGTGCCGCTGATGAAGCTGGTCGAGGTGATCGACGGCCTGCGGACCCTGCCGGCGGTCGGCGATGCGCTGATGGAGGTCGGTCGTCGCATGGGCCGCGAGCCGGTGCGGGTGAAGGATGCGCCGGGCTTTCTGGTCAATCAGGTCGGGCGCGCCTATACCCTGGAGGCCGCGCACCTCGTCTCCGAAGGCATCGCGACTTTCGCCGATGTCGATGCGGTGATGCGCGACATGGCAGGTTTCCGCATGGGGCCGTTCGAACTGCTCGATCTGGTCGGGCTCGACGTCAATCATCCGGCCACCGAGGCGATCTATCGCCAGTTCTACGAGGAGCCGCGCTATCGGCCTTCGGTGCTGATGCAGGGGCATCTCGATGCGGGCCTGCTCGGCAGCAAGAGCAAGCGCGGCTTCTATGTCTATGATGGCGTCAAGCCGGCACCTGTCGCCGAAGCGCCCGTGCCGAAGGATTGTCCGTATCCGGTCTGGGTCAGCCGTGCCGAGCCGGAGACCTCCGCGCGTCTCGTGACGTTGCTGGAGGGGTTCGGCGTTGCGGTGGAGAGCGGCGAGCGGCCATCGGCGAATGCGCTGTGTCTGGTCACGCCGATCGGCGAGGATGCGACGCAATGCGCGCTGGCGCAGGGCCTCGACGCCCGCCGCACCGTCGCGGTGGAGATGCTGTTCAACACCCAGAAGCGCCGCTGCGTCATGTCGACGCCGCTCACGAATCCCGCCTATCGCGACGCCGCGCGCGCGGCGCTCGGCAAGGACGGCGTGCCGGTCACTGCATTGCGCGACAGCCCCGGCTTTATCGCCCAGCGCATTGTCGCGATGATCGTCAATATCGGCGTGTCGATCGCGCAGCAGCGCACCGCCTCGCCGGATGACATCAATAAAGCGGTGAAACTCGGCCTCGGTTATCCGCACGGGCCGCTCGGCTTCGGTGACACGCTGGGGCCGAAAACCATTCTGAAGATTCTCGCCAGCATGCAGCAGCGCTACGGCGACCAGCGCTACCGGCCCGGCCTGTGGCTGGTGCGCCGCGCCGAACTCGGCGCGCCGCTGACATTGCAAGATTGAGGACAGCCGCCCGAACCGGGCACCACGGAGACCGCCATGCTGCAAGCCTACGTCTATGACGGATTACGCTCTCCCTTCGGTCGTCAGGGCGGCGGCCTCGCGCGAATCCGGCCCGACGATCTGCTTGCGCAGGTGATGCGGGCGGTGATGGCGCGCAGCAAGTTCGCGCCCGATGCGTTCGAGGACGTCATCGTCGGCTGCGCCAATCAGGCCGGCGAGGACAGCCGCTGCGTCGCGCGTCACGCCTCGCTGCTGGCGGGGATTCCGATCAGCGTCGGCGGCACCGTGATCCAGCGCAACTGCGGCAGCGGCCTCGGCGCGCTGGTCAGCGCCGCGCATGCCGTGAGCGCGGGCGAGGGCGATCTGTTCCTCACCGGCGGCGTCGAGAGCATGAGCCGCGCGCCGTTCGTGATGGGCAAGGCGGAGACCGCATTCCAGCGCGAGGTGAAGATTTTCGACTCCGCGGTCGGCTCGCGTTTCCCCAACCGCGAGATCGAAAAGCGCTTCGGTAACGACACCATGCCGCAGACCGCCGATACGCTGGCGCGCGATCATCAGTTGACGCGCGAAGAGGTCGATGGCTTCGCGCTGCGCTCGCAGCAGCGCTATGCCGCCGCCAAGGCGGACGGCTTCTTCGACGGCGAGATCACGGCGATCGAGGTCGCCGGTCCCAAGAAAGGCACCCAGACCAGCGTCGCCGCCGACGAATTTCCGCGCGCCGAGACCTCGCTGGAGACGCTGGGCGCGCTGCGCGCCATCCATGATGGCGGCGTCACCACCGCGGGCAATGCTTCGGGCATCAATGACGGCGCGGTCGCGATCACGGTCGGCTCGCGCGAGGCGGGCGAGCGCGCCGGCAGCGCGCCGCTGGTGCGTATCCTTTCCGCCGCGAGCGTCGGCGTCGAGCCGCGGATCATGGGCATCGGTCCGGTGCCGGCGATCGCCAAGGCGCTGCAGCGAGCGAAGCTGACGCTTGCCGACATGGACGTGATCGAGATCAACGAAGCCTTCGCCGCGCAGGCGCTGGCCTGCATGCGCCAGCTCGGTGTTGCCGACGACGACACCCGCGTCAATCCCAATGGCGGCGCGATCGCGGTCGGCCACCCGCTCGGCGCGTCGGGTCCGCGTCTGGTGCTGACGGCGGCGCGCGAGTTGCAGCGCCGCAATGGCAAGCATGCCGTGGTGAGCATGTGCGTCGGCGTCGGGCAGGGCATCGCGATGGTGCTGGAGCGCGCGTGAAATCGGCGGCATCCCGGCGAAGCTCGGGAGCGGCAGCGGGATGAAGGGCAGAACACAGGAGCATAACAGCAACAAGACCAGGCCATAAAACATAAAGGGAGGGAGACATGAGCGTTCGAGGAATCGCCTTTGGGAGTCTGCTGCCGCTGGTGCTGGGATTATTCGTGATGTCCCCGGCCACGGCTGAAGTATCCGAACTCAGATTGGCCAAACAGCCCGGCCTGTCCTACCTGCCGCTGATGGTCATGGAGCATGAGAAGCTGTTCGAGAAGCACAGCGCGGCGGCCGGCCTTCCCGATATCAAGGTGAAGTGGATGACCTTCGCCGCCGGCAACGTCATGAACGACGCGCTTTTGTCCGGCAGTCTGGAAATCGCCTCCGGCGGCGTCGCGCCGCTGATCACGCTGTGGGCCAAGAGCAATGGCGAGGTGCGCGGCATCGCCGCCCAGACCACCTCGCAGATTTACATCAACACCCGCAATCCGAACGTCAAGACGATCAAGGATTTCACCGAGAAGGACCGCATCGCGCTGCCTGCGGTGAAGGTGTCGGTCAATGCTATCGTGCTGCAGATGGCCGCCGAGAAGGCGTTCGGTCCGGGCAACGCCTACAAGCTCGAACCGCTGACAGTGTCGTTGTCCTATGCGCAGGGCAGCGCCGCGCTGCTCTCCGGCGCGGGCGAGATCAACAGCGCCGCTTCGGCGCCGCCGTTCTACTATCGCGAGATCAAGACACCCGGTATCCACACCGTGCTGAAATCCTATGAGGTGCTGGGCGGTCCCACCACCAACAACCTGATCTGGACCACCAGGAAGTTTCACGACGAGAATCCGAAGACCTATGGTGCGTTTCTCGCCGCCTACAAGGAGGCGATCGACCTGATCAATCGCGATCCGGCCAAGGCGGCGCAGATCTATCAGGAGATCGAGCGCAACAAGACTTATTCGGTCGACGAACTGGTGGCGATGCTTACCGACAAGTCGTCGATGGAATTCACCATCGTGCCGCACAATGTCACCAAATACACCGACTTCATGCATCGCATGGGTTCGATCGCGCGCAAGCCGGCCAGTTGGAAGGATCTGTTCTTTCCGGAAGTCCATTCATTGTCCGGAAGCTGATCCGTCGCGCATCGGTCAAATCATGTCGCGCGTTTCAGGTCATAAAGGCTCACAGGGGAAAACATCATGAAGACGCATCGTCGCATCTGGCGGACATTGCGGACGGCGGCCATTGCCGTCACCTCGGCGGCCATGGTTGCCGCACTCGGCAGCGCGCCGGCCCGCGCGGAAGCGGGCGAAGTCACCATCGCCAAACAATACGGGCTGCTGTTCCTGCCGCTCATCATCATGGAGCAGAACAAACTGATGGAGAAGCAGGCCGAGAAGGCCGGCCTGCCGAACCTCAAGGTCAACTGGCAGCGGATGACCGGCGGCAACGTCATGAACGAGGCGCTGATCTCCGGCAATCTCGATTTCGCCTCCGGCGGCGTGCCGCCCTTCATCATTCTCTGGGGCAAGACCCAGGGCAATCTCGACGTCCGTGCCGTCGCCGCGATGGACTCGCTGCCGATCTATCTCAACACCCGCGATCCCAACGTGAAGTCGATCAAGGATTTCGGCGACAACAACCGCATCGCGATGCCGGCCGCCAAGATCTCGATTCAGGCCATCATGCTGCAGATGGCGGCGGCCAAGGAATGGGGCATCGAGCACGCGCAGCGGCTCGACAAGAACGGCGTCACGCTGGCCCATCCCGAAGCGATGTCGTCGATGCTCTCCAACATGGGCAACATCGACAGCCACTTCGCCTCGCCGCCTTACAACTTCCAGGAGCTGACCAAGCCGGGCATCCACAAGGTGCTGGATTCCTATGACGTGCTCGGCCCGGCAACCTGCGAGGTGGTGTGGACCACGGCGAAATTCCGTCAGAACAATCCGACCATCTACAAGGCGTTCCTCGCCGCCTTCCAGGAAGCGATCGACCTGATCAACAACGACAAGAAGCAGGCGGCGGAAATCTACGTCAAGAGCACCAACAACAAGGAATCGCTCGAGGATACGCTCGCCATCATCAACCATCCGCACACCGAATACACCACGACGCCGAAGAACATCATGAAGTACGCGACTTTCATGAACCAGATCGGTCTTGTGAAGAGCGTGCCGAAGGACTGGAAGGAGCTGTTCTTCCCCGAGGTGCACAACCTGCCGGGCAGCTGACCGGCAGATGGCGTGACGGTGCGATCATCGATCATAAGAGGTGCGATTCAAGATGACAGTTTCAGTCTCGGACAAGCCAATCGACGCCAGCACCGTCACCCTCACCGGCGGCGAATTTCACTGGGACGATCCGCTGCTGCTGGAGGATCTGCTCAGCGAGGACGAGAAGATGGTGCGCGACACCGCGCGCGCCTATGCCCAGACCCATCTGATGCCGCGAATCCTGGAAGCCAACCGCGATGAATCGTTCGATATCGCGATCATGAAGGAGATGGCCGATCTCGGTTTCCTCGGTGCCACCATCGACGGCTATGGCTGCGCCGGTATCAGCTACGTCTCCTACGGCCTGATCATGCGCGAGTTCGAGCGGGTCGATACCGCGTTCCGCTCCGCGCTCGGCGTGCAGAGCACGCTGTCGATGGTGCCGATCTATGCTTACGGCTCTGAGGAACAGCGGCAGAAATATCTGCCGAAGATGGCGAAGGGCGAACTGCTCGGCTGCTTCGGCCTGACCGAGCCGGATCATGGCTCCGACCCCGGCGCGATGACGACGCGGGCGAAGCGCGTTACCGGCGGCTACCGCATCACCGGCGGTAAGACCTGGATCACCCATGCGCCGATCGCCGACATCATGATCGTCTGGGCCAAGGACGATGGCGATATCATCCGCGGCTTCATTCTGGAGCGCGGCATGGAGGGTCTTTCCACCGCGAAAATCCAGCACAAGTTCTCGGTGCGCGCCTCGCCGACCGGGCAGATCTTCATGGACGATGTGTTCGTGCCGGACGCGAACGTGCTGCCCGGCGTGCAGGGCCTGAAGGGGCCGTTCGGCTGTCTCAACAATGCGCGTTTCGGCATCACCTGGGGCGCGATGGGCGCGGCGGAATTCTGCTGGCACGCGGCGCGGCAATATTGTCTCGAGCGCAAGCAGTTCGGCCGGCCGCTTGCCGCCAATCAACTGATCCAGAAGAAGCTCGCCGACATGCAGACCGAGATTTCGCTCGGCCTGCTCGCCTGCCTGCATGTCAGCCGGATGCGCGATCTCGGCAAGGCGACGCCGGAGATGGTATCGCTGCTCAAACGCAACTGTGCCGGTAAGGCGCTGGAGATCGCGCGCGCGGCACGCGACATGCACGGCGGCAACGGCATCTCCGACGAATACCATGTGATCCGGCATCTGATGAATCTGGAGACGGTCAACACGCTGGAAGGCACGCACGACATTCACGCGCTGGTGCTCGGCCGCGCGCAGACCGGCATTTCGGCGTTCAACTAAAGGAAAAGGCGGGCGCAGACCTGCCGAAAGGGGAGACAGACGTGACAGGATTGTTCGAACGATTCGCGGTGATGTTTGGAGGCCGGCGGTCATGACAGAGCCGTTGCACGCTTTGCTCGCGCCGCGCTCGATCGCGATTCTCGGCTCGTCGGCTGATTTCCGTAAAGTCAGCGGCCGGCCGCTGAAGCATCTGCTCGACAAAGGCTATGCCGGCAAAATCTATCCGGTCAATCCGCGTTACGAGACGATCGGCGAATTGCGCTGCTATCCGAATGTCGGCGCGATCGAAAGCGAGGTCGATCTTGCGATCATCGTGCTGCCGGCGAGCGAGGTGTTGAACGCGGTCCGTGAGCTTGGCGCCAAGGGCGTGCCGGCGGCGATCATCTTCTCCTCCGGCTTCTCGGAGATGGGCGATGCCGGCCGGCAGCTTGAGCGCGAGATTGTCGCGAGCGCGCGCGCTTCCGGCGTGCGGCTATGCGGGCCGAACTGCCTCGGCCTGATCAACGCCTTCGATAAAGTGCTGGCAACCTTCAGCCAGTACGCCGATGCCGATACGCCGAGCGGGCCGGTCGGCTTTGTCACCCAGTCGGGCGCGTTCGGCACCGCGATTGCGGCGCTGGCGCGGCGGCGCGGGCTTGGTCTCGGCTATTTCGTCAACACCGGCAACGAGGCCGATCTGAACTTCGCCGAGATCATGGCCGAGGTGATCCGCGATCCGCGCATCAAGATTGGCGCGGGCTATATCGAGGGCCTGAAGAACGGTGACGACTTCGTCGCGCTGGCCGACGCTGCGATGGAACTGGGCAAGCCGCTGGTCGTCACCAAGGTCGGCCGTCTCGGCGCCGGCGCGCGTGCTGCCGCCTCGCATACCGGTTCGCTCGCCGGTGATGACGTGGTGTTTGACGGCGTGGCGCGGCAGCATGGCGTGATCCGCGCGCGCAACGAAGAGCACATGCTCGATATCGTCGAGGTGCTGGCGCATTGCGACCTGCCGCAGGGCGCGGGCGTCGGCTTGTTGACGCAGTCCGGCGGCGCCGGCGTGCTGATGGCGGACCGCGCGCAGGAACTCGGCCTGTCGGTGCCGGTGCTGCAGCCGGACACGCAGGCGGCGCTGCAGAAGGTCATTCCGGGCTTCGGCGCGGTCGGCAATCCGGTCGATGTCACCGGACAGTTTGTCGCCGATCCCAATTTGCTGCTGGAAAGCGTCAAGCTGATGCTGGCCGATCCGAATGTTGATGTCGGCATCGTCTGGTTCCAGTTGATGGAAGCGCATGTCGACAAGCTGGTGAAAGTGCTGGTCGAGATCCGCGCGCAGGTCAGCAAGCCGTTCGTGGTGTGCTGGGTCGCCGCGCCCGAGGCAGGCGTCAAGGCGCTGCGCGAGAACGGCATCGCGGTGCTGCGCGGCGCCGAGCCTGCGGTCGATGCGGTGGCGGCGCTGGTGCAATACGCGCAGGTGCGCCGCAATTGGCTGGCGCGCCGGGATGAGCGCAAGGCGATCAGCGTGCCGGCGCTTGACGTACCGCATGCGCAGGTGGTCTCGACCATGGAAGGCTCGCGGCTGCTGACGCAGCTTGGCGTGCCGCATGCGCGCTCGCTGCTGGCGACGTCGGCGGACGAGGCCGCGAAGGCGGCGCGGACGCTCGGCTATCCGGTGGTGCTCAAGATCGAGTCGCCGGACATCCTGCACAAGACCGAAGCCGGCGGTGTGATCCTGAAGCTCACCGATGACGAGACGGTGAAGCAGGCCTTCGCCACCATCATCGCGCGGGCGCGTCAATATAACGCCAACGCACGGATCGAGGGCGTCATCGTGCAGGCGATGGCGGGCGGCGACACCGAGTTCGTCATCGGCCTGCAGAACGATCCGGTGTTCGGCGTGGTGCTGATGGCTGGTCTCGGCGGCGTGCTGATCGAGGTGCTGCGCGATGTCGCGTTCCGCAAGGTGCCGCTGACGCCGAGCGAGGCGGAGGACATGCTGAACGATCTGCATGGCAAGGCGGTGCTCGCCGGCGTGCGCGGCCAGCCGCCGCGCGACCGCGCCGCGTTGACGCAGATGATCTGCGCGGTGTCGCGTCTCGGCGCGGCGCTGGGACCGCGCCTCGCCACGCTCGATCTCAATCCGATCATGGTCGGCGAGAAGGGGGCGATGGCGGTTGACTGGCTGTTGATGCTGGAAGACGCTGGCGGGGCGGCGCAGCACGCTCCGAAGGCCGCGTCCGGCTGACGGAAGCTGCCGCGCATCATCAACGACAAGAAAAAAATATCCAAGGAGGAAATTTATGGCTTTGATCCTGTTGGAGCGGCCGCGCGAGCATGTCGCATTGCTGCGGCTCAATCGGCCCGAGGCGCGCAACGCCTTGAACGATCCGCTCCGCGCCGAGCTCGCCGCGCAGGTGCAGGCGCTGTCGAACGATCCGCAGATCCGCTGCATTGTCATCACCGGCAACGAGCGGGTGTTCGCCGCCGGCGCCGATCTGAAGGAAGCAGTGGATTCGACGCCGATCGAGATGATGGGGCGGCGGGTGCTGGCGTTCTGGAAGGTGATCGCAAGCTGCCGCAAGCCGATCATTGCCGCGGTCAACGGCTTTGCGCTGGGCGGCGGCTGCGAGCTGGCGCTGCAGGCCGACATGATCGTGGCGGGCGAGGGCGCGAAGTTCGGCCAGAGCGAAGTCTGCGTCGGCATCATGCCGGGCGGCGGCGCGACGCAGCGGCTGACCCGCGCGATCGGCAAGTATCGCGCCATGAAGATGCTGCTGACCGGCGAGCATGTCACCGCGGCGGAGGCGATGCGGCTCGGCTTTGTCACCGAAGTCGTGCCGGATGGCGAGACGGTCAACGCCGCGCTGCGTATCGCCGAGAGCGTCGCGTCGATGCCGCCGATTGCCGTCGAACTGATCAAGGAGGTGGTGCTGGCCGGCATGGATGCCTCGCTCGATACCGGTCTGATGCTGGAGCGCAGGGCGTTCGAAATGCTGTTCGCCTCGCACGATCAGAAGGAAGGCATGAGCGCCTTCATCGAGAAACGCAAACCGGTGTTCACCGGCGGTTGAAGCCGCGAGAGATGTAGGTGAAACATGATGATGACGAACGACATCACGGCGCCAAGCCCGCTTCTGGAAGTCAAAGGCGTTACGCTGCAATACCGAACGCCCCGCCATCTCATCACCGCGACGTATCGCGTTGATTTCGACGTTTACCAGGGGGACCGGTTTATTCTGCTGGGCCCGTCGGGGTGCGGGAAGTCGACGCTGCTCAAGGCGGTGGGCGGCTACATGACGCCGACCGAGGGCGAGATGCGGCTGAAGGGCCAGTTGATCCGCCAGCCGGGGCCGGACCGGATGATGGTGTTCCAGGAGTTCGACCAGTTGTTGCCGTGGAAGACGGTGCGGCAGAACGTCATGTTCCCGCTGCAATGCACCCGCCGGCTCTCGGCCAGCGAGGCCGAGCAGCGCGCGATGCACTACATCTGCAAGGTCAATCTGGAGAAGTTCGCCGACAGCTATCCGCATATGCTG
>JAFKKO010000103.1 GCA_017305455.1 Hyphomicrobiales bacterium | reverse complement strand
GGCGAAGACCGGGAGGAGATGGGACCCAACGGAGTTGTTCATCGCGACCTGATTGGATGTCCGGACCGCTCATTGTGAGAGCGCACTTGCGCACGCGAACCTGCGATGCCGTTCCGGAAACAAAACGTGCCGCGCGGGACTGGCGGCACTGCGGGAGTATCCTATTGCCGGGCATTTACTGTCAACACGGCATGGCCGCATTCATGAACGTCCGCGCAATCATCGCCGCGTTCGCGCGCCCGGCGCTGGTGCGCAAAAGCCGCACAAAAAGCGAATTTCCCTGCTTTTGAATGGGAACATGTGGACGCGCAAACGCGGACTCTTGCGGGCGAGTCACGCCATATTGTAGCGTTGCCCCCACTGGGTACGATATCTCGTTGCGGCGGTTTTTAACTCGAAATCCCTCGATACGGCGTGAACGCCTGGTCGCTTTCGGTGCGACGGGCGAGGGTTAAGGGATTCTGCCGACAGGGCTTTTCGACCCGAGAACGACGGCGTCGCCCCGAACGGGCAGGCGCGCTGGACAAAGGAAATACAGCGATGACGGCGATGAATTGGACCGACGATCGCGTCGAACAGTTGAAGAAGCTCTGGGAATCCGGCCTCTCGGCCAGCCAGATCGCTGCCGAGCTTGGCAACATCACCCGCAACGCCGTGATCGGCAAGGTCCACCGCCTCGGCCTCTCCGGCCGCGCCAAGAGTCCGTCCTCCGCCGCGCCGCGCCAGCGCAAGGTGCGTCCGGTGCAGAACATGATGCGGATCAGCCGGCCGATGTCGCGCGGCAACACCGCGCTGGCCCATGCCTTCGAGATCGAGGCCGAGCCCGACCCGATCGCCTTCGACAACGTGGTGCCGATGAGCCAGCGCCGCACGCTGCTCGAACTCACCGAGGACACCTGCCACTGGCCGGTCGGCGATCCCTCCAGCCCGGAATTCTTCTTCTGCGGAGGCAAGTCGCTCGCCAGCCTGCCCTATTGCGCGCATCACTCGCGCATTGCCTATCAGCCCGCCAGCGATCGCCGCCGCAGCCAGCCGAAGCCCGGGCGATAGAGCGCTTTATGTTTTGATCGAACCATTCTCGATCCGTCATGGCCGGGCTTCGTCCCGGCCATTGTCGTTTGGGGATAGCTGGCAAGACGCGGATGCCCACGATAAGCGCGGGCATGACGGATTGTTGATTCCGCCTCAAGCAGCTCAAATTGAAACGCCAGTCTCACCGCTCGTGAGATCGAACTCCCTCTCCCGTGGGGAGAGGGTTGGGGTGAGGGCGTAAAATCTATCGAGAGACCGTACTCCCTCACCCGATGCACTTTGTGCATCGACCTCTCCCCATGGGAGAGGTGAAAGAGGATCTGCAACACCTTTCGCTTCTTCATTTCCGAAAACAAAACCCCGCAGCGTGTCTGCGGGGGTTCTATTTGCGCGTTGTGAAAGCAAAGGACCGCTACTCCGCCGCCTTGACGAAGCGGTCGTCGAGCGCGTAGCCGGCGCCGCGCACGGTGCGGATCGGATCGGGCTCCGAGCCCGGATTGAGCAGCTTGCGCAGCCGGCCGATATGCACGTCCACGGTGCGCTCGTCGATATAGATGTCGCGGCCCCAGACGCCGTCGAGCAGTTGCTCGCGGCTGAAGACGCGGCCGGGGTGTTCGAGGAAGAACTCCAGCAGGCGATATTCGGTCGGGCCGAGATCAATCGGCCGTCCGGAGCGCGCGACGCGGCGCTTCTCGCGGTCGAGCTCGATATCGCCGTAGTTGAGCACGGTGGCGACCCGCTCGGGACTGGCGCGGCGGAGCAGGCTCTTTACCCGCGCCAGCAATTCCGGCACCGAGAACGGCTTGACGATGTAGTCGTCCGCGCCGGTGGCAAGGCCGCGCACCCGCTCGCTTTCCTCGCCGCGCGCGGTCAGCATGATGATCGGCAGATGCCGCGTCTCGGCTCGCGCCCGCAAGCGGCGGCACAGTTCGATGCCGGACAGGCCGGGCAGCATCCAGTCGAGCACCACGAGATCGGGCAGCCGCTCCTTCAGCCTTGTGTCGGCATCGTCGCCGCGCGCCACCGTCTCGACCTCGTAGCCTTCGGCATCGAGATTGTAGCTCAGCAGCGTCGCCAGAGCTTCCTCGTCCTCAACCACCAGAATGCGCGCGGTCATGGCGTCGTCTCCATCAGCCTGCCGTCGGCACGGTGGCGAAGGCCGTGGTGGTGTCGACCTTCGGCCGCGGATCGACGATCGGCTGGCCCTCGATCATGTAGAACACGGTTTCGGCGATGTTGGTGGCATGGTCGCCGATACGCTCGATGTTCTTGGCGCAAAACATCAGATGGATGCAGAACCCGATATTGCGCGGGTCCTCCATCATGTAGGTCAAAAGCTCGCGGAACAGCGAAGTGCAGATCGCATCGACCTCCTCGTCGCCCTTCCACACCGCCATCGCGGCGGGCAGATCGTGCGCGGCATAGGCGTCGAGCACCGACTTGACCTGCGACTGCACGAGGTCGGTCATGTGTTCGAGGCCGCGGATCAGTTGCAGCGGATGGAAGTCGCTGTCGAGCGCTGCGACGCGCTTGGCGATGTTCTTCGACAGGTCGCCGATCCGCTCGAGGTCGCTCGCGACCCGCAGCGCGCCGACGATCTCGCGCAGATCGATCGCCATCGGCTGGCGGCGGGCGATGGTGAGCACGCCGCGCTCCTCGATCACGCGCTGCAGGCGATCGAGTTCGGCATCGGCGGCGACCACGCGCCTGGACGCCGCGATGTCGCGACGGATCAGCGAGTCGACCGAGTCGACGATCTGCCGTTCGGCGAGGCCGCCCATTTCGGTGACCAGCCGGGTCAGTTCCTGCAGGTCCTCGTCGAACGCCTTGGCGGTATGTTCGTTGGCCATGTGAAATCTCCCGCTTTACGTCAGCCGAACCGGCCGGTGATGTAATCCTGGGTCCGCCGGTCGGCCGGCGAGGTGAACAGCCGCGTCGTCTCGCCGAACTCGATCAGTTCGCCGAGATACATGAACGCGGTGTAGTCCGAGACACGCGCCGCCTGCTGCATGTTATG
>JAFKKO010000035.1 GCA_017305455.1 Hyphomicrobiales bacterium | reverse complement strand
AAGCGCATGGTGACGCAGGCCGAGTTCGAGGAGGCCAAGGACAAGGTGATGATGGGCGCCGAGCGCAAGTCGCTCGTCATGACCGAGGAAGAGAAGCTGCTGACGGCCTATCACGAGGGCGGCCACGCCATCGTCGGCCTCAACGTCGTCGCGACCGATCCGATCCACAAGGCCACCATCATTCCGCGCGGCCGTGCGCTCGGCATGGTCATGCAGTTGCCGGAGCGCGACAAGCTGTCGATGTCGCTGGAGCAGATGACCTCGCGTCTCGCCATCATGATGGGTGGCCGCGTCGCCGAGGAACTGATCTTCGGCCGCGAGAAGGTGACCTCGGGCGCGGCATCCGACATCGATCAGGCCACGCGCCTCGCTCGCATGATGGTGACGCGCTGGGGCCTGTCGGAAGAACTCGGCACCGTGTCCTATGGCGAGAACAATGACGAGGTGTTCCTCGGCATGCAGGTCAACCGCCAGCAGAACGTGTCGGAGGCGACCGCGCAGAAGATCGACTCCGAGGTCAAGCGCCTGGTCGAGCAGGGCTACAAGGATGCGACGCGGATTCTCACCGAGAAGCACGACGACCTTGAAACCCTGGCCAAGGGCCTGCTCGAATTCGAGACGCTGAGCGGCGACGAGATCACCGATCTGCTCAACGGCAAGAAGCCGAACCGGGAATCGGTGCTGGAGCCGTCGGGCCCGCGCACCTCCGCGGTGCCGCCGGCCGGCAAGCCGCGCCCGCGCCCCGATACCGGCCTTGAGCCGCAGCCGCAGGCGTAAGCCGACCAGACATTTCCGCTTTTGATGAAGGCGGTGCGGCATGCGCGATGCGCTCCCTCTCCCCGGCGGGGAGAGGGTTGGGGTGAGGGGCTCTAGATTTATCGATAGATTCTACGCCCTCACCCGGATTGCCATAGCGCGTCGAAGACGCGCGTAAATGCGCTTATGGCAATCCGACCTCTCCCACGGGAGAGGTGAAGGGCTCCGCTGCGACAGACGCGATTTAACTTGAAACGAAACCGCTCCAGGCTTCGGGACTGCATTATTCCAAAGGCGCAGCGTTCTCGCTGCGCCTTTTTGTTGGGCGGCCACGTCTGGGTGGCGGTGGCGCGTGTCGTCACGTCTTGCCCGGACGCTGGCGCGCTGTGCCGGCGGCCTGCTTGCCGGTGGTGGGGGTTCTCCATGGCGGTGCTGATCGGCGGCGTGCCGGCTCGCAGCCGGATGTGGCGCGGTGAATCGCCGTCCGCGCGGCACGAAAATGCTGCACCGCGAAATTTGGCCGGTGCCGTACGGAAATCCTTGTCTCGATATTTGAACTGGTGTTCACTCTTTCTCGGAGAGCAATTCCTGCAATGGTTTATCGCCGCACACATCAGGTCGTGAAACGTCTTGCGGCGCGTCGGGCATCCATTCTTGCGGCGGCGCGCGATGCGGCGGCGGAAGGCGGCATGGCGGCGGTGCAGATCGCTCCGGTCGCCGCCCGCGCCAATGTCGCCGCCGGCACCGTCTATCGCTACTTTCCCTCCAAGGCCGATCTGATTTCCGAACTGATCGCGGATGTCTCGCGCGCCGAACTGGTCGCGATCCGCCGCGCCGCCGAGGCCGCGCCGGGACCCTCGTCGGCGCTGGCGGCGGCGGTCACCACCATCGCGGTACATGTGGTGTCGAACCGCAAGCTGGCGTGGGGCATTCTGGCCGAGCCGGTCGATGTCGATGTCACCGAATCGCGTCTGGCCAGCCGCCGCGAGATCGCGGCCGAGATCGAGAGCCGGATCGAGGCGGCGATGCGCGCCGGGCATCTGCCGGCGCAGGATACGGCGCTGGCGGCCACGGCGCTGATCGGTGCGTTGCACGAGGCGCTGGTCGGCCCGCTCGCGGCGCAGACGGCGGACGATCCGGTGCGTCTGCGCGATACGATACAGACCATCGCGCTGTTCGCCTTGCGCGCGGTCGGCGTGCTCGATGCGCGCGCCCGCGGCCTCGTGGTGCAGGCTGTCCTGCCGGTGAAAATGGTGGTCGGCGCCTGATCGGTTGTCCCTGATCAAATGCCGTGTCTTCGCCGGCGCCGCCGGGCGATCCGCGGCCGCCGCTGCGCCTGACATCCTGCGGCCTGTATGCCGCCATGTCATATCGCGATGAGCGTTGCGGACTACCAAAGTCCGCTTGAAAGTGCTTTTGATTGCACACATACCCCTCGCCAAGCGCTATACGCGCGCAGCCGGAGACTAAGCGATGTCGATTATGATGCCCGCGGCCGACGATGCCATTCTGGCGCGGCGTGACGAGATCATTGCCGCGCTGCAGAAGATCGTGCCGGGCGAAGGCGTGATCTTCAAGGAAGCGGAGCTGCGCCCCTATGAATCCGACGGTGTGACGGCCTATCGGCAATTGCCGATGGTGGCGGTGCTGCCGGACAATACCGAGCAGGTCTCGCAGATTCTGAAATATTGCTACGACAACGGCATCAAGGTGGTGCCGCGCGGCTCCGGCACCTCGCTGTCGGGCGGCGCGCTGCCGCTGAAGGACGCGGTGCTGCTGGGGCTGGGCAAATTCAAGCGGGTGCGCGAGATCGATTTCGAGAACCGCGTCGCGGTGGTCGAGCCGGGCGTCACCAATCTCGCGGTCAGCCAGGCGGTGGCGCATGAGGGGTTCTATTACGCGCCGGATCCGTCCTCGCAGATCGCCTGCTCGATCGGCGGCAACATTGCCGAGAATTCCGGCGGCGTGCACAGTCTGAAATACGGCCTCACCACCAATAACGTGCTCGGCTGCGAATTCGTGCTGATCACCGGCGAGGTGCTGCGGATCGGCGGCAAGGCGCCGGAGAATGACGGCTACGATCTGATGGGCGTCATCACCGGCTCCGAGGGCCTGCTCGGCGTCGTCACCGAAGTCACGGTGCGTATCCTCAAGAAGCCGGAAACCGCGCGCGCTTTGATGGTCGGCTTCGCCTCGGTGGAGGCGGCCGGCCAGTGCGTGGCCGACATCATCGGCGCGGGCATCATTCCCGGCGGCATGGAGATGATGGATCGCGACGCCATCGCCGCGGCCGAGGCGTTCGTGCATGCCGGCTATCCGCTCGATGTCGAGGCGCTGCTGATCATCGAACTCGACGGGCCGACCATCGAGGTCGACGAACTGATCCGCCGCGTCGAGGCGATTGCGCGCGGCTGCGGGCAGACCACGCTGCAGATTTCCAACTCCGAGCAGGAGCGGCTGTTGTTCTGGGCCGGCCGCAAGGCGGCGTTTCCGGCGGTCGGCCGTCTTTCGCCGGACTATCTGTGCATGGACGGCACCATTCCGCGCGGCCAGTTGCCGGCGGCGCTCGCCGGCATTCGCGAACTGTCGCAGAAATACGGACTGCGCTGCGCCAACGTGTTCCACGCCGGCGACGGCAATCTGCATCCGCTCATTCTCTACGACGCCAACATGCCGGGCGAGATGGACAAGGCGGAGGCTTTCGGCGCCGACATCCTGCGGCTTTGCGTCAGGCTCGGCGGCGTGCTCACCGGCGAGCACGGCGTCGGCGTCGAGAAGCGCGACCTGATGCCGGAGATGTTCAGCGAGATCGACCTCGCGCATCAGCAGCGCGTCAAATGCGCATTCGATCACAAGGGCCTGCTCAATCCCGGCAAGATGTTCCCCGTGCTGCATCGCTGCGCCGAACTCGGCCGCATGCATGTGCGCGGCGGCAAGCTGCCGTTCGCCGACATTCCGAGATTCTGAGCATGGACATGACGGCCATAGCAAAGCGCATCATCGTCATTGCGAGCCAACGGATCGGCGCCATCAGCGCGTTTACACGCGTCTTTGACGCCCTGTGGCGCCGCCCGATGACAGGCTCCGCGAAGCAATCCGGAAGAGCCTCCCGCGCAGAAGGCTGGATTGCTTCGGAGCGCGCGCTCCTCGCAATGACGCAGTTGATATCCGCCGGCTTCGCCGGGGAGCGGTCAAAGGAGTTGTCGTGGATACGTTGAAAGTGCGTGACGCCAAGGATGTCGAGCAGGTGGTGCGCGACGCCATTGCCGGCGAGCAGCCGCTCGAGGTCGTCGGCCATGGCTCCAAGCGCGCGATCGGGCAGGTCACCGCGACCAACGCTGTGCTCGATCTGTCCACGCTTAACGCGGTGACCTCTTACGAGCCGAACGAACTGATCGTCACCGTGCAGGCCGGCGCGCCGCTCGCCGACGTGTTGTCGCTGATGGATTCCAAGAACCAGCATTTCGGCTTCGAGCCGATGGACACCTCGGTGCTGCTTGGCACCGCGGCGGGACGCGGCACCATCGGCGGCATGATCGCCGCGGGTCTGGCCGGTCCGCGCCGCATCCGCTCGGGCGGGCCGCGCGACCATCTGCTCGGGGCCCACGCGGTATCCGGCTTCGGCGACAGCTTTGTGACCGGCGGCCGCGTGGTGAAGAACGTCACCGGCTATGACCTCTGCAAGCTGCTGGCCGGCTCATGGGGCACGCTGTCGGTGATGACCGAGGTGACGCTGAAGGTGATGCCGCAGGCGGAAAGCGAGATCACGCTGGTGCTGCGCGGACTCGACGACCTTGCCGCCAGTCGCGCGATGACCGCGGCGCTTGGCTCGTCCTTCGACGTCTCGGCGGCGGCGCATGTTCCGGCGTCGTCGCTGCGCGGCGGCAATGGCGCACTGGCTGGGCTCGGCGCGCCGCAACAGGCGCTGACGCTGGTGCGGGTCGAGGGCATCGACGTGTCGGTGGCCGATCGCGCCGGCTCGCTTGCCGCTCTGCTCAAGGAGTTTGGCGCGGCCGAAGAGGTCAGGGACGATGCCTCGAAGGCGGCCTGGGCGGCGGTGCGCGATGTCGAACCCTTCGCTGCCGCCGGCGAACTCGGCGTCTGGCCGGTATGGCGGATCGTCTGCCCGCCGAATGCGGGCGGCGCCTTCGGCCAGCGTCTCGCGCGCGAGACCGGCGGAGAGGTGGTCTATGACTGGGGCGGCGGCCTGGTCTGGGCGGCGCTGCCACCTTCGGCCGACGCCCACGCCGCGCTGCTGCGCGCGCATGTCGCGGCGATCGGCGGCCACGCCATGCTGCTGCGCGGCTCGGAGGCGGTGCGCGGCGCCATCGATGTGTTTCATCCGCAGGCTCCCGGGGTCGCGGCGCTCAGCCAGCGCGTCAAGCACAGCTTCGATCCGGGCAACATTCTCAATCGCGGCCGTATGCGGCGGGACCCACAGACATGAAGACCGAATTCTCACCCGCCCAGCTTTCCGACCCCAATATCCAGGAAGCGGACAAGATCCTGCGCGCCTGCGTGCATTGCGGGTTCTGCACCGCGACCTGTCCGACCTATGTGCTGCTCGGCGACGAACTCGACAGTCCGCGCGGCCGCATCTACCTGATCAAGGACATGCTGGAGAACGACCGCACGCCGACGGCGGAGGTGGTCAAGCATATCGACCGCTGCCTGTCGTGCCTCGCCTGCATGACGACGTGTCCGTCCGGCGTGCATTACATGCATCTGATCGACCAGGCCCGCGTCGTGGTCGAGGAGAAATACACCCGCCCGGCCGGCGAGCGGGCGCTGCGCGCGCTGCTCGCTTATGTGCTGCCGCGGCCCGGCCTGTTTCGGCTCAGCATGATCGGGGCGCGTCTGGCCAAGCCGTTCGCGGCGCTGCTGCCGGCCTCGCCCAAGGGCACGGTGAATCCGACATTGTTCGACCGGCTGCGCGCCATGCTGGCGCTGGCGCCCGCGCATCTGCCCTCGCCGGGGCCTGCCGGCGGCACGGTGTTTCCCGCGCAAGGCGCCAAGCGCGGCCGCGTCGCCATTCTGCAGGGCTGCGCCCAGCAGGTGCTGTCGCCCGGCATCAACGAGGCGGCGATTCGCTTCCTGACCCGTCAGGGCATCGAGGTCGTGCTGGTGGCGGACGAAAAGTGCTGCGGCTCGCTGACGCATCATATGGGCGACGATCACGACGCGCTCAGCCGGGCGCGCGGCAATATCGACGTCTGGATCGGCGAAGCCGACCGCAACGGTCTCGACGCCATTGTGGTGACGACGTCGGGCTGCGGCACCACCATCAAGGACTACGGCTATCTCTTCCGCACCGATCCGGCCTATGCCGACAAGGCCGCCCGCGTGTCAGCACTGGCCAAGGACGTCACCGAATACATCGCGACGCTCGAGGTGTCGTGGCCGGAGCGCAAGAGCGACGTCGTGGTCGCCTATCACTCGGCCTGCTCGCTGCAGCATGGACAGAAAATCACACAGCTTCCGAAAGAATTGCTTTCCAAGAGCGGATTCGTGGTGAAAGATGTGCCGGAGAGTCATCTGTGTTGCGGTTCGGCTGGCACGTACAACATTCTCCAGCCTGATATTGCGAGGAGATTGCGCGAGCGAAAGATCGCCAACATCGCGTCGGTCAGGCCGGACATTATTTCGGCCGGGAATATCGGATGCATGGTCCAGATCGGCCCTCTCAAACATGCCGACGGAACGTCAATTCCAGTGGTTCACACCATCGAGCTGCTTGATTGGATGACAGGTGGTCCGCGGCCTGATCTCGGCGACACCATGAAGGACTCTCGTGTTGGGACGTTTGAACGCTGATCGGCGTTGAATTGGCGAAAACAGGAGGACGACAATGGCTAAGGCGAAAAAGAAGAAGAGCAAAAGTAAGAAGGTGAAAAAGGCGGCGGCGGCCAAGCGGTCGTCGCGGGCAACCAAGAAGTCGGCGAAGAAGTCGGCCAGGAAATCAGCCAAGAAATCAGCCAAGAAATCGGTAAAGAAGGCCGCCAAGAAGACGGCGAAGAAGGCCTCCAAGAAGAAGGCCGCCAAGAAATCAGCCGGCAAGTCAGCCAAGAAGTCGTCCGCCCGGAAAGCTGGTGCAAAGAAGGCCGCCAAGAAGGCCGGCGCCAAGAAAGCCGCGGCGAAGAAAGCTCCCGCCAAGAAGCGCGCCGCACCGCGCAAACGCGCAGCCCGCAAGGCCGAAGCGCCGGCGCCGGCCATCGACACCACCCAGGACGAGCAGCCGGTCTCCCTGCTGTCGCCGTCGAGCTGGCTGTCCGGCATGGGCTCCAGCGAGGGCGATCAGGGCAAGTCCTGACCTCTGCGTCTCACTCGCATCATCACGACGGCCGCAGCGGCGACGCTGCGGCCTTTGTTTTGGGCCGGCACGACCGTCGCAGCCCTTGAGGATCGTTGCGCATCCTGTGAATAGCGCCGTGCAGGCAGCGTCACCTCAACCGTTGTTCAAATGCAACAATCGCCAGAAACGAAACAAAACCTCGGTCAGGCAGCGAAAAACGCCTAAAGAGGCAGCATTTGCACGGGCTTTTTGCTTTCCGTCATCGCGTGCCTCTCTCACGATCGTTCGCACGAAACGTCATCCGCCAGGCGATGCAGGCACACCGCTGCGGTGTGCCGTCCGGGCCTGCCATCGCATGGGCGACAGAGCTGACGTGAAACGATGGGGATCGTGATGACAAAAGCAGGTTTTGTCGCCGCGCTGGCTGTTGCGGTGGCGGGAATGGGAATGGGGATCGGGGCGGCGGGCGCGGCCGATCTTGGCAAGGTCTATACCAAGGCGCCGCCGGTCGCCGCGGTCGATCCGTGGGACATCGCCTTCGGCGCCGGCATCATGAACGATTACGTCTTCCGCGGCGTCACCCAGTCGAACCACAGGCCGTCGGTCACCGCCTATTTCGAGCCGCGCTACAACCTTACCAAGGACGTGCAGCTCTATGTCGGCTCGTCGTTCGAGAGCATCTCCTTCACCAACCGCGCCGCCGCCGAAGTCGATATCTATGGCGGCATCCGGCCGACCTTCGGCGCGCTGGCGCTCGATGTCGGCGTCTGGGGCTATCTCTATCCGGGCGGACGCTGCTTCGACAATGGCGGCATCCCCGGCGTCACCACGGTCTGCCCCGACGCCAACGTCAACCTCGCAGGACCGGCGTTCAACGTCATGAAGAAGGACGTCAGCTTCTACGAGTTCTACGCCAAGGCGACCTACACGGTGAACGACACCCTCGCCATCGGCGGCAACGTGTTTTATTCGCCGAGCTTCCTCAACACCGGCGCGGAGGGCACCTACGCCTCGGTCACCGCCAAGCTCACCGCGCCGGGCGGCTGGCTGCCGAACGGCGTCGGCAGCTATATCTCCGGCGAGTTCGGCCGCCAGTTCCTCGGCACCTCGGATGCGTTCTACGCCGTCCCGGCATTCCCGAACGGCATCAACTACGCCGACTACAACACCTGGAATGTCGGCATCGGCTTCACTTACAAAGTGTTCACGCTCGATCTGCGCTATTCCGACACCAATCTCGGCAAGGGCGACTGCAACGCCTTCACCAGCGATTTCACCGCGAGCCAGACCGGCTTTGTCACGCCGAACAATCCGGGCGGCTTCGGCTCGAAATGGTGCGGCGCGACCGGCATCGCCAGGCTCTCGGTCGACATGACCGCGATGACCAATCTGAAATAGAACCTCTCCAAGCAGCCTGGGGCGGCGGCGCGATCCGCCGCCTTTTCTTTTGCTGGCGACAGCAACCGGCCTCGATCACTGCGCGGCGCTGCTGCTGCCGGGTTCGACGAGGCTCGCCGGTCCGTCCTCCGGGGCGAGCGCGAGCAGGCGCTGGTGGAAGGCGGTCAGGGTCGAGCGATGGCCGATCGAGATGATCGCCGCATCCGGCAGCTTGCGCGCGAGCAGGCGATAGAGCGCGGCTTCCGAAGCCTCGTCGAGCGAGGCGGTGGCCTCGTCGAGGAACAGATATTGCGGCTCATGCAGCAGCGCGCGGGCGATGCCGAGCCGCTGCTGCTCGCCGAGCGACAGCATCCTGTTCCAGTGATCCTGCTCATCGAGCCGTTCGGCCAGCGCCGGCAGCCCGACCTCGATCAGCACCTCGCGCAGCCGCGCCTCGTCGCAGTTGCCGCGCTCCGCGGGATAGCAGATCGCATCCGCCAGCGGCGCGATCGGGAAATACGGCCGCTGCGGCAGCATCATCAGGCTTGCGCCCTGCGGCACCGACACGGTGCCGTGGCCGAAGCCCCAGATGCCGGCGATGGCGCGCAGCAGGGTCGATTTGCCGAGGCCGGAGGGGCCGGTCAGCAGCGTGCGCTCGCCGCCGCGCAAGGTGAAGGCGTCGGTCGCCACCAGCGGCGCGCCGTTCGGTAGCCGCACCAGAAGGTCGCGCAGCTCGATGTCGCGCCCGTCATCCGCCGGGATCAGCTTGATGGTGTCCGGCCTCGCCGGCATCGCGGCGGCATGGGCGATCGAGGCCTCGAAGCCGTCGAGACGGGCGATCACCGCGCGCCATTCGGCGAGGCTGCGATAGGCGGTGATGAAGAACGACAGCGCGCCCTGCACGCTGAGGAAGGCCGAGGCGGTCTGCATCATGGCGCCGAGCTGCGCCTTGCCGGCGAAATAGGCCGGCGCCACCAGGATGTAGGGAAAGATCTGCGAGGCCTGGGCGTAACTCGCCGTGAAGGCGGTGATCTTCTTGGTGCGGATCATGATCGCGATCCAGTTGTCCACCACGCGGCCGAACCGCTCCGACAGCCGCTGATGCTCGGCGGCCTCGCCCTTGAGCAGCGCGATCTGTTCCGAGCTTTCGCGGGTGCGCACCAAATTGAAGCGGAAATCGGCCTCGTAGCGCTGCTGGAAGAAATCGAGATTGACCAGCGGCCAGCCGACCAGATGGGTCAGCCAGGTGCCGACGAGGGCGTAGATCAGGGCGGTCCAGACCAGATAGCCCGGAATGTCGAACGAGGAGCCGAGCAGATGCAGCGGCGCCGCGGCCGACAGGCCCCACAGAATCACCACGAATGAAATCAGGGTGACGACCGAATTGAGCAGGCCGAGCCCGAGCACCAGCGTGCGCTCGACGAACAGCTTGACGTCATCGGTGATGCGCTGGTCGGGGTTGTCGGCGGGATCGCCGGCGAGCTGCATCCGGTAGTGGACCGAATCCTCGCTCAGCCATTTGCCGAGATAATTCTCGGTCATCCATTTGCGCCAGCGGATCTGCAGCCACTGGTTCAAATAGAGTTGATAGACCGCGATCACGATGAACACCGCGACCACGACGGTGAAGTAGATGATCTCGTGGATGAAGGCGTCCCAGTTGCGGTCCTGCAGCGCGTTGTAGAAGCGGTTGCGCCACTGGTTGAGCAGCACGTCGATCGCCACGGTGGCGAGTTCGAGGCCGATGATGGCGGCGAGCAGGATGCGCCCGGCCCATTTGTCCCCAGAACGAAAATAGGGAATGGCAATGCGCCATACCGTCGCGATGGTCGAAGCGAGGTTTTTCACGGAATTTTTCCCTTATGGCTCGTGGCATGTAATACATTGAAAACAATGAATTATTTTTAAGTGCGCGACTAAAGTTAGAAAAAAGCTGACCTGCGTCATCTTGTCTCTCATGCCGGATCGACCCTACCATGTGTGTCAATTGCGAGGCCGGGGGGCAGTTTCAGTTCGCAGAATCATGGCCGGGACGACAGCCCGAACAGGTCATCGTCCGCCGCCATAAGACCTCCTTCGCTCCGCGACCCGAAGACCCTGACTCCCATCACGCTGGTCAGGGTCGTGACAAAAAGCGTGGGGGAGAACTCTTATGTGGAATCAAGTCTACAATCCGTTCAACAATCAGGCATGGTCGACGCTGGCTGCGGCGATCCCCGTGGTCACGCTGCTGGTGCTGATCGCCTCCAACAAGGTCAAGGTCCATATCGCGGCGATCACGGCGCTGATCGTCGCCAATCTGGTCGCGATCTTCTTCTTCACCATGCCGGCGGACATGTCGATCCGGGCCTCGCTGCTCGGCGTCGTGGTCGGCTTCTTCCCGATCGGCTGGATCGTGCTCAACGTCATCTATCTCTACCGTCTCACGGTGGAGAAGGGCGTGTTCGAGACGCTGCAGAACACCATCGGCGGCGTGACGCGCGACCGCCGGCTGCAGATCCTGCTGATCGCCTTCTCGTTCGGCGCGTTCTTCGAGGGCGCTTCCGGCTTCGGCACCCCGGTCGCCGTCACCGGTGCGATCCTGATCGGCCTCGGCTTCTCGCCGCTCGCCGCGTCCGGTCTGTCGCTGATCGCCAACACCGCGCCGGTCGCCTACGGCGCGCTCGGTACGCCGATCGCCGGCCTGTCCAGCGTCACCGGCATCGATCCGTTCCTGCTCGGCGCGATGGTCGGACGGCAACTGCCGATCTTCTCGCTGATCGTGCCGTTCTGGGTGGTGTGGGCCTTCGCCGGATTCAAGGGCATGAAGGAGATCTGGCCGGCCATTCTGGTCACCGGCCTGTCGTTCGCCATCCCGCAATTCGTCATCTCGAACTACGTCAATCCGTGGATCGTCGATATCGGCGCGTCGCTGATCTCGATGGGCGCGCTGATCGGCTTCCTCAAGATCTGGCAGCCGAAGACGATCTGGACCTCGGCGACGCTCGGAGCCCATGACGAATCCGCCGCCACCATGGCGCCGGTGGTGCCCAACCCGGTGAAGCCGAGCCGCGCCGAAGTGTGGAAGTCGCTGACGCCGTGGATCGTGGTCTGCATCGTGCTGCTGATCTGGGGCACCGATCACTTCAAGAACGCCGTCAACGCCTGGGCGACGTGGAAATACGCGGTGCCGGGTCTCGACCACATGATCATGAAAGTCGCGCCGATCGTGGCCAAGCCGACGCCGGAAGGCGCGGTGTTCGCCTTCACCTGGCTGTCCTACACCGGCTCGGGCATGCTGATCGCGGCGATCATCTCCGGTGTCCTGATGGGCTACTCGCCGTTCGGCATGATCCGGGTCTATGCGCAGACCATCAAGCTGTGCGCCTATTCGCTGATCACCATCTCGGCGATGCTGGCGATCGGCACGCTGACCCGCCTGTCCGGCATCGACGCGACCCTCGGTCTCGCCTTCGCCACCACCGGCGTGCTGTATCCGTTCTTCGGCACGCTGCTCGGCTGGCTCGGCGTCGCGCTGACCGGATCGGACACCGCCTCGAACGTGCTGTTCGGCAATCTGCAGAAGATCACCTCCGAACAGCTCGGCCTGTCGCCGATCCTGATGAGCGCGGCGAACTCCTCCGGCGGCGTCATGGGCAAGATGATCGATGCCCAGTCGATCGTGGTGGCCTCCACCGCGACCAACTGGTACGGCCACGAAGGCTCGATCCTGCGCTTCGTGTTCAAGCACTCGATCACGCTGGCCTGTCTGGTCGGCCTGTTCGTGATGCTGCAGGCTTACGTCCATCCGTTCACCGCGATGGTCATCAAGTAAGTCGCCGCGTTCTTATCGACACACGAAATCCCCGCGGCGCGCCGCGGGGATTTTGTTTTGGGGGACCGATGGACCGCCGCTCTGGCCAATGACGGCGGCGATCTTTAGAACATCGCCTGATCCGCCTCAGATATTCCCGGAACCGGAACGACCTATGACATCTTTGCGCGAAGTCTTCCTGCGTATCTCGCCGCTCCTTGCCGTCCTGCTGCTGTGCGCCGCGCCGGCGCAGGCGGCCGAGTTTCCGTTCGGTCTCGAGATGACGCTGGAGGCCGCGCCGCAGCCGGGCTCGAAGCGCCTGCCGACCATCGAGGTCGGCGAGCGCGGCGAAGCCGTGCTCGATTTGTGGTGCCGCTCCGGGCGCGGACAGTTCTCGATCGCGGGCGACACCGTGATCTTCATGGCTGGCGCGATGCGGGAAACCAACTGCACGCCGGCGGCCGCCGCGGCTGACGACGCGCTGCTGCGCGCGCTCGGCGAGGCCGCGACCTGGACGCGCCGTGGCGACATCGTCTCGTTCGTCGGCCCGGCCACGGTGAAATTCCGCATCAATACGAATTGAGGCTGAAAGGCTAGCTCGTGTCCCGGGCGCGATGCAGCGTGCAACGCTGCTTCGCAGAACCGGGACCGTTACAAGCTCTGAATATGGAACGGCCCCGGCTCAGCGGAGCGACATTTCATGTCGCACCGCGTCCGGGGCACATCTCATCCTTCTTCATCGTGAAGAGCACGCTAGCTCTTCTCGCCCAGAATCATATCCGCGCATTGTCCGGCGGCCTGGATCACCCCGGTGTAGCCGCCGAAGCCGGCATAGGCCGACGACAGATACAGTCCCGTGATCGCGGTGTCCGGCGAGCGTGCCGGCAGGGCGAAGCGCGAGCGCGGCGGCAGCGGCGCAAAGCCATAGACCGCGCCCTGCGGCGCGCCGAGATAGTGCCGCATCGACCATGCGGTGTTGAACGAGGAATGGGTCACGGCATTGGCGAGGCCGGGATAGCGGCTGTCGAGATAGCGCACGATGGCGTCCTGCCAGCGCGCGCGCTTGGCGCGGTAGGCGTCGGTGTCGAGACTCTGCCAATTCGCCAGCCGATCCGGCGCGATGATCGACAGCGCATAAGGCGGCGCGGGCACGCCGGAGGCGATCGCCGCGTAATCGACGATGGCGAGCGGCGGCATCCGCTCGCCGGGCTCGCCCGCCAGCAGTTGCGCCGCCTGCGCAAAGCCCTGCAGCGAGGTCATCCAGTCCGGCAGAAGCTGAGTGGAATAGGCGGTGAAGCCGAATTCGCGCGGCGGCTTTGACAGACCGAGCGTCAGCGCGAACAGCGAGATCGACAGCGGCTGGTCCGCATAGCGCGCGGAGAATGTTGTGGCGGTTTGCTCCGGCAACAGCGTCGCGACGGTTGGCGGCGCGGCGTTACAAATCACGCGCGCGGCTTTCACGCTTTGCGGATCGCTGCCGTCCTTGGTGGTGTGAGTGATGCCGGCGGCGCGGCCGTTCTCGATCGCGATCGACGTCACCACGCGGCGCAGCATGACCTCGCCGCCGGCGGTGCGGATGGCGCGCGCCAGCGCGCTGGACAGCCGCTGCGAGCCGCCCTGAACGTAGCAGCCGCCGCTTTGCAGATAGCCGCCCTGGGCGATGGCGAAGAACACCCACCACAGCGTCGAAGGATCGTCGTGATAATAGGGCAGGTTGGCGGCGATCGCGCATTTCACCGCTTCGTTGTCGCCGAACAGGCGGTCGAGCTTCTGCGTCAGCGACAGATTCCAGTCGCGTATCGCGGGCGCGAGCTTCATCAGCGCGCTGATCGCTTCTTTCGGGCGACTGAACGCGGCGCGGCCGCGCGACAGGGTGCCGACCGCCGCGGCGATCTTCTCCATGTCGCCGAGCAGGCTGTCGATGCCGTCCCGCGCTTGCGGGAAACGCTCGCCCAGCGCCGTGCGCGCGGCGGCAAAATTGTCCGGGAGGGTGAGCGGCAGCGCCAGCGGGCCGCCACGCACCTCGTAGAGCAGGCCGCCCGGCACCCATTGCACGGCATCGAGCACGCCGGCGCGGGTCAGGACGTGATGCTTGGGATCGCGCGGATCGCGCGGATCGCCGGTTTCATGCAGCGAGCCTTCGACGAACAGGTCGCCGACCTTGTAGCTCGATGCCGCGCCGCCGACCGAATTGCCGCGCTCCACCACCAGCACCTTGCGCCCGGCACGCGCGAGCAGCGCGCCGGCGGTGAGGCCGCCGAGCCCGGCGCCGATGATCACAGCATCATATGTCGTCATGCGCAGCCAGACCTTGAGGCACCGAAGCTGGCCGTGATTGCGAGGAGCGATCGCTCCGAAGCGATCCAGTCTCTATGATGCGAGACAAGAACTGGATTGCTTCGCTTCGCTCGCAATGACGGCAATACGAATCTCTCGTTCATGTTGGCAGGAAATCCGCGGGCCGGGAGTCGCTCAAAACAATTCGCTTTCCTTGCGATTGAGTTACTTCCACGCGGCGTCGTCGGAATTCCAGCGCTGGCCTTTCAGTTCGGTGGCCAGGGCCTTGATCAGGTGATCGTCCTCGACGAACGAGCCGTCGTCCTCGCTGCTGGCGGCGTCCGCGAATTGCAGATGCGGGCCGCTCGCCTCGTCGCGCGTCGTGGTCGAGGGCACGCCGACCCACGCGATCAGGCGGTCGCTGGCGTTCGGCTTCTCCGCGCCGACCAGCACGGGAATCTCGATGGTGTCGGTGAGAGCGAGCGCCGGCACGGTCTGGTTCGGGCGCTTCAGCGCGATGGTCAGTTCGCCGGTGGTGTCGTTCCATGTCGAGGACGCCACCTTGGCGTCCATCGCCTTCGCCGCGACAGCCGCGATGGCGGCGGCAAACTTGTCGCGGCTCAGCGCCTCGCCCTCGCGCCAGTTGGCGGCGGCAAAGCGCACCGCGCGGTCGATGTCGTAGCCGCCGGAGATCCAGCCCGCCGCGATCACGCCGGGCGCGGCCTTGAGTTTGGCGACCAGTTTGCCGGCGCGCGCCGGATCGACATGGAGCCGCAGCATCTGCGCGCCGGTGCGTAGCGCCGAGCAGTCGGCGGCGATGCTGTCGAGCGCGATCTGCACGTTCTCGGTCTTGAGAGTCTTGACCAGATCGACGAAGCCCTCGCGCTTGATCTTGACCGCGACCGATTGCGGCGAGACTTCGGTGAAATCGGCCGGCGCCTCGGCGATGGCGTCGTCGATGGCCTGCGACTGCTGGAATTCCTCCTCGTCGGCATCGCCGTTCTCGGGCGAAGACACCAGCGAGGCCTTGCCGCCGATGGTGATCTTGCCCTCGAAGGTGACGGTCTTGTCCACCGGCTTGCGCGTCAGGTTCACCACCACCGGCGATTTGTCCTCGAGCGTTTCGCCGGTGCCGGTCAGCTTCTGGCCATCGGCCTTGAGTTCGATGACGAAGCGGTCCTTGCGGTCGGAACTGGTGGAGACCGAGTAGCAGACGTCGAGCACCGTCGCGATGGTCTTGCCGCCCTGCCGCGTTTCCTTGATGAAGGCGTCGACCGGCAGGTCGCCGAGAATGTCGCCGAGCGAGGTGAAATAGCGGTTTTCCGGTCCTTTCACCGGCCCCTTGGCGGTCTGTGCGAAAGCGGCGGTGGCGAGGCTGGCGACAAGCGCCGAACAGAGCACGGTCGAAAAGCGCATCAAGGGGTATCCTGCTGCTGGCGTGGCGAAGATCGCACGGATGGCGCGGACCATAGACGTTTATGCGCGGAATTTGCACCCCCGGCGAGCGGGGAGCGTTGTTCCGGTTCGTCTTTCTCCCTGCTCCGAAAGAGGAGATATGGGTCCCTCTATCGTCATGCCCGCGCTTGTCGCGGGCATCCACGCCCTGACAAAGGATCAGCAAGACGTGGATGGCCGGGTCAAGCCCGGCCATGACGATGAATGGGTTTGGTCTAGTCCGTCCATTCCCTGATCAGCCTGAAAAAGAAAAGCCGCCCGGAGGCGGCTTTTCGGATCGATGAACGATGAACAAAGAAGGCCGGGCTCAGAAGCCCATGCCGCCCATGCCGCCCATTCCGCCGCCGGGCGGCATCATCGCCGGCGCAGCGTCCTTCGGCAGCTCGGCGACCATCGCCTCGGTGGTCACCAGCAGGCCCGCGACGGAGGCGGCGTCCTGCAAAGCGGTGCGCACCACCTTGGCCGGATCGATGATGCCCTTGGCGACCATGTCGACATACTCTTCGTTCTGGGCGTCGAAGCCGAAGGTCTCGCTCTTGTTGTCGAGAATCTTGCCGACAACGATCGAGCCCTCGACACCGGCGTTCTCGGCGATCTGGCGGATCGGAGCTTCCAGCGCCTTCAGCACGATGTTGATGCCGGCCTGCACGTCCGCATTGTCGTTGTGGATGCGGCCGACCGCCTTCTTGGCGCGCAAGAGCGCGGTGCCGCCGCCCGGAACGATGCCTTCCTGCACCGCGGCGCGGGTGGCGTTGAGCGCGTCCTCGACGCGATCCTTCTTCTCCTTGACCTCGATCTCGGTCGCGCCGCCGACGTGGATCACCGCGACGCCGCCGGCGAGCTTGGCGAGGCGCTCCTGCAGCTTCTCGCGGTCGTAGTCCGAGGTGGTTTCCTCGATCTGCGCCTTGATCTGGGAGACGCGGGCCTCGATCTCGGCCTTCTTGCCGGAGCCGCCGACAATGGTGGTGTTCTCCTTGTCGATCACCACCTTCTTGGCGCGGCCGAGCATCTTCAGCGTGACGCTCTCCAGCTTGATGCCGAGATCCTCGGAGATGAGCTGGCCGCCGGAGAGGATGGCGATGTCCTCCAGCATGGCCTTGCGGCGGTCGCCGAAGCCCGGCGCCTTGACGGCCGCGACCTTGAGGCCGCCGCGCAGACGGTTGACGACGAGGGTCGCAAGGGCTTCGCCCTCGATGTCCTCGGCGACGATCAGAAGCGGCTTGCCCGACTGCACCACGGCTTCCAGCACCGGCAGCATGGCCTGCAGGCCCGACAGCTTCTTCTCGTGCAGCAGGATGTAGGCATCCTCGAGCTCGGCGGTCATCTTCTCGGCATTGGTGATGAAATAGGGCGAGAGATAGCCGCGGTCGAACTTCATGCCCTCGACGATATCGACTTCGGTATCGAGCGACTTGGCTTCCTCGACGGTGATGACGCCTTCATTGCCGACCTTCTGCATCGCCTGGGCGATCATCTTGCCGATGGTGGAATCGCCGTTGGCTGAAATGGTGCCGATCTGCGCGACTTCCGAGGACGAGGCGACCGGCTTGGCGCGCTTCTCGATGTCCTTGATCACGGCGGCGACCGCAAGGTCGATGCCGCGCTTCAGATCCATCGGGTTCATGCCGGCGGCGACCGACTTGGCGCCCTCGCGGACGATGGCCTGACCCAGCACGGTGGCGGTGGTGGTGCCGTCACCGGCGAGATCGTTGGTCTTGCTTGCCACCTCGCGCAGCAACTGCGCGCCCATGTTCTCGAACTTGTCCTCGAGCTCGACCTCCTTGGCGACGGTGACGCCGTCCTTGGTGATGCGCGGTGCGCCGAAGCTCTTTTCGATGACGACGTTGCGGCCCTTCGGGCCGAGCGTGACCTTCACCGCGTTGGCGAGGATATCGACGCCGCGCAGCATGCGTTCGCGCGCCTCGCCGGAGAATTTGACGTCCTTGGCAGCCATTTTAAGTTACTCCTGATGATGATCCTCATCCTGAGGAGCGGCTTTGCCGCGTCTCGAAGGATGAGGCGGATAAATGTTCGGAAGAACGGCCCCCGTCCTTCGAGACGGCAGCTTCGCTGCCTCCTCGGGACGAGGGATCAGAAAATCAGACCAGCACGCCCATGATGTCGGACTCCTTCATGATCAGGAGATCCTCGCCGTCGAGCTTCACTTCGGTGCCCGACCACTTGCCGAACAATACGGTGTCGCCGACCTTGAGATCGATCGGGATCAGCTTGCCGGCCTCGTCGCGGCCGCCGGGACCGACGGCGACGATCTTGCCCTGCGACGGCTTTTCCTTGGCGGAATCAGGAATGATGATGCCGCCCTTGGTCTTTTCTTCGGCGTCGATGCGCTTGACGACGACGCGGTCATGCAGCGGGCGAAAGCTTGTCTTGGCCATGGGTTTTCCTTTTGGCGGTTGGACGGTGACGTACGCAAGCGGACCATGCGAGCCGGCCGGAGACGTCCGACAGGCCGCCCCGGTCCTTAGCAATCTCGCTCTCCGAGTGCTAAATAGCAGGCGGGAGATATGGGTTAGCGCCAAATCTGTCAAGCAAACCGCTGCGGCGTGTTTCATCGCGCCGGGCGTGTTTAAGGCCTTGGTCATGTCATGATGGGATGCTCGAACCCGACCAGGGAGGCGGCTACCGCCATGGACCCGCACCACAACAGGCTTCCGCTTGCCAGCACGGCGGGCGTGGTCCATCAATGCTGTCTGGAGATATTATGGCCAAATACCCCCACGCCCGCCTCGCGGTCCGTCTGACGCTTGCCGGCGTGCTCGCCGGCGCGCTTGCCGGTTGCGGTGGCGGCATCAATCTCGGCGGTTTCGGCGGCGGGGCGCCGACCGTGGAGGAGCCGGCGGTGGCGCCGTCGATTCCCTCCACCATCCGCGCCGACGAGATCGTCGGACGTTGGGGTCTCGCCGCCTATCACAAGCCCGCAGACCGGGCGCGGACCGAGAACGCCGCGCGCGGGCAGTGCAAGCAGCCTTACGTGATCGGCAAGGGTCCGACCGGCGGCGTCATCATGCATCTCGCCGACGAGGCGACGCCGCAGGAACTGCGGCTCAAGGGCAGCCAGAGCGGCAAGAACTATATCGGGCCGGAAGGCCCGGCCGGCAGCGAGAAGGATCGTGAGATCGTCTCCTTCGACGGCCGCGTGCTGACCACCCGCTTCATCGATCCGGACGCCAACAGCCGCTACGGCACCATGGTCTATGTGCGCTGCGCGCCGCACGCATAGGCGCGCGGAAATCCATCCTGTCCCGAGGCTTTTCCGCGCATCCGAATCCTGACATCGTTTTGTCATGAGCTCGATCGCCGGACTTAACCCGCTGATGTCCGGCCCGCATCGGGCCGTGGCCGTGCTGTGCGTGACCCAGATTCTCGGCTGGGGCGCGTTGTTCTATCCGCCGGCGCTGACCATGACCCTTATCGCCGAGGCGCATGGCTGGTCGCTGGCGCTGGCGTTGTCGGGATTTTCCATTTCGCTCGGCATTTCCGGACTGGTGGCGCCCTATGCCTGCGGCCTGATCGACCGCCATGGCGGCAATCTGGTGATGGCGGGCGGCGCGCTGATCGGCGCGGCCGGGCTGCTGCTGCTGCCGTTCGCGCCGAATTTCCCGGTCTATGTGCTGGCCTGGGCGCTGATCGGCGTCGCCACCGCCTCGACGCTGTATGATCCGGCTTTCACCACGCTGACCCGGATCTTCGGCATGAACGCGCGGCGGCCGATCACGCTGGTGACCTTCGCCGGCGGGCTCGCCTCAACCATTTCCTGGCCGGTGATGCATTTCCTGATCGAACTCGGCGGCTGGCAGCTCGTCTATTACGTCTGGGCGGCGGTGTTCGTCTTCGTCGTCGCGCCGCTGCACGGCTTCGCGCTGCCGCAGCAAGGCGCGCATCCGGTGCATCGCCCGCCCGATGGGGCGGCGAAAGCGACGCCGGCGCGCACCATCCCGGCGCGCGGCTGGCCGTTTGTCCTGATGGCGGCGGGCTTCGCCGGCCATGCCTTCGTGCTGTCGGGCACCACCACGCATCTGCTCACCATCCTGCAGCGCGGCGGCATCGACGCCGGACTCGCGGTGACCATCGGCGCGCTGTTCGGACCCTCGCAGGTGGTGACGCGGTTCGCCGATTTCATCTCCGGCGGGCGGCTGCACGCGGTGTGGGTGGCGCGGATCTCGATGGGCACGATGGTGTTCGCCTTCGCGCTCCTGGTGCTGGTCGGCATTACCCCGGCGCATGCGGTGCTGTTCGCGATCTTGTTCGGCGCGGCCAACGGGGTGATGACGATCGCGCGCGGCGCGCTGCCGCTGTCGATGTTCGGCCCGGCCGGCTTCGGCCGCGTGGTCGGACGGATCTCGCGGCCGGGACTGATCCTGCAGGCGGCGGCGCCGTTCGTGCTCGCTTTTGCGATGGACCGCTGGTCCGATCAGGCGGCGCTGGAGATCATGGTCGCCATGGTGCTGCTCTCGCTCGGCTGTTTCGCGGCGCTGCGCCGGCCCTGATGCAAACGACAAACGCCCCCGAGGAGCGGGGGCGTCTGCAGAACCTGAACGATGGAAGTCGTCCGTTCAGGGGAACATGGCGTCGATGTCGTTCTGCGAGGCGTGACCGTCGTCGCCGTCGAGCTTGGGGCCGTTGAGCAGCCTGGCGTCGTCGTCGCGGGCGTCGACGATCGGCGGGGCGTGTTCCTTGATGGCGTCGACGCCGCCCCAGATGTCCATCATCACGTTGATGTGATGCTCGATGAACTTCATCGTGTTCATCACCTTGGAGATGCGCTGGCCGGTGAGGTCCTGGAAATTGCAGGCCTCGAAAATCCCGACCACCTTCTCGGAGATGTCGGCGCACAGCCGCTGATGCTGGTCCGGCGAGATGTTCTTGACCAGCGCGGTGGCGGCTTGGTCGATCGCTTCCGCCGCTTCGAGAATCTGTTCGGTGGCTTCTTCGGTGCCGCCGACGATGGCGCCGAGTTCGCCGGTCACCTTCGACATTTCCTGGCCGGAAAAGCTGGTGCCATGCAGCACCGCGATTTCCTGCTTGGTGCGGGTGATCGCGTCATGAATCAGGTCGAGTTCGACCTTGAGCTTCTCGCATTGCGCGATCTGGGCGCGATAGGACTCCAGCGTCGCCTGCGCGTTGGCCGTCTCGCGCGTCAGCGCGGCCTCGATGCCGCCGCTGTCGTCGCGCTCCTGCGGCGCGCGGCCCATCTGGTCGCGGATCGCGCGTAGTTCGGTCATGATCTTGTCGTGAAACGGAAGAATGTCGCCGTCGACCTCGTCGATCGCGGGCAGGCTACCGGCGTGGAGTTCTTCGACCCGGAAGCGTTTGCGCTGAACAACCATGAAATGCCCTCATCCTCAATCATGCATTGTCTAGCGCGCGCAGTTTAACAGTGAGTTCATGCGGAACGCCGCGGCGACAAAAACCGCAAGAGCGTGCAAACACCCTATTAACCATGGGGTTTGCGCGTTCATCGAAAATAAACGCTGTTGGCAGGAAGGCCTGTCGCATGCCGACATGGTGAATCGAAACCGCGTTTTCGTTTACCAAACCTGCGCGATTTGCATTCACGATCGCCTGCATTGAGAAGCGCGGCGTCCGCGCGTTCCGACGAAACAGTGCAGAGTACGTCGATGTCCAAAAACCATTGTCTCGCGCTTCTGGCCGGCGCGGTGTTCGCCTGCGGCTGGCAGCCTGCCGCCGCGTTCGATGCGCGCCAGTCCCAGTCCTACGAGGTCTACAACGTGCAGGAAAACGCGCCGGCGTCCGTTCCGGTGCCGCTGCGCGTCGCCTATGCCGAGCGCTCCAGCATGGGCGGCGGCTTCATCGAATTCCTGTTCGGCGGCGGCTCGTCGCAGAATTATCAGCCGATGCCCGAGCGCGAACAAAGCTATGCGCCGCCGCAGCAGCGCGGCTACATGCGCGATCCGGATGCGGCGGTGGAGACCGCGCGCCAGGGCTTCGATCCGAAATACGAAAAGCAGACGGTCGAATATCACGGCAAGGAAGCGGCCGGCACCGTGGTGATCGATACGCCGAACAAGTTTCTCTATCTGGTGCAGGGCAGCGGCCGCGCGCTGCGTTACGGCATCGGCGTCGGCAAGCCGGGCTTCACCTGGTCCGGCGTGAAAACCATCTCGGCGAAGAAGGAATGGCCGGCCTGGACGCCGCCGCCGGAAATGCTCAAGCGCCGGCCCGATCTGCCGCGCCACATGGAAGGCGGGCCGGAAAATCCGCTCGGCGCCCGCGCGATGTATCTCGGCACCTCGCTCTATCGCATCCACGGTTCGAACGAGCCCTGGACCATCGGCACCAACGTGTCGTCGGGTTGCATCCGCATGCGCAACGATGACGTGATCGATCTCTACGGCCGCGTCAATGTCGGCACCCGCGTGATCGTGCTGTAAGCCTCAAAAGACCTCAGAAGCAAAAAACGGCCGCTGGGTTGAGCGGCCGTTTTCGTTGTCAGACGAAGCGAGGATGGCGCTCAGGCGTAGTCGCTGCCGCCATCGAAATCGCCGTCGTCGAAATCGCCATCGTCGTCGTCATAATCATCGTCGTCGTTCGACGCGGTGTCGTAGCGGTCATTGGAGTCCGACCGGCCGGCATCCTGATCGGCGAAGCTCTGGCGCTGGTCCGAGCCGCTCTTGCCGATATCGCCCACACCGGCATCGCGCGCCAGATTGCCGCCTGAGGCGTCGTTGTTGCCCCACGGGCTTGCCTTGTCGTTATTCGCGACGTCACCCAAGCCCTGCTGATGGCCGCCGCCTGTCATGCCGCGCAGGCTGTTCATCAGCAGCGAGCCGCCGATCACGCCGGCCGCGGTCGCCGCCGCAGTGCCAAGAAACGACGAACCGCCGCCGCCCGGCATGCCGGCGGCACGCGGATCGGCAGCCCCGCCACCGGCGGGACCGCTCGGAGCGGCGCCCAGCACCTGTCCGGTGTTCCAGGCTGGCCGGCCGGTGTCGGCGGGCGGCACACGCGGCACCGAGCCACGGCCCGGCGCGGCATCGAAGCCGAGCGCGCTGCGCATCGAATCGAGGAAGCCGCCGCCGGGCTCGGCCTGCGCCGGGGCGCGGCCTTCCAGCTCGGCGATCCGGTCATGGGCCTGCCGCAACGCTTCGTCCTGCAGCAGCACGGTCTGTACCAGCGCGTAGGTTGCGTTCGGCGCGCGGCGCAGCCCCGCCATGATCGCGGCTTCCGCATCCGCCTCGCGCGGCGCGGTCTCCAGCCTGGCAAGCCGGTCGAACAGGTCGTCGACCATCTGGCGTTCCTGCGGGGTCATGTCTTCCTCCGGTGATGGACCAGTGAATAGCGTCCCAGATCTAGGGAAGTTCCGTGTCAGAAGAAGGCCGCCACAGATTAAATTTTGCAGAGGTTGAGCAAGGCTGCGACAAATCGCCGAGGGTGCGGGCAATCAGCGATCGTCTTGCGAGGAGTTGAGGCCGAAGTAATTCAACCGTCATGCCCGGCTTTATGACGGGCATCCACGTCTTCACGAACTCACGGAAGAAAAGACGTGGATGGCCGGGTCAAAAGGGCGTTCACGCCCGTCTTCGACGGGCTATGCCCGGCCATGGCGATAGAACCGATTAGCTAGTCCCACTCTCCAGCCTCACGCCTTGCGCGTCGAGCAGGCGGGCAAAGTCGTCGCTGGCGAGAAACTGGTATTCGCGCTCGCGCTGATGGGTGAGCGGGTCGAGTGCGATCAGCATCTCATCGACAAAGCCGGGATGGCACATCACCAGGCCCCGGTCGGGAATATTGGCGAGAAAGCCCGCCATCAGCGCCGCGAAATCGCCGGCCTTGGTGAAGTCGTAGGCGCCGGCAAAGCCGGTGTTGGTGGCGAGCGTGGCGCGGGCGGCGCGGCGGCGGAATTCCACGCTGAGGATGTCGAGCAGCAGCGCCTTGGGCCCGCCGCGGCGGGGCTTGCGCGCCGGGCGACCGCACTGGCGCACCCAGGCATCGGGCGCGGCGTCTTTCACCGCGCCGAGAAAGGCATCGCGCACCTGCGGAAACAGATGCACATGCTGGTGGCCGTCGACATAGTCGGGCGCACGCCCGAACAGTTCGGTGAAGGCTGCAAGCTGCGCCGCGATCTCCGCGCGCATGATCTCGGTGTCGAGCCGGCGCAGCGTCGCCAGCCGCAGCATGGCGCCGAGCGGAAGAAAAGTGCCGCCGTCGAGCGGTCGGAAATACATCGTCAGCGGGCGGAACGGCGCGGTCAGCGTGAGATGCACGCCGATGGCGCAGTTCGGATTCGTTGCGGCCGCCTCGTTCAGCGCGGCGACATCGCTGCGTTCCAGCGCCGCGCCGACCGTCATCACCGAAGTGGCATTGAGCCGGCCGCGCGCGATCAGATCGACAATGGCGCGGTTGACGCCGGGGCTGAGGCCATAATCATCGGCGCATAGCGTGATGCGGCGGGGCGTTGTCGTCATTCAGCGGCGGTCCGCGCGGCGGCGGCGCTGCTCTCGGCATCACCTGTCGCCGTCTTCATGGTCTGTTCGGCAACGAAATACACCGGCCGTGCTTTCAGTTCCGACAGGATCTTGCCGATATACTCGCCGAGCACGCCGATCATGATGAGCTGCACGCCGCCGAGCGTCATCAGTCCGACCACCAGCGAGGGATAGCCCGGCACCGATTTGCCGGACACGATGGTCTCCCACAGGATCGACAGGCCGAACAGGAACGCGACGCCGGCAAGCAGCACGCCGAGCAGGCTGGCGAAGCGCAGCGGCGCCACCGAGAACGAGGTCAGGCCCTCGATCGACAGGCCGAGCAGCCGCGCGGCGCTGAAGGTGGTGACGCCATGGGCGCGCGGCTCGGGTTCGTAATCGACCCGCTTCTGGCGGAAGCCGATCCAGCTTGCGAGCCCCTTGAAGAAGCGGTTGCGCTCGGGCAGGCGGCGCAGCGCCGCCGCGGCGCGCGGCGACAGCAGGCGGAAGTCGCCGGCGTCCTCGGGAATTTTCTGGCGCGCGCCCCAGTTGATCAGCGCGTAGAAGCCGTGCACCGAAATCCGGCGCAGCAGCGACTCGTTTTCGCGATGCGCTTTCGCCGTAAAGACGACGTCGTAGTCGTCGTCGAGCCAGTGGCTGACCAGTTTCTCCGCAAGGTCGGGCGAGTGCTGGCCGTCGCCGTCCATGAACATCACCGCGCCGCGCCGGGCGTGGTCGAGCCCCGCCATCAGCGCGGCTTCCTTGCCGAAATTGCGCGACAGCGACACCACCTGCACGTCGAGCGCGGTGGCGGGCAATTCGCGGGCGATGGCGAGGGTGCGGTCCTGACTGCCGTCATCGACATAGACGGTTTCGCAGGCGAGGCCGTAACGCTGCTTCAGCTTGGCGGCGAGCGTGGTCAGGTGCTCATGCAACTGCACCAGGCCCGGCGCCTCGTTGTAGAGCGGCACGACGATGGACAGGCCCTGCGCGGCGGCGGCGGGCCGCACAGCATCGGTGAGCCGCGCAGCATCCGTGACAGGCGATACGTCAGAACCGGGCATCATCGATCAAGCCTTCACAAAGGTCCTGTTGATCATATGGCGATTGCCGGCCCGGCCGCCAGAACCCGCTTGGCGCGTCATCGCCGCAGAAACGCCTCGAGTTTGGCAAACAGCGGATTGTCGCGGTCCATCACATAGTCCAGCGAGGCGACCGAGACGGTGTCCGCGCCATGGCGACGCAGGAAATCGCTGAGGCCGTAGACCGTGGCGGGCGGGCAGTGCAGCGTCACCATGCCGGAGGAGGTCGGTCCGCCGAACGGCGACACCACGCCGAAGCGCTCGCGCGCTTCGGCCAGCAGCGCGTCGTTGCAGCCGGTGAAGCGGGTGCGGACTTCCTTGTATTTCTCGGCGCGGGCGCGCGCGGCGATGTGGTCGAGGATGATGCGCGTGGTCTCGCGCGCCGTCTCCGACCAGTCGGCCTGCCTGGAGGCGACGAGATTGGCGTGGCTGCGCAGCATCACGCCGTCGTCCAGCACCTTGAGCCCGTTGGCGGCGAGCGTCGCGCCGGTGGTGGTGATGTCGACGATCAGTTCGGCGCTGCCGCTGGCCGGCGCGCCTTCGGTCGCGCCCGCGCTCTCGACGATGCGATAGTCGGTGACGCTCTGCGCGGCGAAGAAGTTGCGCGTCAGGTTGATGTATTTGGTGGCGACCCGCATGCGGTGGTTGTGCTTGGCGCGGAAGGCGGTCGCAACATCGTCGAGGTCGGCCACGGTGCGGACGTCGATCCAGGCCTGCGGCACCGCGACCACGACATTGGCCGAGCCGAAGCCGAGATTCTGCACCAGCATCACGCGCTGATCCGCATCGGCGATGTTTTCGCGGATCAGATCCTCGCCGGTGATGCCCAGATGCACGCTGCCGCGCGCAAGCTGCGCCGCGATTTCGCTCGCCGACAGGTACGCGATCTCGACATTGTCGAGGCCGGCGATGGTGCCGCGATAGTCGCGGACCCCGCCTGCCTTGGCGAGCGTCAGCCCGGCGCGGGCGAAGAAGGCGTCGGCGTTTTCCTGCAGCCGGCCCTTCGAGGGCACGGCGAGAACGAGCGGCGCGCTCATGCGGCGCTCCTTTGGGTGAGCGCTTCGATCCAGATCGAGAAGCCGACCGCGGGGATCGGTGCCGGCGCGCCGAGCCGGGTCAGCAGACCGTCGTAA
>JAFKKO010000034.1 GCA_017305455.1 Hyphomicrobiales bacterium | reverse complement strand
TCGGCGGCGCTGTCGTCGCAGTCCGGCGGCATCGGCATGGCGATCATCGGCTTCTCGCGTTCGGCCAAGATGGGCGTCTCCGCGATCGTCGGTCTCGGCAACAAGTCGGACATCGACGAGGACGATCTGCTCGCCTTCTTCGAGCAGGACAAGAACACCAACGTCATCGCGATGCATTGCGAAGACCTCAAGGACGGCCGCGCCTTCGCGGAAGCCGCCAAGCGCGTCTCCAAGAAGAAGCCGGTCATCGTTCTCAAGGGCGGTCGCACCTCGGCCGGCGCCAAGGCGGCGGCGTCGCACACCGGCGCCCTCGCCGGCAACGACAAGATCTACGAGGATGTCTTCAAGCAGTCCGGCGTGATCCGCGCCCGTTCGCTGCGCCAGCTCCTCGAGTTCGCACGCGGCGTTCCGCTGCTGCCGACCCCGAAGGGCGAGAACGTGCTGATCATCACCGGTGCCGGTGGTTCGGGCGTGCTGCTGTCGGACGCGGTGGTCGATAACGGCCTGTCGCTGATGACCATGCCGGAAGATCTCGACAAGGCCTTCCGCAAGTTCATCCCGCCGTTCGGCGCTTCGGGCAACCCGGTCGACATCACCGGCGGCGAGCCGCCGATCACCTACGTCAACACGGTGAAGCTCGGCCTCACCGATGATCGCATCCACTCGCTGATCCTCGGCTACTGGCACACGATCGTCACCCCGCCGATGGTGTTCGCCAAGAACATGGTGCAGATCAAGAACGAGATGAAGGCCCAAGGCTTCGAGAAGCCGATGGTCGCATCGCTGGCAGGCGACGTCGAAGTCGAGGAAGCCTCCGAATATCTCTACCAGAATGGCATTCCCGCCTATGCGTACTCGACGGAGCTTCCGGTGGAAGTGCTCGGCGCGAAGTACAAGTGGGCGCGCGGCGCCGGTCTCATCAAGTAAAGGGCTCTACGAATGAATATTCACGAGTATCAAGCTAAAGCCGTACTGAGAGAATTCGGCGTTGCTGTTTCCAAGGGCATCCCGATTCTCAAGGCTTCGGACGCGGAAGCGGCTGCCAAGCAGCTCGGCGGTCCGGTGTGGGTGGTGAAGAGCCAGATCCACGCCGGCGGCCGCGGCAAGGGCAAGTTCAAGGAAGCCTCTGCCGGCGACAAGGGCGGCGTCCGTCTCGCCAAGTCGATCGACGAAGTGAAGCAGTTTGTCGATCAGATGCTCGGCAAGACGCTGGTGACCCTGCAGACCGGCCCCGCCGGCAAGCAGGTCAACCGTCTCTATCTCGAGGAAGGCGCGGACATCGACAAGGAGTTCTACCTGTCGGCGCTCGTCGACCGCGAGACGTCGCGCATCGCTTTCGTGGTCTCGACCGAAGGCGGCATGGACATCGAGAAGGTGGCCCATGACACCCCCGAGAAGATCGTGACCTTCTCGGTCGATCCGGCCACCGGCATCATGCCGCATCACGGCCGCAAGGTCGCGCAGGCTCTCAAGCTGAAGGGCGACCAGGCCAAGCAGGCCGAGAAGCTCGTCGGCCAGCTCTACGCGGCCTTCATCGGCAAGGACATGTCGATGCTGGAGATCAACCCGCTGATCCTGTCCAAGCAGGGTGAGCTGCGTTGCCTCGACGCCAAGATCTCGTTCGACTCGAACGCGATCTACCGTCACCCCGACGTGCTGGAGTTGCGCGACGAGACCGAGGAAGACGCCAAGGAGATCGAAGCGTCGAAGTACGACCTCGCCTACATCGCGCTCGACGGCACCATCGGCTGCATGGTCAACGGCGCCGGCCTTGCGATGGCCACGCTCGACATCATCAAGCTGTATGGCGAGAGCCCGGCCAACTTCCTCGACGTCGGTGGCGGCGCTTCGGAGGAGAAGGTCACCGCTGCGTTCAAGATCATCACCGCCGATCCCAACGTGAAGGGCATCCTGGTGAACATCTTCGGCGGCATCATGAAGTGCGACGTGATCGCTGCCGGCGTTGTCGCCGCGGTGAAGGCGGTCGGACTGAAGGTGCCTCTGGTGGTGCGCCTGGAAGGCACCAACGTCGAGGAAGGCAAGAAGATCATCCGCGAAAGCGGCCTTAACGTTCTGCCAGCCGACGATCTGGACGACGCCGCGCAGAAGATCGTCAAAGCTGTGAAGGGAAAGTAAGCCAATGTCAGTTATGATCGACAAGAACACGAAGGTCATTTGCCAGGGCTTCACCGGCAAGAACGGCACCTTCCACTCCGAGGCGGCGATCGCCTACGGCACCAAGATGGTCGGCGGCACCTCGCCGGGCAAAGGCGGCCAGACCCATCTCGGCCTGCCGGTGTTCGACAGCGTCTCCGAGGCCCGCGCCAAGACCGGCGCGGACGCCACCGTGGTCTACGTGCCGCCGCCAGGCGCCGCGGACGCCATCTGCGAGGCGATCGACGCCGAGATGCCGCTGATCGTGTGCATCACCGAGGGCATTCCGGTGCTCGACATGGTGCGCGTGAAGCGTGCGCTCAGCGGTTCGAAGTCGCGCCTGCTCGGGCCGAACTGCCCCGGCGTCGTCACCGCCGGCGAGTGCAAGATCGGCATCATGCCGACCAACATCTTCAAGCCGGGCAATGTCGGCGTGGTGTCCCGCTCGGGCACCCTGACCTACGAAGCCGTGTTCCAGACCACCCAGGCCGGCTTCGGCCAGACCACGGCGGTTGGCATCGGCGGCGACCCGGTCAAGGGCACCGAGTTCATCGACGTGCTGGAGATGTTCCTGGCCGACGACAAGACCGAATCGATCATCATGATCGGCGAAATCGGCGGTTCCGCCGAGGAAGACGCGGCCCAGTTCCTCAAGGACGAGGCCAAGCGGGGCCGCAAGAAGCCGGTGGTCGGTTTCATCGCCGGCCGCACCGCCCCTCCGGGCCGCCGTATGGGCCACGCAGGCGCAATCGTCGCCGGCGGCAAGGGCGACGCCGAGTCCAAGATCGCAGCCATGGAGGCGGCCGGTATCGCCGTTTCGGCCTCCCCGGCCCGTCTTGGCAGCACGCTGGCCGACCTTCTGAAGGGCGGAAAGCCGGTAAAACTCACCGCCTAATCTTTAAAACTGGCGGTAGAATCCTTAAAACACTTGACCAAGGCCCCCGTAAGGGGCCTTGGTTTATCTGCAAGCTCGCTAAAAACTTGAGAAACCTCTCAAAAACCGAGACACTCGAATCCACCAGCCGAAATTACATGTGACGCAGATGCCCAATCAGCCCCGACAGATCGATCTCGAAAAACAAGCCGGTCAGCGGGGGAGCCGGGCCAAGGCACCGCCCGAACTCGTGGTGGGCCGTTTCGCGCCCGAACAGACCTTCAAGACGAGGGCCTACGAGGCGCTCAAGAGCGCCATCCTCGAAATGGACATCTATTCCTCGTCGGAGCCGACCTGGATCGACGAACGGCAGCTTTCCGAGCAGCTCGGCGTCAGCCGCACCCCGGTGCGCGAGGCCATCGTCATGCTCGAGCACGAAGGCCTGGTGAAGTCCGTCGCGCGCAAGGGCGTGATGGTGCTGAAGAAGACCCGGCGCGAGGTCATCGACATGATCCATGCCTGGGCGGCGCTGGAGAGCATGGCGGCGCGGCTTGCCACGCTGCATGCCAGCGACGAAGAGATCGCCAACCTGCGCAAACTGTTCCAGAGCTTCAACGAGGGCCACAAGCCCTCCGACCATCTCAGCGAATACTCCACGGCAAACATCCAGTTTCATCAGAGCATCGTGAAGCTCTCCGGCTCGCAGGTGCTGATCGACATGACCGATCAGGTGCTGCTGCATGTGCGTGGCATCCGCCGCATCACGATCGGCCGCGACGACCGCGCCTCACGCTCGATCATCGATCATCTGGCCATCATCGATGCGATCGAGCAGCGCGACACCGAGCTCGCGGTGAAACTCTCGCGCGACCACACGCTCAACCTCGCCGAATATGTCGAGGCCAACAGCCAGGGCATCTTCGAGTAAATTCGAGGCGACGTTTGACGCCGCGCGCTGGCTCCCGCCTCGCCCGCAGCTGCCCCGGCGTTGCTCGCGGCTGCTCCCCTCTCCGCTCATAAAAAATCCCGCCGGCCCCGATATGCGATCAGGGCCGGCGGGATTTTTGTCCGAGCTTGCGGGCGCGTTACTGCGTGAACTGGTTGTGCAGGCTGCCGATGCCGTCGATCACCACTTCCATGGTGTTGACCTTTTCCTTCATCGAGCCGACGCCCAGCGAGGTGCCGCAGCAGATCAGGTCGCCCGGCTGCAGCGTCATGTCGCGCGACAGCATGCTGACCAGCTTGTGCGGTGGGAAGATCATGTCCGCCACCGGATAGTTCTGGCGCTCGTCGCCGTTGATGATGGTGCGGATCACCAGCGGCATCGGATCGATTCCGCTGACGATCACCGGGCCGAACGGGCCGAAGCCGTCGAAACTCTTGGCGCGGACCCACTGCGCAAAGGTCGGATCCTTGGAGATGATATCGGCGGCGGTGACGTCGTTGACGCAGGTGTAGCCGAAAATGTACTTGCCCGCGTCGGCTTCCGACACGTTCCAGCAGGTCTTGCCGATCACGATGCCGAGTTCACCCTCAAACACGACCTTGCCATCATAGGTTTCCGGCCGCCGAATGGCGGCGCCCGGCGAAGCAATGCTGGTGTTCGCCTTCATCAGATAGAGCGGCTCGGTCGGCTCGGCGACCTTGATCTTGGCAGCCAGCGCATGAAAGTTATTCCACAGCGCGATCACCTTGCCCGGCTCCGCCGGCGGCAGGATCTCGACGTCGGCCAGCTTCAACGTCTGGCCACTCGCCTTCGGCGCGGCATACATGTCGCCGGCGTGCTCGCGGATGGTGTCGCCTTCCAGCGTGCCGAAGCCGGTCTTGCCGCCGACCCGATAGCGAATCCAGTTGGTCATCGTTTCCTCACAAACCCTGATTTGAAATTAGATGGTCACGACGCGCAGATTGTTGGTCGTACCGGACTTTCCGAACGGCACGCCGGCCACCACGACGATGCTGTCGCCGGGCTTGGCCAGATTGCTGCTCTTGGCGTAATGCACCGCCTGACTCACCATCTCGTCGTAGGATGCAATATCCTTCGAGATCATGCCAGCCGAGCCCCACAGGAAGGCGAGCCGGCGCGCCGTTGCCTCGCTCGGCGTGACGCTCAGGATCGGAATCGGCGAGCGCTGGCGCGCGATGCGGTAAGCCGTGGTGCCGCTCGAGGTGAACGCCACGATGCAGGCTGCGTTGATCGAGGTCGCAACCTCCGCGGCAGCCGCAGAAATGGCATGCTGCGGCAGCGGCTCGATATCGGGGTGCAGCGCCTCGATGATCTGGCGATAGGCGTTGTGCTGCTCGGTGCGGCTGATGATGCGGTCCATCGTCGCCACCGCCTGCACCGGATACTGTCCCGATGCGGACTCGGCCGATAGCATCACCGCGTCGGAGCCGTCATAGATCGCGGTCGCGACGTCGGAGGATTCCGCGCGGGTCGGCGTCGGGGTGTAGATCATCGATTCCAGCATCTGGGTCGCGATGATCACCGGCTTGCCGGCGAGACGGCACAGCCGCACCAGATCCTTCTGCGCGCCGGGAACGTCCTCCGGCGGAATCTCGACGCCGAGGTCGCCGCGCGCGACCATGATGGAGTCGGACAGGTTGACGATGTCTTCGATCACCGCCATCGCCGCCGGCTTTTCGATCTTCGACATGATGCCGGCACGGCCGCCGACCAGCGAATGAGCCTCGATCAGGTCGGAGGCGCGCTGCACGAAGGAGAACGCCACCCAGTCGACGCCGAGTTCGAGGCCGAACTTGAGATCGACACGGTCCTTCTCGGTAATCGGCGACAGCGCCAGCAGCGTATCCGGCAGGTTGACGCCCTTGCGGTCGCTGACGAAACCGCCGGCTACCACCGTTGCGTCGATCACATCGCCGTTGCAGCTGGTCGCCACCAGGCGGACCTTGCCATCATCGACCAGCAACTGGTTGCCCGGCACGATCGCCTCGAACACCTCGCGGTGAGGCAGCGGCAGCGACGCATCGTTCGAGGTCGGCGCGCAGACGAACCTGACGCTCTCGCCGTTCTTCAATTCCTTGCGCCCGCCTTCCAGCGGCCCGAGGCGGATCTTCGGCCCCTGCAGATCCTGCAGAATGGCGATCGGGGTAGCGACCTCCCTCTCCATCGCGCGGATCGCGTTGTAGCGCGCGCGATGATCCTCGTGGGAGCCGTGGCTGAAGTTGAGCCGGAACATGTCGACGCCGGCGTCGAACAATTTGCGGATCATTTCCGGCGAGGAGCTCGCCGGCCCCAGTGTCGCAACGATTTTAGCGCGCCGATTGCGACCCATTATTCTGTCCCTTTCCAACGAATCATTCCGATATGAGTATCGGGCGTATTACGCCCGAATTCCGTATCGACATTTTGACGCGCCGGCGCGATCCGCGCCAGCGCGTATTAAGATTTTTTATCAAAACGCGCGTGTCCAGAAGACGGACTCGCAGCGGATCAGGCGGACACCGCCTGCGCGACCGGAGCAATCGCCACGGGGAACGTCGGGTAGACGCCCTTGCTGCGCCCCATCTGCTGCGCCAGCGCCAGCACGGCGTCGATATAAGGGGTCTTGATGTGGGCGAGCTGCCCCATCTCCTGCACGGCGGTGAGCAGCGCGTCGATCTCAAGCGCCCGGCCCTTATCCAGGTCCTGCAGCATCGAGGTGCGGTGCGCGCCGACGCCCGCGGCGCCGTTGATGCGGCGATCGACATCGACGCGGAAGCGGGCGCCGAAGGTCTCGCCGATCTGCTGTGCTTCCAGCATCATGTTGCGCGCAAGCGAGCGGGTACCGGTCTCTGTCGCAATGATGTCGAGCGTGGCATGGGTCAGCGCCGAGATCGGATTGAAGCAGAGATTGCCCCACAGCTTGATCCAGATGTCATCGCGGATATCGTCATAGACGCGCGGCTTCAGGCCGCCCTGGGTGAGAGCATCGGCAAACGCGGTAAGACGCGCGCTCGGCTTGCGGTTCGGCTCGCCGAGACCGAAGGTGTCGCCGTAGATGTGTTTGATCACGCCGGGCTCGGTAATTTCGGTCGCGGGATAGACCGTCGAGCCGATCACGCGCTCCGGACCGATCGCATTCCACTGCCGATTGCCCGGATCGACGCTCTGCAGGCGCATATCGGCGAACTTCTCGTCGAGGCCGTAGAAATACCACCACGGCACGCCGTTCTGCGCCGTCACCACGGCCGTGTTCGGTCCCAGCAGCGGCTTCATCTGCTCGGCCGATTCCCAGGCCTGGTGCGCCTTGAGTCCGATCACGACATAATCCTGCGGGCCAAGATCGCGCGGATCGCTGCTGGCCTGAAGCTCGGCAGTGAGCTCCTTGCCATCGATCAGAAGTTTCATGCCATTGGCCTTAACGGCCGCGAGATGGGCTCCACGGGCAACGATCGAGACGTCGACACCGCCCCGTTTCATCATGACGGCCATGTAGCCGCCGATAGCGCCTGCGCCGAAAATACAAACTTTCATCGTGGTCCCCTCCGACAAACTCTGAATGGAGGCCGGTCGCCCGCAACCGCAAGCCGCGGGCGACCGGCAGCCTTTGCTAGTCCTTGGCCACCTTGTGATTGGCCATCAGTTCGAGCGCGCGAACCATCGCGGAGTGATCCCAGGCCTTGCCGCCGTTGGCGGAGCAGGCGTTGAACAACTCCTGAGCCGTCGCGGTATTCGGCAGCGCGACGCCGAGGGACTTCGCGCCCTGCAGCGCAAGGTTGAGGTCCTTCTGGTGCAGTTCGATACGGAAGCCCGGATCGAAGGTGCGCTTGATCATGCGCTCGCCATGCACTTCGAGAATGCGCGACGAGGCGAAGCCGCCCATCAGGGCCTGACGAACCTTGGCCGGATCGGCGCCTGCCTTCGAGGCGAACAGCAGCGCTTCGGCCACAGCCTCGATGTTCAGCGCGACGATGATCTGGTTCGCGACCTTGGTGGTCTGACCGTCGCCGTTGCCGCCGACATGGGTGATGTTCTTGCCCATCAGTTCGAAGTACGGCTGCACGGTCGCGAAGTCCTCGGCATGACCACCCACCATGATGGTGAGCGAAGCCGCCTTGGCGCCGACCTCGCCGCCGGACACCGGCGCGTCGAGATAACGGGCACCGAGCTTTTCGACCTTCTCGGCGAACTTCTTGGTCTCGATCGGAGAGATCGAGCTCATGTCGACGACGATCTTGCCCTTGCCGAGGCTGCCGGAGACGCCGTTCTCGCCAAACAGCACCGCATCGACGTGCGGCGTATCGGGCACCATGATGAAGATGATGTCGGCGTTCTTGGCCACTTCGGCGGCGTTGGCGGCAACCTTGCCCTTGGCCTTCAGAGCGGCCGGAACGCCTTCGATGGTGTGCAGGTAAACGGTATGGCCAGCGGCCAGCAGATGGTCAGCCATCGGAGCACCCATGGTGCCGAGTCCGATAAAGCCGAGTGTCTTTGCCATTTTCTTAACTCCCTAAAGGATGTGTGAGCTACGCGCGGATTACTTCGGCAACCAGCCGAGCCCCGCGACGGTGTCGCTCTTAGGCTTGTATTCGGCGCCGATCCAGCCCTTGTAGCCGATCTTGTCGATGAAGCCGTACAGGAAGGGGTAGTTGATCTCGCCGGTGCCGGGCTCGTTGCGACCCGGATTATCGGCAAGCTGGATATGCGCGATCTTCGGAAGATTGGCTTCGATGGTCCGGGCGAGATCACCTTCCATGATCTGCATGTGATAGATGTCGTACTGGACGTAGAGATTATCGGAGCCGACCTCGTCGATCAGAGCCAGCGCCTGCTTGGTATTGGTCAGGAAGAAGCCCGGAATGTCGCGGGTGTTGATCGGCTCGATCAGCAGCTTGATACCTTCGGCCTTCAGCGCAGCCGCCGCGAACTTAAGGTTCGAGACCAGCGTGTCGTGAGCCTTCTTGGCGTCGGCGCCCTGCGGCAGAACGCCCACCAGGCAGTTGAGCTGGGTGCACTTCAGCGCCTTGGCGTAGGTGATCGCCTTCGCCACGCCGTCCTTGAACTCGTTCACGCGGTCCGGAAAGATCGCGATGCCGCGCTCGCCCTTGCCCCAATCGCCGGCGGGCAGATTGTGCAGCACCTGGGTCAGGCCGTGCGCCGAAAGCTGCTTGGCCAGATCCTCGGCCGCAAAATCGTAGGGGAACAGGTATTCAACGCCCTTGAAGCCGGCCTTCGCCGCGGCGGCAAAGCGCTCCATGAACGGGACTTCGTTGAACAACATCGTCAGATTAGCTGCAAAGCGCGGCAAAGCGCCCTCCTTATTGCTGGAATGTTTCGATCGGGTCTCGAAGCTGCGGCCTTAGACCGGCTGCAGCTTGCGAGCACTACCCTGACCGCTCGACACCTCGTCAAGCGGCAGATCGAGAACTTCCTCGAATTCGACGACATTGTCGATCTCGGTGCCCATCGAAATATTGGTGACGCGCTCGAGAATGAATTCGACCACCACCGGCACGCTGAATTCCTTCATCAACTCGCGCGCCTTGGCGAACGCGGCCTGCGCATCCTTCGGATCGGTGACGCGGATCGCCTTGCAGCCAAGGCCTTCGGCGACCTTGACGTGATCGACGCCGTAAGCGCCGATCTCCGGCGTGTTGATGTTGTCGAACGAAAGCTGGACCTGATAGTCCATGTCGAAACCGCGCTGCGACTGGCGGATCAGGCCGAGATATGAGTTGTTCACGACGACGTGGATGTAGGGCAGCTTGAACTGCGCGCCGACCGCAAGCTCCTCGATCAGGAACTGGAAGTCGTAGTCGCCCGAGAGCGCCACGATGTTGCGCGCAGGGTCCGCCGCGCGCACGCCGAGCGCTGCCGGCAGCGTCCAGCCCAGCGGACCCGCCTGCCCGGCGTTGATCCAGTTGCGCGGATGATAGACGCCGAGGAACTGGCCGCCGGCGATCTGCGACAGGCCGATGACGCTGACGTAGCAGGTGTCGCGGCCGAACGCCTTGTTCATTTCCTCATAGACGCGCTGCGGCTTCATCGGCACGTTGTCGAAGTGGCTCTTGCGCAGCATGGTGCGCTTGCGGTCCTGACACGCCGCCGGCCAGGCCTGACGCTCCTTGAGCTTGCCGGCCTTCTTCATCTCCTTGGCGACGGTGACGAACAGCTCCAGCGCCGCCTTGGCGTCGGACACGATGCCGAGATCGGGGTTGAACACGCGGCCGATCTGGGTCGGCTCGATATCGACGTGAACGAACTTGCGGCCCTTGGTGTAGGTGTCGATCGAGCCGGTGTGACGGTTGGCCCAGCGGTTGCCGATGCCGAGCACGAAATCGGACTCCAGCATGGTCGCGTTGCCGTAGCGGTGGCTGGTCTGCAGACCGACCATGCCGGCCATCAGGACGTGATCGTCAGGAATTGTGCCCCAGCCCATCAGGGTCGGGACCACCGGCACGTTGACGGTCTCGGCGAACTGCACCAGCAGATCGGAGGCGTCGGCATTGATGATGCCGCCACCGGCCACGATCAGCGGCTTCTCGGCGGCGTTCAGCATCTCGAGCGCCTTCTCGATCTGCTTGCGTGTCGCCGCCGGCTTGTTGGCGCCAAGCGAGGAATAGGTCTCCTCGTCGAACTCGATCTCGGCGACCTGCACGTCGAACGGCAGGTCGATCAGCACCGGGCCCGGACGGCCCGAACGCATGATCTGGAAAGCCTGCTGGAACACGCGCGGCACCAGAGCGGGCTCACGCACGGTGACCGACCACTTGGTGACAGGCTTGGCGATCGACTCGATATCGACGGCCTGGAAGTCTTCCTTGTAGAGACGGGCGCGCGGCGCCTGACCGGTGATGCACAGGATCGGAATCGAGTCCGCGCTGGCCGAGTAAAGACCGGTGATCATGTCGGTGCCGGCGGGACCCGAGGTGCCGATGCAGACGCCGATGTTGCCGGCCTTGGCGCGGGTGTAGCCTTCCGCCATGTGGGAGGCGCCTTCGACATGGCGCGCCAGGACATGCTTGAGCGTGCCGCGCTTCTTCATCGCCGAATAAAGCGGATTGATCGCCGCGCCGGGAACGCCGAACGTCTGCGTGATCCCCTCTTTCTCCAAAACGATGACGGCGGCGTCGATTGCTCTCATGCGGGCCATGGGCCTCTCCCTACTTCTAGCGTTGGCATACTGGATGCCAAAACGGCATCACGGTCAAGTTATTCCAGAATATTTTTCCAATTTAATTGCAAAGATAATTATATCGTGTAATCAATAAGTTGAATTTCCAATAGCCGGCACTACACGCTAATCTAAAAAAATATTCCACCGTATATAGCAGCACCGCGAGGGACTGGCAATGAAGGCAGCCGAACAAAGTCGAAAGCGCGGGCGTCCCCGGGCACTCAATCCGCAAAGCAAGGCCGGCTCGATCCAGGCGCTGGACCGTGGCCTCGCCCTTCTGCGGGTGGTCGCCGAGGCCGACGGCCTGACACTGACCGACCTCGCCCAGCGCACCGGCATTGCACCTTCGACGGTGCATCGCCTGCTGTTCACGCTCGAGGCGCACCGTTTCGTGGCTCACGATGAAGAACGCGGTTTGTGGCTGATTGGCGTCGATGCGTTCCAGACCGGCACGGCGTTCCTGCGCAATCGCCGGCTCGCCGGGATGGGCCGGGACACCATGCGCGAACTGATGGAGCAGACTGGAGAGACCATCAATCTCGGCATCGAGGACGACGGCGAAGTGGTGTTCATTTCGCAGGTCGAGAGCCACAACACGCTGCGCGCTTTCTTCCGCGCCGGCTCGCGCAGCCTGATGCACGCCTCCGGCGTCGGCAAGGCGCTGCTCGCCGGAATGTCCGAACAGCGGGTGAAGCAGATCCTCTATTCCAAGGGCCTGCTGCGTTTCACCGACAAGACCTTCGTGGATCCCACCGCCTTGTTCGCCGAGCTGCAGAAAAGCCGGCAGCGCGGCTGGGCGGTCGACGACGAGGAGCGCACGCTCGGCATGCGCTGCGTCGCCGCCCCGATCTACAATGAAATGGGAGAGACCATCGCGGCGGTCTCGATGTCAGGCCCGGCGGTGCGGATCACGCTGGAGCGTCTCGGCGAATTCGGGCCGACCATGATGCGGGCCGCCGACCAGATCACCGAATCGATCGGCGGCATCAAGCCGCGGCGGGACTAGGCCGCCGCGCCCCGCGTGTTCAATGCGGCAGCATCAAAGCCTGCCGGATGGTCGCGCCGACCAGATGCGAACTCGGCGCCACGCGCACGCCCGCTTTCTCCAGCGCCGCGATCTTGCTGTTGGCATCGCCGCGGCCGTACATGGTCAGCGTGCCGGCATGGCCCATACGGCGCTCGGCCGGCGCATGCTGCCCGGCGATCAGCGCCACGATCGGCTTGGTCACTTTCCTGCCCTGCAGGAATTCGGCGACCTCCTGCTCCTCGGTGCCGCCAATCTCGCCGATCACCACGATGCCCTGCGTCTCCGGATCGGCCAGGAACAGTTCGACGCATTCCACCATGCTGATGCCGTGGATCGGATCGCCGCCGACCCCGACCGTGGTCGATTGGCCGAGATTCTCCGCCGTGACCTGCGCCACGACCTCGCTGGTCAGCGAGGCTGAGCGCGACACGATACCGATGCCGCCGGGACGCGCGCTGCCGGTCGCCATCACGCCGATCATGCAAACGTCCGGTGCAAGAATGCCTTGCGAATTGGGACCGACCAGCCGGGTCTTCGAGCCGTTCAGCGCCTGCCGTACCCGCACCATATCAAGCGCCGGCACACGCTCGGTCACGACGACCACCAGCGGGATTTCCGCCTCGATCGCCTCGACCATGGCGTTGGCGGCGTTCTGCGGCGGCACGAAGATGATGCTGGCGTTGGCGCCGGTCTCCTCGACCGCCTTCGCCACCGTGTCGAAGATCGGCAGGTTGAGATGCGAGCGCCCGCCCTTGCCCGGTGTCACGCCCGCCACCACCGTGGTGCCGTATTCCATCATGCGCGCGGTGTGATGGGTGCCGGCCCAGCCGGTCATGCCCTGACACAGCACGCGCGTATTCTTGTCGACCAGGATCGCCATGCCTCAGGCTCCCTTCTGCGCGAGCGCAACAACGCGGGTCGCCGCCGACCACATATCCGGGCACTCGATCACCGGACATCCGAAATTGACGAAACGCGCCCGCGCGAACTCGGCATTGTTGCCGGCGAGCCGCGCCACCACCGGCAGCGAACGCCCGGTGCGGCGCATCGCGATGCCGAGCCCTTCGGCGATGGTGTCGCAGGGCTGCATGCCGCCGCCATGAACATTGAGGAAGATCGCCTTGAGGGCCGGGTTGTCGAGCAGAAGGCCGAAGCCGTAGGCGACGTCGAGACTGGTCGCCGTGGTACGGATGTCCATGAAATTGCCGGGACGTCCCTTAGCTGCGCAGACGAGATCGACCGTCGCCAGGCCAAGGCCCGCGCCGTTCGCGACCAGACCGATATTGCCGTCCATGCTGACATAGTTGAGGCGATGGCGCTGCGCCTCGACCTCGCGCTGGTCCACCTCGTCCTCATCGCGCAAGGCGACGAGATCGGGATGACGGAACAGCGCGTTGTCGTCGAGCACCATCTTGACGTCGAGCGCCTGGAAGCTGCCATCGCGCAGGATCGCCAGCGGGTTGATTTCGATCAGGCTGGCGTCGAGTTCGACGAAGGCGCGGCGCAGGCCATCGACGATCGCTTCGAAGGCCGGGATCGAGCCGCTGTCGATGCGAATGCGGTGAGCGAACGCCGCAACCTCGTCGGCGCGGCGGGTGCGGCCATCGCCGAGCCCGAGACGTTCAAGCTTGAGCTGGCCGAGTTCGGCGCGCTCCTCGATGTCGTCGCCGCCCTGCGCGCTGCCGAGCAGCATCACCTGCCCGGTGGTGCCGTCGATCAGCAGCGCGATGTGCAGATCGCGCACCCGCTCGATGCCGACTTCGAGATAGACCCGCTTGACCACACGTCCCCGCACGCCGGTCTGCCCCGTGACCAGCTTCTTGCCGAGCATCTTCGCGGCGGCGGCCTTGGCCTCCTCCGCCGAATGCACGAGCTGGATGCCGCCGGCCTTGCCGCGCGCGCCGGCATGCACCTGCGCCTTCACGGCGACAGTCGGCGCACCAAGCTCGTCAAAGATCGCGCCGGCCTGATCGGCGGTGATGGCGACCTTGCCGCCCGGAGACGGCAGGCCATACCCCGCGAGCATCTCCTTCGCCTGGAATTCGTGCAAATTCATACAGCACCTCCGTCGACGCTTCGACCGGCCGCCAAGCGCTTTGAACGGACCTTCCGTTCAGCTCCGGTAGCCGCCACCGGCCACGCCGTCGTTCCGGTGGCGCTTGTTCTGACAACACTTTTGGCTTTAGCCAATGCAGGGCCAATGAACTGGCATACTAAATACCAAAAAGCCTGCACTCGCAACGCACGAAAGCGCTTCGGACTCGGCGAGGCTTATCACAAGCGCGACGGCACCGCGAGAACAGGCCGATACGCATCGGCGTCACCGCATATCAGCCAACACATCTTCGTTAGGCCATCACGAAGCGGCGTCCTGTATCAGGAGCGCCGCGCATCCCGCGTAGTTCTTTTGCTATTCCGCATTGCCGCATTCAACGAGAAAGCATGAAACGATGAAGGCCTTCGTTTACGGCACCACCAGCGCCGCCCTCACCGAGATTGATCAGCCCAAGCCGACCGGCGCACAGGTGCTGGTACGGGTCCGCGCTTGCGGCATGAACCGTGCCGATCTCGGCATGATCGCCGGCCACGTTCATGGCCCGGCAGGCGGTCCAGGCACCGTGCTCGGCATGGAGTTCGCGGGCGAAGTCGTCGCGCTCGGCCCGGACGCCAGCCTGGTGGAGGTCGGCGACCGCGTCATGGGCTCTGGCGGCGGCGCCTATGCGGAATATGCGCTGGCCGATCATGGCCGGCTGCTGCCGATCCCTGCCTCCATGAGCTTCGAGGACGCCGCGACGCTGACGCTGGCGCTGACCACCATGCACAACGCGCTGGTCACGGTCGGCGGCCTTCAGCCCGGCCAGGCGGTGCTGGTGCAGGGCGCGAGCGCGGGCGTCGGCCTGATGGCGCTGCAGATCGCCAAGCTCAAGGGGGCAAGGATCGTGATCGGCTCCTCGACCGACGCCGCCAAGCGCGCCCGGCTCGCCGAATTCGGCGCCGACCTTGCGATCGATTCCAACGATCCGGGCTGGGTCGATCACGTGCTAAACGCGACCGACGGCAAGGGCGTCGATCTGATCATCGACCAGATCTCCGGCAAGCTCGTGAACCAGAACCTCGCCGCGACGAAAGTGCTCGGCCGCATCGTCAATGTCGGCCGGCTCGGCGGCACGCATGCCGATTTCGATTTCGACCTGCATGCCGGCCGGCGCATCTCCTACATCGGCGTCACCTTCCGCACCCGCTCGATCGAGGAAATCCGCGACATCTTCCGCGCGGTTCAGGCCGATATCTGGCCGGCGGTGACAAGCGGCAAGCTGAAACTGCCGATCGACCGCGTCTTTGCGTTCGACGATATCGAGCAGGCGGTGGCGCACATGAGCGCCAACAGGCATTTCGGCAAGATCATCCTCAAGCTGTGACCGCGCGCTGCCGAAGCGCCTCTCCGCGCGCCAGCAACACGGCGAATCGTACGTACTGAATCTCGCCCCACATTTCACGCGCAGACACAAGCGCGTTCGTGTTTCGGACTCAAAATCAGCGCGTGTTCTCGTTTCGATTCGTTGGGGACAAATTTATTTTCAATTAAGGATTCGTTGACTCTCGACAGGGTGCGAAAACTGGATTCAAATCGCTTCGATTCGAGAATACGACGCAAACTCTGTTCTCGAACGGGGGCGGTTTAAGACTTCAGGGGGCGAAGGCATGGCGCGTGCGCATGTTGCGAGCACGTGTGTCCAATCCGATTCGATCAAGGGATTGGCACAGTCGATCGCGAAGCCTGCTTATCAACGCTTGCTGATTGCAGAGCCTGTGCTGCGCCGGGCGGTCCCCACCCTCGTCATCGCTTTCCTTGCCACCATCTGCGTCGGCGCATTCGTTCAGGTCACGGATCAGACCCGGCAAAAGCAGGCCGCGATGAAGCGCGAGATCGCCGCGCTGGCGGATGTGCTGGCCGAGCGGATCGAACGTCTCGGGCCGGTGCATCAGGACCGCGACGCGGTCGCCGGCAAGCTGCAACTGCTGCTGCCCTCGCTGATGCCGTCATGGGGAATCGCATCGGGCCGCCAGATCGTCATCAGCGGCGCCGGGCAACGCACTCTCGCGGAATTCTCCGGCGAAAATCCGGTGATGGCGCCCGACATCTTGCTCGATACAGTGGAAGCGGCGCAGCCGGCGCAGAACGCCATCGCGGAATTGAAGCTGCCGAACGGGCACGGGGCGACGGCGATCCAGCGCGCCATTCCCTCGCTGCCGGGCCGCGTGGTGATCATGCAGCAGAGCGTCGAGGCGCTATGGCGTTCCGACACCGCGTTGCAGGTCACGCTGTCGGCGACCACCGGCTTTGTCGTGCTGATTCTCGGCTTCGCCTTTCACTGGCAGTCCAGCCGTGCGCGAGAGAGCGACCTGATCAACGACGCCGTGCGCGGGCGCATCGACACCGCGCTCAACAGCGGCCGCTGCGGATTGTGGGACTGGGATTTGTCGCGCGGCCGGATTTTCTGGTCGCAATCGATGTTCACCATGTTGGGGCTGGAGAGCCGCAGCGACCTGCTCGCTTTCGGCGAGGTCAACGCTTTGGTGCAGTCCGAAGACGTCGATCTGTTGCAACTGGCCGATCAGCTGGTGAGCGGCAAGATCGATCAGGTCGATTGCTCGTTCCGCATGAAGCATGCCGCCGGGCACTGGATCTGGCTGCGGGTACGTTGCGAACTGATCACCGCCCATGGCGACGGCTGCCATCATCTGATCGGCATCGTGGTCGACATCACCGAGCAGCGCAGCCTCGCCGAACGCAGCATCGAGGCGGACCTGCGGCTGCGCGACGCGATCGAGACCATTCCCGAGGCCTTCGTGCTGTGGGACGCCGAAGACCGCCTGGTGCTGTGCAACTCGCATTTCCAGCGCCTGCACAAGCTGCCGGATACGGCCGTGGTGCCGGGCACATCCTACGAGACGCTCGCCGAAGTCGGCCGCATGCCCGAACTGCGCGGCCGCATCATCGACAACGCGGCAGTGCCGGGCGCGCGCACTTTCGAGGTGCAACTCGAGAACGGCTCATGGCTCTATGTCAGCGAGCGGCGCACCAAGGACGGCGGCTATGTCTCCGTCGGCACCGACATCACCAAGATCAAGCAGCATGAGCAGCGCCTGATCGACAATGACATGCGGCTCACCGCCAACGTGATCGACCTGAAACGCTCGCAGGCCGAACTGGAGCGGCAGGCCCGCGAGCTGGCCGAGCTTGCGCAGAAATACGCCGAGGAAAAACAGCGCGCCGAGGACGCCAATCAGACCAAGTCGAAATTCCTCGCCAATATGAGCCACGAGCTGCGCACGCCGCTCAACGCCATCATCGGCTTCTCCGAGGTGATGGGGTCGGGCATGTTCGGCGAGCTTGGCTCGGAAAAATATCAGGAGTACTGCCACGACATCCTGACGAGCGGAAACTACCTGCTGGACGTGATCAACGACATTCTCGACATGTCGAAGATCGAGGCCGGACGGATGAAGCTCGATCCGGAGCCGCTCGATCTCGCCGACACGCTCACGGAGTCGCTGCGCGTCGTTTCCGGCCGCGCCGAGGACAAGAACCTGATACTCGACGCCGATATCGACGGGCTCATTCCAGTGGTCGCCGATCGGCGGGCGATGAAGCAGATCGCGGTCAACCTGCTCTCCAACGCGGTGAAGTTCACACCGGATGGCGGGCGCGTGCTGGTGCGCAGCCGTGTGCTGGAAAATTCGGTGATGCTGATCTTCGCCGACACCGGCATCGGTATCGCCCCGCATTCGCTGGAGAAGCTGGGGCGGCCGTTCGAGCAGGTCGAAAGCCAGCTCACCAAGACCTATCACGGATCGGGGCTGGGTCTGGCCATCGCCAAGTCGCTGGCGGGCCTGCACGGCGGCTCGATCCGGCTGCGCTCCAAGCTCGACGTCGGCACCGTGGTATGTGTGACGCTGCCGCGCGGCTCGGATAGCGCGAGTGCTACGCTCGCGCCTCGAGCAGGCGCAGGAAAATCGCGCGAACGTCGCTTTGTATCTCTCGAACGCGCGCCTCAAGCGCAGAAAAATCGGGCGCGTCTCCGGCTCGCGTCATCACGCGCAGCAGATCTTCCCCCGCAGTTTCTGGCTTGAACTTGGTCGAGACGCACAGCCGCAGGATCTGCGTCAGATCGTGATAGAGCCGCGCCGCCGGCCGCAATACATCGGCATCCGAAGGCGGCAGCACGCCAAGCCGCACCGCGTTGTCGATCACCTGGGCGGTGCTGACGCTGAGAATGTCCGGCATGTCCGCGGCATGGACGAGTTGCAGGTACTGCGCGAGGAATTCGATATCGACCATGCCGCCGGCGGCATATTTCAGGTCCCAGATATCGGCATCGCCCTTCTCGTCGGCGATCGCCTGACGCATCTCCAGCACGTCATTGGCGATAATGACGCGGTCACGGGGGCGCGTCAGCACTTCGCGGATGATCGCTTCGATCCGCTGCTGCAGTTCAGGCGAGGATGAAATCACCCGCGCGCGCGTCAGCGCCATGTGCTCCCAGGTCCACGCCTCGTGGTCCTGATACTCGGCGAAGGAATCGATCCGTGTCGCCACCGGCCCCGCCCGGCCCGACGGACGCAGCCGCATATCGATCTCGTAGAGCACGCCGTAATTGGTGCGCGTGGTGAAGGCGCTGATCAGCCGCTGGGTATAGCGGGCAAAATACTGGCCACCCTGCAACGGCCGCGCGCCATCGGAATCGGGATGATCGTGGTCGAAATCATAGATCAGGATCAGATCGAGGTCGGACGATGCCGTCATCTCGCGGCCGCCGAGCTTGCCCATCGCCAGGATCGCGGTTTCCTGATCCTTGATGCGGCCGTGCTGGGCGATGAACTGATCGCTGACAAGGCGATGCACCGTGCGCACCGTGCCTTCCGCGACATCGGCGAAGGCGGAACTGGCGTGCTCGGCCGACACCGTGCCGGACAGGATGCGGGTGCCGATCAGGAACAGGCTCTCCTGCCCGAACAGCCGCAGCCGGTCGAGAAACTCCTCATAGGAATCCGCGTCCGAAAGCGTCGCGGCCAGACGCGCCGAAAGTTCGTCACGATCGGGCATCGCGCCGAAGAAGCGCGGATCGATCAGGCCGTCCATGATCTGCGGATTGCGCGCCAGCATGTCGGCAAGACGCGGCGCCGCGCCGAGAATGAGCGCGACCAGCGCGACGATGTCCTTGTTCTGTGCCAGCAGCGAGATCAGCCGTCCACCGCGCGTCAGCGCCTGCAGAAAACGGTCGAACGCATTGACGGCGGCATCAGGCTCCTCGGCGCGCGACAAGCCGCGGATCAGATCCGGCACGAATGCCTGAAACGCCTCGCGGGTCGACTCCACCTTCAGCGCACGATATTCGCCCGCCATCCAGTGCTGCACGGCTTCCGCCACCATCCGCTGCGACTTGAAACCGAGCCTCGTCAGATGATCGAGCAGCCTCGGATCGTCGGGGCCCGCGCTATAGTCGATGTCGGGAAGCTTCTCGGCGTCGGTGGCTGCCTCGCCCTCGAACAATCGCTCGTAATGGCTCTGCACGCAGTTGAGGTGCCCGAGAAGATCGGCGGCGAACGCGGCGCGGCTGTCATAGCCGAAGAACCGCGCAAACCGCTCCATCGCCTCGCGATCCTGCGGCAACGCATGGGTCTGCTCATCGGCGATCATCTGCAGGCGGTGCTCGACCTGGCGCAGAAAGAGATAGGCCGCGGTCAGTTCCTCGCGCGCGGCCTCGGTAATCCAGTTGCTGCCGGCCAGGATCTTCAGCGCCTCCAGCGTCGGCCGCGCCCGCAGCTCGGGATGGCGGCCGCCGGCAATCAGTTGCTGGGTCTGGGCGAAGAACTCGATTTCGCGGATGCCGCCGCGCCCGACCTTGACGTTGTGGCCCTCGACCGAAATCTCGCTCTGGCCGCGGAACGACTGCATCTGCCGCTTCATGTCGTGAACGTCAGTCAGCGCGGCGAAATCGAGATGCTTGCGCCAGACGAACGGCGCGATCTCCGCGAGCAGCGCATTGCCGGCTTCCAGATCACCGGCACAGGGCAGTGCCTTGATCATGGCGGCACGCTCCCAGGTGCGTCCCTCGCGCTCGTAGTAATTCAGCGCGGCGGCGACCGAGATCGCCACCGGCGTCGATGCAGGATCGGGCCGCAGCCGCAGATCAACGCGGAATACATAGCCGTCGCCGGTGCGCTGCTGCAAAAGGCGCGAGATGCCCTGCCCGACCTTGACGAAGAACGGCGAGGGCTCGACATCTTCGCCGAGCCGCGCGACATCCGGATCGTAGAACACGATCAGATCGACATCGCTGGAATAGTTGAGTTCGCCCGCGCCCATCTTGCCCATCGCGAGCACGATCAACCCGCTGCCGACTTCCGGCCGCTTGGGATCGGGCGGCAGCAACCGGCCCCGTTCCGTCTCCTGGGTCAGAAGATAGCGCACGGCGCATTGCACCGCCGTCACCGCCACGTCGGTCAACGCCTTGGTGACGCGCATCACCGGCCAGACGCCGCCGATATCGCACAGCGCGATCAGCAGCGCGGCTTCGGCCTTCATCCGCCGCAGGCGCCGCATGACATCGGCCTCGTCGGCTGCCGCGTTGACGCCCTCCTCGGCCTCCGCGATCAAGGCCGCGAGACGGGCCTCGGGATCGCTCTCAAGCAGCCGGATGAGGCGCGCGGCATCCGCCCGCATCAGGTCGAAAAGATAGGGGGAGGCTTCCGCGACGCCCTCGATGATGGCCTTGGCATGGGGATGCCGGGCCATGGCGTCCTGCAATGCACGGCTCTGCTCAGGAGGGAGATCGGCGAACCAGTCCGCGACGCGGCGGCGCGCCTCGTCCGGCGCGAATAATTGCGGGCCGGTAACAAGACGCGCAGCCAGAGGGATTTGGTCCGCATCACCGGTCGCAGGTAAGCTCATGCGACCGTTTGTTCCACGTCACGGCGGGGATTGGCAAGGGGGCTGGCGGCAGGAACGGCAAGCGTGGCGCGCAACCCCGGCGCGGCGTCATCGAGACGCAGTTCGCCGCCATGGAGCAGGGCCACCGCCGCGGCGAGACTAAGGCCCAGACCGGAACCCGGCTGGGTGCGGCTGGCCTCGAGACGGACGAACCGCTCCATCGCTCGCGACCGATCAGCTTCGGGGATGCCCGGCCCGTGATCGGTGACGCTGAAATCGATGTGAACGCCATCGCGGCGCGCCTCGATCAGAATGTCCGGCGTGTCCCGGTTCGGCACAGCATCGGGCGCCGCGGTCTCGGCGGATGCAGGCGTGACAGGCCGGCCGTATTTGATGGCGTTCTCGACAAGGTTGGCCAGCGCCTGACTTATCAGTTCGCGATTGCCGTGCAGCGTCACCGGCTCGGCCTTCACCGCCAGCGTCAGCCCCTTGTCCTCGGCCAGCGGCTCGTACAGTTCCTGGATGCCATGCGCCACCTCGGCGGCGTCGAAATCCACCATATTGTCGCGCGCCTGCCCGGATTCGGCGCGCGCGATCATCAGGAGCGCGTTGAAGGTGCGGATCAGGCCGTCGGACTCCTCGATCGTCTGCTCCAGTGCCGCGCGATACTCGCTCTCATTGCCCGCCTTGGCGAGCGCATCCTCGGCGCGGTTGCGCAGCCGCGTCAGCGGCGTCTTGAGATCGTGGGCGATATTGTCGGAGACTTCCTTCAGCCCCGCCATCAATGACTCGATGCGCTCCAGCATCGCATTGAGGTTTTCAGCAAGCCGGTCGAGTTCGTCGCCGCTGCGCCCCACCGGCAGACGCTCGCTGAGATCGCCCCCCATGATCCGCTGCGTGGTGCCGGTCATGGCGTCGATCCGGCGTAGCACGCGGCGCGCGACAAAGATGCCGCCGCCAAGGCCGAGCAGCAGGACGATAACGATGGAGAATTGGGCTGCCTTGGCGACGATGCCGAACAGGCGGCGGCGCTCTTCAAGATCGCGGCCGATCAGCAGACGGAAGCCGCCGGACAGTTGCGTGATCCGCGCCAGCGCGAAATGGCTGCGCGTGTCGGTCTCGTCGAGGCGCCGGTAGAAAGTTTCGACCCAACCGGTTTTCTCGAGCACGCCGGGCTGCAATGCGCCGACATTGCCTGCCACCGCCTGCCCCTGCGGCGTGGTGACAAGATAGAGATTGGCGCCGGGCCGCAGCGCGCGGTTCTCGATGGCAAAAACCAGGCCACGGATACCGCCATGGGTAAACTGATCGCTGAGTTCGCCGATTTCGGCGTTCACCGTTTCGGTGATCTGGTCGGTGATCATCCGCCGGGTGTTCCAGGCGAAATAGCCGAGCAGCGAAGCGGCGAACAGCGCGAACAGGAACAGATAGACCAGCGTCAGCCGGAACGCCGTGGTGCGGATCAGTTTACCGAAGGCCGTCACGGATCATGTATCCGGCGCCGCGAATGGTATGGAGCAGCGGCCGCTCCTGTCCCTTGTCGATCTTCGAGCGCAGGCGCGAGATATGCACATCGATGACGTTGGTCTGCGGATCGAAATGATAATCCCAGACATTCTCCAGCAGCATGGTGCGGGTCACCACCTGACCGGCGTGCTTCATCAGATATTCGAGCAGGCGGAATTCGCGCGGCTGCAAGGTGATCTCGGTCGCGCCGCGCGTCACCTGATGCGACAGACGGTCGAGTTCGAGATCGCCGACGCGGTAGCTGGTCTCCTCGCCCGGCCCGCCGTGGCGGCGCGACAGCACTTCGACACGCGCGAGCAGTTCGGCGAAGGAATAAGGCTTGGGCAGATAATCGTCGCCACCGGCACGCAGGCCCTTGATGCGGTCATCGACCTGGCCGAGCGCCGAGAGGATCAGCGCCGGCGTGCGGTCGCCCTTCTCGCGCAGCGCGCCGATCAGCGACAGGCCGTCGCGCTTGGGCAACATGCGATCGACCACCAGCGCGTCGTAATCGCCGGTTTCGGCCAGCGCGAGACCTTCCTCGCCGTCACCGGCGAGATCGGCCACATGGCCAGCTTCGCGGAAGGCTTTCACCAGATAGTCGGCGGATTCGCGGTCGTCCTCAACGATGAGCAGTCGCATCTGTGATTCGGCCGGAGGAAAGACAAGGTCGGTTTTTATCACCATGGCGCGCAGACCATCTTCTTGCAAGGCAGCATGTCCCGGTCACAAGGGGTCCGGGCGGCGGGCTTGGGGGAAGCCGCACCGCCCGTCCCTGTCACCTCTCGACGGAGGGGGGCGTTTTCCATCGAAAGGATCGAAGGCAGGCCACCCAACGCTTTGGGGCCCGCCCCGGAAAGCTGCCGTCGGAGGGGGCGTATTCCGTACGGCACTTTCCGACTCATCGGCGTCCGATCAGCCCTTCCCCACCGGCACCGCGACGAAGCGCGATGAATCGCCGGAGCGGACGCGGATCAGGACGCTGTTCTTGTGGTCGGCCTGTGCGGCCTTGAGGGCATCGCGCACATCGGCCGGCGTGGACACCAGCTTGCCGCCGACTTCGAGGATGACGTCGCCTTCCTTGAAGCCGCGCTCGGCCGAGGCGCCCCGCGGATCGACCTCGGTCACGACCACGCCGTCCTTGCCGGCTCCGGCCACCGAGCGCGCGGGCGCAACCGTCAGACCGAGGTACGGCACATCGGCGCCGCGACCCATGCCGCCATTGTCATTGTCGGGGCCGAAATTAGCCTTGGCCGCCTGGGCATTGGGCAGTTCGCCGAGTTTCAGGCTGAGATCCTTCTCCTGGCCGTTATGGATCACGCCGAGCTTGATGTTCGCACCGGGAGGCATGCTACCGATGGTGCGGGCGAGCTCGCGCGCATCCTTCACCGGCTTGTCGTTGACGCGGGTGATGACATCGCCGGATTCAATGCCCGCCTTGGCGGCGGGGCCGTCGGACTGCGGCTCGGCCACCAGCGCGCCTTCAGCCTTCTTGAGACCGAGGCTGTCGGCGATCTCGGCGGTCACTGGCTGGATCTGCACGCCGATCCAGCCGCGGCTGACCACGCCCTTGTCCTTGAGCTGGCTCACAACCGACTGCACGGTCGAAGCCGGGATCGAGAACGCGATACCGACGCTGCCGCCCGACGGCGAATAGATCGCGGTATTGACGCCCATCACTTCGCCCTTGGTGTCGAAGGCCGGGCCACCGGAGTTGCCCTTGTTCACCGGAGCGTCGATCTGGATGAAATCGTCGTAGGGGCCGTTGCCGATGTCGCGGCCGCGCGCCGAGACGATGCCGGCCGTCACCGTGCCGCCGAGGCCGAACGGATTGCCGACCGCGAGCACCCAGTCACCGATGCGGGGCTGGTTCTCGGAGAGTTTCGCGTAGGGGAAATCGCTGCGACCCTCGACCTTGATCAGCGCGAGGTCGGTGCGTTTGTCGGTACCGATCACCTTCGCAGAATAGGTCTTGCCGTCGTCGGTCGTCACCTCGACCTTATCGGCGCCGTCAACCACATGATTGTTGGTCACGGCATAACCATCGGGAGAGATAAAGAAGCCCGAGCCCTGCCCGGTCACGATGCTGCCGCGCCCGCGGGGGCCGCGTCCGCCGGGGAAACCATCCGGACCACCGAAGCGGCGGAAGAAACGCTCCATCGGCGAGCCCGGCGGGAACGGATTCTCGCCCTCCTCGTTCGAGGCCTGCTTCTCGGCAATCTTGACCCGCACCGAGATCACCGAGGGTTTCACACGCTCGACGATGTCGGCAAAGCCGATCGGCTGCTGGGCGGGATGGACGTCCTTGCTGACCTGCGCGTGGGCGGCGGTGGTCAGCATGTCGAAATGATTGAGCGGTGCGCCGAGCCCGTAGGCGGCAACGCCGAGGCCCGCGACAACCGATGCCATCAGCGCGAATTTGCGCATGGAGAGCAGCGAGCGGCGGGGCGCGGCGTGGGATGGGGTCTGGGGAAGATCGGAATGGTCGGTCATGAAACAGCTCCGGGGCCACGAGGGACGATCGGGAACGGGGGTAATTCCCGCGGCGCATTGCGCGCCTGATGGAGCTGAAGATGGGGGACGTCGCCTTACCGCGCGCTGACGGGGGAATTAATGTTTTGTAATAGTGAAGGATTGTCGCAGGGGTGCCGGCAAACACGGTGCCTTAATACAGCGTCGCCTTGACCCGCGCCGGCAACGCGGCGTCATAAGCTTCACCGTCGAAGGTCTCGACCTTTTCGTTGCGCGCAGTGATGTCGCGCAGGATCCTGCCGGGTGACGGCAGGTTGCGTTTGTCGGCGTGCCGCTCCGGGCTCCAGAGTTCGGAGCGCACCACCGCACGCGAGCATTGGAAGAAGACCGTCTCGACGTGGACGATCATGACGCTCGCCGGCCGCTTTCCGGCTATTTCAAATGGCGCGCACGAATCCGGATCGCACCACAACTCCGCGCGTCCGTTTACGCGCAGGGTCTCGCCATAACCCGGGATGAGGAACAGCATTCCGACGCGGTTGTCGGACAGGATGTTTCTGTAGGAATCGAGCCGATTGTTTCCTCTGCGGTCCGGCACCAGTAGTGTTTTCGCATCCCGTACCGTGACGAAGCCCGGCGCATCGCCGCGCGGCGAACAATCCAGCCCGTCCGGGCCGACCGTGGCCAGCACGAAAAACGGCGAAGCCGCGATCAGCGCGCCGTAGTTCTCATCAACGTGGTCGATTTCCTTGAAAAGCGTAGCCGGAGAAAGCGGGCCGGGATAAGCGCGGGCCAAATCTTCGAGCGAGGACATGCGGTCGGGCATTCGGATCTCCGAGAACCGGCACGGAAGTTTACCGATCTTATTCGATCAGACCGGCTTTTCCCGGGAGCCTTGATCCGCAATCAGCTTTTCCAGCCGCGCCTCTTCCTCGGGCGTGAGTGCGAGAGACCCATTCTCCGGCGCGGCAGCGCGGGCGCGCCTGTTGTAAAACCACAGGCCGAACCCGCCGCAGATCAGCACCAGCGGCGTCAGCAGCCACAGGATCAGCGTCTGCCCTTCAAGGCGCGGCTTGAGCAGCACGAACTCGCCATAGCGCGCCACCAGATAGTCGATCACCTGCCGGTCGGTGGCGCCAGCGGCGATGCGTTCGCGCACCAGAAGGCGCAGATCGCGCGCCAGCGGCGCGTCGGAATCATCGATCGACTGGTTCTGACACACCATGCAGCGCAGTTCGCGCGACAGCGCCCGCGCCCGCGCTTCCTTCGCCGGATCGGCCATGATCTCGTCCGGCTGCACCGCGAGCGCCAAGGTTGGCGCCAGCGTCAGAAGAAGGGCCAGCATTGCGAGGAAGCGTCTCATGCGCCCTACTCCGCCGGCTGCAACGCCCGCGGCGTCTTTGCCGGCTTCGGCGCGCCGACCCGCAGGCGACGATCGGACAGCGACAGCATGCCGCCGAACGCCATCAGCAACGGACCGAACCAGATCAGCAGCACCAGCGGCTTGTAATAGATCCGCACCGCGATCGAGCCGTCGGCATGGGCATCGCCGAGCGAGATATAGACCTGGCTTGCGCCGCGCGTGAGCAAAGCCGCCTCGGTGGTCGAGGCC
>JAFKKO010000033.1 GCA_017305455.1 Hyphomicrobiales bacterium | reverse complement strand
TACCCGGCGACGCTGATGTATCGCGGCTATCGCTATTCGACCTGCACTTCGATCAATCACGTGGTCTGCCACGGCATGCCGGGCGACCGGCCGCTGAAGGAAGGCGACATCGTCAATGTCGACGTCACGCTGATCGTCGATGGCTGGTACGGCGATTCCAGCCGGATGTATGCCGCCGGCGCGATCTCGCGCCGCGCCGAACGGCTGATCGAGGTGACCTACGAGGCGATGATGCGCGGCATCGCCGCGGTGAAGCCCGGCGCCACCACCGGCGACATCGGCCACGCCATCCAGAGCTTCGTCGAGCCGGAGCATATGAGCGTGGTGCGCGACTTCTGCGGCCACGGTCTCGGCCGCCTATTCCATGACGAGCCCAACATCATCCATGTCGGCCGGCCCGGCGAGGGCGTGGTGCTGCGCCCCGGCATGTTCTTCACCATCGAGCCGATGATCAATCTCGGCAAACCGCATGTGAAGATTCTGTCCGACGGCTGGACTGCGGTAACGCGCGACCGTTCGCTGTCGGCGCAGTTCGAGCATTCGGTCGGCGTGACCGAATCCGGCGTCGAGGTCTTCACGCTTTCGCCCGGCAAATTCGACAAGCCGCCTTACGCGATCACCTGATCGTCGGAGCGTGTGCGCCGTGAAAGCGCGGCGGGCGCGCAATTTGGCTCTTGCAAAACCACGACAGCACGGCATGCTCGGAACATCTGCGAGCGCCAGCCTGCCATGTCCGCAACGAGCGACAACTCTTCCGATTCCCCCGGTTTCGCCGAGGCTCCGCATTATCACGGCCATCGCGAACGGCTGCGCGACCGCTTCAAGGAAGCCGGCCCCGACGCGCTGAGCGATTACGAACTCCTGGAAATGGTGCTGTTCCGCGCGCTGCCACGCCGCGACGTCAAGCCGCTGGCGAAGTCCCTGATCGCGCGGTTCGGTTCGTTCGCCGAAGTGGTGCACGCGCCGGAAGCGCGGTTGCGCGAAATCAGCGGCATCGGCGACGCCGCGATCACCGAAGTCAAGCTGATTGCGGCGACCGCGAGTCGCGTCATCAAGGGCCAGATGAAACAGCGGCCCGTGCTGTCGTCGTGGTCGAGCGTGATCGACTATTGCCGCGCGGCGATGGCGTTCGCCGACAAGGAGCAGTTCCGCATTCTGTTTCTCGACAAGCGCAACCAGCTCATCGCCGACGAGGTGCAGCAGGTCGGCACCGTGGACCACACCCCGGTCTATCCGCGCGAGGTGGTGAAGCGCGCGCTGGAATTGTCGGCGACCGCGGTTATTTTAGTCCATAACCATCCGTCCGGTGATCCGACGCCGTCCACCGCCGATATCCAGATGACCAAGTCGATCGTCGCGATCTCCAGTCCGCTCGGCATCTCGGTGCACGACCACATCATCGTCGGCAAGAACGGCCACAGCAGTCTGAAAGGCTTGCGGCTGATGTAGCGGGAGCGGCGCTGTTAGCGCATTTCATATTTTAATGGAAACGCTGCACCATGGAAGATGTGCTCCCTCTCCCCAGCGGGGAGAGGGTCGGGGTGAGGGGATCTAAATCTATCGATAGATCCTACGCCCTCACCCGACTTTGCTTCCGCAAAGTCGACCTCTCCCCACGGGAGAGGTGAAGAAGAAGCGACGTACCGGAAGATCATGACCCTCATCCTGAGGAGCATTGCGCAGCAATGCGTCTCGAAGGAAGAGGCCGCGATGGAGCGGCCTCATGGTTCGAGACGTCGCCATAGCCCGTCGAAGACGGGCGTAAACGCCCTTATGTGCCGGGCATCCACGTCTTTCTTCTATAATGCGCTTAAGACGTGGATGACCGGGTCAAGCCCGGCCATGACGAATTCAGGACCTGACAGGCTGATGACTCGCCTCGACAATCACTGCCGCATCATGATCAGGGGATCGGCGCTGTCGGGCACCCGCCGCCACTGCGCGTGATCGTCGGCCTCGAAGCGCCAGACCTCGCCCTTGGGCGAAATCAGTTGAATCTCGCCACGCTCGATCCGCCATGTCTTCGGCGCGAACGCCGCAACCGTGGCATCGCAACGCGGCTTGAGGAACACCGCGAAAGTCTCCGGCGAGACCTCGGTGTTGGTGAGCGTCAGCGTGCAGATCGCGGTGCCGTTGCCGCGCACCATCGCCCAGTCGCCGATCAACTGATCGGTCGATTTAGACAATTCGCGCGCCGCCGCGAGATTTTGCAGCAGATAGACGCCCTCGCCGCTGCGCAAGCCCTCGAAGATGCCGCTCTCGACCTCGGTGACATCGATCACAGATTCGCCGCGCGCGTCCTGTAGACGCACGATGTCGAGACCCTTGACGCTCCAGGCCACGATCGCCTTGGTGAACGGCAGCGAGGCGGCGCAGCCCTTCTCAAGCTCGAGCTTCATGCCCTGCGGCGCCGGCTCGTTCTTCAGCGTGATGACGCAGGTCTTGTCGCGTCCGGCGGTGGCAAGCTCCCACTGCCCGATCATCTCGCTGGCGAGCGAGCGCGTATCCTGCGCGCGCGCCGGCAGCACCAGAAACAGCACGATCGGCAGCACGGCCGCACCTAGCAGCAAAAGCCACCGGCACAGTCGGTGGCGTCCGCTTTCCATGTGCATCGGCCGCGCCATGCCGTGGTCCCTAAAGACTCTTAATGGCCCTTGTACGGCGTCTCCGGCACCGGCGTCAGCGGCGGCTTGCCGTCGAACCAGGCCTTGAGATTATCGACCACCAGTTTGTCCATCGCATCGCGCGTCGTCACCGAGGCGGAGGCGATGTGCGGCAGCAGCACGACATTCGGCAGCTTGCGCAATTCTTCCGGCACATGCGGCTCGCGCGCGAACACGTCGAGGCCGGCGGCCTGGATGGTGCCGTCCTTGAGCGCGGCGATCAGCGCCGGCTCGTCCACCACCGATCCACGCGCGACGTTGACCACGACGCCGCGCGGGCCGAGCGCCTTGAGCACCTCGGCGTTGATCATCTTGTCGGTCGAGGCGCCGCCCGGCGTGATCAGCACCAGGGTATCGACCTCCTTCGCCATCTCCATCAGGTTTGGATAGTGCTTGTAGGTGACGCCCGGCGCAGGATTGCGCGAATGGTAGACCACCGGCACCAGCGAAGCGGCGAGACGCCGCGCGATCGCCTGACCGATACGGCCCATGCCGACCATGCCGACGGTGCGGTCGCGCAGCGAGCCGACGCTGAGCGGCAACGGAGCGGTGTCCCACTTGCCCTCGCGGACATAACGATCGGCGGCGATGAAGTCGCGCAGCGTCGCGATCAGCAGGCCGAGCGCGGTATCGGCGACCTCCTCGGTCAGCACTTCCGGCGTATGGGTGACGATGATGCCCTTCTCCGCCGCGTAGCGGAAATCGACATGGTCATAGCCGACACCGAACGAGGCCACCATCTCCACTTTCGGAAACCGCTCCAGCATGGCCCGGTCGGCCTGCACCAGGCCGGTGACGGCGATGCCGCGGATCCGCGCCGCGATTTCCGGAGACAGCCGTTCGAGATCGTTACGGGTGGCGAACACATGCGTGGTGAACTGGGCCGGAAAACCGGCGATCACCTTGGGCTTGTGCGGTCCGTAAATCAGAACGTCGATGGTTTCTCCCGGATTGGTCGCAGCCATTCTTCAGTTTCCTTTCAGTTTTCAGGCTTCTTCTTTCAACGCACTCTCGTGCCAGCGTCGTAGCATGAAATGCGACGCCGCCGAGAGCGCCATGTAGATCACAATGCCTGCGACACAGAGCAACAGCAACGCCGCGAACATGCGTGGAATGTTGAGCCGGTAGCCGGATTCCGCAATCCTGTAGGCGAGGCCCGACCCCGCCCCGGCCGAGCCGGCGGCGATTTCCGCCACCACCGCGCCGATCAGCGACAGGCCGCCGGCGATGCGCAGGCCGCCGAGAATGTGCGGCAGCGCCGAGGGCAGTTGCAGATAGCGCAGGGTCTGGCCGCGCGAAGCGCCATGCAGCGCGAACAGGCCGATGAGGTTGCGGTCGACCGATTTCAGCCCGAGCAGCGTGTTCGACAGCACCGGAAAGAACGCCACGATCCAGGCGCAGGCCACCACCGCCAGATGCTGCGGCAGATAGATCAGGAGCAGCGGCGCGACCGCGATCACCGGCGTCACCTGCAGGATCACCGCATAGGGCAGGAATGCGTCCTCCAGCCATTTCGAGCGGTTGAAAAGGAGCGCAAGGCCGATGCCGCCGATTGCGGCGGCAAGGAAGCCCTCGATGGTGGTGCGCAGCGTGGTCAGCAGAGAATTGAACAGCACCGGCGCATCCTGCACCAGCGTCTGGCCGATCAGGAGCGGGCCGGGCAGGATATAGGGCGGAATGCCGCGCAGGCGGACCACCGCCTCCCACAGGCCGAGCACCAGCAGGAGGATCAGCGCCGGCAGCAGCACGCGCGTCACCTGTGAGCGATCATCTCCCGGCATCGGCTTTCGTCTCTAGCGGACATTTGGCGCAAATCATGATGCGCATCTAACTGGTTTCCGGCACCAGGGGCCAGTCAATGGGTGAGAGTCGGCCTCTCAAATGCGCGCGGGAAATAAACCAAGTATTTCAGCCGTCATGCCCGGCCTTGTGCCGGGCATCCACGACCTGACGACATTTCCGTGAGAGACTTGGATGGCCGGGTCAAGCCCGGCCATGACGAAGTCAACAACGATGGACGGGCGGCAAGACCACCGGTCTCACCGCGATCGCGCCCGTCAACTACCGTTCTTCCCCGCCATGTTGGGGAAGAACAGGTCCTTCCACGACGCCGCCTTCTCCTTGATCATGCCGGTGCGGCTCATGAAATCGGCATACTGGCCGATGCCTTGCGGCGTGGTGGTGAAGGTCACCTGCGGATCGGTGAGGATCGAGGTAATCAGCGCCTCGTTGGAGGCATCGCCGCTCAGCTTGACGTAGGTCTTGGCAGCTGCGGTGCGGTCGGCATTGATGATGCCGATCGCCTCGTCCAGCGAGGCGATGAACGCCTCGTAAATCTTCGGATTCTCGTCGTGGAATTTCGACGAGGTCCAGATCACGTTGAAGGTCGAGGGCTGGCCGAGGATCTTGTAGGAGTCGAGGAGCTTGTGGATGCCCGGCTTGGCCAGTTCGAGTTCCTGGATCGGCGCGGCAGTGAAATGGCCGGTGACGTCGGTGCCCGAAAGCAGCGCGCGCATGCCGTCCGGATGCGACAGCGTCACCGTCAGCTTGTCGAGATCGCCGTGGTGGCCGGGTCCGAATTCCTTCTCCGCCGCCATCTGCAGCAGGATCGCCTGGATCGACACCCTCACCGCCGGCAGGCCGATCTTGTCGCGGTCGGAGAGGTCACGCAGCGTCTTCACCTCCGGGCGGTTCATGTTGAGATACAGCGGCATCGAGTTCATCGCCGCGACGCCCTTCACCGCGAGCGGCGCATGGCGGGTCTTGGCCCACAGCACGATCAGCGGCGGCACGCCGCCGGCCGCGAACTGGATGGTGTTGGAGAGCAGCGCATCGTTCATCACCGCGCCGCCGGCGAAGGTGCGGTAGTTGACCTTGAGGTTCGGGATGCCGCGCGCCGCCGCGTTCTTCTCCATGATGCCGCGATCCTGCATGATCATCAGCGGCAGATGGCCGAGGCTGGGTTGCCGGGCGATGCTGATCTCGGTCATTTCGGCGTGGGCGGCGCTCGCGCCGCCAAGCAGCAGGAGCGCAGTGGCCAGTCGTCGTAGCAACAACATCGTTCTCTCCTCCCTCAAGATTTTTTGTTATCGGCGAATGATCGGCGCGGCGATGCTCTGCATCATCACATTGATGCAGGCAGGCTTGCCGCTGCGATGGGCGCTCTCCAGCGCCGCGTGCAGCTCTTCCGCGGTCGAAACGCAGGTGCCGTAACCGCCCAGCGCCTCGGCGACGCGCTCGTAATGCGAAGGCAGCAGCTCGCAATTCTTCGCGCGCTCCGCGCCATATTGCCGAAGCTGGATCTGATATTCGGCGTTCCAGCGCGCGTCGTTGCCAACCACCACGATCAGCGCAATGCCGTAGCGCACGGCGGTGTCGAACTCGGCCATGTGGAAGCCGAAGGTGCCGTCGCCCATCACCGCCACCACCGGATGCTGCGGATTAGCGAGCTTCGCGGCGATCGCGAACGGCAGCGACACGCCGATGGTGCCAGCGACGCCGTTGATCAGGCGGCGCTGCGGATGCACCAGCGCCTGCGCCCACTGCCCGATCTCGCCGCCATCGCAGACATAGGTCGCCTGCGGATGGCCTGCGAGGAACGCGCCGATGGTGCGGCACATCTCCACCGGATGCAGATGGGAAGAATCGCTTGAGCGCAGGCTCGCCCATTGCGGCGGCGCATGGTTGAGCGCGTCGCTGACCTGCTGCCGCCAGCCCGAGGGCACGGCGACGCTGGCCGCATGACCTTTGGTCAGCGCGTTCAGCGTCGAAACCGGATCGGCCACGCCGGACGCCACCAGACGCGCGCCGAGCGCCTTGGCGGCGCGCGCGATCAGTGCTTCGTCCGGATCGATCACGATCCAGCGGCAGGACGAAGACAGCGGCGCTTCGCCGAACTTGAGCGTGAAATCCAGCGGCTTGCCGACCAGCACCACCAGATCGGCTTCGGCGAGAATTTCCGCGCAGGCGCCGAGGCCCGGATCGTTGACGCCGCGCGGGCTTTCCATGCCGATCACCGGCACGTCGAGCACATCGGCCGCCTTGCGCATCATCGCCTGGCCGCGCTCGGTGCACAGCATCGGCCCGCACAACAGCAGCGGCTTTGTCGCTGCCTGTAACTCTTTCAACGTCGCCGCCGCGATCCTGTCATCGAGCGGCATCGCCACCGCCGCAGCCGACGCAGGCGCGGGCTCTTCCGCCAACTCCTGTTCCAGCAGATCAACCGGTAGGCTGATATGGACCGGGCCAGGGCGGCCCGATGTCGCCAGCGAGATCGCTTTTGCGATATCCGCGCCCAGCGTCGCGGCGGATTGCGCGGTCCATGACGCCTTGGTCACGGGCCGGGCGAGATCGGCCTGCGCCATTTCCTGAAACGCGCCGCGGCCCAGTTCATTGAGCCCGGCATGGCCGGACAAAAGCACGACCGGCGATTCGGAAGCGAGTGCGGTGTAGAGCCCGGCGACCGCGTTGGAATGGCCCTGTCCGCCGGTGACCAGCGCGATGCCGGCCTGCCCGGTGAGGCGGCCCCAGGCATCGGCCATGTGCACGCAGGCGGCTTCATGACGGGCGTGGATCAGCCTGATCTTCGTCGCCAGCAGCGCATCGAAGATCGGCATCACATGATTGCCCGACACTGTGAAAATCGTGGTCACGCCGAGCCGTTCCAGCGTGCGCGCGACCAAATCCGCGCCCCTTTGCGTCGCGCCGCTCCTCATGCTTCCTCCGCGTTCGCGGCACGCCGCCGCCGGTGTTCGGGAGCAAAAGGCTATACCGGGTTTTGGGCCCGGTAAAGCTATCATATGTCTGATATAAGAGTTGACGCTCTAGCCGTCGCTGCCTTGCGCCAGCGCGGCGGAGACCTCGCGGCACAGCGCGCCGTAGGATGCGGAGGCACGGAAATCCGCATCGCGCGGCTCCGGCGCGGGCACGGCGAATTCGGCGTGGATGCGGCCGGGCCGCGCGGTCAGCACGATGACGCGCTGCGACAGATAGACCGACTCGAACACCGAATGGGTGACGAAGATCACGGTCTTGCGCAGATCGCGCCACAATCGCAGCAGGTCGTCGTTGAGGCGAAAGCGGGTGATTTCATCCAGCGCGGCGAACGGCTCGTCGAGCAGCAGGATGTCGGGATCGGTAACCAGCGCGCGGGCCAGCGAAGCGCGCATCTTCATGCCGCCGGAGAGTTCGCGCGGATAGACCTCGGCAAAATCGGACAGCCCGACCAGCGCCAGCGCCTCCGCGACCCGCGCATCCATCTCGCGCTCGGCCATGCGCGCAAGCCGCAGCGGCAGCCGCACATTGTCGCGCACGCTGGCCCACGGCATCAGCGTCGGCTCCTGAAACACATAGCCGATGCGGCGGCGCGGCGAATGCGGCGGATGCATCACCTCGACGACGCCGCTGCTGGCATGATCGAGCCCGGCGATGATGCGCAGCGCGGTCGACTTGCCGCAACCGGAGGGACCGAGCAGCGAGACGAACTCGCCGCGCGCGATATCGAGATTGATCGGCCCAAGCGCCGCGACGCCGTTGGCATAGATGCGCGTCACCTCGCGCAGCCGCACCGCCGGCGCATCGGATGAATTGACGGGCGCAGCACCGCTCATGCGTTGTTGAACCGGTGCGTCATTGCCGCGGCCGCAGGTCGAGCCCGACCGCCTTGTTGACGAAACGCAGCGTGTAGGCCTTGCGGTAATCGATATCGCGGCGGACCACGCCGGCCCGCACCATCTTGGTGAAGAAGTCCGCCATGCGCTCGTCGCTCATCGCGCCGATCCCGTTCTTCAGCGCGTCGCCGGAATCGACGATGCCGTCCGCCTTCATGCGTCCCACCGAATAATCCAGCAGCGCGTCGGTCATTTCCGGGTTGAGCTTCTTGATCATCGCGTTGGCGGCCGCATTGTCGCCGTAGAGATAATTGTACCAGCCGACGATCGAGGCATCGACGAAACGCTGCACCAGATCGGCTTTGCGTTCGGCGAAGGCGGTGCGGGTCTCGATCAGGGTCGAATAGGCGCTGAAGCCGTAATCGGCGATCAGGATCGCGGTCGGCTTGAACTTCGCCTGCTGCTCGATCAGAAACGGCTCGGAGGTGACGTAGCCCTGCATCGCGCTCATCTTGTTGGCGATGAAAGGCTGCGCGTTGGAAGTGTAGGGCCGGACATTGTCGTCGGAGAACTTGAACTCGCTTTTCAGCCACTGGAAGTAGGTCGGGATGCCTTCCTTGGAGACGAACAGCGTCAGCGGCTTGAGATCCTCCAGCGTCGTCACCTTGGCTTCTGGATGCGCCAGCAGCACCTGCGGGTCCTTCTGGAAGATTGCCGCCACCGCCACCACCGGCACGTTGTTGGCGACCGCCTCGAACGATTGCAGCGTGTTCGCGGTCATGTAGAAATCGAGCTTGCCCGAGATCAGCAGGATGCGGTTGTTGACGTTGGGACCGCCGGGCACGATGGTGACGTCGAGGCCGTAATTCCTGTAGGTGCCGTCCACCAGCGCCTGATAGAAACCGCCATGCTCGCCCTCCGCCACCCAGTTGGTGCCGAAGCTGACCTTGTCGAGCGCGCCCGCCCCGCCCGCCGCCGCATCGGTGGAGGTCGGTGCGGCCGGTATCGGAGCCTGCGTCTGCGCCCGCACCGGCAACGTGCACAGCGCCACGCTCAGCGCCCCGGCCAGCATCGCCGTTAACGCTCGCGGCAGAAGGGCTAGGCTCATTATTGGACTCCAATGGTCGTTCTGGCCCATGATGGGCGCAACTTTGGCTTGCAGGAAGCATGGCGCGATCCTGCGCGGCGTGCCAGATAACGCCGGACACATTACGTTGCAAAAACGAGTAAGGAAACATTCCGCCGCATGACCGCGCTGCCGCCCCGCGACTGGACACATCTCACCGCGCCGGAAATCGCGTGCGCCAATCGCGCCGGCTGGATCGCGGTGCTGCCGCTGGCGGCGACCGAGCAGCACGGTCCGCATTTGCCGCTCGCCACCGACACGCTGATTGCGCGAGCGTATCTTGCGGGCGTGCTGCAAACCTTGCCCGCGGAGATTCCGGCGAGCGTCCTGCCGGTACAGGAAATCGGTCTGTCCACCGAGCATCTCGATTATCCCGGCACGCTGTCGCTGTCCTGGCAGGAGGCCATCGCGCAATGGATCGCGCTCGGCGAAAGCGTCGCGCGCGCCGGCGTGCGCAAACTGGTGATGGTGACGAGCCATGGCGGCAACAGCGCCGCGATGGCGGTGGCGGCGCAGGAACTGCGCCATCGTCTTGACATGCTCGCGGTGACGACGAGCTGGAGCCGCCTCAGTGCGCCGGACGGCCTGTTTCCCGACGCCGAGATTCGCCACGGCATCCATGGTGGCGCGATCGAGACCTCGATCATGCTGGCCGCCTATCCCGACCTCGTGCGGCAGGACAAGATCGCGGACTTTCAGCCGTCGAGCGTGGCGATGGAGCGCGACTTCCGCCACCTCTCCACCGGCCGCCCCGCGCCGTTCGCCTGGTCGATCCAGGACCTGCATCCTTCCGGCGTCGCCGGCAACGCCACGCTGGCAAATGCCGACAAGGGCCGCCAGATCATCGACCATGGCGCCCGCGCCTTCTGCGAGTTGCTGGCGGACGTGCACGCCTTCGATCTCGCCCGGCTCGGCAACAAGCCGCAATTCTGACGCCGCCCAAAAATCTTTCGAACCGCCTCGAACCGGATCGTCCCTCTCCGCCACCAATGGACATGCGGCCGCAATGGTCCGCCCCCAACACGGATGGAGAGCATCATGTCGATCAAGACCAAGCTTGCAGCGCTTGCGATTGCCGGCCTCACCCTCTCGGGCGGCCTCGCTGCCACCACCCAGCAGGCCGCCGCCGGCGGCTACCATCATCACCATGGCATTGGCATCGGCCTGGCCGCCGGAGCCCTGCTCGGCGCAGCGGTCGCCGGCAGCGCCTATGCCGGCCCCGCTTATGTCGCCGATTATCGCCGCTGCGGCTGGGTGCGCCAGTTCGACGCCTACGGCAACTATATCGGCCGCGTCCGCAGCTGCGGCTACTAAGCCCTCCTGAGTCGAAGTCCGCATCCTTGCGGACGGCGTCCAGCGGCACCTCATCCACGCCGCATGGACCGGCCCGCCCGGTCGTCCCCCCGGGCGGGTCACTTGCCGGATGATCAGAATCCCATGCCGAAGCGCACGCGAAGCTGATGCCGCTCGAAATGAGCGAGATCGAGCGAACCGCTCTCGCCCGGCGCGTGTCCCGCGACCTGTGCGTTCCACGCCACCGTCATATTGGCGCGCGGCGACAGCATCACATAGAGGCTCGGCCCGGCGAACACCGCATCGCCGGCAAAGCCCGACAGCCCGACGCCGTCATAGGCGCGCAGATAGCGCACCTCGCCGCCGGCATAGACACTGTCCGCGATCCTTGCCACCAGCGCGCCGCCGACCTCAAGCGCCGCCGACTGGCCCCACAAACCAGTGTCGTGATCCCGCGCCCAGCCCGGCGCGTAGACGAAATTCAGCGCGCCGAACAGGCGATCCGGAACAAGTTCGCGGTCGAGCGCGACGGAAAAATCCAGCGCATGGTCGCGCGCCCGCAGGCCGGTCGCAACATCGATGCGGCCCATCGCGACATCGAGACCGAAGGTCAGGCCAAACGGCGCCGCGGCGCGATCGAGCAGGCGGTATTTGAACTCGACACCGCCTGAGGCCACCGAGGCGCGACCGAGATCGCCCATCCCCGGCACATCGCTGATCGAATGCAGGCCGAATTCGACATGCGGCGCGATCCGCACATTTTCCAGCCAGGTGTATTTGAGCTGCAGCGAATTCAGCGCCGCGAGGTAGCGGCCGGCCCGTTTGCCGAAACCGGAATCCGATTCCGCCTCGATCTCGATGTCGCCGGCGCTGCCGATATCCGAGCCGACGGTGAAACCGAACAAATGCTCGCTGTCGAGGCTGGAAGCCTCGGCCAGCGCCGCCGTGCCCGCGACCATCGGCCATGACAGCCCGGCGACCAGAGCAAGGGCAAGGCGCGCCGCCGTTGCGTGACTGTCACAAACCAATGCCATGAGAGACCATTGCGAGCTGCTGTAGTTGCGAATAACTTGCAATAAGATAAATGCAAGTCATTCGCAATAGCAACTGCTATTGATGACGGCTGGCCGCCGGGCGGGCGGCAAGGGACCGGGGAAAAGGGACAAAATGCCGGGATTTCAGGACAATAAGCGATGACGGGGCGTGCCAATCCATGGTCTGACTACCGTCATGGGCCGCGTCGCCGCGGTCCGATGTCCGGCACCCCGATTGTTCAGGTCATGCGGAAGCTTTGCCCGACAGCCCCCGATCTGAAGCGCCTGGGCGGCCTGGCCGCGCTCGGCACGCTGGCGCTCGGCCACGGCATGGCAGCGCAGGCCGCCGACCTGCCGCTCAAGGCTCCGGTCCTCGCCCCGCCCGCCATGTTCGACTGGAGCGGGTTCTATCTCGGCGCCCACACCGGCTACGGCTTCGGCCGCGCCGCCACCACGCTGTCAGATCCCGCCGCGAGTTTCGCGCGCCACAACATCGGCAGCGTCATGGGCGGCGTGCAGGCCGGCCACAATGTCGTGTTGCCCTCGCGCCTGCTGCTCGGCGTCGAGGCCGACATCACCTTCCCGAGCTATCTGGACAGCAACAGCATCGTCGCGACGCTGACGACGCCAAACACCAACGCGATCGAACAGCTCGATTATGCCGGCACGTTGCGCGGCCGCATCGGCTACGCCGCGCCGCGCTGGATGATCTACGCCACCGCGGGTCTCGCCTTCGCCGGCGAACGCTTTCTCACCACGCAGCCTGGCGGCATCGAAGACAAGACACTTGCCGTGCGCACCGGCTGGGCCGCGGGCGCCGGCATCGAGGTCGCCATCGCGCCGCAATGGAGCGCGCGGCTCGAATATCTGTACAGCGATTTCGGACGGACCGATGTCGTGCCTGTCGCCAACACGCATCTGGCCACGGCAATGACTCTTCAGACGCTGCGCGTCGGGCTCAACCGCAAGATCGAGCTGCCCGGCTCCGGCAAGGCGATCGCGGCGGACAGCAACGCGCCGGGCAACTGGGAGATCTCCGGCCAGACCACTTACCTGCCGCAGGCCTATCCGTCGTTCCGCGCGCCCTATTCCGGTGCCAACAGCCTCAATCCGGCCGGGCAGGCGAAGGCGACCTGGAGCAACAGCCTCTTTCTCAACGCGCGGCTGTGGGACGGCGGCGAGGTTTATTTCAATCCGGAACTGCTGCAGGGCTTCGGCCTCAGCAACACCGTGGGCCTTGCCGGCTTCTCCAATGGCGAGGCGCAGAAATCCGATTTCCCGGCGCCGCGCTTCAACCCTTCGCGGCTTTATCTGCGCCAGACCTTCGGCTTCGGCGGCGAGCAGGAAACGCTGGAGAGCGGCCCCAACCAGCTTGCCGGCAAGGCCGATGTCTCGCGCCTCACCGTGCAGGTCGGCAAGTTCGCGGTGCTCGACGTGTTCGACAACAACAGCTACGCGAAAGATCCGCGCAAGGACTTCATGAACTGGTCGATCTGGGCGCCGGGCGCGTTCGACTACGCCGCCGACCGGGTCGGCCTGACCTATGGCGCGAGCGCCGAGCTCAACCAGAAATCCTGGGCGCTGCGCGCCGGTTATTTCCTGATGGACGCGACGTCCAACTCGAACGACTTCGACATGAAGCTGTTCCGGCGCGGCGGCTATGTCGCCGAACTGGAGGAACGCTACAGCCTGTTCGGCCAGCCGGGAAAATTCCGCGTCATTGGCTGGCTCAACAGCGCGTTCTCCGGCAGCTATCGCGCCACGCTGAACGATCCGCTGCTGAATCTCGACATCGCGCAGACCCGCGAGGGCCGCATCAAATATGGCTACGTCTTCAACATCGAGCAGGCGGTCAGCGAGGACATCGGCCTGTTCGGCCGCTGGAGCTGGAACGACGGCAAGACCGAGATCATGGCGTTCACCGATATCGACGCCTCTCTTTCGCTCGGCACCTCGATCAAGGGCCGCGCGTGGGGACGGCCGGACGACGTGATCGGCATCGCCGGCGCGGTCAACGCGCTGTCGCGTGACCATCGCGACTTCATCGCCGCCGGCGGGCTCGGCGTGCTGGTCGGCGACGGGCAGTTGAATTACCGGCAAGAGCAGATCATCGAGGCGTATTATGCGCTGGCGCTGACCAAGCAGGTCACGCTGACCGCCGACTACCAATATGTCCGCAACCCGGCCTACAACGCCGACCGCGGCCCGGTGTCGATTTTTTCCGGACGCCTGCGCGGCGAGTTTTGAGCGGCGGTGTTCGGCCCTGGCGCAACCTTTCTTTACCACTTGGAAAACTATCATCCGTCATGGCCGAGCTTAACCCGGCCATCCACGCCTTCCTTGCTGACTTTCTAAGACGTGGATGCCCGCGACGAGCGTGGGCATGACAGCGCGGATGTTGCCGCCCGCATCAAGTCCCTTCACCTCTTCCGGAGGGAGAGGTCGATGCGCGAAGCGCATCGGGTGAGGGCGTACCATCCCGCGAGGATGCGACCCCCCTCACCCCAACCCTCTCCCTCCAAAAGGGCGTTTAAGCCCGTCTTCGACGGTCTATGGGGAGGGAGGAGCCTGTGCTTGCCGCAACCTTCGCCGTAATTGCTACTGGGGTTTGATGCTGTCATTGCGAGCGCAGCGAAGCAATCCAGATTTGGACTCAATCCTCATCCTGAGGAGCATCGCACAGCGATGCGTCTCGAAGGATGAGGCCCCTCACGGTTGTGACCTCATGGTTCGAGACGTCGCCATAGCGCGTCGGAAGACGCGCGTAAACGCGCTGTTGGTCCTCCTCACCATGAGGACTGGATTGCTTTGCTGCGCTCGCAATGACGATCCCTACGCCTTCGGCGCGAACGACTGCGCCTGCGCCATGCGCCAGGCATCGCTGTAGCGCGGGTGATCGGTGCCGTCGATCAGTTCACCCGTCTCCAGCGCGGGATAAAGCTGCTCGAACGACACCACCTCGGCGCCGGAGCGCCGCCGCGAGAAATGAATCGGGCGGATCTCGCTCGGGTGATCGAGCCCCGCCGCCGCCACCAGTTCGGCGAGCGCGCGCACGGTGGCGCGATGATAATTATAAACGCGCGTCGCCTTGTCCGGCACCACCAGCGCGCGGTTACGGGTCGGATCCTGCGTGGTCACGCCGGTCGGGCAGCGGTCTGTATGGCAGCTCAGCGACTGGATGCAGCCGAGCGCGAACATGAAGCCGCGCGCCGAGTTGCACCAGTCGGCGCCGAGCGCCATCGCCCGCGCCATGTCGAAAGCCGAGGCGATCTTGCCGGCCGCGCCGATGCGGACGCGCTCGCGCGCGCCGATGCCGACCAGCGCGTTGTGCACGAAATTGACGCCCTCGCGCATCGGCATGCCGAGATGGTCCATGAACTCGACCGGCGCCGCCCCGGTGCCGCCTTCCTTGCCGTCGACGACGATGAAGTCCGGATAGATGCCGGTCTCCAGCATCGCCTTGCAGATGGCGAGGAACTCCCAGCGATGGCCGATGCACAGTTTGAAGCCCGCCGGCTTGCCGCCGGACAGGCGCCGCATCTCGCCGATGAACTGCATCATGCCGACCGGCGTCGAGAACGCACGGTGATAGGCCGGCGACAGGCAGTCCTCGCCCATCGCGACGCCGCGAATCCGTGAGATCTCCTCGGAGACTTTCGCCGCCGGCAGCACGCCGCCATGGCCGGGCTTGGCGCCCTGGCTGATCTTGAGCTCGACCATCCTGATCTGCTCGTCGGCCGCGATGCGCGCGAACGCGTCCGGATTGAAATTGCCGTCGCGATGGCGGCAGCCGAAATAGCCGGAGCCGATTTCCCAGATCAGGTCGCCGCCGTTCTCGCGATGATAGGAGCTGACGCCACCCTCGCCGGTGTCGTGCGCAAAGCCGCCGCGCTTCGCGCCGATGTTCAGCGCGCGGATCGCGTTGTCGCTGAGCGCGCCGAAGCTCATCGCCGAAATGTTGAACACCGAGGCGGAATACGGCCTGCTGCAGTCCGGGCCGCCGATGCTGATGCGGAATTGCTCGTCGAGCGGCGTCTTCGGCGCCATCGAATGATGCATCCACTCGAAGCCGTCGGTGTAGACGTCCTCTTGCGTGCCGAACGGGCGCTTGTCGAGCACCATCTTGGCGCGCTGATAGACCACCGCGCGCTTGTCGCGGCTGAACGGCTTGCCGTCCTTCTCGCTCTCGAAGAAGTACTGTCGCATCTCCGGGCGGATTTCCTCGAGCAGGAAACGGATATGCGCCGCGATCGGATAGTTGCGCAGCACCGCGTGGCGCTTCTGCAAAAGATCGTTGATGCCGATGCAGGTGAGCCCGCCGAAGATCACGATCGGGATCAACAACAGCGGCATCAGCCGATCGTCGACGAACCCGGCGACCAGAAGCAGCGCCGTGATCAGCGTGCACATCGTCAGGATCACAAAGCGCGGCGTGAAGGGAAGCAAAAGCGTCTGCATGGCAACCTCGGCGACGAGATTCAATGATGGCACCGGACAGAACGCAGCGAGAGCACGCAGCCTCGCGGCTCGATCCAGACATTCGCCGCCGGCAGACCGTTTCCGGCGCAGCCGGCGGATGCGATTCGCTCCCTCTCAACAAGACATAGCAGCCTGCGGCGGCGAGATACACCGGCGCCGGCGGCCTCATGGCCGTTCATGTCGATTTCATACAGAGTTAACGTTGCATCCGGACGTCGTCCGGGTCTCCCGCCATCCCGGCGGCGCTACTGCACCTCGGCGGCGTAGCGGGTGCGCCGGGTATCGCAGCGGCTGATCCGCAATTCGACCGGACGGCCGCTGACATCGGTGGCGACGCGCGTCACTTCGAGCAGCGGCGCGCCGGCTTTCAGCTTCATCCGCTTGGCTTCCTCGGCGCTCGCCGCCACCGCCGCGACGCGCTCGGCGACGCGCACGATGCTGATGCCAAAACGCTCCTGATAGATGACGTACATTTCCTCATCCATCTCGGTATTGGGCTCCACCGCGAGCGCCGGCATCAGCGCGACCGGCACGAAAATCCGCTCGAAGATCGCGGGCTCGCCGTTGAAGCTGCGCACGCGCGTGATGGCATGCAGCGAGGTGCCGACAGACACCGAAAGCTGCGCCGCCTGCTCGCGGGTGGCGCGCTGGGTGCGCTGGGACAGCACCACGCTGGTCGGAATGAGGCGGCTGTCGTCGAGCCCGACAATGCGGAAGAACTGATAGAGCGTGTGGTCGCGCGAATGCCGCGCCACGAAGGTGCCGACGCCCTGACGGCGCACGATCATGCGGTCGGTCTCGAGCGAGATCAGCGCCTTGCGCACCGTGCCCTGGCTGACATGGTATTCGGCGGCGAGTTCGTTCTCGCTCGGCAGCATCTGTCCCGGCTTCCAGCCGCCCGATCCGATCCGCTTGACCAGCAGCGTCTTCACCTGGGCATACAGGGGAAGATACTCGGTCTGACCGCTATGAGCTGTATCGCTGGCCACCTTAAAAGTCCTGCCAAAAGTCGGTAACGAAGTCCCTTCCAGTCTAACACGGCGCAAACGCCGACCGAACCGCTTTGCGGCACTTCGGCCGCGCTGCCCACATCGAATTGCCGCTCGGCTCAGGCCAATACGGATTCGATCTCGGGCGGAATGACAATGCCGGCCCCGGCCGCCCTGGCGCGATTGGTCAGCCGCCGCGCACCGGAGAGCCGCGCGCCCTGCTGGCGCTCGATCGCCCCGACCAAAGTCGCCATCCGCTCGCCGAAAGCGGCGTGACCGAAGCCGGCCGGATCGATCGCCAGCAGCAACTGGCCGGTCGACGGCGGGCCGCCCTTGTCGTCGAGGAACGACGAGGCCTCGAAGGCGAGATGAGCGCCCGGAATACAGGCCGCCAGCACCTCGACCATGAAGGCCAGCGCCGCGCCCTTGGCATCGCCAAGCGGAATCATCGTGCCCTGCAGGGCCTTGGCCGCATCGGTTGTCGGCTTGCCGTCCGCGTCGAGCGCCCAGCCTTCCGGAATCGATTCGCCGCGCTGTTTGGCGGCAACGATCGGCCCACGCGCCACCTTGGACAATGCCAGATCGACCACCGCCGGATCGCGGCCCGCGAGCGGGGCGGCAAACGCTATCGGATTGGTGCCGAACACCGGCTCGCGGCCGCCCCACGGCGCCATCGCGCTCGGCGTGTTGGCGAACAGCAGCGCGACCAGCCCCTTGCGCGCCAATGCCTCGCACGGCAGCCCGGCGGCACCGCAATGGTTGGAGCGGCCGATCGCCGCCACCGCGATGCCCTGGCTCGCCGCCAGCGCCGGCAACTCCGCCAGCGCCAGATCGATCGCCGGATAGGCGAAACCAAGCGCGGCATCGATGGCGAGCACCGAAGGGCGCGGACGCGCGGCCGACGGCTTGGCCTTGCCGTCGATCTTGCCGCTCCTGACCATCGCAAGATAGGTCGGAACGCGCGACAGGCCGTGCCCCTTCAGACCATCGGCCTCGGCGGTCACCAGCGCCCGCGCGACGGATTCCGCGTTCTCCGCGCTGCAGCCGGCGCGGACGAAGGTCGCCGCGACGCGGTCGATAACGGAATCAAGCGAGACCGCGCTCATGATGTCAGCACCCTTTTGACGTTCTCGACGGTGACCCACGAGACGCGGGTGTTGGATTCGATGGTGACGCCGGCGATATGCGGCGTCAGCACAAGATGGGGGCTAGCGGTGAAGACGCCGCCTTTGGCGGCGCCGAGCGGCTCCTCAACGAACACGTCGAGCGCCGCGCCGCCGAGCCTGCCGGCTTGCAACGCCGCCGCCACCGCGGCCTCATCGACCACGCCGCCGCGCGCGGCGTTGATCAGAATGGCGTCCGGTTTCATCAGCTGCAGCGCTGCCGCATCGACGATGTTGCGCGTGTCATCGGTCAGCGGCACATGCAGGCTGACCACATCGGCCGCGCCGAGCAGATCGTTCAACGCCATCCGCCGCACCTGCGCGGCGGCGAATACATCGTCTCCGGCGAACGGATCGAAAGCGATCACCTGCATGCCAAGCGCGGCGGCGAGTTTCGCAGTCAGCCGCGCGATCGAACCGAAACCGACCAGCCCCATGGTCTTGCCGGCCATCTCGCGGCCGATCAGCGCATTGCGCGGCCACTTGCCGGCGATCATATCGCCGGTCGCGCCATAGGCGCCGCGCAGCAGCAGCAGCGCGGTGCAAATCACATATTCGGCCACCGACAGATCGTTGGCGCCGCTCGCCGGCAGCACGGCAATCCCGCGCGTCTCGCAGGCGGCAAGATCGATGTTGTCGAGACCGACGCCGAGCCGGCCGACGGCACGAAGCTTCGCCGCGCTCTCCAGCAGCGCGCCGCGCACCTGCGTGCGGTTGCGCACGATCAGCGCCCGCGCCTGCGCGACGGCCTTCTTCAAATCCTCGGGACGATCCACCAAAGCGGGATCGTAAAGCACGTCGAAACCGGCAAGACCCTCGGTGATGGCCTGCTCGTCCATGAACTCGCAGATGACGATATCAGGCACGCGAATCCGCCCTCGGCTGTCCGCCTCTAGCAGCGGAGAATTTCATGAAGAGAGAGAACGGGCGGCGAGTTGGCCTCGCCGCCCGGATGGTCTTTAGGCGCTGCGATAGAGCTTGGTCAGCACGAATTCGCGATGACCGAGCGACTCGGACGCGGTCAGGCGGCCGTTGGCGGTCCGCGAGATCATGTCGATCAGTGCGTCGCCCGCCTGATCCAGCGTCATGTCACGGCGCAGAACGCCGGTGACGTCGACGTCGATGTGCTCGCCCATGGTGCGCACGGTCTTCGGATTGCCCGAGATCTTGATCACCGGCACGATCGGGTTGCCGATCACGTTGCCCTGCCCGGTCGGGAAGGTGTGGATCACGTAACCGGCGGCAGCCATCAGGGTGATGCATTCGGCAGCGGCCGAGGACGTATCCATGTAGTAAAGGCCGGGGCCCTTGGCGGGCGCTTCCGCGGGCTGCAACGCATCGATGAATTTCGACTTGTGGCCGATCTTCTCGAGGTTGCCGAGCGCCTTCTCCTCGATGCTCGACAGACCGCCGGCGATGTTGCCCTTGGTCGGCTGAGAATCCGACAGGTCGTCGGTCTTGTGCGCCTCGATCACGTCGTCCTGGTACGCCTTCCACATCTTGTACCATTTGTCCGCGATTTCCGGCGACGCCGCGCGCTCCTTGCACAGATGCTCGGCACCGGTGATTTCGGAGGTCTCGCCGAACACGCCATAGATGCCTTGCGGAATCAGCTTGTCGTACATGTTGCCAACGGTCGGGCATGACGACAGACCGGTGGTGGTGTCGGACTCGCCGCACTTGGTCGAGACCCACAATTCCGACATCGAGCATTCCTCGCGCCGCAGTTCGGTCGCCCACTGCACGAAACGCTTGGCCTGATAGCTTGCCTTGGCGATGGTGGCGATGTCGCCGTGGGTCTCGATGCCGAAGCCGACGACCGGTTTGCCGGTCTTGGCGATGCCATCCACCACGCGGCTGGTCCAGCCCTCCTCAATGCCGATCACGACCACCGCCGCGACGTTCGGGTTCGAGCCGGTGCCGATCAGGGTGCGGAAATGCAGTTCGAGATCTTCACCGAACTGCAGGCGGCCGTACGAATGCGGGATCGCGAGCGTGCCCTTGATGTTGTTGGCAACGGCTTCGCAGGCCGCGTTCGACAGATCGTCGAGCGGAAGGATCAGAACATGATTGCGGACGCCGACGCGACCGTTCTCGCGCCGCCAGCCCCAAAACTTCGCGTTCTTGGAATCCTTCGACGCGCGCGTGGTGGACGAAATCTTCGTCGTCAGCTGATCCGTCGCGGTGCCTGGAAAAGGCGACTTCATTTCAACGATATTACCGAGTGACATGTTCTCGCCCTCACCAACGCTTGGTCTTGTGATTATGGATATGGACGTGACGGCCCTTCGGACCGTCACCGATCATCTTGCCGACGTCCTGGCCGTACTTGATGACGGTGTCGCCCGTCTTGAGGTCGACGAGCGCGACCTTGTGGCCGATCGGAATGTCGTCCTTCACATCGATGGTGAAAGTGGTGTCGTTTTCGGTGATGACGCCGAACGCCTTGGTGCCGGCCTTCAACCCTTCGACAACCACGACGGCGACGTTGTCCTTCGGACTGTGCGCCAGCACGTGCGGCACTTCCGCGGCTTGTTTGGTGGCGGCGATTGCCGCTGCCTGAGAACCCATGAGACACTCTCCTGATTGGCCGCCCCGGCCATTGTTGAGGATGGTCGATCCGGCTCCTGAATACTTTACTCTTATATAAGACACTAAACTGACGTCAAGCGAGACAGCCCTTGAAACCGTTCAAATTGCATTTCAGAAAACCTCCGGACCGTGTGTCTGACGCATCAACGATGCGCCGGCACGCGACGCCCCTTCAGGACGCCGCATGCAAGGCCGGTGGCTCGTCCTTGATAAGTGTCTGACCCGGCACGACCCGCGTGAAGGCGACCGGCTCGGTGCCGATGTCGATCTGCTCGTCCCGCATCCGCACCACGGTGTAGCGCGAGGTCTCGAGCTCCGACGTGGTCGGGTGATCTTCACGGAAATGTGCGCCGCGGCTGTCGGTGCGCGCGATCGCCGCCGCGCAGACCGCACGACTGACCAGGATCAAATTTTCCAGATTGAGGCGATCCATCCAGGTCAGGTTGTAACGCCGGTCGCCCTCCGGCACGCCGCATTGCATGACGGCGGCGGCAAGGCCGTCCAGCGCGGTCGCGGCGCGCGCGAGGCCCTCGCCGGTGCGCAGGATGCCGACGTCGTTCCACATCGTCTCCATCAGGGATTCGCGAATCTCCGGCAGATCGCCAGACGGACGGCCGATCGGCGAGAAGGCGCGATCGAGCGCCCGCGCGATCACGCCCTGGTCCGGATCGGCATGCGTGCCCTCGCGCGCCACCGCCTGCGCCATCGCATCACCGGCGACGCCGCCGAACACGGTGGAGTTGGCGACGCCGTTGCCGCCGAGACGGTTGGCGCCATGCACGCCGCCGGTGTCCTCGCCGGCCGCATAGAGCCGCGGCATCGCGGTGCGGCAGTCGAGATCGAACACCACGCCGCCCATCATGTAATGCGCGGTCGGCACCACCTCGACGCGCTCGCCGGCAAGATCGAAGCCGCAATCGGCACAGCGCTGCACCATGCCCTTGAACATCCGCCGCACATTGGCCGGGCCGAGATGGCTCATCTGGATATGGACGCCGCCGTTCTTGGTCGCGAAGCCCTTGCGGATCTGGTACATGATCGAGCGGCTGACGATGTCGCGCGTCGCCCGCTCGCCGCGCTGATCGTAGTCGAACATGAAGCGCTCGCCGCGCGAATCCAAGAGATAGCCGCCCGCGCCGCGCAGGCCTTCCTCCAGCACCGTGCCGGTCATGCGCGTGCCCGCGCCGGCGAGCAATCCGGTCGGATGGAATTGCACCATCTCCAGGTCACGCAGCGTCAGCCCGCCACGCAGCGCCATCGCCAGACCATCGCAGGTCTTGTCGCCGGACGGCGTGTGATATTTGTACATGGTCGGGCCGCCGCCGGTGGCGAGCAAGGTCGCCCTGGCCCGCACGAAGGTCGGCTCGCCGGTGCGCATGTCGAGCATCAGGACGCCGGCGAGACCCGAGCCATCCGCCGCCGGAATGAGATCGAGCGCGCGGTAATCCTCCAGGCGACGCACATTGCGCCGCCACACCTGCTCCGACAGACGGTTGATGATCTCGATGCCGGTGAGATCGCCCTTGTGCACGGTGCGGTCGAAGGTCTGACCCGCGAACGCCTTCTGATGCACGCTGCCGTCGGGGTTGCGATCGAAGAAGCAGCCGAGTTCGTTCTCAAGCTCGCGGATGCGCACCTGCGCTTCGACCACCAGCTTCCAGGCCAGATCCTGATTGTTGAGCCACTTGCCGCCTTCGATGGTGTCCATGAAGTGGCGCTCGACCGAATCGCCCGGCGCCAGCGCGACGTTGTAGCCACCCTGCACCATGCGGGTGCAACCGCATTTGCCGAGCAGCCCCTTGACCGCGATGGTGACGTCGAGATCCGGCGCCGCCTTCTTGGCGTGCAAGGCCGCGAACAGGCCGGCGCCGCCGGCGCCGAGAATGAGAATGTCGGTATCGATCTGCCTGACGGCGGGAACGCTGGCCATGACGCTCACATCGCTCCGATGCTCTTGAGCACGGCCTCGCGACGGCTGGCGACATCCTGCTGGATGTCGGAATAGAGCGAGCCGCCATGCGAATCCATACCGACCAGCAGCGGCCCGAAACCATGGATCGCAAAGCGCCACAGGCTCTCCGGATGCAGATCGTCCATGTCGATGTCCTCGATGCAGTCGATCCAGGTCGTCTCCAGCGCCGCAGCGCCGCCGACGATGGCGAGATAGGCGCCGCCGAATTCCTTGAACGCCGCCAGCGTGTCGGGGCCCATGCCACCCTTGCCGATGATCAGCCGGACGCCCTCGCGCTGCATCAGGTCATGGGTGAACCGCTCCATCCGCATCGAGGTCGTGGTGCCGATGCAGAACGGCTTGTAGCCGACCGGCGCTTCGTTCGAGATTGGCACGCGGTGCACGTTCGGCGCGGTGTGGATCACCGCATGTCCCTTCAGATCGAGCCGGGTACGACGACCACGATCGAACATATGGATCAGGGTCGCGTCGCGGATGCCGTACAGCGTCCGCTCCAGCGTCACGGTATCGCCGACCCGCAATTCGCGCGCCTTCTCCGGCGTGATCGGCATTTCCAGGGTGTGATGGGCCATGGTCGCGCTCCTTACGCCGAGAAGGTGATGCCGCCGGGCGTGATGGTCGCCCGCGCGCGCCGCGCCGAGTGGCACTGGATGTTCACCGCCACCGGATTCTGTGTGATGTGCGTGGCGGCGACCTCGACATGCACCGCGAAGCTGGTGGAGCGGCCGCCAAGTCCCTGCGGGCCGATGCCGAGTTCGTTGACCGCCTGCGACAGCTCGGCCTCGATCTTCGCACCCTCTTCATCGGAGCATTTCGAGCCGAGCGGACGCGTCGCCGCGATCTTGGCCAGATGCATGCACAGATCCGAGGTGCCTCCGAGGCCGACGCCGACGATGGTCGGCGGGCAGACCCGGCCGCCGAGATCGATAACGCGCTCGATCACGAACCGCTTCACCGCCTTGATGCCGTCCGACGGCAGCAGCATCTGCAGGAACGAGCCGTTCTCCGAACCCGAGCCTTTCGGGATCATCTCGATCGACATCGTCTCCGGACGCTCGTCGAAATCGACATGGATGATCGGCACCCGGATGCCGCTCGAGGTCTGGTTGTTCTTGCGCGTAATGGGATGCACTACAGAGGAGCGCAGCGAGCATTCGGTGGTGGCGCGCTCGCAGCCGCGGCGGATCGCAGCCTTGAGATCGGCGCCCTCGAAGGCGACATCGCGCCCGATGGTGACGTTGTAGATCGGGATGCCGGTGTCCTGGCACAGGATGTTGTTGGTGCGCTCGGCGACCGCGATGTTCTCGACCATGGTGTCGAGAATGGTGCGGCCGGTCGCGCTGGTCTCGTCGCGCACAAGCTGCTTGAAGCCGGCCTTGATGTCGGCGGGCAGCATCTTGAGCGCCTGCACGTAGAGGGTTTTGCAAACCTCCTCGACTTCCTTGTTGTCGATTTGCATGATCCGCTCCTTCTTAAATCCCGCTGTTCAGCAGGAACAACAATCCGACGGCTACCGACGCCGCGACACAACTCGAAACCACCACGGCGCCGCGGTCGCGCATCGCCAGCCACTCGATCGCCAGCACGCGCAGGCCGAGCGCCATGTGAACCGCCAGCGCCATCACCAGTCCCCATTCGGCGAACTTCACGAAGCTCGAATGAGTCAGAACCAGAAAGCCCTGTAGCGCGTCCGCGCCGCTCAGCGCGGTGCCGAGCGCGATGAAATGCATCGGCAGGAAGATCGCCAGCGCAACGCCGGACAGGCGATGCAGCATCGCGGCGATGAATCCGGGCTTGAGATGCGAATTACGGATCATGCCAGATACACCGCCACAGCGGCCCTCACTCCGAGACAGAGCAGCAGCGCCGAGAACGCGACCATTGCAAGATCAAGCGAGCGGCCACGCCATCCGGTCCATTCCCGCAGCACCGAGCGCAGGCCGATCGGCGCATGGATCGAGGCCGCCAGCACGAACACGAGATAGAAGGCGAGGAACGCCTTGTTGCCATGCGTACGGCCGAGAATCTCCCCGGCGGTCAGTTCATGGCGCACTGCGTAGATAATCGTGGTCAGATGGACCGCAACGGCGAACGCCAAAATCGCGGCAGTGCCGCGCTGGGCGAGATAAAGCACCGGGTTCATCGCTTGCGCCTCCACAAGCGGTTGGAGGTCGCGCGCTTGAGGCCCGCGATCGAGAAGGTCGGCGACAGTTCCTTGGGACAGAAGCGCGTGCAGCTCATGTGGCTGTGGCAGGAATGGCAGCCGGCGTCGCCCGACACCGCCGTCAGCCGCGCGTCCTGACCGCGATCGCGCACGTCATTGACCAGCGTCCAGGCGCGGTTGAGCGCGGCGGGGCCGAGATAATCCGGGTTCCAGGTCACCACGTCGCAGGCCGAGTAGCAGACGCCGCAATTGATGCACTCGATGGCCTCGTCCGCAGCCTCGCGCTCGCTGGACGACGGTTCGACGATGGCGAAGTCCGCCGGCGGATTTTCGCCGGGCTCGAAATAACCGTGCGCGGCTTTCCACTTGTCGAAGAACGGCTCCATGTCGACCGCCAGATCCTTGACGATCGGCAGATTGCGCAGCGGCTCCAGCTTCAGCGGCCCGCTGCCGAGCTTGTCGACCCGTGTGCGGCAGGTCCAGCGCGGCTGCTCGTTGACGATCATGGCGCAGGAACCGCACATGCCGACCCGGCAGGCATAGCGATAGGACAGCGTGTCGTCCTGGGTGCGCTGGATTTCGGTCACCACGTCCAGCACGGTCTGGTTTTCCCGGGCCGGCACCTGAAAGGTCTGAAAGGCGCCGTCGCGATCTCCGCGCCAGATCTGCACGGTGAGATAGTCGGTCGATGTCCGCTCGTCGCGCTCGGCGGTCGTCTGCATGGTCATCACGTCAACCTGCTCGCAAATGAAGGACGGGCGCACTGTTGCGCCCGTCCCGAACCTAATCAGCTTCCATTGGCGCCGTGGATGCCGCTGAAGAAGACGTCCTGCCAGTTGGTGGTCTTGGCAGAGACGAGACCGGCGCGGTTCATGTAGTCGAGATAGACCAGGATCTTCTTGGGGGTCGTGGTCCATTCGTTCTTGGGATCGCGGATGATCTTCTCGGCGTCCGCGGCGGACAGCTTCGAGTTCTCCGCCTTGATCCAGATCGCGGCCGCGGCGGCCGGATCGGACTTGATGCGGCTCATGCTCTCTTCCAGGGCATCGATGAAAGCCTTGACGAGCTTGGGGTGGCCTTCGACGAACTTGGTCGTGGCCCAGACCGAATTGAAGGTGTGCGGCCCGCCGAGCACGTCATAGCTGTCGAGCACCTTGTGCACCTTCGGATCGGCCAGTTCGATGTCCTGGAACGGCGCCGAGCCGAAATGCGCGTTGATTTCCGAGTGACCGCCAAGCACGGCCGCCAGCGCGTCGGGATGGCCCATCGATACGGTGAGCGAATCCAGCTTGTACTGCTGGCCGGCGCCGAACGCCTTCTCGGCGGCCATCTGCAGCGTCACCGCCTGAATCGAGGTCTTGACGCCCGGCAGCGCGATCTTGTCCTTCTCGGTGAAGTCCTTGATGGTCTTCACGTTCGGATTGGAGGAGACGAGATAAAGCGGCATCGCGTTCAGCGCCGCGACTCCCTTCACCTTGAGATTGTTCTGCGTCTTGCCCCAGATGGTCAGCATCGGTCCGACGCCGCCGGAGGCGAAGTCGAGATTGCCCGAGAGCAGCGCCTCGTTCATGCCCGAGCCTGCCGAGAAGCGGGTCCATTCAACCTTGAGATCGATGCCCGCCTGCTTGGCGTGTTTCTCGAACAGCTTCTGGTCTTCCATCAAGGTCAGCGGCAGATAGGAAATGCCGAATTGCTTGGCGATCCGCGCCGTTGCCGTCTCGGCGTGCGCCGCGCCCGCAAGGCCCGCGGAAAACAGAAGTCCGACAGCGCCTGCGAGTTGCGTCAGCCTTTGCCAGTTCATAGTGTCCTCCCTTGTTTCATTGACGTTGCTTCAGATCAGGATCCATCGAGGCGCCTTGGATGGTGTCGACATCTGGCACCCTCTTTTTGTTACGACTGCATGCCCCATTTACCGATGGTGTGGGTTTCGATGGCGCGGAACAGCAGGTTCTCGACCACGAGGCCGATGATGATCACGGTGAGCAGGCCGGCGAACACATGCGGGATGTCGAGGCTGTTCTTGTTCTCGAAGATGAACCAGCCGAGGCCCCCCGAGCCCGA
>JAFKKO010000032.1 GCA_017305455.1 Hyphomicrobiales bacterium | reverse complement strand
ACCATCACCTCGCCGTCGCGGGTCTTCACCACCACGCGGTCGCCGCGCCGGATCGGCGCGCCGGGCGAGACCACGATGACGTCGCCGTCGCGATAGGTCGGCTTCATCGAGTCGCCGGAAATCTCCAGCGCATAGGCATGCTCGTCATTGACCGACGGCAGCCCGACCTCGTCCCAGCCCTTGCCGACCGGAAAGCCGCCATCGTCGAAATAGCCGCCGCTGCCGGCTTCGGCGAAACCTATCACCGGCACCGACTGCACCGCATGGGCGGAGTTCTCGATGAACTGCACGAAGGAATCGATGCTGACCCCGGTCGCCGCCAGCGCCTTCGCCAACGACTCGGTGGAAGGCCAACGTTCGCGGCCGTCGCTGGTGACGCGCTTGGATTTGTTGAATGTGGTGGGATCGAGCCCGGCGCGCTTGGCGAGCGCGGAGGGCGACAGCCCGGCGCGTTCTGCCAGCCGGTCGAGGGCATTCCAGATTTGCGCATGTGTCAGCATGTGAGCACCAAGGCGGGGTTGCGGCCCGCGGGATCAGGAACGCTGGTCGAAAATGGCGAATCCGCTTGCAAAAAAGGACAACACGCTGTCGTCAGGCAGGTCTATTTTAGGAATTATTACCTTGCAAGCCCAATTCGGCGGCCGCTGATCGGATGTGCGAAAGCGAGACTTGAACTGGGCTTGCGCGGCCTTTACGGTCGAGCCTCGGCTTTGACAAAAACCGTAACGAATCCAATCACTCGCGAGACCCTGCCGTGACGCTGATCTATAAAATCTGTCCGGCGCCGGCCTGGCGGGAAGCCGAGCGGCAGGGCCGCTATCAGGGCAGCGCCGACGATCGCCGCGACGGCTTCATCCATTTCTCCACCGCCGCTCAGGTTCCCGGCACGCTGGCCAGGCACTTCGCCGGGCAGGCCGACCTGTTCCTGATCGCGATCGAGGCTGGCGCCCTCGGCGATGCGCTGCAATGGGAGCGCTCGCGCGGCGGGGAGTTGTTCCCCCATCTCTATGCCGAGCTTGATCCCGCCGCGGCCGACAACGTGACGGCGCTGACGCTGCGCGCCGACGGCTCGCACATTGTTCCGGAGCTGAAGAATTGATCCGTGCCTTCGACGCCATGACCTTGCCGCTGCTGCGGCGGCTGGATCCGGAACAGGCCCATCGCCTCGCCATCGCCGGCCTGCGCATGGTGCCGCTGCCGCGCCGCGCGCCCGACGACGACAAGCTCGCGGTGCGCGCCTTCGGGCTCAATTTTCCCAATCCGGTCGGCATGGCGGCGGGCTTCGACAAGAACGCCGAGGTGCCGGACGCGCTGCTGCGGCTCGGCTTTGGCTTTGTCGAGATCGGCTCGGTGACGCCGCGCCCGCAGAGCGGCAACCCGCTGCCGCGGCTGTTCCGTCTTGAAGAGGACTCGGCGGTGATCAACCGCATGGGCTTCAACAATGACGGCGGCGAGGCGGTGCTGCGCCGCTTGGCGCAGCGCGTGCAACACGGCGGCATCGTCGGCGTCAATCTCGGCGCCAACAAGGAATCCGCCGACCGCACGCAGGACTATGTCACGCTGATCGAGATGTTCGCGCCGGTGGCGAGCTATTTCACCGTCAACGTCTCCTCGCCGAACACGCCGGGCCTGCGCAACCTGCAGCAGGCCGATGCGCTGGACGATCTTCTGGCGCGCACCATCGAGGCGCGCGACCGCATGCAGCAAAGCGCCGGGCCGACGCCGCTGCTGCTCAAGATCGCGCCGGACCTGACGCTGTCCGAACTCGACGACGTGGTGCATGTCGCGCGGGCGCGCGGCGTCGACGGCATGATCGTCTCCAACACCACGCTGTCGCGGCCGGCGAGCCTGCGCGACAAGACGACGGCGCAGGAGCAGGGCGGCCTGTCGGGCCGGCCGCTGCTGCGGCTCTCCACCCGCATGCTGGCGGAGACCTATGTGCGCGCCGAGGGCGCGTTTCCGCTGATCGGGGTCGGCGGCGTCGATTCCGGCGGCGCGGCGCTGATGAAGATCCGCGCCGGCGCCACTCTGGTGCAGCTTTATTCGGCGCTGGTCTATCGCGGCGTCGGCCTCGTCGACAGCATCAAGGCCGATCTGCTCTCGACCCTGCGCCGCACCGGCCGCGACTCGCTGTCGGAAATCGTCGGCGCGGATGCGGCGATGATCACCGCGGAAGACTGGCCGGACTGAGCGGCGCGGCGAAGGACGCATCGAGCAGGCCGCGATAGCGCAGCGCCTGCAGCGCGCCGCGCGCCAGCAGGAACACCAGCAGCGCCAGCCACAGTCCGGCATTGCCGAAGGGTTGCAGCGCCGCCCAGGCGGCGAGATAGATCGCGAACGAGACCAGCATCAGGTTGCGCATGTCGCGCGCCCAGGTCGCGCCGATATAGATGCCGTCATAGGCGTAGGCCATCACGCCGCACACCGGCGCCAGCGCCGCCAGCCACATGAATTCGCGCGCCGCGATCCGCACCTCGGCACTGGTGGTCATCAGGTCGATCAGCGCGCCGCCGCCGAGCGCGAGTGCCAGCGTCACCGCCGCCGCGAATCCCAGACTCCAGCCGAGCACAAGGCGCGTCGCGCGCAGAAAGCCGCCGCGGTCGCGCGCGCCGACGCTGCGGCCGCAGAGCTGTTCGGCGGCGGTGGCGAGGCCGTCGAGGAAGAACGAGCCGATCAGCGCGAAATTGTTGAGGATGGCGTTCGCCGCCAGCACCACGTCGCCGGCGCGGGCGCCCTGCGCGGTGAAGAACAAAAACGCGCCGATCAGCGCCATGGTGCGGATCATGATGTCGCGGTTGATCGCCATCATCCGGGTCAGGCGCGCGCGGTCGAACAGCACCGCGCGCGGCACGGCAAAGCCGTGGCCGGCGAGCATGCGCTTTGCCAGCGCAAGGCCGAATATGAGACCGCAGCCCTCGGCGAGGATCGCGGCATAGGCCGCGCCGGCGATGCCCTGCGCCAGCCCCAGCACGAGCAGCATCGTGGCGAGGATGTTGACGACGTTGATGGTGATCTGGATCGCCAGCGCCCAGCCGGTGCGGGCCTGGCCGATCAGCCAGCCGAGCACCGCGTAGTTGGCGAGCAGCAGCGGCGCGGACCACAGCCGGATCTGGAAATAGAGAGAGGCCGCCTCGGTCACCGGGGCGCTGGCGCCCATCAGCTCGAAGGTGATCGCGGTGAGCGGTGTCTGCACGATCAGCAGCAAGGCGCTGCAGGCGAACGCGACCAGCAGGCCGCGCCCGAGCGTCGCGCGCATCTCCAGCGCATCATCCGCGCCGAGCGCCTGCGCGGTCAGCGCCACCGTGCTCATGCGCAGAAAGCCGAACAGCCAGAACAGGCAGTCGAACACCACCGACGCCATCGCCACGCCGCCGAGCAGATGCGCCTCGCCGAGCCGCCCGATCACGGCGGTGGCGACGATGCCGAGCAGCGGCGTGGTCAGGTTCGCGAGCATCGCGGGGCCGGCGATCGCGAACACGCGGCCGTGCGTGAGGGGAGGAGAGATCATGAGGTCGGATGTGTGGATGTTTGAAATAAGAACTCAATCGTCATGGCCGGGCATGGTCGTTCGAAGAACGGCGTCGCTTCGCTCGCCTATGACCCGGCCATCCACGTCTTTCTTGTCGATGCTTTGTAAGGACGTGGAGGCCCGCAACAAGCGCGGGCATGACGGGTTTGGAGGTGCCGATGTCCTTGGTGCGCGGCGTCAGGATGCTATGTGCCGCCTCACCTTCGCGCGCCGCCGGCGCTGAACAGGCGCGACAGCAGCCAGATCGGAATCACGATCACCGCGCCGAGCAGGAAGTAGCGCCACAGCCCGGTGATGGCGTCGAAGCCGAGCGACCAGATCCAGTCGGCCAGCCGCTGAATCGAGGCGATAATGTTCCAGGGATCGAGACCGAGCGCGGCGAGCACCACGCCGACCAGCACCGACATCAGCGCCAGCCGCAGCAGCACCCCGAGCGGCGAGCCGCCGAGAAAGCGCGACAACTGATTGTCCCGCGCCGGCAAGTCCCTGACCTCGTCCTGCATCCTCGTCTCCTGACTTCAAGGCGCGCCATGATAGCACGCTCCGTCCGCAATTGGTGGCGGAAAACGTCGCCGTCAAGCGCTCACCTTGGAAGGTGAGTGGGCTTTTTTAAGGATGCTTGTTCTGTTCTGCGCAAATCTGCGAGGCTCGGGGTGAGAATAACGGCTTTCACCGTCATTGCGAGGAGCATCAGCGACGAAGCAATCCAGCCATGAACCCGCCCTCATCCTGAGGAGCATTGCATCGTAGCCAGGTTTACGCAGGCTACCTGCTACGGCAATGCGTCTCGAAGGATGAGGTGGATATCATGCCTCATGGTTCGAGACGTCGCTTCGCTCCTTCTCACCATGAGGCCCGGATTGCTTCGCGGAGCCTGTCATCGGGCCGCGCTTCGCGCGGACCCGTTGGCTCGCAATGATGGTCGAGGACTATTCCGGCGCGGGATCAAGGCGCGGTCTTGCGCAGCACCGTCTCGCCGGGCGCGCGCGTGTCCTCCTTCAGCATCCGCTCCAGCGTCTCCAGCCGGTCGGCCTCGCCCGGCGGTTTGTCCCAGCGCAGCCGGCTGATGCGCGGAAAGCGCATCGCCAGGCCGGATTTGTGACGCGGCGAGCGCGCGAGACCTTCGAATGCGACCTCGAACACCAGACCCTGATCGGGATCGTGCACCACATGGCGCACCGGGCCGAACTTCTCGGTGGTGTTGCGGCGGATGAAGCGGTCGATCTTGAGCAGTTCCTCGTCGGTGAAACCGAAATACGCCTTGCCGACCGGCACCAGCAGATCGCCGTCCGCAGTCGTGGTCCAGACGCCGAACGTGTAGTCGGAATAGAACGACGAGCGCTTGCCGTGGCCGCGCTGCGCATACATCAGCACCGCGTCGATCACATGCGGATCGCGTTTCCATTTCCACCACTGGCCTTTCGGCCGTCCCGGCAGATAGAGCGCGTCGCGGCGTTTCAGCATCACGCCTTCCACCGCATCGGCATCGTGACCCGCCCCAGCGCTGGACGGATCGGCGCGCGCGGCGGTGATCTGCGGCCATGTCGCGAACGGCACCACCGGGGAGAGGTCGATGCGCGGATCATCCAGTTTCGCGATGAAGTCCTCCAGCCGCACGCGCCGTTCGGCGAACGGCAGTTCGCGCAGGTCATCATCGCCCTCGGCGAGCAGGTCGTAGGCGCGCAGATGGATCGGATAATCCTTCATCAGTTTCGGCGTCACGCTTTTGCGATTGAGGCGCTGCTGCAGCACGTTGAAGCTCTGCACGCGGTCTTCGCGCAGCACCAGCAACTCGCCGTCGATGGCGCCGGGCAGGCGCAGCGACGGCACCAGATCGGGAAAGCTCGCGGTGATGTCCTCGCCGCTGCGCGAATACAGCCGCGCGGCGATGCGGCCCTCGTCATCGCTGCCACTCACCGCCTGCACGCGGATGCCGTCCCATTTCCATTCGGCGATGAAGTCGGCGGGATCGAGCGCGGCGAAGTCGCTGTCCGCGATGGCGTGCGCCAGCATCACCGGGCGGAACGGCGCGGGATCGCGGTTGATCGGCTTGTCGGCGCGGCCGTCCAGCCAGGCGAACAGATCGAGATAGGGCGGGGCTAATCCCGGCCAGATCAGTTCGACCTCGTGCGGGTCCTTGCCGCCGAGCGCGGCGGCGGCGGTCTTGGCAAGGCGCGCCGAGACGCCGATGCGCAAGGCCCCGGTGACAAGCTTCAGGAGCGCCCAGCGCCCGGTCTCGTCGAGGTCGTCGAGCCAGCTTGCAAGCTGCGCGGGGATTTCGGTCTTGCCGAGGGTGTGCAGCGTGGTGACGATTTCGGTAAGGGTGGGGGAATGCGTTTCAGCGAAGTTCTCATCCCTCGCGTTTTCAGCGGGCTTCCCACCTGTCCCGCTTGCTTTCACCTCTCCCCGTTGGGGAGAGGTCGCCCGCGCGACAGCGAGGGCGGGTGGTGAGGGGACACCATTGTCGCGTGAGGCAGGAACCTCCTCACCCGGCTCAAGCCTGCCGGCTTTCGCCGACCTCTCCCCAACGGGGAGAGGTGAAGAAGGCTGCGGCCACATCAGCGCCACGGTTTCCGACAGGTCGCCGACATAGTCGTAGGACAATGCGAACAGTGTCGGATCGGTGCGCGTGGCAATCAGGTCGCGGATCAGGCCGGGCTTGGCGTGGCGGAACGACAGCGCGCCGGTCAGCGCCGCCAGCGCCCAGCCGCGGTCGGGGTCCGGCGTCTCGCGGAAATAGGCGGTGATCAGCCGCAGCTTGTTGTTGCGGCCCGGCTCATAGGCGAGGCGATCGAGCAGATGCGCGAAGCGGTTCATGCGCCGCTGTCTCCTTCCGCCGCGAGCGCGGGCGCTTCGTCCTCCTCGCCATAGCCGACCAGATCGAGCGGCCGCGCTTTCAGGCCGCGCGTTCCGCACCAATGCACCAGCGCGTCTTCCTGGCCATGCGTGACCCAGACTTCGCCCGCGCCGGTCGCGGCGATGGTGGCGGTGAGGCCGTCCCAGTCGGCGTGATCGGAGATCACCAGCGGCAGTTCGATGCCCTTCTGCCGCGCGCGGGCGCGGGTGCGCATCCAGCCCGACGCAAGGGCGGCGACCGGATCGGGAAAACGCCGCGTCCAGATGTCGGTGATGGCGCTGGGCGGGGCGAGGGTGATGGTGCCGGCAAGCTCGGCCTTCCTGGCGTCGCGCGCGAGCCGCAGCTCGCCGAGATTGATGCCGCGGCTTTGATAGTAGCGCGTCAGGCTCTCCATCGCGCCGTGCAGATAGACCGGCGCGTCGTAGCCCGCCTTGCGCAACAGCGCGATCACGCGCTGCGCCTTGCCGAGCGCATAGGCCCCGACCAGATGCGCGCGTTCGGGAAACAGCGCGACCGAGGAGAGCAGCTTGCGGATTTCGCCGTCGGCATCGCCGTGGCGGAACACCGGCAGGCCGAAGGTCGCCTCGGTGATGAAGACGTCGCACGGCACCGTCTCGAACGGCGCGCAGGTCGGGTCCGGCACGTCCTTGTAATCGCCGGAGGCGACGATGCGCAGCCCGCTTTGGCTGACCGCGATCTGCGCCGAGCCGAGCACATGGCCGGCCGGGTGGAAGGCCACCTCGGTCTTGCCGAGCCTCAGTTTTTCGCCATAGCCGATCGCCTGGGTGCTGCCGGCGAAGTTGTCGCCATAGCGCAGCCGCATGATGTCGAGGGTTTCCTGGGTCGCCAGCACCGCGCCATGGCCGGCGCGGGCATGGTCGGAATGGCCATGGGTGATCAGCGCCCGCTCCACCGGCCGCACCGGGTCGATATGAAAGCCGCCGGGCCTGCAGCATAATCCGGCGGCGGTCGGGATCAGGATGTCTTGCGGACGCATTCCCGCTATATAGGGCGCCGTCCGCCGCATTGGAGTCGCACGTCCCTGCATGTCCGCGCCGCTGTTCCTGTCCTCAGGCGATCTGATCGCGGACCGGCGCTATGATTTCGCGCGCGATCTGGAATCGCGCGGCGATCTGGTCGCGGCTGCGGAATTGATGGCGCAGACGGTGGAACTGGCGCCCGGCTTCACCTCGGCCTGGTTCGCGCTCGGGGAACTGAGCCAGCAGCTCAACCAGCATGGCGACGCCATCCGCGCCTATCGCAAGGCCTGCGAGATCGATCCGGCGGACCGCCATGGCGCGAGGCTGCGGCTGATGCGGCTCGGCGCGCTGGAGCTCGCCGAGATGCCGCCGGACTATGTGCGCACGCTGTTCGATCACTATGCGCCGCGCTTCGAGAAGGCGCTGGTCGGCGACCTCAACTATCGCGGCCCGGAAATCTTGCTGAAGGCGGTGCTCGGCATCTTCCATGGCACTGGCCGCCCGGCTTGGTTCAAGCGGGCGGCTGACCTTGGATGTGGAACGGGCCTTGCGGCCCGCGAATTCGCCGGCCATGTCGGCGAGTTCATCGGCGTCGATCTGTCGCCGAAAATGATCGAACAGGCGCGCTTGAGCGGCCTTTATGCCCGGCTCGAGGTCGCCGACATGGTGCAGGGCCTGCGCGCCGAGCCGGACCAAAGCCTCGATCTCGTGCTCGCCGCCGATGCGGTGATCTATCTGCGCGATCTTGCGCCGCTGGCAAAAGAAGCTGCGCGCGTGCTGCGGGAAGGCGGCATTCTCGCCTTCACCGCCGAGACCCATGACGGCGCCGGCGTCATCCTCGGCGCGGGGCTGCGTCATTGCCATGGCGCGGATCATGTCCGCGCCGCGATCGCGGCGGCGGGGCTCGAACTCGCCAGCCTGTCGGCGGCGTCGGCGCGCGAGGAGAAAGGCGAGCCGGTGCCTGGTCTCGTCGTCGTTGCGCGCAAGAAGGCTTGAGCGGCGGAACTTTGTGCCGCGCTCTCGACCTTGATCCTTCGGCACCTTACCTTGAGTGCGTGGCGCTCACCGACTCCTCACTCCCTTTGCATCCGCTGCTGCCGGATCGTTTCGCGCGCTGGTTCGCCGCGCGCGGCTGGGCGCCGCGCGTGCATCAGCTCGCGCTGTTGGAAAAGGCGTTCGAGGGCCGCTCGACCCTGCTGATCGCGCCGACCGGCGCCGGCAAGACGCTGGCGGGTTTTCTGCCGACGCTGGTGGAGTTGGGATTTCCCAAGCCCAAGGCCGCGTCGCGTCCCAAGCTGGTTTCCACCGGGCGCGACGTGCGGCAGGGCGAGGGCCTGCACACCCTCTACATCTCGCCGCTGAAGGCGCTGGCGGTGGATATCGCGCGCAACCTCGAACGCCCGATCGCCGACATGGGGCTGCCGATCCGGGTCGAGACCCGCACCGGCGATACCCCGGCCTCGCGCCGCCAGCGCCAGCGGCGCTATCCGCCCGACATCATGCTGACCACGCCGGAGCAGCTTGCGCTGCTGCTGTCGTCCGACGATGCGCCTTACATGTTCTCGTCGCTGAAGCGCATCGTGCTTGACGAACTACATGCGCTGGTCACTTCCAAGCGCGGCGATCTGCTGGCGCTCGGCCTCGCGCGGCTGTGGCACCTCGCGCCGCAGGCCACCGCGATCGGCCTGTCGGCGACGGTGGCCGATCCGCAATCGCTGTGCCGTTTCCTGGTGCCGCAGAAGCCGAACGAGGCGCGCGCTGCCGATCTGGTGATCGCCGATGCTGGCGCCGCGCCGATCGTCGAGATGCTGGATACGCGCGAGCGCCTGCCCTGGGCCGGCCATTCGGCGCGCCACGCGCTGCACGAGATCTACGATCTGGTGAAAGCCAACAAGACCACGCTGATGTTCGTCAACACCCGCTCGCAGGCGGAGATGCTGTTTCAGGAGCTGTGGCGCATCAACGACGACAACCTCGCCATCGCGCTGCATCATGGCTCGCTCGATGTCGCGCAGCGCCGCAAGGTCGAGGACGCGATGGCGGCGGGGCGCCTCCGCGGCGTGGTCTGCACCTCTTCGCTCGATCTCGGCATCGACTGGGGCGATATCGATCTTGTCATCAATGTCGGCGCGCCGAAGGGCGCCTCGCGCCTGATGCAGCGGATCGGCCGCGCCAACCATCGGCTTGACGAGCCTTCGCGCGCGGTGATGGTGCCGGCCAACCGCTTCGAGGTGCTGGAATGTCGCGCCGCCATCGATGCGGTGGCGGAGAATGCGCAGGACACCCCGCCTTTGCGCTCCGGCGCGCTCGACGTGCTGGCGCAGCATGTGCTCGGCCGCGCCTGCGGCGAGCCGTTTCTGGCCGACGCACTTTATGATGAAGTGCGCAGCGCCGCGCCCTATGCGGAATTGGCGCGCGCCGATTTCGATGACGTGATCGATTTCGTCGCCACCGGCGGCTACGCGCTGAAAAGCTACGAGCGTTTCGCGCGCATCAAGCAGGACAAGACCGGGCGCTGGCGCGTCGCCAATCCGAAGGTGCGGCAGAGCTACCGGCTCAATGTCGGCACCATTGTCGAGGAGCCGATGCTCAAAGTGCGGCTGGTGCGCGCGCGGCGCGGCGGCGGCGGTTCGACCGGACCGATCGCGCGCGGCGGCCGGCTGCTCGGCGAGATCGAGGAATATTTCATCGAAGGCCTCGTCGGCGGCGACACTTTCGTGTTCGGGGGCGAGATCGTGCGCTACGAGGCGCTGGTGGAAGACCAGGTCTATGTCTCGCGCGCCAACGATGCCGACGCCAAGGTGCCGTCCTACATGGGCGGCAAGTTTCCGCTCTCGACTTATCTCGCCGAGCGCGTGCGCCTCTTGCTCGCGGACCGCAAGGCGTGGGCGCAACTGCCCGAGCAGGTGCGCGACTGGCTGTCGCTGCAGGCGGCGTTCTCGCAAATTCCCGGCCCGCGCGAACTGGTGGTCGAAACTTTCCCGCGCGCCGACAAGCATTATCTGGTCTGCTATCCGTTCGAGGGGCGGCTGGCGCACCAGACCCTCGGCATGCTGCTGACGCGGCGGCTGGAACGCGCCCGCGCGCGGCCCTTGGGATTCGTCGCCAACGAATATGCGCTGGCGGTGTGGATGCTGGGCGATGCTTCCGCGATGATCCGCGGCGGCCTGCTGGATCTCGACGCGCTGTTCGATCCCGACATGCTGGGCGACGATCTCGAAGCCTGGCTCGCCGAATCCGCGCTGATGAAGCGCACCTTCCGCACCTGCGCGGTGATCTCGGGCTTGATCCCTCGCCGTTTCGCCGGCGAGGAGAAGTCGCGGCGGCAGGTGCTGTTCTCCACCGATCTCGTCTACGACGTGCTGCGCAAACACCAGCCCGATCATGTGCTGCTGCGCGCCGCGCGCGCCGATGCCGCCACCGGGCTTTTGGATATCCGCCGCCTCGGCGATATGCTGGCGCGCATCCGGCGGCGAATCACGCATCGGGAACTCGACCGGGTTTCGCCGCTGGCGGTGCCGGTGATGCTGGAAATCGGCCGCGAGGCGGTCTATGGCGAGGCCTCCGACGAACTCTTGGCCGAAGCCGCCGAGGAACTGGTGAAAGAAGCGATGGCGCGGGATTAGTCTTCCTCCCTCCCCCGCTTGCGGGGGAGGGTCGGGGTGGGGGTTCTGGATTGCTTCGCTCGCAATGACGGTTGAACTGGTCGAGCTTGTTTCATCACATTCTGGAATTGATCGTGGACTGCTCCGAAACATCCTCACCGTCATGCCCGGCCGTAGCCGTTCGAAGAACGGCGTCGCTTCGCTCGCCTAGGTCCCGGGCATCCATGTCCTTTTTCTTTCTCTTCGCGTCAAGTAAGGCGTGGATGGCCGGGATAAGCCCGGCCATGACAGCGAACGTGAGTCTGCACGCATGACGAACGAAAGTGCGGTTCGCTATTCATCGTCCGAGCATGTCACCGTTGCCGGCGTCACCTTCGTTGCCGATCTCGCCGGCGCGTTGTTCTGGGCCGAGCAACGCCTGCTCATCGTCTCCGATTTGCATCTGGAGAAGGGCTCCAGCTTCGCCGCGCGCCGCGTGCTGTTGCCGCCTTACGACACCGCGGCGACGCTGGCCAAATTGCGCGCGGTGATCGCGCGGCACGATCCGCGCACCGTGATCGCGCTCGGCGACAGCTTTCACGATCGCGACGCGCATCAGCGGCTCGCTGCGGACGACCGCGCCACGCTCACCGAATTGCAGGCGCAGCGCGACTGGATCTGGATCGCCGGCAATCACGACCCGAAGCTGCCGCGCGAGATCGGCGGTACGGTGACGGATGAAGTGCGGATGGGTCCGCTGACCTTCCGCCACGAGCCGACGGGCGCGCAGGGTGAGATCGCCGGCCATCTGCATCCGAAGGCGCGGGTCAGCCGCCGCGGCCGTTCGGTGGAGCGGCGATGTTTCGCCAGCGACGGCGATCGCGCCATCATGCCCGCGTTCGGCGCCTATACCGGCGGGCTCAGCATCCGCGATGATGCGTTCGCGGCGGTGTTCCGCTCGCTCGCCTTCACCGCCCATGTGCTCGGCGACCGCCGCATGCACAGCATCGCCGCCGCGCGGTGTTATTAGTTTCGTAGAGATAATTTGTCGTCATGGCCGGGCTTGACCCGGCCATCCACGTCTTTCATGCGACGGAGGTCCAAGACGTGGATGCCCGGCACGAGGCCGGGCATGACGATACTGAAGAGCCAGCTATGCGCTGCCAGACTAGTCCCGCCGGAACACCACCGAGCCGAGCCAGCCGACCGTGAGCGCCATCAGCGCGGTGGCGAGGCCGTAGAGCAGCCCATACTCGCGCGCCGAACTGGCGACGAACTGTTCGAAGCCTATCTTCACCACCTCGAACGAAGTCTGCGTCCGCGCGGCGAGCTGGCCGGCGGCCAGCAGCTTGATGTCCACCATGTATGTGCCGATCGGCACTTCGGCGGGCAGCGGAATGCCGGTGCGGAACAGCGTCGGGGTGAGGAACGTCACCGCGTCGGCGGTCTCGCGATAGAGCCCGCGTTGCGCGCGCAGGCGGATGAAGGCGGTGCGGAAGGCATCGCTCGCCACCACGTCGGCATAGTCCGGGCCGATGCGCTGGATCAGCGGCACGTTGGCAAGGCCGATCTGCAGGCGTCGCTGCACGTCCGGCGTCGCCATCTCGGCGATCGGGCGGCTCGCGAACACACCGAGATAGGACGGCACCTTGATGAACTCGCGCGAGTCGCGGTTGACCCAGATGCCGAGCACGCGCTCCTTGCGCCGGGTCACCATGTCGCCGCGCGGCCCGCTTACCGTCACCACCATGTCGTAATGGCTCTCGCGCGGCAGCGCCTTGCCCTCGCGCTCCACCGAGCCGAACAGCACCAGTTCCTCGCCGTCATAGTTCGAGGTCACGGTGACGCGATAGTTCGATACCGACACGATGAGTTCTTCGGCGCGCGCGGGCGCGGCGAGCAGCATCGTTAGCGCGAGCAGGAGAGCGGAGCGGCTCATGGACTTGGCGCGGCTCATGGGTTCAGCCCCAGTTCGCGGATCGAATAGAGATCCTCGGGCCGGATCGCCAGTTCGGCGGCGAAGCGGATGCCGACCGACAGGATCAGCAGGCCGAGCAGGAGGCGCAGATGCTCGCCGCGAATTCGCAAACCCGCCTGCGCGCCGAACTGCGCGCCGATCACCCCGCCGACCATCAAGACCAGCGACAGCACGGCGTCGACCTGATGGTTGGTCGCCGCATGCAAGACGGTCGCGATCAGCATGGTGAACAGCGTCAGCACCATCGAGGTGCCGATCACGGTGGAGGTCGGAATCCGCAGCACGTAGATCATGATCGGCACCAGCAGGAAGCCGCCGCCGACGCCCATGATGGCGCCGAGAAAACCGATGAACAGGCCGATGCCGGCGATCGGGATCACCGACAGATACATTTTCGAGCGCTTGAAGCGCATCTTCAGCGGCAGGCCGAGGATCCAGCCTTGCGCGCGGGCGCGGCGCGCCAGCGGCGGCGGGCCGCTGCGGTGGATGCGCAGCAGCGTGCGGATGCCTTCCCACACCATCAGCCCGCCGACCACGGTGAGCAGGATCAGATAGGACAGCGAGATGATCAGATCGAGCTGGCCGACCCGGCGCAGCAGCGTGAACAGCGCCACGCCGAGCGCGGTGCCGGCGATGCCGCCGCCGGTCAGGATCGCGGCCATCGCCGGGTCGATCGCGCGCCGGCGCCAGTAGGACAGCGCGCCGGAGAACGAGGAGGCGGCGATGTGGGTGGAAACCGAGGCGACCGCGACGGCCGGCGCGATGCCGATGAAGATCAGCAGCGGCGTCATCAGGAAGCCGCCGCCGATGCCGAACATGCCGGACACGAAGCCGACCGCCGCGCCCATCGCCAGGATGAGGAAGACGTTGACCGGCAGATCGGCGATGGGAAGGTAGAGTTGCACGCCGCGTTCGCTTCGCTGTGCGTCGCGGCGCCTTAGCCGAACGCCGTCGGATCATGCGGCGAGACCTGCCTTGCGGGGCCGTGCGCCGTCATTCTGCTTAACCGAAAATCGGCGGGGGGACAAAGACTCTGCGACGATGGCGTGATGAGGTCGTGCCGCACAGGCGATGCGCTCCCTCTCCCGTGGGGAGAGGGTCGGGGTGAGGGGTTACGGTGCCCGACGAGAAAATCGATCTCCCTCACCCGCCTTGCTTTGCAAGGCGACCTCTCCTCCATGGGGAGAGGTGACACCACTAAGGGGCGCAATGGTGTTTTGATGTCTTTCTCCTCATGGTGAGGAGCGAGACGAAGCCCCGCGTCTCGAGCCATGAGGCCGATCCTGACTGTGCCCCGGACGCGGCGTGACATGAAATCTCAGCTCCGCTGAGCCAGGGCCGCTCCAAACTCTGCGTGTGGAAAGGTCCCGGATCAGCAGCGCACCCATAGCGCGTTGGAGACGCGCGTAAACGCCCTTTGCGCGCTGCGCAGCATCCGGGACACGGCCCATCCTTCGAGACGCGCGCCATAGCAGGCGGAGCCTGCGTAAACTTGGCTGCGTAGCGCGCTCCTCAGGATGAGGCTTTGCCCTTGATGGCCATCGGCCATTGCAATGTCGTCATGCCCGGGCTTGTCGCGGGCATCCACGTCTTCGCGATAGATCGACAAAAGAGCGTGGATGGCCGGGTCGAGTCCGGCCATGACGGACGTGAATAAAGCTCAGTGCGCGGCGCTGTGGCTGATCTGGAGCGGCTTGGCGGCGGCCTTGGCTGAAGTTTTGGCCGTGTTCTTGGCCGCGGCCTTGGAAGACGCCTTCGGCGCGGCGTCCCAGCCGCCGGCGGGAGCGGCGACATTGACCGCGTCGGCCGGCTGCTGCTCGGGCGCGAAGGTCTGGACCGCGAGCCTGGCGGCGGCGAGCGACTGGGCGTCGAGCCGTCTTCCGACATCGTCGCGCTTGCGGCCGGCGTCGGTGTCGCCCTGCGCGGCGGCGAGGCTGAACCATTTGTAGGATTCGGCGAGGTTCTGCTCCACGCCGATGCCGCGGGCGTAGAGGATGCCAAGATTGAACTGGCTGTCGGCGACGCCGCGCTCCGCCGCCTTGCGGAACCAGTCGGACGCGGCCTGGTAGTTCGGGCTCTTGCCGCCGCCGTCGGCGCTCAGCACTGCGAGGTTGTGCATCGCCTTGGCGTTGCCGCGCTCGGCGGCCTGCTGGTAGTAGCGCGCCGCGGCGTCGAGATCCTTCTTCTCGCCGAGGCCCTTTTCATAGAGCGTGCCGAGCCGGAACAGCGCCGGCACCACGTTGCCCTGCGCGGCGCGGCCGTACCACTTCGCCGCTTCCTCGAAATTCGCCGCCACGCCGCGTCCCTCGGCATAGCGCAGGCCGATCTCATAGGCCGCCGCCGGGTCGCCCTTCAGCGCCGCGCTGCGCAGGCTCGCCGAGCCGATGGAATCGGGCAGTTTGTCGTTCACCGGGGTCCATTTCGCCGGCGCGCTCTTCACCGCCGATTGCGGCGCGGGAATGGTGCCGGTGACGTCGGGCAGCGGCGCGGCGCCCGGCGCCGGCGCGGCCGGTGTCTGCGACTGCTTCTCCAGCGGCGTCGGCGAGGTCATCGACGGCGCGGGCACGAAGCTGTCGGGCCTGGCCGCTGGCGCTTCCGCCGGGGCAGGTGCAAGTGGCGGCGCGGCGCGGGTCTCGGCGGCCGGCGCCGGCATGGTCGGATCGCCGCTGGCGAGCAGATTGATCGCCAGCTTGGCGGTGGCGAGCACGATCACCACGACGCTGACGCCGACCAGCACCGCGCGGATCTTCGACGGCAGCGTCGAGGGCGAGGCATCGGCGGGCTTGGCGGCGGCGCGCGCCGCATCGTTCAGCGTGGTGACGCGGTTCGGCTTGTTGCCGGCCTTGGGATTGGCGGCCTGCGCGGATTGCGCCGCCTGCGCGGCGCGGCGCGCGGCCTGGATGAAATTCGACGACGACACCGGCTCGCGGCTGTTGGCGGCGATGTCCTGCAACGCGCTTTCGGAGGCGGCGATCCGCTCCGAGGACGAGGCGCGGCCGAGCGGCATGCGGCTGCCGGGCTCCAGCGGCTGATCGGGCGGCAGATCCGGCGCGATCGGCGTGCGCGCGGCGGTGCGCGGCTGCGCAGCCTGCTCAGTGCCGGCGCTGGACGAAGCAGGGGCAGGCGCGGGCGCGGCGGGGATCGGCGCGGCCTGCGGCGGCTGCCGGGTCGGCGCGAAGGCCTGCGCCAGCGCGGGATTGGGCAATTCCGGGCGCAGCTGTGACGGCACCGTGACCTGAGGCGCCGGACGCAGCGGCGGCTGGACCGGGGGCGGCGGTGCGGCGCTGGCGCGCCGGTGCAGATCGCCTTCGATCTGGGCGAGGCGATCGACCACATGGCCGAGCGTCGAATGCACGGCTTCGAGCGAATCCTGCGTGCGCCGCTCGATCTCGCTCTGGCCCTGACGCATGTCGGAGAGTTCGCGCCGCAGCGCATCGATGAAGCCGGGATCCATCGGCGCGGCGGCGGGCGGTCGCGCTTCGGCCGCGGCGCGCTGTTCCTGCAACAGGCGCAGGATCTGTGACAGCCCGTCCTCGACATGGCCGAGCGGGGCGGGCGCGCTTTGCGTGGCCTCGATGCGCTCGATCAGATGGGCGATGCGCTGTTCGACATGGCCGAGCGCGGCCGAGCCGTCATGGCCGACCTGCAGATTGTCGAGCCGGTCGGAGATGGTGCGCACCGCATTGTCGAAATAGCTGGAATCGGCGGCGGCCGGGCGTTCGCGCTGCTCCAGCGCCGAGGTCAGCACCGCGATGCGCTGCTCCAGCGCGGCGAGGGTGTCGTCGTTGCCGGCGTGGCGGGTGAGCTGGTCGACCTTCGCCGACAGCGTGCGCAGATTGTCGGAGAGCTGCGCCAGCGCCTCGCCCGAGGCGATGTTGGCGACGATGGACTTCAGCGCCGCGATCGCGTCGTTGAGCTGCTGCATCGTGCGCGGATCGTCGTTCGCGCGCACGATGGCGTCGACCTTGCCGCCGAGATTGCGGATCGCCTCGTCGAAGCCGGCGAGTTGCTCGGCCGGCGTCAGCGAGCGCAGTTCGTTGCGCAGCTCGGACAACGCGCGCTCGATGCTGGCGAGCGCGTTGCCGTCGACGCCGTGCTGATGGGTCTCGTCGATGCGCCGTCCGAGCGAGCGGATCTCGTTCTCCAGCGATTCGATGGCGCGGCGCGGCAGCGCCTCGGTGATCGCGGCTCGGATTGTGGAGAGTTCGCCGCGGAACGCGGCGATCACCTGTTCGGCCGGATCGGGACGGCGATGCAGCGCCTCGATCTGGCTGGTGATGTTCGACAGTTGCCGCTCGAACTGGGTCAGGTCCGGCTGCGCCGGGGCGAGCGGCGCGGTCATCTGCGGCGGCAGATGCGGCGGGTGATTGTGGAAGGAGCCGTTGCCGTTGAAAGGCGCGGCGTTGCCGGAGGGCGCGCCGGTGGGACCGCTCAACTGGCCCTGCCGCGCGACGATCTCCGCGATCGAGAAATCCACCGGCGGCAGCGGCGTCCCGTTCGGCGACGCCGGGCGCGGCTCGGGCGGGCGCGACATCTGCGACAGCCGGGCGTCGAGCCGCGAAATCGCGTCGTTGAGCTGGCGGGCGACGCCGGCGTCGCCGCGCGCGGCGGGCGGCGCCGTCATCTGCTCGATCTGGCGGGTGATGGCGTTGAGGCGGTTGTGAATCTCGGCGATGTCCTGCGCGGCGCTGCCGGAGGGCTGCGGCCCGGTGGCCGTCATGCCGACGGTTTCCATCCAGTCGTTGAGCGACAGGCCGGCACGGCGGGCGGCGGCTTCCGCCCGCTCCCTGACGGAGGATTCGATCCCTTCAACGCTCGACGATAGCCGCGATGTCATGCCCTGGTCCGGTGTCCGGCGCTTGGGCTCTCGCCGCAGCACCTGCCCCTCCCGCGTCGCATTGAAGGAACGAACGAATTTGCGACGCAGGCGGTCTACTTTCAGGGTGACTTTTTCGCGTTAGGGTAAACAACGGGTTAAGAAGCAGCTGTGCGCTGCGGAAAATGCGGCGGCGGCGCGATTTGGCGCAGGGCGCGTCCTCCCTCTCCCCGCATGCGGGAAGGTGGAGGAAGGGACGGGTGGAATCTGATCCTCATCCTGAGGAGCATTGCGCGGCAATGCGCCGCGAAGGATCAAACCTATGAGGGCAACCGGCCTCAGGTTCGAGACGCGAGGCTGTGCCTCGCTTCTCACCACGAGGATCGGAGAGCAGGCCCTCCGCGCAATTGGGGGACCGACGCGGAGGGCTGCCTCAGCGTGGCGGAATGAGCTCGCCGCCGCGCTCAAGCTTCATGCGGACGGCGCTCAGGCGGCCTGGCGGCCTCGGCCCGCAGCGCCGCCTGCACCGCGGGGCGCGCCGCGACGCGGGCCTTGAAGGCGGTGACGTTGGAGAGGCCCGAGAGGTCGAACTTCATCATCTCGGCCCAGGTCAGCAGGGTGAACAGGTAGCCGTCCGCCACGGTGAAGCCCTTGCCCATCAGATAATCCTTGCCGGCCAGCGCCTGATCGACCAGCTTCAGCTTGGCCATGATCATGTTGCGAAAGATCGCCTTGGCCTCTTCGGGCATCGCCGGATTGAACAGCGGACCGAAGCTCTTGTGCAGGTCGGTGCTGATGAAATTGAGCCATTCCTGCAGCCGGTAGCGTTCCGGCGTGCCGTTGGCGGGCGCAAGGCCCTTGCCGGGTACCTGGTCGGCGATCCACTGCACCACCGCCGGTCCCTCGGTCAGCACCTCGCCATTGTCGAGCACCAGCGCCGGCACCTGGCCTTTCGGATTGACCTTGGTGAAGTCGCTGCCGTCGGCCAGCGTCTTGGCGCGCAGATCGACCTTGACGAGATCATGGGCAAGGCCCGCCTCGTGCAGCGCGATATGGGGCGAAAGCGAGCACGCGCCGGGCGAATAATAAAGTTTCATGGCATTTCCTTCCTGTGCTTTAGAGAAACAGCATCTTGGCAAGCCGGACGAGGCTCTTTAAATGCAGTTGCATGAAGCCGTCAATGTAAATGCAATTGCATGTAAACGAATTGTGAGCGTTCTGGATATCGGCATGAAGCGCAGGCCCTCAACGGAAGCGACCGAGGCATGGATCCGCCTGATGCGGGTGCAAAGCCGCGTGCTCGACGCCGTGGAGCAGGATCTGAAGCGGGCGGGCTTTCCGCCGCTGGCCTGGTACGACGCGCTCTTGGAGCTGTCGCGCGCGCCGGGCGGCGAACTGCGTCCGGTCGAACTCGAAAAGCAGATGCTGCTGCCGCAATATTCGACCTCGCGCCTGATCGACCGGCTGGTCGATGAAAAGCTGGCGGTGCGCCGCGACTGCGAGAAGGACAAGCGCGGCCTGTTCGTCGCCATCACCGAAGAGGGGCGCGAGCTGCAGAAGAAGATGTGGTATTCTTATTCTTCGGCGATCGAGCGTCATATCGGCTCGAAACTGTCGGATACCGACGCCGCGCATCTGTGCGCGCTGCTCGACCGGCTTGGCTGCTGCGGAGGCTCCGGCGTGGCGAAGGACGCCACGGATACTCTGTGCCGGGACTCAGGTTCGCCGCGATGAGATTTTCTTCATTTCTTCCATTTACGGGTTCATTCGCCCGTTGCGCCGCGCAACGCGCGCGGATCGCTGCTTGCTTTATCCGGACATCTCATGGCGCGTGACCAGATCGATATGACGCCGCTGCAGTCGCGCGACGAACTCGTCGCGTGGCTCGAAGCGGGGGTGAAGCCGAAAGCGGATTTCCGCATCGGCACCGAACATGAGAAGACGCCGTTCACGCTCAAAGGTCACGATCCGGTGCCTTACGAGGGCCCGCGCGGCATCGGCGCGCTGCTCGAAGGCATGAAGCTCCTGCTCGGCTGGGAGCCGATCATGGAGAACGGCAACATCATCGGTCTTTATGACGTCACCGGCGGCGGCGCGATTTCGCTGGAGCCGGGCGGACAGTTCGAACTGTCCGGCGCGCCGCTCGAGACCATCCATCAGACCGCCTCCGAACTGATGGCGCATCTGGCGCAGGTGCGCGAGATCGCAGCGCCCCTCGGCATCGGCTTTCTCGGCCTCGGCATGACGCCGTCATGGTCGCGCGCGCAGATTCCGGTGATGCCGAAAGGCCGCTACCGCATCATGACGCAGTATATGCCGAAGGTCGGCAGCTACGGCCTCGACATGATGTACCGGACCTGCACCGTGCAGGCCAATCTCGATTTCTGTTCCGAAGCCGACATGGTCAAGAAGTTGCGGGTCTCGGTGGCGCTGCAACCGGTCGCGACCGCGTTGTTCGCCAACTCGCCGTTCACCGAAGGCAAGCCGAACGGCTTTGTATCGTTCCGCTCCGAAATCTGGCGCGACACCGACAATGCGCGCGCTGGGATGATTCCCTGGGCGTTCGAGGACGGCATGGGTTTCGAGCGCTGGGTCGATTACGCGCTCGACGTGCCGATGTATTTCGTCAAGCGCGGCGAGAGCTATATCGATGTCGCCGGCTCCTCGTTCCGCGATTTGTTCGCGGGTCGCAACGATCACTTGAAGGGCGAGCGTCCGACGCTGTCGGACTGGGCCAATCATCTGTCGACGATTTTCCCCGAGGTGCGGCTCAAGCGTTATCTGGAGATGCGCGGCGCCGACGGCGTGCCGCTCGGCCTGTTGCCGGCGCTGCCCGCGTTCTGGGCCGGCCTTCTCTATGACGATGTCAGCCTCGATGCGGCGTGGGAGATCGTCAAACACTGGAGCGCGCAGGAGCGGCAGGAGATGCGCGATGCGGTGCCGCGGCTCGGCCTCAAGGCGATGATCGGCAACCGTTCCGTGCTCGAGGTCGCGCGCGAGTGTCTGGCGCTGGCGCGCGCCGGATTGGAGCGCCGCGCGCGCTTCGATTATTTCGGCCGCGATGAGACCCACTTCCTCGACCCGCTCGATCGTCTCGCCGCCGAAGGCCGCACCCAGGCCGAGATCATGCTCGCCAAATTCAATGGCGAATGGGCCGGATCCATTGCGCCGGTCTATACCGACTACGCGATGTAGAGCGCGCATCGTTCGCGGCGCTGGTTGCAACGCGCCGTCATCAAGCAAACTTGTTCCGTATTCACCCGCCGTTCATCTGCCATACAGGAAGCCACCGCTTGAATGCGGATGGCGCCCGGCTGTTCTGCATTTGCATTGGAATCACTGGACATTTTGTATGACCGGACATCGCATCCCGCCGTTCGTGTTGGGTCAGGCCGCGTGCGGTCGGGCGCGGTCCGGCCCTGTGTCGCGCGACCGGCATTTTTTGTTTGCGGTGCGGACATCGATCGGCGCGCTGCTGACGCTGATCCTGATCTGCGCCGCGCTCCCGTCGTCCGCTTTCGCGCAGGCGAATTTCGACCGGCCCGGCGGCGACTATGCCCACTCCAAGGTGCCGTCCGGCGATCCGGCGGTGTGCGCGCTGACCTGCGAGCGCGACAAGAAATGCCGGGCGTGGAGCTTCAGCTATCCGGTCCCGAACAGCGAAGGCGCGCTGTGCTGGCTCAAGAATGTGGTGCCGCCGCGCGAGGCGAACAATTGCTGCGTCTCCGGCGTGCGCGGCGCCGGCGTCCTCGAGACGCGCAACCGGCGGGTCGAGATCGCGACCGATCGCTATGGCGGCGACTATGGCAGCGTCACGGTGCCGCCGGACGGGCAGGGCGATCATTGCAAGGCGGTGTGCGAGGCCGACAACCGGTGCCGGGCATGGACCTATGCGCGTCCGGGATACGCCGGACGCGAGGCGCGCTGCTTTTTGAAGGACCACATCAAGCCGCCGCGCCGCAAGCCGGGCTTCATCTCGGGCGTGGTGCGCTGATATTAAATGTAATGTTGGTTTAATAGGCAGTTCATTGTGATTTCATGTGGCGTGAAATCACTGCACCGCGCTGAACGAGCGCGCCAGCCGCAGTCCCGACAGCCAGGTCCATACCGGCTGCCGTTTGACCGCGATGTCCCATGAGCCGACGATGGTGTCGACCCGGCCGACCAGATCGTCGACCGGCAACAGGCCGACGCCGCCTTCCGCCACCGGCACGCGGCTGTCGGCCGAATTGTCACGATTGTCGCCGAGCACGAACAGTTTTCCGGCGGGCACGACGACATCCGCCGTGTTGTCGAGCACGCCATGGGTGCGCAGCTTGAAGATGGTGTGGGTGCGTCCGCCGGGCAGCGTCTCGATATAACGCGCGGCCGGCGTGAGATGGCCTTCGCCGTCCTCGGCGTCGCCATAACCGTCGGCGCGCAGGCCGACCGCTTCGCCGTTGATGAAGAGACGGCCGCTGCGCATCTGCACATGATCGCCGGGCAATCCGACGACGCGCTTCACCCATGCCTGCGATGTATCGCCGGGCCAGCGAAACACCACGACGTCGCCGCGCGCCGGCAGTTTGCCGAAGATGCGTCCGCTTTCCGGCAGCGCGACATTGATCGGCAGCGAGGCGGTGCCGTAGCCATAGGGATATTTCGTCGCGAGCAGCGCATCGCCGATCAGAAGCGTCGGCTCCATCGAGCCTGAAGGTACGTAGAACGGCTCGGCCAGCGCGCCTTTCGCCGCCATCACGATGGCGAAGGCCGCGATCACTTCGGCGATCGCGCGCGACCATGATCGTGGCGCGGCCTTGCTGGCGGGGCGTTGTTCGCTCATGCGCCGGTGCCTCCGACCGTGATACGGTCCATGCGCAGCGTCGGCTGGCCGACGCCGACCGGCACGCCCTGTCCGTTCTTGCCGCAGGTGCCGATGCCGGCGTCGAGTTCGAGATCGTTGCCGATCATGGTGATGCGATGCAAATCGGTCGGCCCGTTGCCGATCAGCATCGCGCCTTTCAGCGGCGCGCCGAGCCTGCCGTTCTCGATACGGTAGGCCTCGGTGCACTGGAACACGTATTTGCCCGAGGTGATATCGACCTGGCCGCCGCCGAAATTGGCGGCGTAGATGCCGTTCTTCACCGACGCCAGAATCTCCGCCGGATCGCGCTCGCCCGCGAGCATGTAGGTGTTGGTCATGCGCGGCATCGGCACATGCGCGTAGCTCTCGCGCCGGCCGTTGCCGGTCGGCTTCATGTTCATCAGCCGCGCGTTTTGGCGGTCCTGCATGTAGCCGACGAGAACGCCGTCCTCGATCAGTACGGTCTTGTTGGTCGGCGTGCCTTCGTCGTCGATCGACAGCGAACCGCGCCGCGCCGCGATGGTGCCGTCATCGACCACGGTCACGCCTTTTGCCGCGACCTGCTGACCCATCAGGCCTGCAAACGCCGAAGTCTGCTTGCGGTTGAAGTCGCCTTCGAGCCCGTGGCCGACCGCTTCATGCAGCATCACGCCGGGCCAGCCGGGGCCGAGCACCACGTCCATCTCGCCGGCAGGGGCCGGCACCGAGTCCAGATTGACCATCGCCTGACGGATCGCGCCGTCGGCGGCCGAGCGCCACGCCTGGGTTTCGATGAAGCGGGCATAGCCTTCGCGGCCGCCATAGCCGTGGCTGCCGGTCTCCTGACGATCGCCGGAGCCGGCGACAACGGAGACGTTGATGCGCACCAGCGGGCGGATGTCGCGATAGCTCTCGCCGTCGGGGCGCAGGATCTCGACAACCTGCCAGCTGGCGCCGAGACTGACCGAGACCTGCCGCACGCGCGGGTCTTTCGCGCGCACATAGGCGTCGATTTCGGCAAGCAGCTTGATTTTGGTCTCGAATGCCGGACCGTCGAGCGGATTCTCGTCGCCATAGAGCCGCACATTGGTGTGGGCCGGCGCCGCGGCGAAGTTGCCAGCATAGCCGCCGCGCACCGCATGCACCGCGTCGGCGGCGCGAATCAGCGCCGGCAACGAGACGTCAGAGGAATGGGCATAGCCGACCGCGTCGTTTTTCACTGCACGCAGGCCGAATCCCTGCGCGGTGTCGTAGGTCGCCTGCTTGAGCCGGCCATTGTCGAACACCAGCCCTTCCGACTGGCGATATTCGAGAAACAGTTCGCCGTCATCGGCGCCATCGAGCCCGCGGATGATCTGCCTGCGGACATCGTCGCGGTCGAGGCCCGCCCGATCGATCAGAGAGGTGGGCGCGGGTTGCTCGGGTGACGGATTGCTCATGGAAACTCCGGAAACATGCGGGCGGCGCCCATCCTGATCCGGAACATAGGCACGATTGTGCCGAAGGGCGAGGGTGCGGGTTTGTGAAACCGCACGCGCCGCGCTTACGGCAGTTTGTCGTAGCCGTCGCCGAGCCCCTTGAGGCTGAGCGGAAAGCCGATGCCTTCCTCCGGGGTCTCGAAGATGATGAAAGTCGCGGTTTTGGCGCTGCGGAGCTGGCCGAGCAGCGAATCGTCCATCACGATTTCCGCGACGCAGCCATTGGGCAGGCAGCGCACGAAGCCGGCGCGGCCGACATCCTTGTCGTCCAGTTTGAGCCCGAGGCCGGAGGGCAGCAGCACGCCAAGCGGCGCAACCACGCGCATCAGCTTGCTTTTCTGGTCGGCGGTCTTGAGAATGATGACGGTCAGGCCGGCGTTGGAACGATCCTCCGCCACCACGCTCTGAATCAGGGCGCATTGCTCGTTCTGGGCGCCGGCCGGCGTGTCGCAACGGATCTGCCAGTCGCCGTACACCGCCTTGACGGCGCCCTGCGCCTGCGCGGCCGGCGTCGGCGCGGCCAAAAGCACGACAACCGCAGCGAAAATCCCCCAAATCGCGCCCGATTTGCCGGAAAACGCCGACATTGTGCGCAAGAGTGTCGCGGCTGCCCTGGCCATCTTACGGTTCAGATCCTCACAATGCGTCATTGATCCCTCGATCATATCAGCCGCGAAGCGCACTGAACGGCAATGTCGGCCTCTTGAAGGCGGCCTTTTGGCGGACCGTAACCGGCAGGCCCCGCGAATCGGCCCCGCCGCTGGCGTGTCCCGCCTGTGGGTACATCCGGCAATCCTCATGTCAAGCATTTGTCCGCCCGATAGGACGGTGGTTTTTCCGCCGTTCCAACCGAGGTTTCCTGCAAACATGACCACTCATTACATGCATTGCGGGACGCGTGGAATTATGATTTGAGAAATAGCAATTCGACGCGTTCTAACTGGTCTGACAGGGCTGGAGCGGAGTGGCGCGGGGATGAAGGCCAGGATCCGCCGAGAGCGGATTGCTGGGGGGACATATAGGGAGCGTGAGCGGCATGAAGATGTCGAACGGCCGGATGAGCCGCCGGATTTTGGGATTTGCGGTCGGCGCAGGCGTGTTGATCGCGGCAGGAGCCGCTTTTGCCGGAATGGGGCAGCCGACGCCCTGGGAGTACTCGCTCCAGCAATCCGCAACGCCAGTGATGGACAGCGTCAACTGGGTGCACAATTTTCTGCTCTGGATCATCAGCTCGATCACCATTTTCGTGATGATTCTGCTGGTCGTGGTCATGGTCAAATTCAACGCCAAGGCCAACCCGGTTCCCTCCAAGACCACCCACAACACGCTGATCGAGGTGATCTGGACCATCGTGCCGGTCCTGATCCTGGTCGCGATCGCGGTGCCGTCGTTCCGCCTGCTGTTCGAGCAGCTCGACATTCCGAAATCGGACCTCACGATCAAGGCGACCGGCAAGCAGTGGTACTGGACCTATTCTTATCCGGATCACGGCAAGTTCGAATTCGATTCCTTGATGGCGACCGACAAGCAGCCGCGCCTGCTCGCGGTGGACAATGAGATCGTGGTTCCGGTGAACAAGGTGGTGCGTGTCCAGGTCACCGGCGCCGACGTCATCCACTCCTTCGCGGTGCCGTCTTTCGGCATTAAGATCGACGCGATCCCCGGCCGCCTGAACGAGACTTGGTTCAAGGCCACCAAGGAAGGCATGTTCTACGGCCAGTGCTCCGAGTTGTGCGGCAAGGATCACGCCTTCATGCCGATCGCGGTCCGCGTCGTCAGCGATCAGGAATTCGCCTCCTGGATCGAGGACGCCAAGAAAAAGTTCGCATCTGCGCCGGCGAACTCTTTCGCATCACTTGAGACGGCCGCGCGCTAAGCGGCCGGCGCGCATCGCGCGAACGCCAAAAGGTTCGAACTGCGAAGTTCAGAGGATTTAGAAAATGGCTACCAACGCTGCAACTCATTCCCCAGCCGATCATGCTCATGACGATCATGCGCATGACCACCCGACGGGCTGGCGCCGTTATCTGTATTCGACGAACCATAAGGACATCGGCACGATGTACCTTATCTTCGCGCTGGTTTCGGGCATCATCGGCGGCCTGATGTCGGTCGCCATCCGCATGGAGTTGATGCATCCGGGCGTGCAGTTCTTCCACGAGGCGCACACCTACAACGTGTTCGTGTCCAACCACGGTCTCATCATGATCTTCTTCATGGTGATGCCGGCAATGATCGGCGGCTTCGGCAACTGGTTCGTGCCGCTGATGATCGGCGCGCCGGACATGGCGTTCCCGCGCATGAACAACATCTCGTTCTGGCTGCTGCCGGCTTCGCTCAGCCTGCTGCTGCTGTCGGCGTTCGTGGAAGGCGAGCCGGGCGGGCTCGGCGCCGGCACCGGCTGGACGATGTACGCGCCGCTATCGACTTCGGGTCATCCGGGCCCGGCGGTGGACTTCGTCATCCTGTCGATGCATCTGGCCGGTGCGTCCTCGATCCTTGGTGCGATCAACTTCATCACCACGATCTTCAACATGCGCGCGCCGGGCATGACCCTGCACAAGATGCCGCTGTTCGTGTGGTCGATCCTCGTCACCGTGTTCCTGCTGCTGCTGTCGCTGCCCGTTCTGGCCGGCGCCATCACCATGCTGCTGACCGACCGTAACTTCGGCACCACCTTCTTCTCTGCGGAAGGCGGCGGCGATCCAGTGCTATTCCAGCATCTGTTCTGGTTCTTCGGTCATCCCGAAGTTTACATCCTGATCCTGCCGGGCTTCGGCATTATCAGCCAGATCGTCTCGACCTTCTCCAAGAAGCCGGTGTTCGGCTATCTCGGCATGGCCTACGCGATGGTCGCGATCGGCGGCATCGGCTTCGTGGTGTGGGCGCACCACATGTACACTGTCGGCATGTCGTCGTCGGCGCAGGCCTACTTCGTCGCGGCGACCATGGTGATCGCGGTGCCGACCGGCGTGAAGATCTTCTCCTGGATCGCGACGATGTGGGGCGGCTCGATCGAGTTCCGCGCGCCGATGATCTGGGCGATCGGGTTCATCTTCGTGTTCACCGTCGGCGGCGTCACCGGTGTGGTGCTCGCCAATGCGGGCGTCGACCGCGTGCTGCAGGAGACCTACTACGTCA
>JAFKKO010000018.1 GCA_017305455.1 Hyphomicrobiales bacterium | reverse complement strand
CAGCGACGGACACGCCGCAGCCGCCTGCAGTTGCCGGATCATTGGACCAGATCTTGACCGTTGCCATGACCGATCACGTCGCTCCTGCCGATCACACCGCCTTGCTGGACGAACCGCGCCTGGTCGTCGAGCCGGGTGTCGGCGCGCGCGTGGCTGCGGTCGCGGCGCCCGTGCTGGAAGGGCTCGGCTATCGTCTGGTGCGCATCAGGATTTCCGGCGAGGCCGGCTGCACCGTGCAGATCATGGCCGAGCGGCCCGACGGCACCATGCTGATCGACGATTGCGAGGCGATCTCGAAAGCGCTGTCGCCGGTGATGGATATCGCTGATCCGATCGAGCGCGCCTACCGGCTGGAAATTTCCTCGCCGGGCATCGACCGTCCGCTGGTGCGGCGCTCGGATTTCGAACGCTACATCGGCCATCTCGTAAAAATCGAAATGGCCACGCCACACGAGGGCCGCAAGCGCTTCCGCGGCACACTGCGGGGCATCGAAGACAGTCTCGTGCGTGTGACGCGCGACGACGCAAAGGACCACAAGGGCGCGCAGGAAGCGGATGTCAGCTTGCCGCTCGCGGACATCGCAAGTGCCAATCTCGTTCTGACCAACGAATTAATCGCCGAATCCATGCGCCGCGGCCGCGACGCCGAGCGCGCGCAACTCGAAAACGCCGGCGTCCTGCCGTCGCCGCCGCCGCATGCCAAAAAGGCGCGGGCGGAGCGCGATCTTTCGAAGAGTCAAAAACCCAAGAACAAGGCGGCGGCCAAACCGGCGCCGAAAAACACCAAGGCCCACCGGCTCGCCGCCGACCGCAAGAAGCGTGCAGCCACCAACGATCCTCACCAAGGAGACTAAGCCATGGCCGCTGTCAGCGCCAACCGACTCGAACTGCTGCAGATCGCCGATGCCGTCGCGCGCGAGAAATCGATCGACCGTTCGATCGTGATCGCGGCGATGGAAGACGCCATCGCCAAGGCGGCCCGCGCCCGTTACGGCAGCGAGACCGACGTGCATGCCGAGATCCATCCCAAGACCGGCCAGCTCCAGCTCACCCGCCACATGCTGGTGGTCGAGCAGGTGGAGAACGCCTCCAACCAGATCTCGCTGCAGGACGCGCAGCGCGCCAACCCGACCGCGCAGGTCGGCGACACCATCGCCGATACGCTGCCGCCGCTGGAATACGGCCGCATCGCGGCGCAGTCCGCCAAGCAGGTGATCGTGCAGAAGGTGCGCGAGGCCGAGCGCGACCGTCAGTATCAGGAATTCAAGGACCGCATCGGCGAGATCGTCAACGGCGTGGTCAAGCGCGTCGAATACGGCAGCGTGATCGTCGATCTGGGCCGCGGCGAAGCCATCATCCGCCGTGACGAAATGCTGCCGCGCGAACTGTTCCGCAACGGCGACCGCGTCCGCGCCTATATCTTCGACGTGCGGCGCGAGACCCGCGGCCCGCAGATTTTCCTCTCGCGCACCCATCCGCAGTTCATGGCGAAGCTGTTCGCGCAGGAAGTGCCGGAAATCTACGACGGCATCGTCGAGATCAAGGCAGTGGCCCGCGATCCGGGCTCGCGCGCCAAGATCGGGGTGATTTCCCGCGATTCCTCGGTCGATCCGGTCGGCGCCTGCGTCGGCATGCGCGGCTCGCGCGTGCAGGCGGTGGTCAACGAGCTGCAGGGCGAGAAGATCGACATCATTCCGTGGTCGCCCGACATCGCGACCTTCGTGGTCAACGGCCTGGCGCCGGCCGAAGTCTCCAAGGTGGTGATCGACGAAGACCGCGAGCGTATTGAAGTTGTGGTCCCCGATACCCAACTCTCCCTTGCGATCGGCCGCCGTGGCCAGAACGTGCGTCTGGCCTCGCAGCTCACCGGCTGGGACATCGACATCCTGACCGAGCAGGAGGAATCGGAGCGCCGTCAGGCCGACTTCGAGAACTCGACCCGCGTCTTCATGGAAGCGCTCAATGTCGACGAGGTGGTGGGCCAGTTGCTCGCCTCCGAGGGCTTCTCCTCGGTCGAGGAACTCTCGCTGGTCGATGTGCGGGAACTGGCGGGCATCGAAGGTTTCGACGAGGAAACCGCCAACGAATTGCAGAGCCGCGCGCGCGAATATCTCGAACAGCTCGAAGCTCAGTTCGAGACCCGCCGCAAGGAGCTCGGCGTCGAGGACGCGCTGAAGACCGTGCCTGGCGTCACTTCGAAGATGCTGGTGAAGTTCGGCGAGAACGACATCAAGACCGTCGAGGATCTCGCCGGTTGCGCCACCGACGATCTGGTCGGCTGGACCGAGCGCAAGGACGGCGAAGCCGTCAAGCAGCCGGGCATTCTCGATGCGGGCGACATCTCGCGCGAGGACGCCGAAACTTTGATCATGCAGGCGCGCGTCGTCGCCGGCTGGATCACCGAAGCCGACCTGCACAAGCCCGCCGAGGGCGAGGCAGCGGCCGAAACCCACCCGGCATAAGGATCATGCCTTTTGATGCTCGCATTCGCCGATCAAGCGGACCTCGATCGCGGCCCCCGGACCAAACCGGGGACCGAGCGGCTGTGCGTCGTCACGCGGCAGGTCAAGCCGGTCGATGACCTGATCCGGTTCGTGCTCTCGCCCACGGGCGAGGTCGTGCCGGACATCAAGCGCAAGCTGCCGGGGCGCGGGCTGTGGGTGTCGCTGTCGCAGACCGCGGTGGCCGAGGCGGCGCAGCGCGGACTGTTCGCCAAGGGCTTCAAATGCGGGGTGAAAACCACCCCCACGCTGGCCGCCGACATTGCGGCTTTGCTGGCGCGCAGCGCCGGCGAGGCGCTGGCCATGGTCGGCAAGGCCGGCCAGGTGGTGACGGGCTTTGCCAAGGTGGAATCCGCCATCGCGGCCGGTCAGGCGGTGGCCCTGATCCATGCCAGCGACGGCGCGGCCGACGGAATCCGTAAGCTCGACGCCCTCTGGCAGGCCTGGACCAGGGGGCAAAACGCCGATTCTGCGGATTTTCCGGTCATAAATGCTCTCACCGGCGACGAATTGGATTTGGCGCTAGGCCGGTCAAATGTGATACATGCTGCCCTGCTTGCAGGTCCGGCGACCCGAACTTTTCTGACCCGTTGTCAAACGCTTGACCGTTATCGGCAATCCGCCGCTACGATCGCGGCGAGAGTGGAACTGTTGAATGGCTGATACCAAGAACCCTGGCGACAAGACGCTGAGCGTCGGGACCAAGACTCTGTCGCTGAAGCCGCGGACAGAGACCGGCGTGGTGCGCCAGAGCTTCAGCCATGGCCGAACCAAATCGGTGGTGGTGGAGAAGAAGACCAAGCGCCGCCTGAGTGGCGAGCCGGTCCCGGCCGTCGAGACCGCCGCGCCCGCAGCACCGACCCAGCAGCAGCAGCCCGCGGCGGGACGTCCCGCGCCCGGCGCCGCCCGTCCTGCCGCGCGCCCCTCCGGCGTCGTGCTGCGGACCCTGACCGAAGACGAGCAGAGCGCGCGCGCCCACGCGCTGGCCGATGCCCGGATTCGCGAGGAAGAGGAACGCCGCGCCGCCGAGGCGGAAGCCGCGCGCCGCAACACCAAGGAATTCAAAGAACAGCAGGAGCGTGAAGCCGCCGAGGCCCGCAGGAAGGCCGAGGAAGAGCGTCACCGTGCCGAGGAAGAAGCCAAGGCCAAGGCCGAACGCGAAGCCAAGAAGCGCTTCGGCGAAGAGGCCAAGGCGAAGGTCGAGCGCGCCGCCACGCCGGCGCGTCCGGCGCCGGTTGCCGCTGACGGCTCCGACGAAGACGAAGCGCCGCGCATGGTGCGCCGTCCGGGCGGTGGTCCCGCACGGCCCGTCGCCGCGCCGAAGACCACGGCGAAGCCCGCGCCGGCCAAGCAGCGCGGCCGTCTTACGCTCTCGACCGCGCTCAACGCCGACGACGTGCGCGAGCGCTCGATCGCCTCGTTCCGTCGCCGCACCCAGCGCCTGATGAAAGGACATCAGTCGAACGAGCCGAAGGAAAAGCTCATTCGCGAAGTGATCATTCCTGAAGCCATCACCATTCAGGAGCTCGCCAACCGCATGGCCGAGCGCGCGGTGGACGTGATCCGCATGCTGATGAAGCAGGGCGCGATGCACAAGATCACCGACGTGGTCGATGCCGATACCGCGCAGCTTATCGCCGAGGAACTAGGCCACTCCGTCAAGCGCGTCGCGGCGAGCGACGTGGAAGAAGGCCTGTTCGACGTTGCCGAGGATCACGCCTCCGACACCGCGCCGCGCCCGCCGGTCGTGACCGTGATGGGCCATGTCGACCACGGCAAGACCTCGCTGCTCGACGCGCTGCGCCACGCCAACGTGGTTTCTGGCGAAGCCGGCGGCATCACCCAGCATATCGGCGCCTATCAGGTGACCTCGCCCGAAAGCGGCAAGAAAATCACCTTCATCGACACGCCCGGCCACGCCGCGTTCACCGCGATGCGCGCCCGCGGCGCCAAGGTCACCGATATCGTCGTGCTGGTCGTTGCGGCGGATGACGGCGTGATGCCGCAGACCATCGAGGCGATCAACCACGCCAAGGCGGCGCGGGTGCCGATCATCGTTGCGATCAACAAGATCGACAAGCCGGAGGCCAAGCCCGAGCGCGTGCGCACCGAACTGTTGCAGCACGAAGTGCAGGTCGAATCCTTCGGCGGCGATGTCGTCGACGTCGAGGTGTCGGCCAAGAACAAGATCAATCTCGACAAGCTGCTCGAAATGATCGCGCTGCAGGCCGAACTGCTTGAACTGAAGACGAACCCGGACCGTCCGGCCGAAGGCACCGTGATCGAAGCCAAGCTCGATCGCGGCCGTGGCCCGGTCGCCACCGTGCTGGTCCAGCGCGGCACCCTGCGGGTCGGCGACATCATCGTCGCCGGCGCGGAGATGGGCCGCGTTCGTGCGCTGATCTCCGATCAGGGCGCGGCGCTGACCGAAGCCGGCCCGTCGGTGCCGGTCGAGGTGCTCGGCTTCAACGGTCCGCCGGAAGCCGGCGACCGCCTCGCGGTGGTCGAGAACGAAGCGCGCGCGCGTCAGGTCACCGAATATCGCGCGCACAAGAAGCGCGAGAAGTCGGCTGCGATGTCCGCCGGCATGCGCGGCTCGCTCGAACAGATGATGAGCCAGCTCAAGACCGCCGGCCGCAAGGAATTCCCGCTGGTCGTGAAGGCGGACGTGCAGGGCTCGCTCGAAGCCATCATCGGCTCGCTGGAGAAGCTCGGCACCGAGGAAGTCGGCGCGCGCATCCTGCATGCGGGCGTCGGCGGCATCTCGGAATCCGACGTGACGCTGGCGG
>JAFKKO010000017.1 GCA_017305455.1 Hyphomicrobiales bacterium | reverse complement strand
GATTTCCCATGACGGACCTGATGCGCAGCTATCTCGACTTTGAAAAGCCGATCGCCGAACTCGATTCCAAGGTGGACGAGTTGCGCGCGCTGGCGGCCAATGGCAGCGATATCGGCGAGGAAGTCTCGCGTCTTGAAGACAAAGCGCGCCAGACGCTGCACGATCTCTATGCCAATCTGACGCCGTGGCAGAAGACCCAGGTCGCGCGCCATCCGCAGCGTCCGCATTGCGTCAACTACATCGCCAGCCTGATCACCGATTTCACCCCGCTCGCCGGCGACCGCAAATTCGGCGACGACGAGGCGCTGGTCGGCGGCTTCGGCCGCTTCCACGGCGAAAGCGTCTGCGTGATCGGCCAGGAAAAAGGCTCGACCACCGAAAGCCGGCTCAAGCACAATTTCGGCATGGCGCGGCCCGAGGGCTATCGCAAGGCGGTGCGGCTGATGGAGATGGCCGATCGTTTCGGCATTCCGGTGCTGTCGCTGGTCGATACCGCGGGCGCCTATCCCGGCATCGGCGCCGAAGAGCGCGGCCAGGCCGAAGCCATCGCGCGCTCCACCGAAGCCTGCCTCAATCTCACGGTGCCGAACGTCGCGGTAATTCTCGGCGAAGGCGGCTCCGGCGGCGCCATCGCCATCGCCACCGCCAATCGCGTCTTGATGCTGGAGCATGCCGTCTACAGCGTGATCTCGCCGGAAGGCGCGGCCTCGATCCTGTGGCGCGACGCCGGCAAGGCGCAGGAGGCGGCGACCAACCTCAAGATCACCGCGCAGGATCTGGCGCGCTTCGGCGTGATCGACACCATCCTCGGCGAGCCGCCGGGCGGCGCGCACCGCGATCCCGAGGCCATGATCGCCCGCACCGGCGAAGCGATCGCCGAAGCGTTCGAGGAACTGCGCCATCTCGATCCGATCACCGTGCGCAATCAGCGCCGGCAGAAGTTCCTCGACATCGGCCGCCGGCTCGGTTGATCCGTTTCGCTTGTTCCATGCTGTGACGGCCACGGGAAACGACACGCGCAACAGCTCAGCGCCGCGGCCAATCGTGGCTTTTTCATGATCGATATCGTTAACAATTTCTTGACCATGGCCGCCATTCCGCAGACATGCGCCAGCCCCGTCAGCTTGCGACAAGGGGTCTTTTAAGGATATTAGTTAAAAGTATCCGGAGTTTCTGGTTCCCGTCGGCCAGCCTTTTGCATTTGCTCGCGCGATGACGAACTGCGGAGTTTTATCTTGGTCCATCGCACGCTCGTTCGCGCGCTTCTGCTCTCCTCCGCTCTCGCGGCGGGCCTCGTGCTGTCCGGCTGCAACGGCGACGGCCTCTCGCCCGGCGCCAAGGCTTCCAAACCGATTCCGGAAAAGCTCCTGAAGGAGATGGAAGCCAAGAACATGGACAAGAGCTCGCCGATGCTGGTGCGCTTGTTCAAGCAGGAAGCGGAACTCGAGGTCTGGAAGCAGGATCGCAGCGGCCGGTTCGCGCTGCTGAAAACCTATCCGATCTGCCGCTGGTCCGGCGATCTCGGCCCGAAGATCCGCGAAGGCGACCGCCAGGCGCCCGAAGGCTTCTATGCGATCACGCCGGCGCAGATGAATCCGAGCTCGGCATATTATCTGTCGTTCAACATGGGCTATCCCAACGCCTATGACAAAGCCTGGGGCCGCACCGGCTCGCAGCTTATGGTGCACGGCGACTGCTCCTCGCGCGGCTGTTACGCGATGACCGACGAACAGATTTCGGACATCTATTCGCTCGGCCGCGAATCGTTCTTCGGCGGCCAGACCTCCTTCCAGGTGCAGGCCTATCCGTTCCGCATGACGCCGCAGAACATGGCGCGCCATCGCGACAATCCGAACATGCCGTTCTGGAAGATGATCAAGGAAGGCAACGACTATTTCGAGGTCACCAAGCTCGAACCGAAGGTCGACTTCTGCGAGAAGAAATACGTGTTCGGCGCCGAGAAGCCCGCGGACGCCATCCGTCCGCCGGTGTTCAACGCCTCGGCGAAGTGCCCGACCTATGACGTGCCGGCCGACATCGCCGAAGCGATCAAGGACAAGGAACGCACCGACCAGAGCAAGTTCGCCGAACTGATCTCGCGCGGCACGCCGACGGCGAAATCGCGCGCCGGCATCGACGGCGGCATGCATCCGGTGTTCGCGAGCAAGCTGCCGGAAGCCCAGACCATCGCCACCAGCGACGCCACCGATTACACCGTCTCATCCTACGGCCCGGCGCCCGGCACGATTCCCTCGCACGTCAATCCGCCGCGGCTGCCCGAAGGCGTCACCACCGCCAATCTTGTGACACCGGCTGAACCGGTTGAACCGGCCGCACCAGCAGCGAGCTCCGCAGCGCCGACCGCGTCGAGCGGCGGCTTCTTCAGCAGCCTCGCCGCCAAGGTCGGCCTGCGCCGGGAGACGCCGGAGCAGAAAACCGCCGCGCGCGCCGCCAAGCCGGCGCCCGCGCCGAAGTCGAAGCCGGTGGCGAAGAGCGTGCAGACCGCGAAGGCCTCCACGCCGGCTGCGGCCGCGCCGCGCGTGATCCCGCTCGATCGTCCCAGGCAGGCGCAGGCCCAGCCGAACGAAAAACCGCCGTTCCCGGCTCCGGCGCCCGCCGCGGCGCCGACACCGCCGCAGTCGATCGCCGGCGCGCAGCCCCCCGTGCCGTCGAACACCTTCGACAATCGCTGGTCGACCTTCCGCTAAAAGCAAAACGCCCGTTGCCTCATCCTGAGGAGCGATGTCGCAAGACATCGCGTCTCGACGGATGAGGATTGAGGACGTCTTTTCCGTCATCGATGGAATTTTCGTCTTGGTCGTCCCGGATGATTGGGGATGGCAGGCCCGCATCATCCTGACTTGAAAGACCTGCGGGGATGGGTCCCGGCCTGCGCCGGGACGATCCTGTGTTCTGGTCAAACAAAAAACCGCCGGTCAGCAACCGGCGGTTTTTCTTTGACTGAACGGCCGCGCGCGAACGCGGCGACATCTATCGCCGCATCATGCCAGCTTGCCGTGGCAATGCTTGAACTTGCGGCCCGAGCCGCAGGGACAATCCTCGTTGCGGCCGACCTTGCCCCAGGTCGCCGGGTTCTGCGGATCGCGCTCGGACGGCGGCACCGGCACCAGCGACGCGGCGGCGAACGCCATCTCGTCCTCGCCGGTATTGGGGTTCATCTTGTGCGCTTCCATCTGCGGCAGCTCGGGCTGCTGCTCCTCCGGCGGCACGATCTCGACGCGCATCAGCTGCGCGGTGACCGCCTCGCGCAGATGCGCGATCAGGCCCTCGAACAGCGCGAACGCCTCCGACT